>NZ_ASPU01000017.1:0-216214 GCF_000517905.1 Paenibacillus sp. FSL H7-689
TTCGATATAGATCGCCAGGTTGTCCAATGCTTGCTGACGAGCAGCCGGATCGGTTGGCAGACTGTCACGCAGTGGCAATGTGAGTGTCACTTCGCGGCTCTGCATATTCGTGTCGATCTCTACCGGACGAGCCAGTACACGAACATTCGTATTCGGAGCAACTTGTTGAATCAATTGCTCTTTCTTCGCACGCTCTTCAACTTCTTTGCGCTCGGATTCCTTTTTCAAAGGTACAACGCGGAAGTACAAGTCTTGATCAAATCCGGCGATGGAATTCGTCGGAACGGAAATCACTACATTTTCAGTGGAAATCTCCAGCTTGAGCGAGCCATCATTCAGTTCTTTTACCGCTGCTTTAGGCAGTTCAATACGTGTCTCGGACACGGAATCTTTGGTATCTGGAATAACAATGCGTGCGGTGTTCATGTTCAATTGTTTCGCTTTTTCTACCGATTCCTTGGCAATGGCTTCGGTCATTTTCACCAGATCTTTGATCGTGCCGTTGGTTTCGGTTGTACGGGTAATTGGCGTTTTGGTCAGGTTGGTACCGTTTGTTCCATTAACGTCAACCACGATCTGCTCTTGTCTCGTTGAAGGTGCAGGTGTAGAGGTTACTGGTGAAGTTGTGGACGAACCTCCACCACCTCCACCACCACCACCTGTGTTTCCATCCGGGTTAGGCGTTGGAGTATTGCCATTATCTGTATTGCTATCACCATTCTGTGTAAAGACAAACTTCACAGCGCGGCCTGGCAGTTCATCGCTGATTGCTTTGTAACGAACCCATACCGTTTTGTTGCCGCTAAGGTCCATTTTTTGAATGAAGGCAACATCAATCCAGTGCAACTTATTGTCGAAGGAAATCTCCATCGTATTGTCCAAGCCTGTTAGGGTGTTATTGATGTCATTGCCCTTCACATTAGGAGCCGTAAAGAATCGGTTAAATACATTTTGTAGATTCCCAACATCCTCGTAACTGTCTTGTTCATTTAGGACCCATTCAGCCAATTCCTTTTGGCCTTCAGGACTGAGTTCTGCCCTTTTGGATAAATCAAGAGCGCCTCTAAGATTAAATTTGTATTTGCTGAAGAATGCTTCACCTTTAATCTGATCTTTCATTGCTTTATCAAGCCATTGATCCATTCGCGGTATAGAGGTAGCTTGCTCAAATGAATCGATAGGCATAGAGAGGAGATTCAGGACAATATCCGGATCAACAATATCCCCTTTAGACACTCCTTCCAACCTTTCGAATGCAACTAGATGCAAGTAATTGAATGCCAGTACACCTTTATCTACTTTGCTACGTTCCAAATGTTGTTGTCCAAGGCTGCGTAACACATATGTCTGTTGGTCATTAAAGTGATTAGGTCCATTTACTAATTGCTGAGCGAGCAGATCCAGTTTATTCCTAAGAACACTGAGTTCCCTCTGCTCCCAAACAGATTGTGCCAATACACCAAGTTCAATCATATATTGGACCTGTTCTTTGTTTTTGTAATCTTTATTTACATATTCAATCAGGAATCCCGCAATGAAATCTCTAACCTGCAGAGACAAGGCACCGTATCCATTGGGTAAAGTAATACCCAGATCCGGATCTTCCATAGCCATTCGCATAGCCGCTATATTACTGTTGCTCTTTGCAGTATTTAAGACACTCAATGGATTGCTTTCGTTATCATCCGGGAAAAATTTATTAAATGCAGTCTGGATTGCATTATAGTTTACAAACCCTCCGCTTGGTCGAAGTTCGATCATATGATCTGCTAATTGTTGCTGATACTCGTTCGTTAAGGTATCTATTTTGGTAAAGTCCAAAGGGAAAGACTCCAACGGACTTTCTGGGTAATCGGAGTTATATTTCTCAACATCTTTCTGAATAGATCGGAGTTGCTCCAAAGACTCCAACACTTCTGCTTCCGTTAAGGCCTGGTTAAGATAAGGTGTTCTTTCAACAGCAGTGTCCGTGAATTTGACTACTCGGGAGATGGACTCTTTCCCTTTCAGCCTAATTGCATATCGATACTTAGTCATCCATTTGTCCATTTCGGAGGATGTGAGGTAAGTATCAATAAGTCGGTAGTATTCCCCTTCTGCATCGGGCTCCTTGAAATAATCTACTCGTTTTGCTTGCTTTTTATAAAACTCATCAAGTGCAGTTATTGCGTTTGGTCCATCAATTTCGCGAATGACTTCAAGTGCCTTCAAGGCTACTTGCACCATGAATTGGACCTGTTTATTATTCTCATATCCAGCATTCGTTGGTGGATCTATATCCAGTAAGTATATTGCGATATCCTCCTGATCTTTGACAGAAAGCATCTTGAAATCAGGCTCAGTGATGAATTGTTCATCGCGCAGTAATGCAATCATATCTTGGATAAAATCATTGCTGTTACCCCGATCTGCTTCTTTCTTCAGTTCGTTATACTTGGTCAGCGGTGTATCCTTATTAAAGAACGCATCAAACGTAGTTTGAACTTCAGATACCGTTTCATAACCGTTCTGCGGCTTATGATCAATCATCCATTGTGCAAGTTCGGATTTAGTGGCTACATCATTCTGGATGGTCGACATTTTCCCCATATCAAAAACAAAAGGCTGGATGTTAGGATTTGGATTAAAAATGACATGCATTTGAATGAAGTCATACTTACCATAAAGATTATCCAATGATGCTTCCATGCTGGAAAGGTCAAGTGCTCCATTCAGTTCTTTATATTCTGATATCTTAGAAACCATAAATTCCAACTGACTATTAAATTGCGTAGGATCGCTAGAATTCATGAATATAATATTATAGAACATAAGATAGCTCACAAACATTGGCAAGTCTGCACCCGTCAAATTCATATAATGATTACCAGCTTGTGTCCAATCAGGTTTACCAACATTCGGGAAATAAGTGGACCATTCTGCCAGCAGGCTATAAACCAGAGTGATGTTGTACTGCAATGCGCTCGACTCAGTCTGCTTAGGAAGTGTGATAAGATGGTGCACCAAATCAAATACGTAATTGGCCTGATTGTTGTTCTCATATGAGAACTCCAGTGGAAGCAGCAAGACCATGCCTCTGGCAATTTCATATTTTTGATTATCGTTTAATGCTTCATAATCTTCAGGTAGTGTGATTAAATCTTGTTGTTCAAGTAAATTTTGAACATTGGTCATCGTCGTACCCTCATCCGACTCAACATACATGTCTCTCTCCATATTAAGTTGATCCAACGGAGTAAACGGGTCAGCACTTGCAACCCCACCCACACTAACCACCTGTAACAACAAAACCGCAATTAAAAGGTAGCTTATCAGCTTTTTGTAATTCATGTACTTGATCCTCCCTATCTCATGTTTTTTACATATAAATTCAATCCATCTGATACGTAAGGCCTATTGTAGTGCACTGCGATAAACAGAATCTAAACAAAAAGAGCAAATAAAAGGAAAAAGATCCATCCTGTAGTACAAAAACAGGATAGATCTCAATTTTTTTCGCCAAAATTCATCATTTTATTTTAAAAAAAGTATTCTTTGGGACCTATATAACTCCAGCCCTTAAATCAAGGTGTACCCGCCATCCACATACAATGTGCTGCCCGTCGTGAACATATTGGCCATCAGATACGTAACTGTATGTGCAATTTCTTCATTGTGCCATCAAGGGTAAAAATAACGCGAACGAAGCGACTTGAACGACAACTATACAATGGAACTTCACAGCAAAAAAGACGAGAGACAGATCACCTGATATCAGGCATATCCGTATCCCGTCTTTGTCACATCACATTCCAATCCGCAATCCGACCCTATACGATCCAGATGGTCACTGACCTAAGAAAGTAACCCCAACTTCAGTACTCTTGCAATATTCTCGGCGGTACGTTCCACATTCTCCGGGCCTTCTCGCAATAGTCGATCCAGATCTGCTGCTCCAGGCACAATACCAAATATGGCATCGATGCCTTCCGCGTAGAGGGTGTCAATCCCTTCGCCCACACAACCTGCAAGGGCAATCACAGGTTTACCCGCTTCCTTGGCTGCCCGAGCAACACCATAGGGGGTCTTGCCAAATTTCGTTTGGAAGTCGATGCCGCCTTCACCCGTAAATACCACATCCGCAGCAATCAACTTTTCACGCAACTCAGTATATTCAATGACAATCTCAATCCCTTTACGTAATACAGCCTGTGTAAAAATCAAAAGTCCCGCGCCCAATCCACCAGCCGCTCCGGCTCCTTGTACATCTCGGATATCTTTATGAAGCTGCTGTTTCACCACATCTGCATAATGGGACAAATTCGCGTCCAGCTGTTCAACCATCTCTGGAGTTGCCCCTTTTTGTGGTCCAAACACCCTTGATGCGCCATGCTCCCCACATAGGGGATTGGTCACATCACAGGCCACAATGAACTCCACTTCCTGCAAACGCTCATCCAGACCAGATACATCAATCTGAGCCAGTTGATCCAAAGCCCCGCCCCCACGCGCAAGCGGCTGACCCTGTGCATCCAGAAACTTCGCACCAAGTGCTTCAGCCATGCCAGCCCCACCGTCGTTGGTCGCGCTACCACCAATGCCAATGATGATCTTGCGTATGCCAAGGTCCAGACATGCGCGAATCAACTCGCCTGTTCCATAGGTTGTCGTCCGGAGCGGGTCCCGGGTCTCCTTGGTAACCAAGTGGATGCCGCTGGCCGACGCCATCTCGATGGCCGCCGTTGTTCCGCCACCCAGAATGCCATACTGTGCAGTGACTGTCTGACCCAATGGTCCGCTCACCTCGTGCTGGTGAAGGACACCGCCGGAAGCATCCACAAGGGACTGAACCGTACCTTCCCCACCATCTGCCATAGGTACATGAATATAGCGTGCCGTCGGATATATTTTACGCAACCCTTTTTCCATCGCGATACATACTTCTTTTGCTGTCATGCTTTCTTTGAACGAATCCGGTGCCAGAACAAATGTCTTCTCTCTAGTCTCTCTCATATCTTAAAGGAGAACACGGTTTTCCATAATATTTTTCATGCTGATATGGGATTTGGAGGGTCCCAGCTTCACCAGTGAATCCTGAAATTCGGCAAGTTCTTCAATGGACGCCGTCTGTACCTTGATCAGATAGTTATATTCACCGCTAATCCGATAGACATCCGTGACTTCGATAGCCTGTTCACAGAACTGGACCAACTCGTCGCAATGCTCTGTTTTGAGCAAAATAAATGTCGTGGTTCCACGGTTTAACCGGGCCAGATTATAGATGGTTGAATATCCCGTTATTACACCTCTCTCCTCCAGTTTCAGAATTCTTTCCTTAACCGAAGGTTGGGACATGTTAATTTCTTTGCTTATCTGTGCAACGGGGATACGTGCATGATGTTGCAGCAAGCGCATAATCTGCTGATCGATTTCATCTATTATGTGTTCCATTTGTAAGACCTCCGAGTCGTCGGCTTATTTAATAAGGTTTTTCTAATAAATTAGCTAAAAATAGTTAGATTCTATCTCATTATATCCTTTGATATTGTATGGTTCCAATGCGATATTAACCCTATACTTTAGAATACAATCTGAAGAAGGAGCGATGTAATGTGAGTGTTATTGGACTTGCACATGTAGCCATTCAGGCTCGTAATTACGAAGATACTCTGGCGTTTTATATAAAAGTATTGGGATTCAAGGTCGGTCACTCCTGGAGTTTGCCTTCCTTCCACATTACCGAGGCATGTATGCTGATCTCTCCGGATCAGCGCACCTGTATTGAGGTATTTGATCCAAAAGCAGTCATTCCTGCCGAGGGTGAACCTGCCACCTCTCCTGAAGCGGTCCGGCACGGCGCACTGTTACATTTCGCCTTTTACGTGCATGATATAGAAGATATCTATCAGCGAGCGCTCGCCCATGGAGCCAAGGCCTACGTTGAACCGGATTGGATATCGCTTGGCGAACCTGCACTTCGGGTTAGAAATGCGCTCGTCCACAGTCCGAATGGTGAAGTGATCGAATTCCTTGAAGAGGTTGATTTTGACCGATCCTCATCCTCACCTTCATCCATATGAAGTACACAAACAGCCTGTTGCCTCGTCATTCGTGGCAGCAGGCTGTTTCATGGTTCGATTTGCTTGGCAAGCACCAGCACACACCTACCCTACTCTTGCTCTGCACTCCCCAGCGTATACTCACTTAGTTTCCCTTCATAAACCAGTTGCAATCGTTCACTCTGGCGAAAATCATCCGGTGTCACCAGCGCCGGCAGTTTATTCCACAGTTTGATTCCCGAACGCTGTAGAATCTCGGCTACAAATTGGGAGCAGAAGTAGGAGTTGCTGAACTCCACCGGTTCCTTGAGTGTAATGCCGATCACGCCGAGCAGATTGTACATATATTTCTGGCGGCTGCGGATGAAGATGTGCAGCACACGTTTCATCTTTTCCACTTCACGATCCGTCACCTGAAGCTTGTATATGACACATGTGGTATTGGGATACTTGCTGTATGTACCTGTCTGAATATTCTCCTTCACAAACCCACCATTCAGCGGATTGCTCGGATGCTTGCGGCCGAAGCTGTACAGTTCGGTTAACTCCCGGTCAAATGAGATCGATGCGTGATTATATGGCGCTCGGGTATAGCTCTGAATAACCTTGGTAAACAGCGTTCCTGTATTCGTAAGCAAGATATAGATGGAGCGTTCATCTGTCATAGCAAAATTTCCCCTTATCAAGTTGGCACTATTCCTTCATAATAACATAGGTACCCTACAATGGAATCTTACTTTGAATAAGCAGGTGATCGGTACGTGAGCAGTTCACTCTTTACACTAACGTTAATCTTCACAGCTTTACTTGTGATACATATCGTGTACAAAATTATTGCAAAGCTTCAGCCAAGCAAAGACTATTCAGGCATCGGCCAAAAAATCAAAACCTGGTGGGGTATGTTTGTGATCTTCTGCCTCGCCACCCTTTTTAACCCCATCGTGTCCCTCATCTCCCTCATGGTGCTTGCATTCTTCTCACTCAAAGAATACTTCTCCATGATTCGCAGTACACGCAAAGCCGACCGCAGGCTGTTCCTATGGGCGTATCTGGCGATTCCGGTTCAGTTCTACTGGATCTACATTGGATGGTATGGCATGTTTATCGTGTTTATTCCCCTATATGTGTTCCTAGTGCTGCCCCTGCCACGTCTGATTAACAAAGGTACGGTCGGTTTCCTGCGCAGTGTCAGCTCCACACAATGGGGACTAATGCTGATGGTGTTTGGACTGAGCCACTTGGCCTATTTCCCATTTGCCTCACCGGAGTACGGCTCCAAGCTGGTGCTGTTCTTGGTCGTGCTAACACAGCTTAATGATGTGGTGCACTATCTGGTCTCTCTCTATCTAGGCAAACGAAAAGTGGTGCCTACCGCCAATCCATTTGTCACCTGGGAAGGGTTTGCGTGTGCGTTTATTGTAACGACAGCAACGTCTTATTTGATCCATCCCTACCTGACGCCATTTGATTGGAAATTCTCGCTGTTCATCGGGGTGTTGATCAGTTTGGCTGGATTCTTCGGTAGTCTGACGGTGTCTGTACTGAAGCGCGATCTGTTAATTGGAGATGACAACAAGTTCGATTCGCTCAAAAAAAGCTACCTGAGCCGGGTCGACAGCCTGACCTATACCTCTCCGGTTATGTTCCACGTGGTACGTTATTTCTTTGACTTTATGTAGCAACACAACAGATAGATCGACGATCTTGTAATTATGTATGTCAAAAAAAGCAGCCCAAGTGGCTGCTTTTCCTGTTCAACAGGCTCTAGACGGACCCTTCATGATATGCCTGCGCTACTTCAACGTAATTTCTTTTTCGGACATGATTTCGTTCCCCTCATCGTTTGTGAACACAAATGTCGCTTTGCCCCGCTCGCCCTTCATCTCATCCGAATAGATAAAGCCAGAGAACTGTCCATTGCCGCTAAAGTAAAAACCCTCTTCACCATTTCCACCATGTTCAATGGCTTCCTGTAGTGAATTCACAATCGTCACCGTGTTAGACGTCCACCGCATCTCCGTTAGTGTATACCCCTTCGGAACCTGTTTAATTCCAAAATCAAAGCTGTTACCCTCGCTCGGTTTCTCCGACTGGTCAATGACGATATCAATCTGCTCAGACGGTTCAGTTGATTCCGATTGAGCTGTAGGCTTGCCCTCATCACCACTGGCACTGCCTTGGCTATTGTTATTCTTCGCATCCGCATTCGGTACAGAGTTTTCTCCAGCTTCCTCTACGGGTTGCTTCGATTGCGGATAGGCGTGCTCCTGAACCGATTCATTATTGTTCTTGGCACCACAGGCACTGACGAATAGCGAAATACAGAGCACAGACATGCAAAGTGCAGATTTCTTTATATTTATTTTCATCATCTAATTCTCCCTTCATTCATCTTCGGCACGTATATCCAACACGCCACTTATTAATCACTACACCATATCGTCCCACATGAAGCTCCATTATATGTAAATGATTAATAAATTCAGTATGTAACTGCACCTCGATGATTAAAAAAAGAACTCTGTTCATGACTTCATACACGTATTATTTTATCGATCAAACCCAGGCAAGACCAACACTTGTCCAATCTGGATGGCGGTATGCTCGATTTTGTTCACTTTCTTGATAGCTTCTACATACACACGAGTGTCCATCTGCTGAGGTTTATGTGCCAATGAAATGCCCCACAGTGTATCTCCCTGAGATACAACGATCTGGTCCCCCGACAACAATTGCTCATCCCCGGCAAATGCAGTGAATACAGCACTACACCCTATGATTATAATTAGAGTTATAGTGACGATCTTCATTAGCCAGGCTGGCGTCTTCACACGCTGCATGAATTGACCTTTAACATACATGGTGCGAGACTCGGACGTTTTGGTATAAGCGGATTCATAAATACTTTTGTACGTGGAATATTTCATTCTAGTCGACCTCCAGACTTTCATTCCGCTAATCTTTAATTTCATGTTTACCTATGTATTTTTCCTATAACAATGAATGATCAATAACTCGCTTTTTCACTATATAGGTATCTTTGCCTAAGTCACCCTACCCTGATAGGTCTATACTACCAGTTCACTCTAAACAAATTCTGAACAACCGAATTTCAATGTTATATCAGATTCAATTTATCCAATATTCATGCCTGATTTTCGGCGATGCTTGCTGCAACGTTTTTCTATAATAGGTATAGATAAAGATTCTAATGAGTAAGGACGTGCCCCCATGATTTCTGCTGATCTGAAGGAACAATATTACGAGGCGCTTGTAGCCAAGGATTCGGAATACGAGGGTTTATTCTATGTTGGAGTCCGAACCACAGGTGTGTTCTGTCGTCCCACATGCCCTGCGCGAAAGCCAAAATTCGAAAACTGCGAATTCTATGAGACGGCTCAACAGGCACTTCTGGCCTCTTATCGCCCTTGCCAGCGCTGTCGTCCACTTTCTCACCCTAACCAAGTATCCGATGTCGTTCGCATATTAGTGGAAGCTGTGGAGAAAAATCCGGAGAAACGCTGGAAAGAACAGGATTTCAAGGCCCTCTCCATCGACGAATCCACTGCTCGCCGACAATTCAAGAAGCGGTTCGGCATGACCTTTGTAGAATATGCTCGCGCTCGCCGCATGGGACTTGCCCTGAAAAATATTCGCTCCGGCCGCACCGTGATTGATAGCCAATTATCTACCGGATATGAATCAAGCAGCGGCTTCCGCGATGCCTTTTCACGGATCATGGGTGCTGCCCCTACACAAGTCGATGAAGGACATATCCTAAAAGCGTCCTGGATTGACACCCGCCTCGGCCCGATGATGGCCATCGCAGATGAGGAGTCGCTATATTTACTGGAATTTGTGGACCGCAGAGGTCTGGAGCGCGAAGTTGAGCGTCTGCGCAAACGAACCAAATCAGCGATTGTACCCGGCACTACAGCTCCCATCCAGTCCATTGAGCGTGAACTAAACGAGTACTTTCAAGGTATTCGGACAGCATTCGACACACCGTTGTTCTGTTTAGGAACACCATTTCAGAAGCGTGTGTGGGACGAGTTGCTGGCCATTCCGGCTGGTGAAACGAGGTCATATCAAGAGATTGCAAATGCACTGGGAAAACCGACTGCTTGCCGAGCTGTGGCACAGGCGAATGGGGCCAATCAGCTTGCGATTGTGATTCCATGTCACCGTGTAATCAATGCCAGTGGTGAACTGGGTGGATATGGCGGGGGATTAACTCGCAAAAACTGGCTTTTGACTCATGAGAAACAAAAACAGGGTAGCTGAAAAACAGAATGAAGTAATGAAGTACGTATCAAATGTCCAAAGGAATGCATGATATAACAAAGGAGAGTCAACATAATATGAGTACCTTAGAAGAAAAAGCAGCGTTGTTCCAACAATACCATGTGAAAGGAAAACCACTTGTTCTGGTCAATGTGTGGGATGCCGGAAGCGCACAAGCCATCCAATCCGCTGGAGCAACGGCCATTGCTACCGGAAGCTGGTCCGTTGCTGCGGCCCACGGTGAACGCGATGGTGAAGCCATGCCATTCCATCTGGTGCTTGCCAATCTCGCACGGATTACAGCGAGCGTGGATCTGCCTGTAACGATCGATATAGAGGGAGGGTATGGGAGGTCTGTGTCAGAAGTGAAGCAAAATATCCTGCAAGTCATCGATCATGGTGCTGTAGGAATCAACATTGAAGATCAACTTCCCGCTGGCTTGGGATTGTACACTGTGGAGGAGCAATGCCCGAGATTGTCCGCCGCCCGGGAAGCTGCGCAGCAGGCAGGCATCCCGTTGTTCATTAACGCCCGCACAGATATTTTTCTACAACATGCACCTGAACACCATAACCACTCTCTCCTGGAGGAAGCACTTATACGTTCGAGCCATTATGCAGATGCAGGAGCCAGTGGTCTGTTTGTACCCGGTTTGCAGGATCACCAACTGATTCAGGAATTGTGTGAGCGTTCACCGCTGCCAATTAACGTCATGGTTACGTCTCCTGAGCCTTCACCAAAACAGCTTGCCACACTGGGTGTAGCACGTGTAAGTTACGGGCCATATCCCTATCTGCAAGTTATGGAACACCTAAAAGAACTGGGGAGAAACATTTTATCGGGAAATTAACAGGAGGGCATGTTATAATCACCTCTATTGAACATTTACAGGAGGCAATTATGCTTAACGTGGAACAAAAGCTAGAAGTGCTACAATCGTATCCCCAACTGCAACGCAAAGATGTTTCTCTCGGTCGAGTTAATTTCCACTACGAGGATAGTGCGTATGATAAAAAAATTGTTGCTCTCCATATTCATCCTAACGGAAACGGTTATATCTATGCAGGGCTACTGCCTAACTGTGAGACCGATGCTAAAGGATTCGTCAATATTCGTGATTACTCCGAAGCAGATCTGCGCACATTGTTAGATGAAACGATCCAAGCGATGTCTCACAATCCCAACGCAGTTGAATTCGAAGAGCCAGAACAAGTAAAAGCTACTGCTCCTGTATTGTCTACAACCTCTACGGGTGGCGGAACGTGGATCGATGAAGATGGACATACGCTGACTTTAAAATACGAAGATGACATGTGGTATGTATATTCCGGTGATAATCTGGATATGGCTTTTGAGTCACGTAGCGAAGCCGGCGAGTACCTCAAAGACGAAGGATTCAAACCGCAGGCTCAAGCTTAAGGGATGCACCTTCATTTGGAATTACGTATAAAGATTGTTGAATAGGTAAATCCAATGATTTAGGATGATACAAAAAACACGAGGCGTGTTCGCACTCGTGTTTTCTAATTTCGGAGATTTCGCTTAGATTCCTTGCCCCGTTCCTTTATAACTGTTTCCTGTCAGTCTTTTTTGGTTTTCATGGTAAGCGGCGCATTCTTCATCATCGGGTACGTAGATAGAAGTAGCGCACCACCAATACATCCCAGAACGGTGAACAGTGTCATCATATTCACATTCGCAAACCACTTCATCCACTCCCCAAGATCTGCGAAGACAACGATCAGAGTGATCATTAGGCCTACCCCAAAGAACATAATGAAGAAGTTACGCATCCCCAAGCGCATCCAACAAACCGTTGGGAAGACAGAGATTCCCAGTACAAGAAAGCCGCACATCAGATCGATCCACAGGTAGGATAAGAAATGATATTCACTTGAATACAACATGCCCGGTTGATAAAGGGTTACGTCAACAATTCCTTTTTCCTGAAGCAGGTGTAAGAGGAAGTACGCCACATGCAGAATGATCATGGTGCCTGCAACCATCCATACCGAATTCATATAGAAGGATTTCATGAATTGAATTCGTGTACTGCCCATACCAATCGCAACCGGAAACAGTGTAATCATTCCCCCGATGGCAAACGCACATATCCCTCCGTACATGGGACCAAACAGTTGCGTAGCATACGAGACATCAAATATGAAGCCAATGGCCAGATATACAACGGCGAGCATTAGAGCGATGGATGAAAATATGCTCAGAAACAAACGCATATCATCGCGAATCAGTCGGTTCGTACCTTTTACTGCGTTCATGGTTTAACCCCCTCTTGATTACGGGTCCTGTTAACCAAATAATCTTGTAATGTCGCTTTCTCAATGGAAAGCCCCTGTGAATGAGCGATATCCTTCCACATTTTCGAGTAGGGCTCATCAATCATCACTTTTACAGTCGATCCCATCTGAGAAGACTCTATAACTTTAACACCTGATGTAACTCGGTTAATATCATCAATTCCCCCTGTTAGAAGAACTCCTTTTTCGCGCATCTCTTCCATCGATTGATTTAACAACACCTCTCCGGCTTGCAAAACGATAAGGGACTCACACAAAGGCTGAATCTCCTCAATGTGATGACTGGATATGAGAATCAGACGCGGGTTATCTTCATAACTTTCCAGTAGCGCATTGTAGAAGAATTTACGCTTCTCAGCATCGAGTCCATTGGTAGGTTCATCCAGAATGGTTATCTTTGCATTACTGGCAAGACCCAATATAATCTGGGCAGCAGTCTTCATGCCTTTCGAAAATTTAACGATCTTTTTCTTCGCCGGTAGTTCGAACACATCGATTAAACGTTCCGCCAAATCCTGATTCCACTGCGGGTGAAAATATTGCCCCATTTGAACCATGTCACTAACCGTCCAGTTTTTCCCCAGGGGATGATTCTCCTGGATGTAGCACAGATGCTCTTGGGCAGCCAGATTATTATAGGGGTCTTGACCCATGATCTGAACGGTTCCACTGTCCGGGCGGTTATGCCCTGCAAGTAAACTCATCATGGTTGTTTTCCCCGCTCCATTTCTTCCCCAGATCGCACTAATGATTGGCTCACTCTCATGTAGCGTAACCTGGTTCAGAACGGGTGTCTTCTGGTAGCTGTAGTTGACCTGCTCCATATGAATCATAACTCACTCTCCTTATCCTTCTTGCCACGAATCAGATCAATGATCATGTCTTCATTCATGTGAATCCGTCTGGCTTCTTCAAGTAAAGGCTTGATGTATTCTTCATAAAAATCTTGCTTCCGTTCAACGAGCAATGCTTCTCTTGCTCCCTTTGCAACAAACATTCCAACACCTCGCTGTTTGTATATAATCCCCTTGTCCACGAGTTCCTGCAGTCCTTTGCGGGCTGTAGCCGGATTGATATTGTAGAAGCGTGACAGTTCATTGGTTGAGGGAACCTGTTCTTCCACCTTCAATCTGCCCTCCACAATATCGTCCATAATCATCGTAGCAATCTGATGAAAAATAGGCTGAGATTCATCCAAAGTCGATTTCATGTGCTTCCAACTTTCATACGTATTCATTGGTCAGTTAGTCGGTTAGTTACTCATGTAACTAACTATAGTATACAAAGACGCAAATGTAAATAGGCGAACTTAATTCATCGCCTTTCCTACCTTTGCTCTGTTGTATTGATTAATAAGCCCGTCCAGGACTACGGATTGCTGGATCACTTCCGGATGAAGCAGACTACCGTATTCCATATGCATGCGATATAACAACTGTCTGGCATCTTCGATCCGTGATATCAAATCCAGGCGATCCATAGTACCCCTCCTTTTTGTCATATTTTAGTGTATTATGCCAATCATAAGCGCATGTGAGATACGACATACTTATTCTTCCACTTTGATACACAAAAAAAGAACGCTTCTGAAATGAATTCAGAAGCGTTCTTTACTTTTATTAAGTTCCAAATCCATGATCAGCGGGTCTCATAATTTCGGGGTTCGGGCTTTCGGGATTCGGGCTTTCCTTGCCTGGGACAGGTTCCGTAGCAGGAGCTACGATGAATACAACGATACTACAGGTAGCTATCAGCAAAGCCAACTTTCTCTTCATTGAGTTTCTGCACCTCACTAATTATCATTTTGTATTGCTGTTTCGCCGTCTCAGATGCAAATTCCCGGTATTGCTCAAACAGTCCGACACCTCTAAGCATACCTCGTCCACTGCTAATTTCAATAGAAAATTTTAAACTATCTAGCACAAATTCTATACCTAAATGATACTCGTCTTTCTTTAAATAATATGCACCCAAATCTGCTAAAAGTCGTAAATATCGATCATCCGTAACTTGTCTGCTTACTTTACCAATTCGGTTACTCTGTTCCTGATAAGTGAAGTAGGATTCATACTGTTTGAGAACATGATCAATATCCTTATCATAGCGATTAGCCGCCGTTACAATATCACAAAGCGCTGGGAATATCTCATTTTCCTTCGTCGAGATATACGCCAGGTAATCTGGTAATACCTCAAACTGTCCACCCATTAAATGATATATATATCGATTAGCTTCAGCCCATTCTTGAAACTGATTCATAACTACGATTTCATCTTTATCCGGGTTCCTCACCCAGCGATTATCCGAATATAAAGAAACATATTTAAGTGCCTCAGTGTAGTCCTTCAATTGATAACAGGCACTTCCTGCAGCTAGATCGGAGTATAGAATATAGAAAACAATTGGTCTTTTTGTCTCTTCTTGTTTCCTTCGGCCATTCATCTCATAATGGATGGACGCTTTTATTTTCAATTTTTCAGATAACTCCTGAACCTTGTCCCATCTATGCAATGCTCCAAAAGCATTAATCAGTTCGTTAAGCGCATCCAACTGGTAGCGTTCATCCAGCCGATCCACATAATATTCGAACCGAGATGCAATAATCAGATTTCGGTGCTGATCATTGGTTAGCCCCAACCTGAACAGTCGATACTGACAGAGTGCAAGCCGCTCGGAATGTTGCATTTTCTCACTCTCGGCGATGTTTTCATATAGAAGGATGGCTGCTTTGAATTTACCCGCTTGGTAGAACTCTTCAGCCACATCAAATAACAAAGGAATATAGGATAGATTATCCATCATCAGACGAATAACCTCTTCAATACAGTCCAACTTGTCCAACTCGGCACAGCGATGAAGGAAGGGTCCCAGTCTTCGCCAGTCCGGGGTCGCGTGTACAAAACACTCGTCTATGTATAACTCATAGAAGTAACCTTCTTCCAGTCTCATGGCGGAAGTAATGCGATCCAACTGCTGCATGGCAATAGGCCGATTTTTATTCAAAATATTGCTGAGCGTACCCGAATTAATCCCTGACGTTTCCGAAAAATGACTAATGGACATCTGTTCACGCTTCAGATAACTTTCCAAGTGATCGCGTATCGTGGTTGTCGACTCCAAACGAACACCACCCTCCAAAATAAAAAACATAAACGGGATTATCGGTATGCAAAAGTAATTATATGTAATTAGAAAGTATCGGTCAATATAATAATTTCAACTAATTTGTATTAAAACCATTTTAATCCTTTTATAAAACGGACAATCCTATCCTTATTTTATATCGGAAACACGTCTGGCATCAAACCTGAAATTAGACAAAAAACACGAGCCATCTACGGGCTCGTGCTCTCAACTGACTCAGCAGTCAGTATACTCACTATAACTTGGATTTAAGGCAGTATATTACCTGCCGCACGGTAAATTTCATACCACTCTGGACGAGTGAGATGAACATCTCCTGCTTTTACACAGTCTTGCAGACGTTCAATGTTCATCGTGCCTGTCACAGGTTGCATCTGCGCAGGGTGACGAAGCAACCATGCGATTGCAATCGTTGTATTGCTCACGTCATACTTCACAGCAATCTCGTCAATCTTTGCATTCAATTCCGGGAACTTGTCGCTACCCAGGAATACACCTTCGAAGAATCCGTACTGGAACGGGGACCACGGCTGAATGGTGATATCATGCAGACGACAGTAATCAAGAATGCTACCGTCACGGTTAACCGCGGCATCGTTCTCCATGTTCACATTAATGCCACTGTCAATCATCGTGGTATTGGTAATACTCATCTGCAACTGGTTGGCTACCAGTGGCTGTTTCACGTATTTTTTCAACAATTCGATCTGGTTCGGATTCTGGTTGGATACCCCGAAGTGACGCACTTTACCTTCGCGCTCCAGTTGATCAAAGGCTTCAGCCACTTCCTCCGGCTCAACCAATGCATCAGGACGGTGCAACAGCAGAACGTCAAGATATTCCGTTTTCAGACGTTGCAGGATGCCATCGACTGAATTCAGGATGTGCTCTTTGGAGAAATCAAACATGCCTTTGCGGATACCGCATTTGGATTGAAGAATCATATTTTCACGAACTTGGGGATTCATCTGTACTGCTTCGGCGAAGATCTCCTCACATGTTCCTGTACCATAAATGTCGGCATGGTCAAAGAAATTCGCGCCAACCTCCATTGCAGAACGAACAAAATGTTCGGCTTCCTTACCGTCTAGTGAATTAATCCGCATGCAGCCCACCGCGACTACAGGTACTTCTAGTGCACTGCTGCCCAATTTAATCGTTCTCAAGATGTTTTCCCTCCATATTCGAATATTATCGTGTATCTTACCTTTGATTGTGACATATATCTGCAATCGGTTTCAATAGCTTTATCCTACATTCATATGGAGAAATGATAGGTTCTTCATTCCAGCCTATAGATCCAAAAGAATAAACTATACTTCTTCCGGTATAATGACCTCAATATGCCTTGGCAGGACACGGATATGAATCGGCAGGGCAGGACCTTCTTCCCCATCTACATTAGTGCGAATGGCTTCGTCTGAGCGAACATGAACTTCTTTGGCTGTAAAATAGTCCACGTCCTTATGGTCTTTCAGACTACCAAATAACAGGGAGGTGCCCAGGGTCAGACTGTTGAACACACTGATATTACGAACAACAAAACAATGTATCAGACCATCGTCCACCTCTGCATCCGGGGACAACTTCTCGAATCCTCCGACCGAGTTGGTCAGCGCCGCCAGAAAAAGTGGCGATTCCCCCTCCCAGAGCTGTCCGTCATATTCGATGGTTAGATGATTGGCTGGTGTATTCACCAGGTCTTTCAAGCCTTCTTTGAGATATGCGAATGATCCCAACTTCGACTTTTCTTCCGAGGATACGGAGAACAAAGCTTCTGCCAAAGAACCTGCAGCCACAACGTTGGCAAACAGGCGATCATTGATTTTCCCCAGATCCACGATATGGGTCTGATTCGAACGTAACTGCCTAATGGCTTCTTCCGGGTCAAGCGAGATATTCAGCGCACGCGCAAAATCATTCACCGTACCTAGCGGTATAACGCCTAATCGGGGACGATGATCCTGATCCATCATGCCGTTAATCGTCTCATGCAGCGTACCGTCGCCTCCGATGGAGATGACCAGATCACAGCCGTCTTTGCAGGCGCTCAGACAGTAGTTGGTGGCATCACCTTCCCCGGCCGTCTCATTAACCACCACCTCATACTGCTGTGACTCCAGAATTTCTCTGACTTGGGACACATACTGCTCGGCCTCTTCCTTACCTGACGATGGATTACTAATGATCATGGCTTGGCGCATACTCACATCTTCCCCTCCAAATTGGCATCTTTACTTCATCTTTACCCTTTTCAAGGGTGGGTTGAATAGGGTCTGCGGGAGATGTTTTATTTTTTTTGATAAACATGTCTCTGAAGAGTGCAGAGCAGGGTTTGTTTCATATAGAATAGAAGTAGAGAAATACCCATTACGAAATTCCTTGTTCCTTTTTCCCGTTGACGGGTTAATAACTATAGATGTGCTTTGAGCCGAACCTGTATATGTTAAACTCTTCAATTCACACTGAACACTCCCGTGGGCAGAACAACCTTCACTAACTCAATCTGTTCGGATTATTTTATAATTCTAAAAATCGGAGGGAATGCATGCAATGAGAAGAATGACGCTATTATTTCTAGTATTCATCCTTAGTCTCGGGGCATCGGGGCAAGCCATGGCTTACACAACTACGGACTTGGGCGAGGGAATCATTGAAGATCCCGCTTTGGAGGACGGACTGAAGTTAATCCTGAACAAACCTCTGGATATGCCATTAACTTCAACGGATCTGGAGCAGCTTGAGGTGGTGGATCTGAGCAATGCAGGTATTCACAGCCTGTCCGGTCTCGAATATGCAACCAATCTGACTCACCTCCGATTATATGGGAATGAGATTGAGGATCTCACACCGCTGGCGCACCTAACCCAGCTTCGCGAGATCGATGTTCGCAATAATTACATTACATCCATAGATGCACTTACTGAATTAAAAGACTTGGGACGGCTGTATATCAGCAACAATTCCATTTCTTCCATAGAGGTTGTACGTGGGTTCAACCGATTACATACGTTCCACGCCAGTGGTAACCAGATTGCCAGTCTTGCGGCCCTCTCGGATGCGGATGCACTGAAGTGGCTTGAGATCTCGAACAATACGATTAACGATCTGACACCGCTCATGGGTAAAACCCGGCTCCAACAACTCAATGTAGCAAACAACCAGGTTCAGACGCTGGACGTACTGGCTGAATTGCCAAATACACTGCGGAATCTGAATGTGGCAGGTAATCAAATCACGGATCTGACACCACTGGAGCATATGACACGCCTTCGGACACTTGATATCTCTGGTAACCAAGTACAGCATCTCAAGGGGCTTGAGGAACTGACTGGGCTGACAGAGCTGAATGCAGAGTCCAATCAGATCTATGATCTGGAACCTTTACGGCAGCTTTCCAGCCTGGACGTGTTGAAATTATCCAACAACCGGGTGTGGGATCTGACACCGATCGCAGGTTTTACGTTTACCCGTGATCAGTCAGCGACAAATGTTATACAGGATATCTCGGCGTCTACCTCGTTATCCTCGGGTATTCAGACGTCTGTCTCAGAGGTTGAGCCTGCCGGACTCACGGTGCAGAACAATTATCTGGATGTTGTGAGTGGCAGTCATACAATGCAACTTCTGAATCGGATGAATGTGCGGGAGCAGAAACGAACGCCCCAGGGCAGCTTTCAGCGTCTAATCGAAGGGTCTACCACCGCCTATGTTGGGGATCGTGCTTACGCACTGGATGCTGCACCTTTTATCGATGAAGGGCGGACCTATGTGCCTCTGCGTTTTGTCTCGGAGCAGTTAGATGCCCGTGTGAACTGGAACAGCGGTACGCGCGAAGCTGTGATCACACAGAATGATAAGACCATCCGCTGGAGCGTGGGCAACAAACAAGTTGTCGTGAATGATACACTTGCGATCAATGATGCTCCTCTTCTGATGAAAGATGGTAAAGCTTTTGTACCGGTTCGCTTCATCTCGGAGCAATTCAATACCTCTGTTGGTTACATCGGAAGCAGCAAAACGATTCTGATTTTTGAAAATAAACAGCTTGGTGAGAGTGTACAGCCTTAAGTTGTGTCTCACGTTCATTTACAGCCATAAGAGAATATGAGAAACATAGCGCAAGTCCCCGTCTGAATAATCAGCGGGGATTTTGTTGTGTTATGACAGTTGTGTTAAGACATTGGATAATGGTATATGGACATCGCCGATCACAAGCAAATACAGCATACGATCTGTCTATGCGAATACGAACTCGTAATACTCCATCTTCGATTAGGGTAAATTTCACACGGTTTAGCATATCTTCTTTTGCCGTGGGAGTTGTTATACTGAACGTAATATATATGACAACTGAGGTTCAAGCGAGGAGGAAATTCACATGACATTCACGCTCACTGGTTATTCCACAACCCAAGACAGCCCGTGGAGAGAGCTATCTTTTGTGCCAACTAATGAAAGCGCTAACCTAAAACTCACGGGTGAACAGCACCAACTTGTGGAAGGGTTTGGCGGATGTTTCAACGAGCTTGGTTATATGGCTCTGTCCCATTTGAATGAGGAGCAGCGCCATGAGGTATTTCACTCTCTTTTCCATCCCGAGGGCGAGCACAAGTTTAACATCTGTCGCCTGCCGATCGGCGCAAGTGATTATGCAGAGCAGTGGTACAGCCACAACGAGGTGGACGGCGACGTGGCCATGGAACATTTTTCGATCAAACGTGATTTCAAATATCTGATTCCTTACATCAAGGAAGCTCTGACTTATAACCCGAACCTGCAATTCTTCGCCTCGCCATGGAGTCCGCCAACGTGGATGAAGTCGCCCAAAGCCTATAACTATGGGACACTGCGCTGGGAGAAAGATATTCTGGAGGCCTACGCCCTGTATTTCGTAAAGTTTGTACAGGCTTACCGTGACGCAGGCATTACGATCCATCAGGTGCATGTGCAGAACGAAGTGATTGCAGATCAGAAATTTCCTTCTTGCATGTGGACAGGCGAGCAGCTTCGTGAGTTTATCGGCGATTATCTGGGCCCGGCTTTTGACCAACACGGTCTGGATACGGAGATCTGGCTGGGAACGATCAACGCCCCTGATCCATGGGAGGAATTAATCAAGAAAAAAACGAATGACTTCGATGAGTACGCCGGGCTTGTCCTGAGTGATGCAAAGGCCTATTCCTATATCAAAGGTGTTGGATATCAGTGGGCAGGCAAAAATGCGATTCAACGTACCTCGGCGAGTTATCCGGAGCTGCGTTATATGCAGACCGAGAACGAATGCGGTGATGGCAACAACTCATGGAACTATGCCAAGTATGTATATAATCTCTATCAGCACTACTTCAGCAACGGAGTGAACGCGTACATCTACTGGAACATGGTTCTGGAACCCAAAGGCCGCAGCACATGGGGCTGGGAGCAGAACTCCATGATTACGATAGATCCAGACAATAAGGAGGTTACTCGTAACCCGGAGTATTATGTGATGAAACACTTCGCGCATCATATTGTTCCTGGTGCTCGAAGAGTCGGTCTGTCAGGCGCGTGGAGCGGGAAATCCGTTGCTTTTCGCAACCCGGATAACAGTCTCATTATTGTCATCAACAATCCATTCCAGGACCGTCGTGACCTGTATCTAACCCTTGAAGAAGGACAGACCCTACACATGGAGCTGGAAGCCGATTCATTCAACAGCATGGTTATTCATCCGAAATAACTAATCCAACACATCGTTAAAAACGCGAACATCAATAGCGTCAGGCCCCAAGGATTCCCCGGGCCGGCGCTATTTTTCATGGGCCATTCAATGCCTAATGTCACCATTATTGCTACTGTAGAACACAAACCGAAGACAACTTAAAGAAATGACGTTTCACCTTTTATATTTACAAATCTATAAATATAGATATAATGTAATCCAGAGAACTTACTCTCATGTCCATCATATTATAGGAGGCAAGGCAGGCTCATTTCGACACAATATATCTACTTTTCTGTATATTTAAATTTATTGGAGGTACGCTTTGCATGAAATCACAACAGGTCAATCCACTCCTTATCCTGATTCTGGCACTCGGGGTATTCGGGATTATTACAACAGAAATGGGAATTGTGGGGGTACTGCCTCAGGTTGCGAATAAATTCAACATTACGGCTGCACAGGCAGGTTGGCTGGTCAGTATATTTGCGCTAGTCGTAGCCATTGCGGGCCCTTTTCTCACCTTGCTGGCATCCGGGATGAATCGCAAAATTATCCTTTTAGCCGCTGTGCTGATGTTTGCCATTTCAAACGTGGTCTATGCCTACGCCACAACATTTGATACCATGCTTATCTTCCGTATCATTCCCGCGTTATTCCATCCCGTCTTCTTTTCCGTAGCCCTGGTCACCAGTGCCCAACTTGTTCCGGCAGAGAAAAGCAGTCAGGCCGTCGCCAAAGTATTCACCGGAGTTACCGCGGGCTTTGCCTTGGGCGTGCCACTCACATCGTATCTTGCTGAACGCCTATCCCTCGAAATCGCCTTCCTGTTTGGAGCGATGGTCAGTGTGGTCGCTTTGATCGGCATATGGATCTGGCTACCCTCGATGCCCGTGAAGGAAAAGATGTCCTATGGCAAGCAGCTCGGTATTCTGCGCAAACCTGGATTATGGCTGAATGTTGCCGCAGTCATTTTTATATTCGCCGCCATGTTCTCCGTGTACAGCTATTTCGCCGAGTATCTTGGACAGGTCACCCACATGAGCGGATCATGGATCAGTGTCATGCTGACCGTCTTTGGTGTCGTCATGATCATCGGAAATTTGGGGTTTGGACAGTTTCTGCGTAAGAGCGTGGTCCGCACTGTCCTCATGTTCCCCCTTCTGTATGTAGCAGCTTACGCACTCGTCTATTGGGCCGGTCCCCACTTCATGTGGATGGTTATTGTAGTCATCCTCTGGGCATCCGTGCATTCAGGAGGATTAATTGTAAGCCAAACCTGGTTAACCGCTGAAGCGCAGGACGCGCCTGAATTCGGCAACAGCTTGTATGTATCCTTTTCCAACCTCGGTATTACCCTGGGTACTGCTATCGGCGGATGGTTCATCGCAAACCTGGGAATACATCAACTGATCTGGAGCGGAATGATATTTGCGCTGATCGCTTTTGTCTTGATTTGGATTAAAATTAAATGTTTCCCTGCACCATAAATTGCCGAACACTGTTGAGACAAAGCATTAACACAAAAAGCGCCATGTTCCCATGCTTAACATGTGGAACAGGCGCTATTTGGTGTTATATGATTACCGGATTTACAAAGGATGCTCCGACTCGTCAAAACGCACGCTTAAGGATTGTTCGCCAGGTAATTTCTCAGCCATTGCATAGCCGGACGTTCTGTACCGTTGCTATTGACCAAGTGAGAGCCAGCCTGCCAGGTTTGATTCTGGTTGTAACCCCACAGCGTCACACCTTTAACAGCAGAGTGTTTCCACAGCACAGGGAATTTCTGCTGATAACGTTGCAATTGTGTATTATCGTCACCTGTCATATCCAGCTCGGATACATAGATTGGTAGCCCTGTAGCCGCAAGCTTGTTCAGTACCGTGTTCATTGTGTTCACAGAAACGTTGTCCATATTGAAGTAATGCGCCTGGATTCCAATACCATCAACTAGACCTCTGTTTTTCAAAAGGTTGATAATCTGGATATATTGGTCCGCTTTAGCAGGATCACCGATAATACCATATTCATTAATTAACAATTTGGAGTTAGGGAAGGCTTGTCTCGCCTGTTGGAATGACCAGATAACCCAATCCCAACCCGTTGCCCCATCTCCACCAATGGCATTGCGATAGGATGGTTTCGCATGCAGAGGTTCATTCACCACATCAACGAAGGCAGACTTCGAATACCGCTGTCCTGCCGCTTTAATCCATTGTGTCACTTCAGCCTTCTGATCTGCGGCTGAGAGACTGTTAATCCAATTTGGCTGTTGATTTCCCCATACGAGGGTATGAAACTTGAACGGGAACCCGTTGTTGTTAGCATAGTTGTAGGCCATGTCCGCCTGGCCCCAATTCATTACGTTGCGTGTGCCTTCAACAGCATCCCACTTGGTAGAATTCTCCGGAGTTACCTGATTCCAATACGGGCTAAAATTCGAAGGAACCTGGTTGGCAATAATATTGCCCAGAAATTTGCTACCTTTCGCCAGACCAGCGCTCACACTACCAACCGCAACAGAAGCAGCGAGAATCCCTACCAATGCCAGTGAGCCGACTGTTTTGAACCACTTAGACTTAATCAATGATTTTCCTCCTTAGTATTCTTTTTTGTAAAGCGCTTACAAACATCATTTTACTGGATAATTTTGGTTTTTAACACCTGTCAAATTATAGTATTTTATTGCAAAAAAATAGATTTAAATGCTTTTTCTGAAGTTATTTATAGATTCACTCTCTTAAATCCAACATAACTCTTACATTGGAGTTTACATTCACCAGATGTTTATCTAGTATGAAATGATACATATCTTTATACACACTAGATAACAAGGGAGATTACAACATGCGCAAAATTTCAACGAAACGTTTCGCCGGATGGCCTTTATCGTTCCTCTTATGTGCCTCCATTTTGTTTGCCCCTTTTGCTTCCACTCCGGTTCAGGCTGCTGAGGCAGACAAGGAGACCAAGATTACGTTGCTGGGTACATCGGATATACATGGTCGATTTATGCCGTGGGACTATGCTATGGACGGTCCAAACCCAACCGGTAGCATGACACAGCTCTACACCATTGTGAAAAAAGTCCGTGCGGAGAATCCCAATACGATCCTGCTGGATGCAGGAGACATGATTCAGGATAACTCAGCTGAATTGTTCAATGATCAACCTCAATCTCCCATGATGGTTGCAATGAACGAAATGAAATATGACGCATGGGTTATGGGTAACCATGAGTTTAACTTTGGACTGGACATACTGGAGAAGATCTCTTCCCAATTCAATGGACAGCCTCTCGTGGGTAACATTTTCAAAGAAAACGGCGACCGCTACATGCCTGCCTATACGATTATCGAGAAAGACGGAATCAAAGTGGGTGTTATCGGAATGAACACACCTATGATTACCGAGTTTGAGAAAGGTACAGATCACCTGGACGGCATCATCGTCAAAGATCCTGTGGAAGAGACCAAAAAGGCCATTGCTGAGCTGAAAGGCAAAGTCGATGTCATGGTTGGACTCATGCATATGGGATTGGATAACGAGAACGGTAATCCGGGAACCGGAGTGACGGATATCGCCAACGCCAACCCGGAGCTGGCTGCCATTTTTGCCGGACACATGCATACTTTGATTGAATCCCAAACGGTTAACGGCGTATTGATCTCCGAACCGAATAAATATGGCTCACATATTTCACGAATCGATCTGACATTTGAAAAAGACGGCGACAAAGTTGTGCTGAAAAGCAAAGAAGCTCAAGCACTCGCTGTAAAAGCAGCAGACGGAACATATGAAGTCTCCGATCCTGCGCTGGAAGAGACTTTGCACCCATTCCACGAGTTCGCTCGTGCCGATGCCAACATTGAAGTGGCTGAACTGAAAGGAACAAACCTGGTGCCTGCCGATGAAATTAAGGGTATCCCTGCGGTGCAGATCCAGGAAACACCTTTGTCTGACTTTTTCACAGAAGTGATGTTGCATTACAGTGATGCCGATGTGGTCGCGCACCAGATTGATAACGACAAGGCCAAGCTGGATGTAGGTCCAATCAAGAAAAAGGATATTGCGTTCAACTACCAATACACCTTTGGTGAAGTGACCGTATATGAAGTAACCGGACGCGATCTAATGGATTATATGGAGTGGTCTGCGGGGTACTTCAACTCCACACGCCCGGGTGATGTGACCGTCAGCTTTGATCCGAAACGACGTGCTTCCAAATACAGCACCGATGATTTCTTCGGCGGCGTAACGTATGAGATTGACCTGACCAAACCATACGGTAATCGGATTACAAATCTCAAGTACAGCAATGGGTCAGTGGTCAAAGAAGATGATACGCTGAAACTTGGCATGAACGCCTATCGAATGGAAGCGCTGATTGCCAAAGGTGGTGCCATGGAAGGGCGTAAGTTCAAGCAACTCTGGTCCTCCAAGGATGCCTCGGCATTTGGTGAGATTCAAGGCACGATTCGCAACCTGTCCATCGCCTATCTGAAAGATGTCATGAAAGGTGTCTACGAACCGAAGATTCAACACAACTGGAAAATCACTGGCGTAGACCTGACTGCACCGGAACGTGTAGATGTGGTGGAGTTAGTTAACGATGGCATCATGTCTGTGCCAACAACGGAAGATGGCAAGTACACCAACATTGCCTCCATTAACATTTTAGATGCAGTGACTCAAGAAGAGATTGATACATTATCTGCCAAAGCAGGTGTGAATGCAGCACAATTTGCAGGCGTGAAAACCAAGGGAGCGTTCTATCAACAGCTGAACAAAGCTCGCAAATCGTCAGGCAATGGCGAGGGAGCAACTACTCCTACACCTGAGAAGCCGACAACGCCAACAGTACCAAAACCAACACCAACTCCAGGCACGCCGAAACCTGGTAAACCATCCACACCAAGCACTGGTAAACCGGGAACTGTCATCAAAGGCAAACAAGCCAAGGTTACTGCGGCTTACCTGAACGTACGCGCTGGCGCTTCATCCAAAGCGAAGGTCGTTGCTGCGGTACCAAAGGGCACCCTGCTTGAGGTGATCAGTACAGACAAATATGGCTGGGTAAAAGTGAAGCTGGATGGACGTGTAGCATTTGTATACGGGAAATACGTGAGTATTTTGAAATAGGTAACATCGTGACGCACCACGCTTAACGAAAAAGAAAAAGGGCGATTCTCCCATGAATATCATGGTCGGGATCGCCCTTTGTTATGTTAAACGAATGGTTATGCGTATGGCCCTTCCTCTACTGCTCTAGGGGAATGAAGTCATTTAGCCTTGTGGTTGGTTCTTGATTTTATCCATAAAAGCGTTCAGCTGGATGCCATTCGTTTGTTCCATAAAATCACGCAATTCCTCCGATTCCCCCTCGTAGGCGGCAAGTACGTAGTCATCATCGACAATATAGTACGTGCCGTAGCGAGTGAATGAATATCCTCCCTGCTGTTCTCCGGTCGTCCCCTTTTTGACTACAGCGATAATCTTCATACCTGGTTTTCGGGTACATCATCTCCTGTTACTACTTCATTTACCTTCACCTGATAAGAGATGAATTCAGGTTGGTAGGATGTGATTCCATTAGCCCTAACCTTATCAGCCACCTTTCGTTCAGGCGTACCGGGTTTAGTCGATAGCTCCACACGAAAACTCGGCAACACCTTCACGACCTCCGCCACAACGACCCCATCCCCAAACGCCATGACCTCATTGAAGCTAACTTCTCTCATGTTAATCGTCGCGGGGACGCCAGTGGATAGCGGATATTCCTTGCGGAGTTCATTCATTCGATCAGAGGATAACCTGCCCCCTGCGGCATTAAACGATTCGTAAAAAGGGGACGAGCACCCGGATAGGCTGACCAGAGCCAGTACGATACTTAACAACCAACATGTCATCTTGACTCGCGGCATATCTTATCCCCCTTTTCCTGATAAAAAAATAAAACACAGACATCCATGTCTGTGCAGTCCATTAAAATTTCGGTTGTACTCGCTCCGGCCGGGTAATACGTAGTATATAAAAGTACCACTATTATAAAAATTCTTTCATGACTAGCGACATACGTGTAATATACGATTGATTATCCTATAGCTTTTTTACGGGTACCCATATGCTACCATATCCCATTTTTCAGTTCCAGCCTCAATGGAGTGATTTTTGTTCTTTATTCCATTGATGTAAAGGAACTTTGATGTCTCTAAGACCGTCCATACTTATAGATGTATTAAAAAGGAGGTGAGCAACTCGATGTCCATTTTACGAAGATTATTCGTATTCCCGTTTATCTTGCTCCTGTTAACCCTTGGATGCGCAGAGAAGTCCGCAGAACAAGGGAAAGAGAAGCCACATGTGCGAGGAATTATTACGGATTTTGAGGAAGAAAGAGGTCAGGTACTCATCGAGAATAAAGAAGATGGCGGTGTTGATTCAGGACCGATTTGGGTCTCGCTCAGCAAGGACGCCGAACTCATCGTCGGAGGAGAGATTGTCACCGTCTCTTTGGATGAGACACTCGTTGGTCGAAGTGCAGAAGTGTGGATCAATGGAGTTATTGCTCAATCTTACCCTCCCCAAACCAAGGCTGTGAAGATGGTCATTCATTAACACCAAGCATATACGCCGATACATTTCGTTTCACGTGGAACGTTATGATACACATACGAACAGCAACGGGTGGTTGCTACTAAAATCGGAAATGATGAAAACAATTTACACACTTGAAGCATTTACTCCGTTAGCCTGCCTGCATATAGAGTATAATGAAGAGGTATACGATAAATGTACGGTGCAATAATTGTACAAAAACTAACGCAAAAGAGGTAAACGATGAGCAAGCAACAATTTAAAGATTATGGACTTGGTGAAGAGATCGTAAAAGCACTGGACAGTCTGGGCTATGAGACACCAACCGAGGTTCAAACCAAAGTTATTCCGGTAGCACTAGAGAATCAGGATCTTGTGGTCAAATCACAGACAGGTAGTGGTAAAACAGCTGCTTACGGCATTCCGCTCTGCGAGCTGGTGGATTGGAATGAGAATAAGCCACAGGCTTTGATTCTTACCCCAACCCGCGAACTGGCTTTGCAGGTTAATGAAGATATTACGAATATCGGGCGCTTTAAGCGTATTAAAGCAACCGCACTATACGGACAGTCCCCTTTCCATATCCAAAAAGCGGAGTTAAAACAAAGAACCCACGTGGCTGTTGGTACGCCGGGCCGGGTTCTGGATCATATCGAACGTGGCACGCTGCCACTCGAACGGATCGCTTATCTCGTTATTGACGAGGCTGATGAGATGCTGAATATGGGCTTTATCGAGACGGTACAGGCAATCATTCAGAAACTGCCGCAGGAGCGAGTAACGATGTTGTTCTCCGCTACATTCCCTGAAGATGTAGCCAAGCTGTCACGCAAATACATGAACAAACCGGTAGAGATCGAGATCAAGGCAAGTGGACTGACAACAGCCACGATTGAACATGCTGTGATTAACGTACCAGAGGTGAACAAAACCGCACTGCTTCAGGACTTGTTCATTGTGGAAAATCCGGATAGCTGCATTGTGTTCTGCCGTACGCAGGAGAATGTGGATAAACTGTTCCGGGTCATGGCTGACCTGGACTACCCAGCAGATCGTATCCATGGTGGTATGGAGCAGGATGAGCGGATCGAAGTGATGAACGCATTCCGACGGGGACAATTCCGTTATCTGATCGCGACAGATGTAGCCGCACGTGGTATTGATATCACAAATATTACTCATGTCATCAACTACGATATTCCTTTGGAAAAAGAGGGCTATGTTCACCGTACAGGCCGTACGGGTCGCGCAGGCAAAACAGGTAAAGCCATTACGTTGATTACACCGAAAGATGGCAGACGTCTGGCTGAGATTGAATCCTATATCGGATTCGAAATCCCTGTCGTGAAGGCTCCTTCCGAGGAAGCTGTAGATCGCCGCAGAGAAGATTTTGAGAAAAGATTGAAGATCGTTCCTGAACGTAAAAAGGACAAGCGTGAACAGCTGAACCAACAGATCATGAAGCTGAACTTCAACGGAGGCAAGAAGAAGAAACTTCGCGCCGTAGACTTTGTAGGTACCATCGCCAAGCTTGAAGGGGTAACCGCAGACGACATCGGGATCATTACCATTCAGGACAATGTAACGGATGTGGAGATCCTGAACGGTAAAGGCCCGCTCGTACTGGAGCTCATGCAGAATACAACGATCAAAAAGATGCAGCTCAAGGTTCGCAAAGGTCATAAATAGTTTGGTAAACACGGTCAAACAACTAGGAATTCAAACAGGGATAGTGGACTCTTTTCTAAGTCTACCATCCCTGTTTTCATTACCTTTTCTTTTTCCGAACTGTACCGCCTTCCACCGTATACCGAAAGAGCGCATCTTCGGCGCCCCCGATATCATCCGTAACCTGAAATGTCGCTGCATCTCCCGACTTATAAACCCCACCCGTCACAAAGCTGAACACCACACGCTCATCTTTACCCCAATATTGATTCAGCATGACAAATGTACTACCGCTCACACCCTTTACCGTGCGGTTGCCATTGGCATTATACAGACCATTCTGATCCATTGCCCAACTCTGGGGATCAGCATCGAATAGATGTGTAAAGCTGGCTCGATCGATATGTTTATTTGGTTTACCCCATAGATACACACGATTGGCATCCACCGCCCAACTGCCGGAAGGTGTTATTAACTCAAACGTTGCAGCATCAGCTCCCTTGATGATCTGAAGCACATCGTCTGGATGACCGAAAGGCTGACTTGTCCGAACAACCTCGGCACGGTACACATGTTGCTGATCCTTGGAAAGTCCAAGATGCTCCGTCCCGGCATACGTTTCAAAGTGCTGAGTATCAGCTCCATCTACACGGTAACCGTTGTAATACACATGATTGCCATCACGACCAAAAGGCCCACCTAGCGGCTGGAACGTATCCGGGTCTGCTCCTTTTACAGTACGCCACTGAAAATAAACACGTTCCCGGTCCCGAGCAAACTGCTCATCCAGCGGTTCAAAGGTAGACCTGTCCGCTCCACGAACAAAGTTGAATACCGCTTTTGCTTCTCGATGAGCCGTCCCGCCCCATTCTGTTCTATAAAAAATAGACGACGCAGTCTCAACCCAATTCCCTGTGATCTGCGTAGCGCCCTCTCCACTGCGGGCATAATGCACATGCCACCAGCCATGTACGTCGGGATGATGTTCTTGCAGCCATGCCCTCACCTCATCCTTTTCCCCATTCGCGTAACGAAGAGAGCTAGACAGATGGAACAGATGGTCCTTGTCGGTGCAATAGTCGTGATGAGCAATCACAGAGTTCGTATCAATATCCTCAAATAGATGAAAATGCGTGCTGCTCTTTACATATAAATAACGTTGGTCCTGAGCAAAGTAAGGCGTATCCAGCAACAGCCGAAAGCTGCTCGGATCGGAGTCAGGCACGGCCTGATCTTCCAGATAGACATACTGAGAGTCGCAGCAGTAATCTTCATCGATCACACGAAAAGCTTCCGTATCCCGACTGAACAAACTCGCCTTATTCTTGCGGGCATTGAACCACCATATTCCCTGATGATCACGCAGATAGGCGAAGGTCAACCATCCCTTTTGATAAGTAGAGATGACTTCAAAATCCTGAGCAGTAATGCCTCCCTTAATCGGAGCGCTGGTTCCATCTTCTTCATTTTGCAATATCACTTGAAGGTCTTCATCTACAATAAACTTGTCCATGATGGTTCCCCCTCCAGATCTGTTGTAACAATTAGTCTATCCTCATTTTAACGTGTGCACCTGAGCCTCTCTACATCATCGTACTTGATATTTAGGAACATTTCCTCCGCTCTCACCGCTCAGCCACGATGAAATGAAGGTTTGTTCAGCAATGGATGGATTGTTCACTTGAAAAAGAGTCTGACCCAACTACAATATAAATGAAAGCGCTACATTTTATCTGATATCTTTCGGGAGGTGTATGTAATGGGTAACAGGAAAGCCGTCTGGTTTCTGGTCTTTGCACTCACGTTCACCCTGTTTGGACTTCATCCTGAACGGACAAGCGCAGCAAGTGTCGCGATAACCAACGGTACCGATTGGCTCGATACCGCAGGCAACCCCATCCATGCGAACAGCGGCAACATTCTGCAGGTAGGCTCTACGTATTATCTGTACGGTGAACATGCGGTGGGCGGCAGGTTTGACAGCGTGAACGTCTACACCTCCACCGATCTGAAGAACTGGACTTTCAGCAACGCTATTCTGACGAAAGATTCCGCAACCGAGCTGGCTTCCAGCAAAATTGAACGCCCCAAAGTCATCTATAACGCATCAACCAACCAGTATGTGCTCTGGGCACACTATGAGAATGGAACGGACTACAACCTCGGGCGTGTAGCGGTCGCAACAAGCAATACCCCGAATGGCAAATTCACCTATGAGGGAAGCTTCCGCCCGCTGAATTATGAATCCCGTGACATGACCGTCTTTGTTGATACAGATGGCACAGGTTATCTGGTTACTGCTTCACGCAAAAATGGCGGTGCCAATGATACGATGGCTATTTTTAAAATGAATGCAAGTTATACGGGAATACAATCCTTCGAGGGCTGGCTGTTCGAGAACGCCTACCGTGAAGCACCTGCTGTTGTGAAAAAAGGAAACCGTTACTACCTCTTCACCTCTCAAGCCGCTGGCTGGTATCCGAATCAGGGCGCTTATGCTACAGCAACTTCCATGACGGGTCCATGGGCTGCGCTTACGCCATATGGCAATCCATCTGCCTTTGGTTCGCAGATTCATGATATTGCCACGATTACAGGCAGCAACACCACATCCTACATCTACATGGGGGATCGCTGGAATCCGATGAACCTCGGAGAGCACAAACATATCTGGCTGCCGCTAACCTTGAATGATTCGAACGGAACCGCATCACTGGAGTGGTATACAACGTGGAATATCGACGCAGTAACGGGTGCGGTAACACCGCCTGCTCTCGTCAATCATGCACAAGGCAAAACAGCTACCGCCAGCTCCACAGCCTCCGGCTCGTCTGCATCCAACGTCAATGATGGCAACTACCAGACTTCATGGGTGGCTTCCTCCAATAGCTGGCCTGCCTGGTGGCAGGTGGACTTCGGCGCACCAAAGACGATCACCGAGATCGACACGTCCTGGTTTATGTATAAAGGTTCCGAAGGGTACTACAAATACAAAATTGAAATTAGCAACGATGGAGTCAATTACTCCACCTTGGATCGCACCAACAATCTGACCTATGGCTTTACGACCGATGCTGTGCATTTCACAGCCCGTTATGTACGGATCAATATGGTGAACGCCGTCTTGTGGAATAATCCGGGTAACTGGTACACCCCAACTCTGCACGAAGTCAAAATGTTGGGCCCTGCAACACCTGAAGCCACAGGTTACAGCCGGTTCAATTCACACAACGTTCCGGATCGATACATCCGCCATGCCAATTACACCGCTCGCGTGGATGCCAACGTCTCTCCTGTTCTGGATTCCCAGTTCCGCGTCGTACCGGGTCTTGTCAGCTCCACAGGAATCTCGCTTGAGTCCATTAACTTCCCAGGCTACTTTCTGAAGCGTAATGCCAGCAACAAAATTGTACTTGAAGCTTACGCCAACACCGCCGCCTATAAGGGAGATGCTACGTTCCTAAGCAGTCCTGGTTGGGCTGATAGCACCAAAGTATCCCTTCAATCGTACAGTCAGCCCGGATATTACATCCGGCATTATGACTACGTTTTGCAGTTGGATGCTGTAAATGCAGCCAGCAGCGCAACTGTGAAGAGTGATGCCACGTTTGGGCGAACCAATTTCTAAACACATAAATTGGAGATAAGATTAGCATCTACATCTACAATTTAGATCTCGGGAAAGGCCGTTTTTTCAGGGTTCAAAACTGATTAACCCACCGAGGTAAAAGTCTAATGCCCATTCTGGAGGAAATCTGCAAATGGGGTGTGCATAACGTCCCAGAGACACAAACGCTGCATGAAATATAGTGAGTTATGTAATATATGCAAAAAAGCCTACTCCGATGGGAGTAGGCTCTTCTGCTAGTTGATCTATAAAAGTTATTTGAAATTAGGATCAAACTTCATCACGTTCATTTTACCTTGTTCCTTATAACTCACATAGATGTTATCGGTGCTGTCTATGGTGATGTCTAGCTGAAGAACGTCACCAGCGGAGAATCCGGCAGACCCTACGGGTCTCCAATCCATGTTCTCATATTTCAACACAGTCACCCTGTTGCCGTCTGCTGCATCTCGATAAGCAACGTAAGGCGTTCCTTCGCTGTCAAAGGCCATATCCATGCTTCCTTCTTGAGATGTACCGACCGAGAATCCGGAAGTGTTCACCTTTTCCCATGTCGTATCTTCTGACGGAGTCGAGTGCGGATATTTCCACATTTCAACACCATTGGAGCTGCTAAGATAGATCATATAAGGTACGCCAGATGGATCAAGCGCGGATGCAGCATCCATATTTGCAGTTATTAGATATGCTTTACCATCCAATTGTTTCCATAATCCATCTGCCAAGCTATATCCTTTTGCCACAGGGGTACCAGTTAACCTGAATGGAGCAAATAAATACATGCCGTTGTTTGGTAATGGTGCGAGGAAGGCTCTTAGACCTGCGAATGCCTCTAGTCTCGCTTCTTGTTTCCATCCACTACCTTCATGATAACTCCATGACATAAGCATTGACGGTTCCGCAGCATTACCGACCAAAATACCTCTAAACATCAGAAAAGGATTATCATCCTTATCGAAGGTAATGAAGAAGCTATCATTAACTTTATCCACTTTTCTGCTCGTCTTTCCATCATTCCAACTGAAATCAGAGATAGTAGATACTGGTCTCCACCACTTATGTTCATCATTATAATTCTTAAAGCTTACTTTACCTGAGCTATTCTTATAAGCAACATAAAGCTTGTCCTTACTGTCTATTCCGAGCGATATAGCTGAGCTCCCTAATCCTCCCGCTTTTTCAAGATCGCTTTGATTGCCAAAGGACTGCCACTTGCCTCCCTTAAATTGCATCACAAACACTTCGTAATTGTCCTTTATATAAGCCACGTAAGGAGTCCCTTGACTGTCGAAGATGACATTGGACTTACTATTCAAATCCAACAAGTCACCTACTTGCAGCCACGATGTCATCGTCCACTTCGCGTACAGGGTGATGTTTGACGTCACCGGCGTCATGAAGTCGTAGGCGATCTTCAGATCGCGATCGCTGTACCAACCTTCAAATCGATACCCTGCCCACTTCAGCGCAGCAGGTGCCACAGCTTTGTCGCCAGTAACCACCGTCTGACTACCTACTGCTGCTCCACCGTTACTGTCAAAGTCCACCGTGCGGCTGTTAAATGTCCACTTCGCGTACAGCGTGAGGTTACCCGTCACCGATGTCGTGAAGCTGTAGGCTTCATTCAGTCCAGCGTCGCTGTACCAACCGTTAAACACGTAACCGTCCCTCGTCGGTACGGCAGGCTCCGTAGCATTACCGCCGGTTTGCATATTCTGTTCAGCCACCAGTGATCCGCCGTTACTGTTGAAGGTGACCGTATATATAGCCGTCCACTTCGCGTACAATGTGAGGTTATTCATCACAGGTGTCATGAAGCTGTAAGATTCATTCAGACCAGCATCGCTATACCAGCCTTCAAATACATGCCCTGCACGGGTCGGTGCGTCAGGAACTACTGCCGTGTCACCTTCACTCACGGACTGACTGCTCACCGACGATCCGTTGTTACTGTTGAAGCTCACTGTGTAGCTGTTCTTTGTCCACTTCCCGTACAGCATCACATTGGCAATTACACCTTCTGTGAAACCATAAGGTATCATCAATTCGCTATCGCTATACCAGCCATCGAACGTATACCCTTCCAGCATCGGAGCGCCAGGAGCAGTAGCCACGGCACCTTCATTCACAGTCTGTTCTGTGACCAACGATCCGCCGTTACTCTCGAAAGTTACAGTGTAGGTAATCGGTACATATACCGTCCACTTCGCGTACAATGTCAGGTCTCCCGTAACCACCATAGTCGTGAAATTGTAGGCGTTCATTAGCTCACTATCGCTGTACCAGCCGCTAAACACATAGCCGTCTTTCGTCGGAGGGGCAGGAGCCATAGCCTTGACGCCTTCATTCACTGTTTGGGCATCTACTACCGACCCTTCATTACTCTCGAAGCTTATCGTGTAAGGGATCAGCCACTTCGCATACAGTGTGAGATCCGCCGTCACCGCTGTAGCGAAGTCGTAAGCATTCGTCAACGTGTTATCACTGTACCAACCGCCGAATACATAACCATCTTTCGTCGGTTCAGTCGGCGTACTAATCGTGGCGCCAAACCCTACAGTCTGAGCCGGCACTTCTTCGGACCCACCGTTACTGTCGAAATTTACAGTGTAGTCGTTAATTGCCCACTGAGCGGTAAACTGGACATCTTCAGCAGGCATCGTGGTCGGAGGCGTTGGCGACCAACCCGTAAAGCTATATCCCTGCCATGTCGGAGTGCCTAGACGCAACAGCATCGTCGCTCCGAAAGGAACATTATCCGTTTTATTTGTTGCCCCAGAACCGTTATAATCAACCGTCATTTGGTATACATCACGCTTATAATATACCTTCAACGCCGTTTTGCCGTTGCTCGTGATTAGATCCGTCAGTACCGAAATGCTGTCGTCCCGCACGAAGCCATCATAGGATCTCGGCTTGACATCCGCCAAATTCGCCTCGGTACCCGTAACTCCACGATACGATTCCGTATCTGCAACCGTATAGGTGTCACTTCCGATATTTTGCAGCAAGTACACGACCTGATAAGGCGTACCCTCTCTCCCCGTCCACTTCGCTGTATACGTAGTATCCTCAATCGGCATTGTACTTGGAGCTTCTGGCGACCAACCGGCAAACGTATATCCCTGCCTTGTCGGCACAGGTATACGAGCAGCAATGTTCTTGCCAACGGCTTCCGTTAGCGAGATTTGGGGCGCACCGGCATAACCCCCAACGAAGGTCATCTTTCGATTCTCCGGATAGTAATTAACTCTTACGACTGTCGAGCCGTCTCCCTTGATTAATACGCCGCTTACCGTTCCGGTCGCATAGCCCTGCTCCTTAAACCTGTCGGAGCTGATTCGAATCTCTGTGTCCGTTGTTCCAGTCCTATTTTCAGTATCCACAGGCGGAGCCTGTATTCTGCTGTTCGGGTCTAGCACATAATACTCAACCGTATACGGCGTATTCTTGTTCGCAATCCAGTGCGCGTACAGTTTCCGATCCTCCGCAGCCATTCGGTTCGGAATCGTGATCTTCGTGCCGCCGGAAGCGGCCGTATACCAGCCGTCAAAGGTGTATCCTGGATATACCGGGGTGACCACACTGATTGGCGCGTTATAAGGAGCCGCCACAACCTGGGTCACTCCGCTGTTCTGTGGATCCAGCTGAAGGATGTAGTCACCCACTCTGGCAAGCCAGCTTAACTGAATCGTACGCTTGAGTGGCTCGGACATGAACGACGCCGGTGCCCCCTTCCAGGTGATAACCAGATTGCCATCACTCACCTGAATGTTCTTGTCCACCACTTCAATCATCCCGTTTGCTGCGTCATACTTGAAGTTTGGATTGTCCACCTGAATATCGAAATTCGAGCGATCATACGCCTGTTCGTCCGTATCGCCTGTCTTCAAATCAAAGGTATTCATCGTGACCCACAACTCCGGTACAGCGATGGATGACGCAGAACCCGCCATGTTCACTTTGAGCGACTTATCCTGTGGATAGGCGAAGTCGTAGACGTTCTGTTCTTCTCCAATCGTATACAGTGGCCACTCTTCATCGACCAGCTCCACGCCGCCGGAAAGCGCTCCATCTCCTAATTGAGCGCCGAGTTCGACCTCCAAATAGATCCCAATCTCGACGAACAGGGCACCTAAAGACTTCGTGGTCTTCACCCCGCTAATATTTTTCAATTGATAATAGAAGTAGCCCCACAGATTCACATACACACCGGGTTCTACAGCAAGCCCGATACTATTCAACTTGACGCTTCCAATCCCCGCTTTGACCTCCATATGAATACCAGCTCGTAAACCGATCGTCCCCATCACATAGAAGGTAAATTGGTAATCTCCGTCTCCCGGCAAGCTGACCGTATTGCTCGAACCACTGAAACTCAATACGCGCAAGCTAACCGAGTAGCGCTTCGCCATCTTATAGTAGAAATCTGCCCCCACCGTCAGGTTCACCTGGGCGCTGACCACAAACTCCGCTTCAAATTTGACTTCCACAATACCTAAAGCCACGCGTACGCTCTTTTCAAAAAGCTCTTTCTTGATTAACGGAAACCACTCCGTGTCTTGCTCCAACATCTCTTGATACTTTTCCTTCAACGATTCCGCATCTACGGCAGTATCCTGCACACCCGCCATTACCGCTTTAATCTGTGTCGCAATGTTCTGAACCTTTCCCAACCTGCCAGCGTTCTTCTCGCCCACCCAGTCATTCAGTGCATCATTTAACTTATCGTGTTCAACGAGAGCTATCTCTGCCGTGATGTTCATCCCGGTATAGCTATAAGCATCCAGATTCGCCGTAATTACATAATCATCAATGCTGTACCAGTAAGGAATCCCCCACTTTTTCAGCCAGTGCCCTTTCATATCCCCATTGATACCGAGGTCCAGGCTCATCTCCTGCACGAATGTACCCGTCATATGGATGACAAGATCGCTGTCTTCATTGATATTGACAACAATATCGGCACCCACTTGTAATGTAACGCTTACGCCTGAGGTTCGGCCGTCAATATTCTTCAGCCTCGTGCCGAGTGAAGCAAAAACGGTCAGATTCTCCACACTTACCCGGCTCCCTTTACTGGACGCTAGGGAGGACTGAGCCTTGATCTCCTGAATTTCCTTCGTCTCCATGGCGATGTCAGACAGATAATCCGCGGCTTCATTGACGAATCCGCTGTCTCTCGCTTGCTGCTCAATTTGCTCTTCGAGCTGTGCAATCTGTTCTTCCGAAAACAGATCGTCGCCGTCAATTGCTTGCTTCTGATAGATGTTGAAGGCATTTTCAATATCTTCAATGGTGGCATCTTCATACGTAATTACGTCCATCTCCGCCTCAGGCGTAATCGACGTAATACGTCCATAACCCATGATCTCAATACCTTCTTGATCGAATTGTCCATCATAAAAACCAATAAAGTCGCCCACATCAACAGTGGTCAGCTCATCCAAACCAAAGGGCTTGTACAGGCTGTCACTGTAGTTCATGGCAGTGTGCTCAACCGTGATGGAATGGTTATTGGGAATTCCATCCTTATCTGCTTCTATGCTCACCGGTAGAACATCCGGCTTGAACAACACTTGATTGGCATCTGCGTGATCATAAGTGTAGACACTTCCATCTACCGCCGTGATCTGGACATAGGCCACATCACCATCGTCTTCACCAGTCGTTTCGACTGTGCGCAGTTTGGGACTAACTCCCTCATAGATGGCTACGGTATCACCGACTTGAATTACCGTGCCAGTGCTTCCGGTGTACTTGAACGTTCCACTACTCGCATTCACTTCGGCGAGTGCATTTTCGCCACCTACCGTCGTAGTAACGACTGAAATCGCGGGCGAATCGACATCTGCTCCATTTATCACCATATCCGTGACATCCGTGAACGGAATGTAGATCATATTCGGATTGAGTGGAACATTCATGACTTCTTGTTTAGCAACGCTAAATACATAAATACTTGTCGTCGCGTCTTGGCCTTGGAAGGACAAGCTGTCATCCGTCAACGTAAGTTGATATGTGTTACCTTCAACGAACTTGCCGTTTTCGGCTGCTGACGATACCGTGAAAACTCCGTTCCCGCCAGAGACGGTAACCCCTTCGAATTCGGGATTCGCCGTATCCACGAAGTTCATCCCCTCTTTGACCTGGGATTCCGTTAGACTGCCCGATGAATCCTGCACCTTAATGGTGAAGTTCGGCGCGACATCCAGTACCGAATAGCTTGGTACGCTCTGTACTGCACGATCTATGCTATCCGTATACTTTGCATACAACTTTGTATCCGCGTTCAGGGTGCTGCCGCTTGCGAAGATGAGTGAAAGATCACTATCCGCAAACCACCCTTGGAATATATATCCTTCTTTTGTTGGAGCAGGTAGATTATTTAGCACCTGGCCTTTTCGTACCGTCTGCGCAGCAACTGCCGTGCCTCCGTTGCTCTCAAACGTGAGCGTATACGCAGTGGAACCCGTGCCTGGGTTACCTCCGTTATCTCCAGGCGTTCCGCCACCACTATTACCGCCGGTTGTTGGTGTCACCGGCGATGTCGGTGTTGGTGTTGGTGTTGGTGTAGGCGTCACCGGCGTTTGATTCTGATTTTTCCACGCCTCTACAACCGCGTTGTTGCGCATGAAGAGAACCGCTGCTTCCGCGCGAGTCGCTTGTGCACGCGGATTGAAGTTCCCCTTTTCGTCCCCGGTGAACACACCGGCTTGCCACAGCTTGATGACCGCGTCAGCCGCCCAAGGCGATACATCCCCGAGATCGCCCGGCTCTGTCGTGACCGGATTCTCGGTCTGATAAGGGATCTGTTCGCTTTCGAAATACCGCAACGTCATCGTCGCCATTTGCTCCCGAGATACGGTAGCATCCGGCGAATATTTCCGATCCCCCGTGCCATCGGTAATTCCCTTCTTAACCGCCCATTCGACATATGGCGCATACCAGCTGCCCGCCTGTACATCGGCAAAGCTCGAAGTGGAGTACGCCCCGGCATCGACTCCCGCCATCCGTCCAAGTGCCGTTACATACATGGCACGTGTCATTGTCCCCTTAGGAGAGAAGCTACTCGCGTTCGTTCCGCTGAATATGCCCTTCTCCTGCACATGGACGACTGCATCATAGAACCAGTCGGTGGGACTCACATCCTGGAATCCAGTAGATGTGGTTACTTTTGTCATCTGCATCGGCAGTTCAGCCGCTACTGCCGATTGCGCTGGTAATAGGGGCACGGCAGAAACTACTAAGCTGATCACCAGCATCCACATCAGGATCTGCCGGCTTACCTTCCATCCCTGTCTTACTTTCTTCACTTTCATTCATCCCTTCTATGTATAGATCAAACTAAAAAAGACCTTCCAAAATTGGTTTCTAATCAAGCTAATCAACAAAGCCAGACTAATAGCGGATACCACTGACCCAGATCGGGATCATTGGTTTCCTGCGAGTCAGTTCGCTCGACACGTGGAGATCAAGCGAGGAAAAACTTTACATACAGAAATGGAATTGTCCTAGCTGCGGCGTTCAGCACATTCAGAACATCAACGTCAGCTCAAACATCCGACTGAAGAGATCCGACTGCTTTAAGGTACGATAATGCCAACTTTACAGATTGAATTCGTTTCACCGACCTTCCTGATCAGTCGCAGTCGAATTGTGACACCGACACAGCAAATTATGTCGTTTTTTCTTCCGTATTTTATCATGCGAGATAGGGGCGCTTGTGAATTATAAAGAAAACTTTAAGTAAGCAACCACTCGCAAGTGAGAACATCAATGACATCAAAAAATAGCGGCGTAGGGAAGGTAACTCCCACACCACTATTTTTCATGAATTCTTAAGCTAGTCTGCAATCCATTCCAGATGATTCTCTTCTCAACGATTCATCTACCAGAAGCGACTATAACGAACTGTTCTTCCCCCAACGCAGTCTTGGAGGAAGTGAAAAAACACTAATATGCCTCTTGGGTTTCAATGAGATAAAAGGCTCCTGCTGATTCTTCGCCACATTGTGGGCGATATGCCTGAAGCGCAGCCCGCTTTCAAACTCGGGATTAAGCGCAATCGGAATGCCCTTATGTACGGAACGTATAATTTCTACATCGGCATGGATCACGCCAATCACACCGATATTGAGAATATCGATAATATCCTGCATCTTTACCGTTGCCGAACGGGCTTCCTGTCCGTCGGCCATATTAATGATGAGCTGTGGCGGAGCCGGAATCATATCTTCTAATAATCCGATTACGCGATCCGCGTCCTGAAGCGATGTACGATGAGGTGTAGTAACGACAATAGCCTCATCTGCTGCCAAAGCCGCATTCCAGAATCCATTTTCAATGCCTGCCGGCGAATCGATCAGCACATAATCATAGCCCTGGGCTATTTGCTGTACAACCTCGCCAAAAACTTGCGGATCATCGTGATGCACCGCGTCGTTACTACAGGAGATAAAGGACAAGGTACTGATTCGCTTATCTTTGACGATCACTTGATGTAAAGCACATTGACCCGTCAGAAAATCAGAAATATGATACCTTACCCTATTGCTCAAACCAAGCGGAATATCCAGATTTCTCAATCCAAAATCAGCATCGATCAGGCAAACGCTGCTCCCCGATAAGGCAAGGGCAGTCCCGAGATTAGCCGTGACCGTTGTCTTGCCAACTCCACCTTTCCCTGATGTGATACATATAACTCGTGCCATCGGAGCCACTTCCTTCTCTTCAAGTACTAATGCGGGACAGCAAGACAACCATTTCTTCACGTATTATCGTTTGATCCGGCTTGAATGTAACGTCCTCGTAGCTAATAATCAGGTACAATTTGATGAAATATGTCGTTATATCGACCACAGTGATTTTATCATGATGGATTATCCTACTTGAGAAACCTAAAGAAAACTTTAAATCCGTGCGTATTGGATCGTTTAATTCTTCGGAGAGATGGCACATCATTTTGACGAGGATGGAAAAGCGCAGACTGGTGTTGAGGAATTCAATATCTTGAGTCGATTATGAAGCTAGTGGAAAAACAAAAAATGGGCCAATAGCGTCAGGTACTGCTCCAACGCCATTTTCCCATTTATAATAGACTACCACCCTTACTGCTATATTCATGCTTGTGACGTACTGTTAGAAACCAGCATATATCCGCTCCCCCGAACCGTAATGATTCGCTCGGGGTCGGCAGGGTCAGACTCAATTTTTTTGCGTAAATTACTGATATGTACAGCAACCGTTCTTGTATCCTCCAGACTTTCCATTCCCCAGATGATTTGAAACAACGTATCAACACTGACGACACGATTTACGTTTTGTGCCATATAGGACAGCAGACTGAATTCTTTTTTCGATAAAGAGATAGGTATGCTCCCCATGTTGACGGACTGCGTGTAGAAATCCAGTGTCAAACCCGGTAACTCCAGCAGTTGTTCCCTTCTACCCGTCGACACTCTGCGAAGGTGAGCCTTGATCTTGGCCATGAGCACTCCCGGACTGAACGGTTTGGTCACATAATCGTCCCCGCCATAGGATAATGCGCTAATTTTTATTTCGTCTTCCTCTTGACTGCTCAGAAACACAATCGGCGCACTGGTGAGATTACGCGCATTCCTGCACCAGTCAATACCGTTTTCATTAGCCAGCAATATATCCAGTATAATTAAATCCGGCTCAAACGATGTAAGCAGCTCCATCGCTTCTGACCCGCTATGACTGCAGGTGGAGACAAATCCCTCCCTATCACAATACACCTGCACAATCTCGCATATATGAGGATCATCATCAACGATCATGATTTTGTGCGTGTCCATCTCATCACCCCTTTCCTTCAATCACCGTACAAGGAAACGTTACATAGAATGTCGCCCCCATCTTGCCGTCGCTCTCCGCTCGAACCATGCCTCCGTGCGCTTGTACGATTTCCCTGCAAATTGCAAGCCCCAGTCCACTGCCCTCTATGCCCATTCCCGGCCGATCATATCTGTAATTACGTTCGAAGATTTGCTCAAGCTGATCCGGAGGAATCCCCATGCCAGAATCCTGTATGCTAATGGTCGCATAGCGAGCATGATTCATCACTTCCACAACTAGTGCAATACGCACCAGCCCCCCGCTGGAGGTGAACTTCATGGCGTTGGATACTAGATTAAATAAGGCCTGCTCTATTCTTTTCGCATCCATCTCGACAACTGGCAAAATAGATCGTCTATCCTCGGTATCTCCGATATCCAGTATGAAGTCTAATCCTGCGTCTCGCACTACCAACTCATATTGTTCAAAAAAACCATGCAAGAAAGGAATCATCTGAATCGGCTCCATTCGGTACGAGACCTGTCCGGTCTCCAAATGCGACAAGAAGGACAACTCCTCGATCATACGGTTAATCCTTATCGTGTTCTCCCGGATGTACTTCAGATATTGCTCATTGCGTTCCGGCTTGACCCTGTCCTGTATAGCTTCTACATATCCAAGCATGCTGGACAACGGCATACGCAGATCATGCGTAATATAAGCAAGAAGCTTCTTCCTCCCTTGCTCGGAGTGAAGCAGTCGGTCATACGAGGTTTGGAGATCATCATGCACTGTAGATAAGGCCTGTGTTCGCTCCTGAACGGTCTGTTCCAGATTCATATTCATTTCAATCAGCTTGTCATTAACGTCCTGTAATTCACGTGTAATTCTCTCTTCGTTCGATGCCGTCCTCGTAGATCGCGAAGACAGCAGAATCAGCTGCGCGATCGTAAATATCAATAAGCCAAGCGGAGATGTATTTCCAACTAGCGACCATCCGTTAAAATACAAAAAATCGTTGACAACCGTGACCAAAGTAACCACCGACACCAGCAGGAAGATCAGCGCTCCCTCCATACGTCGCACAGCCGCCTGAACCAGCCCGATCATCAGATAAATCATATGTAGAACTACCATCACACCGATTACCAGCAAAAATTTTGTATATATAATTGCAGGGGTTACCACTACAAGGATACAGAATGCACCAGTTACGATCCGGGTGCCAAGACGAAACCATCGCGACACATAATTCGGAAAAATACAATCAAAATACATGGTGATGATATAACCGCTGAGGCAAAGAATCAGATATTCGATCTTGAACTGCAATTCCCAAGGAAAATGAGGCAACCATTGTGTAAAGATAAGCTCGCCGTTGAACAAGGATCGAATACCAAGCAGTACAGTAAACAGGCCAAAATATAACGGAGCTTTATCCTTACGTCGCAGCATGAACAACAGCAGATTATACAAACCGATCACTAGCAAACTTGCCGTGATGAACATATCCCTGGCAAGATTCAGATTGGTCTTGATCGTTAGTACGTCACTGCCACCCAGCTCGATATCCTTGGTAATGCCGCCCCGATGATGTTGGAAGTTGGATACTTGCATGACCAGCTCTAACGTGTCGCTTTCAGGCTGAAAATACACCAGCTTTGTTTCCAGTTGCGGGGTCATGCTGTGCTTGTCCTGACCAACCTCACCAACTTCTGCCAGCAGCTCGCCATTGACCCATAATTTGTACGCATTAAAAATGCTAGGCAGCCGTAGAGCAAGCATCTCATCTCGATCCTGCTCGCTTAGATGAACGACCAGTCCAAAGGTTGCATAGCCTGTACCGGTCAGCCGCTGACCTTCTAACGGGTAGCCCAGCCAGGAGCTTGGAATGTTAATCCAGTGGTCCTGATTTCCTTCCCTTGCCGAACGAACCCGCATATCCTCAGGCGACAGCAGTTCTTGCCAATAGAACGCCCACTTCCCTGTTAACTTTTGCGGATTCGTACTGAGCTGAACCTGCCTTAAATCCAGAATACCTTTTTCACTTTGGAACTTAGGAGAATCCGGCTCAGAGAGGACGACATAGCCTGCAACCAAGCCAACAATAACGGCAACAACGATATAAAACCACACCTTACGAGAACCGACTCGGAGAATTCCCCTCATGATGAATCCAACCCCAATCTCTAAAAGCGCAATAAGTAAGTTTATTTATCCAAATGATATCATCATTACAGGAGAATGTACCCTGCAAATTTCTAGGAAGAGACAAGAACAATCATCACGATGAAGCCCTTTTGACGACGCACGCTTAGCTGGACACACCCACAAAAAAGTACGCACTTTGAAGTGCGTACTTAATATGAAAGAGCTTATTCGTAATGGATAATTCGAGCACAACCCCTATGTGCCGGAATCACAGACACTTCATGAACTATAGAGAATTATTAATGATGTCTGCGAATGCATCCCTGTTGTACGTATCATCCTGAATGCGCCATTCCCCCTGATCTTGCAAAAAGGTGATATCGCCCGATAGCGGAATGGACTTGAACTCCTTGCCTTTCTCGTCTGTAAATTTCAGATCAAGCGTGTATTCCACCAGAATCCAGTCGCTCTTGTTATCTTTGATCTTGGTTTGTATATTTTCAGGATGCAGTTTCGCTTGTTCGATGTGTGCAACCTGAAGAGGCAAGACAATATATCGATTAGCCATGTAAGCCTCATAATTCCTGGAGGTCAGGAACGGCTTCATCGTCTCTCCTTTGGCTAATAACCCTTCCATCTCTAACGTATCCTCATAGTCCTTACCATCCACAGTGAGTTCTGTTGTCTTATACTCCAGCGACATTTCGAGCGCTTGTTGCTGCTCCTCCGCAGTCGCCTTCTGGTCCCCCGTATCACTTGGCTGTTCCGTTGATGGTGGAGTGACGGGTTCAGTGCTTTCCGCTGGTTCAGATGATGTACATCCCATTAACATGGCGGCGGAAAGAAATAATATACCCATCACATATGCCAACTTGCGCATGGTTAACCCCTCCCTTTCTCGTCAGTATTACTCTCAATTATCCCTTCAATAGGATATAATGTCCAGTTATTGGGCACATCTGAACAGACACCCAGTGAATAACATCCATTCGGTATCATGTTCATAATAGATTGTGTTATAGTCATCGGGAAGTGATTTGGAGGAGATAATAATGATGATCAAAATTACAACTGGACCAACTCTCGAAGGATAGCGCCTACGGGTCCAATAACTGCGTGTTTCCTTCAACAATGAAGGTGTGAAAGCTATGTCAACTTATCAAGTCGTTCCTATGATCTATGATTCCAAGGAACAGATTGATGCTATTATTTTACTCGAACAACAATGTAAACAGCTTGATTCCATTCATCTGAAAGCAGACCTTGACCATATTAGCAAAAAAGACGGAGACCATGCACTCCTCTGTTATCGCCACGGTGATTTGGTAGGACTCCTCAGTTGGTATCCATCCGACGGCGTAACCGGGAATATTAATGCCATCGTACACCCAGATTTTCGTCGCCAAGGTGTGTTCGGCAGCCTACTGAAAAGAGCCATCCTGGATATGAAACCACAAGGGATTAACCAACTCAGTTATCGCGTTCCTCATGGCTTATCTCCGGGTGTTCATACTGCCCAATCCCTTGGAGCCATTTATGATCGTGCGGAGTACTCGATGCAACTTGTGAATGAGGTCCTTTCGGTTGTGGAGCCACCTGAACTAACGTTGTCTGTGGCAGAAGCCGAGGATATGGAGTTTATGGTCACTTGCTCCTCCCAAGCCTTTGGAGATTCGGAGGACTGGACACGCGAGTACTTTATGCAAACGAATGAACCCAGCCGAGTCATCTATATTGCATGGCAGAATCAACTGCCTGTTGGGCTGGTACGGGTCAACTCCATTAATGCAACAACCGCATTTATTCATAACTTCTGTATCTTGCCTGCTTATCAGGGACAGAAACTGGGGCGCACTGCGCTTAGCATCCTAGTTGATCTCCTAAGGAAACAAAGTTACACAGATATCCGCTTATCCGTTGTTACCGAGAACAAACGTGCTTTGAATCTGTACCGCAGTGTTGGTTTTGAAGTAAATTCTGAGTATCACTATTTCAACGGTAGTTTATAAAAGGCAGTAGAGAGAGATCGTTTTCCGCAAAGGGAGACGGTCTCTCTTTTTATATATTGGAGAATTGAAAAATCAATTTATAACCATCGAACGTTTGCCCGTACATCCCCCGATAGTTACCTTTAGTATAATTATCCACTGTTTTTCGCCAGAAAGATTGGCCAATCTTATTTTTCTCCGATGGATTGGTGAACAACTCCCAGTTTCCTCTAAACATGCCGAAGATCGTCGATGCCGCGTGTTCAGCAACACCTACACCTCGAAACGGCTGCATCAGAAAGAAATCATGTACAAAGAAATCCGTGCCTTGTGAGCAATATGGCGGAGTAACCACAAATGCAAAACCTGCCGGTATACCATCCACAATCATCAGGAACGGATAAAGACACTCCGGTTTTTCCCACCAAATATTCTGTACATCATACTGATCCTGTAACGTTTTGTAATCAGGACTTGGCTCAAAAATGCCATGTTCGTTCGGGGTATGCTCTCCACCCAGACCATAATGTCCGGATAGATCATGAAGGTATAGCGGGTACATATTTTTAATCACATACGCCTCGTCTTTATTCGTTAATTTCACTTCTATATTCATATTATTCATATTCACCAACCTTACCAGATGATTTAAGGAGTTATTTTCAAGAACTCTCAACGCATATCCTTGTACCGTCAAATGAATTGTACGCGTAATTAACAACCTCGAATATGTAAAAAAGCTTTAATAACCATTCTTTATTCTTACAGGAAAAAGCCACATTCGATTGCTCGAACATGGCTTCTATAGTTTCATCCCTTTTTGCAATACACAATTTTCTTGATGCTATCGATGGATAAACAGTATTGATCCGCAAGCTGATCGATGGTTGTTCCGGCAGCAAAAAGCTGGCGGATCTCGTCGTTCCGCTCCCGGACAATCCTTCTGCCACCCGAATTCTCGCCCCACTTCTTGTGGGCATCCTTGGGCCTCGGAATATAGATCAAGCCACCAGAGATATGACGCTGTATTTCTTTGAGTAATTCTTCCGGGAAGATTGTATCCGCATTAATATATTTCACGTTGCTCCACTCCTTAAAAGTTAAAATCTTTAAGGCAGCAGAGTCGTACAATGAACACATTGGATATGCACTACAATGATATGGCGGAAAAGAATTTCAAGCTCTATGCAAACAACCGCCGTTGTTCATCACATGGACTCTGCATAGAGCGGGTCGTTAAATTTATTATGAATCGAATCATGGTAGCCCCCCATTCAGTAATCTTATTCGTGCTGAAGAACTTTTAACTGTCTATACCATAATAAGGTTTACTTTCCCTAATGGCAAAATCTACACGTCGAATCTGTAATATACCCCTGTTAATTCTTCTGATACGCTCCATAGCTTGTTTGAAATGTTAGCGTCATATAATTTTTCGATGATCTTAGCGCTCTTGGGATAGCCCTTAGTGCCGCCCATACCGCTGGGAGCAATATACTCCCCTCCCGTGATCGTCGGATCTGCTGCAGCATATAAGGTAGGTAATGCCCCCATATGTGCCGGTTGACTAATGATTTTCAAAAGACTGCGCATGAATATATTGGTCTGTTTCCCCGAACCGAAGGAAAATAGATTGGTATGCGAAATTCCTGGATGAGCGGCGATACTCATGGAATCAATATTGGCGGAATTAAATTTATTCTGCAGCTCTCTCGCAAACATCAGATTGGCTAGCTTGCTTTGACTGTAGAACTTCATGGGATTATATCCTTTGGAGCCATCTAAATTATTAAAATCAATCGCACCATTATGAGCTGCCATACTACTTACAGTGACAACTCTCGATTTCGGAGTAGAGATCAATCGAGGCAATAGTAGACCCGTAAGCGCAAAATGGCCTAGATGATTACTACCAAACTGTAATTCAAATCCATCTTTCGTCAACTGGAATGGAGGGTTCATAATTCCTGCATTATTAACGAGAATGGACAAAGAATCGTATTGCTCAAGAAAAGCGGCTGCGAACTTACGGATACTAGCTAAATCGCTAAGGTCAAGCTGCATAACGATTACCTCTCCAGCTACATGCACAGACGACTTTATTTTATTAGCTGCCTTTTCACCTTTTTCCAGATTACGAACTGCAAGGATAACTTTTGCGCCTTTTTCAGCTAACGCTAATGCCGTTTCATACCCTAACCCGCCGTTCGAACCTGTCACAATCACTACTTTATCAGATACAGTTGGGATGATGTCTTTAGTCCAAACTTCGCTCATTTGTCTACACACCTTTCTTATCTCTTCCTTGATACCCTAATATCCTTTTATCCCCCACCATACTGACTTAAACTCCGTTCCAGCATCCCTCTAACCTGCTGTTGCAGTTCGAGCGGAGACACCACCTTCACTTCCGGCCCATAGCAGAGTAACTTTCGTGCTGTAAAAGAAAACTCTTCAGGCGGAATCAGTCCGCGCCACTCATGGCCTTCAACTGACTTGAACAACACATCTGACGCAGCAATCCTTGCTCCAAATTCCGTGAATCGCAGCACCACTTCTACGCTTGCTCTATCTTCTTTGGCAGCTAGCCATGCCTTTAGACTTGGAACAGATTTATCCACTGATTCCATAACAACCAACTGCTGCATGCGATCCACCCGATACAACAATACACGATCCTTCTTCCGGGCTGGCATGTACCAATGTCCCTGCTCATAGTAGATGCCATAGGGAAAGACCTGTACTTTTTTAGGACCACTGCGGGCATGATACATAAATTCGATTTCTCTCTTTTCTACCGCTGCACCCAATATCTCGGTTGTTAAAGGCTCGGAATGCCCACCAGGGTGTTGGACAAAGGTGATATGCTCTCTCATTCGCATAATGAGATCCTGTACATCTTTGGGCAAAGTAGAGAAGTATTGCTCAGCCAGATGCTCACGCATTGATCCATATGGAAAATCCGGTACTTGCTGTAGATATTCCAGCATCATAAACAGCCCTAATGCCTCCTGCTGTGTCAGTTGAAGGGGTGGCAAAATCCGATTGGGCAACACCCGGTATCCTCCGTTCACGCCAACTTCTGTGTACAAAGGGAAACCCAGCGCCTGCAATGCATCCAGATCTCGCTGGATCGTACGAATCGATACGTCGAACCGTTCTGCCAATTCCCGGGCAGTGAACTTTTGTCTGGAATCCATCAGGCGCATGATCGCCAATTTCCGATGATTCATGAATTCAACATCCTAACTACGTCAACTTTTGTCATAGTTAAAGTGTATCATACATTTTAGAAGGGAGCGATGAACATGTCTGATAACAAAACAATTTTGTACATTGCTATGAGTTTGGATGGATATATCGCAAGACTGGACGGTTCGGTCGATTGGTTATTTGATGTGGAGGGCGATGGTGGAGACAACGGGTATGCTGCATTTTATAAAACAATCGGTAGCGTTGTTATGGGACGTTATACGTATGAAGAGGTGCTCACACTTTCCGAAGAATTTCCCTATGCGGATCGCCCAACGTATGTGCTTTCCCGCTCGGAACAGCCGCCCGCTCCGCATGTACAGTTTACAACCGAGGAGGTAGATACGCTCATTCCCCGGTTAAAACAAACTTCTGATGGAGACGTGTGGATTGTGGGTGGCGGCATATTGGTTCAAGCTGTGTTAGCAAAAAAATTACTGGATGAGATTGAAATCGCCATCATTCCCAAAATTCTTGGTGAAGGCATCCCCTTATTCCCGACAGGCACTGTGCCAAGTCAATTTAAAATGCTCCGAACCCAGACGCTCGGACAGATCATTTCGATTCGTTATGAGGTACAGAACACCGGCACAGCGGATACACCCTCGAATATCTAGATGAGTAGAAAAGGGGAAAGACCATTCTTGTGATAAATGGACACCATAAAGTTAGACACCATCTAACCATTGGGCTACCCGTTCATGAAAGAGTGGTCTTTCCATTACCATGTATCAAGTATCAAGTATCAAGTATCAAGTTATCCTATCATTCCTCGTATATATTCCGCTAACACCTCTGCCGTCCTACGGTGAGATAACTCGCCTGGATGGGTGCGCGCACCTACCGTCTCTTCGGTTGTATCAGGAAGCTGGATGATTGAGACCTTACGATCTCCTGTCCCCTTTGTATACGCATCAACCGCGCGGTAGATGGCAGGCATCATGGGAAAACCAAGCATGCCATAAGCCCATACGAGTTGTGCATCCGGATTGTTTTTCCGAAGTTTGAACAGGAACTGCTCCACTGCTTTCTCAAAAGCGGTCAGATCCTCTTCATGATACGTACCATCTTCGTTCAAACGCTGCTTGTACACCTTGCCCGTGTCGGGGTCTTTCCACTCCGGTGACTGAAATGCACCCCCATCATTGCTGCCCAGGTTCACGACTACCACATCCGGCTGCCAGGAACTAAAATCATGCTGATCTCCTGCGCCTAGCGCTTCGTTACGCTCACCAGTAAGCAAGCCACAGACCTGTTCGTAATACTTGGGGATATTCCCCTTTGGATTATTATCCCAACTTGTCAGCACACCCCAGCCACTTTGCGAGATGACCCGATACTCCGCATTCAATGCCTCTGCTGTCATAAACGTATAATTATGTATGGCGCTGAACCACATCGGAATCCAATCTTCCTCCGCTTTCGCTCCAATCGCACCTTCGCCAGATGTAATACTGTCACCAATGAACTCGATCTTGTACGGTTTTTCCTGCACAGGCAGGAACGCTCCATCCGATTTCACCGCATGAATCTGCAAGGCACAACCCGGGTCACCACTCATCGCTTGAACATCTTTGACGATCCGTACATTCTTCACCACATCTGCGTTCATACCTCGGAATACACAGACCCAGTACCTTCCCGCCGTTAACATCTGTCTGCTCACCGAAACACCATTGATCAGAATGCTGATCCATGACTCATACATGTCATACTGCGACTCTACTTCAACCCATAGTTCGGAGCCCTGTACATTGAGTTCAACTGCACTCCCCGTCCAAAATAACGTCAACGGCGATCGCTCTCCAGTTGTTCTGCCATGCACTTTAAGATTTCCGATCTCAGGCAGAGCATATACCTTTAAATTCTCATTAGATATCACGGTGCAAACCTCCTACGTTTGGCTCAGATTATAAGCAGGCTCTCTACATGCCTCGGATGTACGCTTAACTGATATTATGCAACTTTTGAAGCGCTTCCTCTTTGTTTTTCAAAAAGAAAACATGCTTGCCATTGTTGCACTCATAGATGAAATCTCTCAGGCTCTTGCTGTTATGTCCTTCGAAATCTCCCACAATAGCAAGCTTAACATGATAGTTCACGTATTTCTGCAAAATCTCGCCTGCAAGCTTGGTTTTCAGTTCGAAGAACTCTTCCGTGATGTTCGATTTGTCGATAATGAGCTTATCGGCATCATCGCTATACCTTACCGAAGCCATCAAATCCAGTGCATCTTGAGCATTGTTGATGACGATGCCATCACTTTCAATAATGGCGACCTTGGAATTGCCTTGTTGATCAATAGTTATGTTCATTTCACTTTCTCCTCTTCTGGACATCGGCTTTTGGTTAAGAGATAACATATCTCAGTTATTCAGTTGTTCAATTATTCATCTTTTCAAGCGTCTCCATATAGAACACATGCAGGAACTTTTTGATATTAACCTTGCCTTTGTCGCCTGCCTGATCTTCTTCCATGGCTCTCATCTTCATTCGAACATCCTGGAAGTCGAAGTACAGGGGAGCATAATGCTCAAACTTGTGGTTGCTATAATCGTTGAGTCCAATCGAGGCCATGTTTGTTAACGCGGCAATTACCGTTCTGCGAATGCGCTGTTCCATCGCCTTGCTCTCTTTCTCGACGTCTTTGGGCGTGGACTTGTACGTCTGGGCCACCGCTTCATAGGACTCCTTCAGTGGCGGCCACTCCGCGACCTGCTTCTGATCAATCGCATACTCCATGAGCGCAATGATGTCCTTGCTACCACTTTCTCCGATGATCCCCAGATCCATTAAAATGCTTCTTGCCGCATCTCGCACCGTACGACCTTGGGCAGGGGCCGGCGCTTCCACCAGATTCAATCGAGCCATCGACTGCTTGATCTCCAGCACGTATCGTTCATACTTCCACTGGTCATTCACTTTGCTGAGCACATGCTCCACTTCCACCCGATTAATCGGTTTATGAATAAAGAATTCAATGCCGTTCTGGTAGGCCGCTCCTACCATCTCTTTGTTCTCCACCTGAGAGATCATGATGAATTTCCCGGTATAACCCCCGTGCTTCAGCTTCGCCACCGTCTCAATTCCGTCCTGATCCGGCATCAGCAGATCAATCAGCACCACATCTGGACGCAGATCCATGATCATGCGTGCTCCTTCTATGCCGCCCTCAGCCATGCCCGCAAGCTCGCCGATACCACAGGATTCAATGATATCATGCAGCATGCTCCGACTTACCACATCATCATCCACGATCATGATAGAAAGTGTCATCGACATCGGCCCCCTTGATCAGATTTATTTTGGGAATAGCTATAACAAATGTTGTCCCTGTCTCTCCCGGAGGCGCCGACTCTACCTTAATTTGTCCCGCCAACGACTGAACGATATCACGTACATGGGACAAGCCAATGCCCGTCGCAGCAATGCCAACTTCATTGAACTTTGTTGTATAGCCTGGTTCAAAAATAACATCCCGTTTGGCTTCAGGTACGCCTTTTCCAGTGTCCATCACGACGAAATGCACGTCATCTTCTTGCTCATATACATGAATTCGGACCGTCCCGACATGCTCAATCGCCTCTACCGCATTGGCAATCAAGTTATTCATTACCGTGAGAAGAGGAATGTAATACGGAGACTCACAATCATACTGTTGTTCAATATCGATCTCGACCTGCTTATGAAGCATTTCGCTATATTTTCGGTTTGCTTTGCTGGCAAAGTTCAGTACTTCAGATAGGCTCATGTTGACCGCTTTTTCATTATCATACAGCTTCAGCAGACCCGCTAGAATACGTTGTGAATCCTTCTTTACTTCATGAATCTGCTGAGCGATGCCCAGCGTGCGCTGACTATATTGGTTCAAGTCCTGCTCCCGGAGATCGCGATATAGATCATAGCTGTCAGCTGTAATGCCTTCGATCGTATTCATCGCTTTCTTCAGGTAAAAGACCTCGCCATACAGACCCGAGTTCACACTCAGCATCTGCTCCATCCGCTTCTCCTGCTCTGCATGCAAAAGCCGCATCTGCCTCACCGCAATGCTGTTATATAGCCCAATCACAAAGTAACTTCGCAGACCACCTACCACAAGCAGATACAACCATTCCTTCATATAAAAGATATTGGTCCCGCTTAACATTCCGCGAAAAAGCAGCTCAACAAGATTAGAGGAGAAATCGATACATGTGATTAACCCGCCGAGCAGAAGAGGCTGCATCTCATGGAATCGATGCTTGAATTTGCTAAGCCCATAGGCAAAGACCACATAATACACACCTGCCCCCAGATTGTCCCGCATGCTTTCCAGTATGGACACGCTCTGTACATGATTGATGAGATCTGCTGACTGAAACAGCAAATTCGCGATGCCTGTCAGGATTCCTGTCTTCACATAAGACAAGTGTGGCATGATCATCAGCAGAAATAAAAGGATGCTAACCCCCAGCCCGATTCGGAAGTAATCTTCCCGGAACGGATTTATCTTGAATTGCGCCCCTACCGCAGTGGTAAAGGCAATGGCCGTCATCTGCACATTCTCATTTTTGACCCAATTGCGCATCGTTCTCTTCACCCACTATAACAACGTTTAGCGCCCAATGCCGGAACCCGCGCTTCTAATGTTAAATATACTAACATATGAAAGAAGCATTAGAAATAATTAAAATTAGGGAATGAACACGCAAGTAAAACAAAAAGGCCGGAAGTTTTCACTTCTGCGGCCTTTTCCTTATATTTCATCCGGAATATCAAATGATACCATCGTGCCCTCACCCGGCTCACTTACGATCGATAATCCCTGACCATACCGTTGCAGCAATCTGCGGTTTGTATTCACAATGCCTATTCCGCCTTTTCCACCTGGCGTAGCATGTAGCAGTTCTGCAACCTTCTCCGGTTCGATGCCTTTGCCATTATCCTTCACCTCAATACGGGTATAACCCTCATGACGAGTGATGGATAGGCATAACGTACCGCCTACATTGCGGCTTAATAGTCCGTGTCTGACGGCATTTTCAATCAAAGGCTGAATGGATAGCGGTGGGAGAAGCAACGGAAGGTCCGGCTCTACGTTTAATACCACCGACAAGCGATCTTCAAATCGTGTTTTTTCAATAAAAAGATAGGCTTCAACGAGTTCCAGCTCATATGATAATTTCACCAGTTCCCCTGTGTTGAGATAGTTGAAGCTGATCCGTAAATAGGATGAAAAAGCATCGCCAAGCTTCCGCATATGCTCTGTATCAATATCACTTAAGACCATAAGTGAATTCAACGTATTAAACAGGAAGTGAGGCTGAATCTGAGCCTGTAAATAAGCGGCCTCCATGCGCAGGCGCTCTTGGATAGACTGATTTAGCATGGTCAATGCACGTATCCGATATTTCAGTTCCACCGCATCTACAGGCTTCGTGACATAATCATTGGCCCCCGATGCAAATCCCGTGTAGATATCTGGCGGCTGACTTCGTGCCGTCAACAGCAGCACAGGAAGCTCCGACATCGAGAATTGTTCCCTCACCTTCTGGGTTAACTCATATCCGGACATATTGGGCATCATCACATCTGTAATGAGCAGATCCCACTGACGTGTCCCGAGCAATTCCATCGCTTCCTGACCCGAACCTGCTGTAGTTATATCATATGGTTCCGTCGAAAGAATGCTGACCAACACATCCAGATTCACCGGATCATCATCCACAGCCAGAATGGTGGCTCTCCCCTCTTTTAACAATGGAGCCATCTCTGCCGTCGCCAAGGCTTCCGCGTCCCCCATACCTTGGCGGGGTAACAGGAATCCGCTAGGTGCATCTTCCATCATCTCGGCGGCCTGTTCCCATATCAGGGGAAGTTGTGACTGAGCCTGATCGGCGGCTACATCCGCGAGTGGTAGATCGAAGCTGAATACCGAGCCCTTTCCGAGTTCCGAGCGAACCGTAAGTGCCCCGCCGTGCAGTTCTACGAGCTCTTTGCAGATGTTCAGTCCAAGCCCGATGCCTTGTCCATCACTGATTCCATACGATCCTTGTTCATACGGGAGGAAAATACGCATCCGTGTATCCTCATCCATGCCAATGCCTGTATCCGTCACATGAATCAGAGCATGTCCTTCACGAATTTCGGCACTTACGGATATCCTTCCTTCCTCTGTATGTTTAAGCGCGTTATGCAGTAGATTATACAAAATCTGAACGAGCCTTTCTTCATCAGCCATGACCTGAGGGAACGATTCCAGAATCTCCATATGAAGGCGAACCGGTTTTCGTTCTGCCATGAATTGCAGCATGGCGATAACGCCAGGCACAACCGACTGTATGGAAAGAGGCCCCTGACGTAACTCAATGCGGTGCTCCTTCAGCCGGACTACATCCAGTAGATCACCAAGGAGATGTGACATCCGTCGACCGATCGTAATCAGCAACTCCATATCCTCCAGGCTCCGTTCATCCAACCGGTTTTTCTCTCGGGTGATCACGTTGTGAGCGATGTTAATGATCCCGTGCAGCGGGGTCCGCAGTTCATGTGATGTATTCGCCAAGAATTGATCTTTAATTTTGTCGCCCTTCTGCAGTTCTGTGTTCAGCTTCATATTCTCCCTGACATTCCTGAAGTATTTCTTGAACCAATAGGCGGAGAAGCCGGTAATCGCAAAGATAATGTCAATGGGATAATAGACTGTTGTCACATCTTTGGCTGTCTCGACCACACTCCATATCAGGTTGGATATAATGCCTCCTGCAGTAAGCAGCAGAAAAACAATATCCCGGTCCGCCTGTTTCCTGAAGATCATCGTTCCGACGATGTATAGAAACCAGATCATGGATACAAGAAAGAATAGGTTAATGACATTGTAATCGATCATGGCATAGGTAATATGAATGGGCACCACCACAATCACGGCCGTATAGATCAAGGTCATGACAACATGCCACTGTAGCCATGCCTTTCGTACATGAACCATCGTTAATCTCTGGAATAACAGAAGGATACAAGCATTTTGCAGCAACAATGAGATCAATCGAATTTTAATGCCCCAGGTATAATTAATAGGAAGCCATAACATCAATATATTATCATGACCCATCGTAACCGTGATGCCAACAGATAAAGTTAATACGGCTCCAACCAGCAAGGAACGTTCCTGTCGATTAAATGCGTAAAGAATACAGGCATACATGCCGTGGAGGAGCAGAACCAGAAAGGTGAGCATCTGAAAACCAATGGAATACCAACGCGAAAAATCAACGGCTGCCTGTGAACCAAAGCGAACAGGTTTGCTAATTCCGCCCATATAAGGGCTGTCGTAATTGGCCACGCGTATCAATAACTCAATGGATGTTGTTCCTTCCTGATCATAGGTCGCTGTATATGAAGTGCTTCGGGGTATATATGTACTGCTATCCGCGGAGACCTCACCCATACCCCCGTCCGCGTCTCCATTCAACTCGATCTCGGATGAACTTCGGATTCCCTTGAACCAGAAGGTTATCGGCGTCTGAAGTGGATCTGTCAAAATGCGCAATCGATATGTTCCGTAACCGTACGAACTCTCTTGTTCCTGATTCTGTGCACTCCCCCAGTCTCCTGGGACCTGAACAGTCTTTGCACCGCCATTCCTCTTCGCAATATCTTGTTGGGTCAGCAACTCATCCGGGTAAAGTTCCCATTCCCCATTCAAGTACATGACAGGGGACTGATCCAGATCCACATCTCTCAAATCAAGCACCCCGTTAACGGCGCGATGCTCATCTACTGTGTGGAATAGCTCAGACCATACCGAGCGCATGCCAATTAACACTCCAAAAATGATTAGCATGATGAACAAATATCTGTAACGGTCCATACGTTTCGTTTGAAGTAATTTCATTAATTATTTTTTCATGACTTTGGTTAAACCGAGCTTCCAGTCCTGATACCATTCGGTAATGTCCTCACTGATCGGTATCTCCAAATCTTGCTCCATTCTGGTGGTTAAGAGACGATACTGCTCCTCCACACCGAGATCGTTGTGCATTTCATCATATAACTTCATTAGCATAAAATAACTTTCTTCTTCGTCCGGAAGCATATGCTGGATACGTTGGGTACTCTCGACCACTTTCTCCGCCAGCCCATGCTGCTGGTAATACAGACTTAGTTGTCTCATATGATACAGCCACAGATAGCGTAATCTTTCCCGCTCAGGTTCAGCCCACATGTATTCATAATTGCCAAGATAGGTACCCTTATATAGATGAAGCGCTTGCTCATAGGCATGAACGGTACTTGCGTCTACGACTTTCCATTGCCTGATTTCCCGTTCCCACTGCTCACTATCCAACTGAGCCTCACCCAATTCGAGTCGATAGCCTGCCTCCAGGTGTCCACTCTGAATCGTGATCATATCCATATTGCAAGTTTTCAGGGTTTGGCGGACATGATACATTGCAGTGTAGAGTTGATGTGTCGTCTTCTCCTCTTCCATTCCCGGCCACAGAAGCTCCAGCAGAACACTGCGATGGATGACCTGGTTCCGGTGGTGAAGCAAGTATGCAAACAGCTCCTGCGCCTTGCTTGTACGCCATTTGGCCACCTGAACATCCTTGCCTGGAAGCTTAAACTGAATCTGATTAAAACAGCAAATTAAAGGTACGTTTGTATCCTTTGACCGCTGCTCGCGTTTTACGCTCAGTTTCTCTCTTACACGGCTCACCGTCTGCTTCAATCGATCCTTTTGGATCGGCTTCATCACATAGTCCAAAGCCTGTAATTCGAAAGCATGCACCGCATATTGATCGTAACTGGTCACAAATATAATTTCGGTGCCCGGTGTTGCCGCCTGAATCTGTCTTCCCAGATCCATACCATCCATCTCCGGCATATGAATATCCAGAAATACAACATCAGGACGGTGCTCCACAATACCCGCCACAGCCTCTGTTGGATTCATATATGTAGCGATAATTTCAATGCCGCTGACTTCTTTTTCTAGTGATTTTTGAAGGCCTATCAACGCTAGACGTTCGTCGTCAACCAATATCACTTTCACAGGAGCTTCCTCCTCGACCCTGAGGTCTTGAGATTTATTTTCACTATTATATCATAGGCATTTTAAGTATTTAGCGTTCTTCGTTACCCATTTTTAATTTTTAGCAATTTAATTGTATAATACTAAATAGAAGACAGGTTATCAGATCCGGTCTTGGAAGAGAGGAAGGTACCATATGTCAGATGTTAATCAAAGCTTTGGGCAAGCCCTTGTCAAATCATTAGTGGGGGAACGTGGTCATATCCGCATCGCCCGTGCTCTACCCGATATCGATGTCACACTTGCTGCTCGTACACACGATGCCATGCCATATACGATCTATCAGTTGGTGAAGCACATGCATTATTGGCAGCAATTCATGCTCGAACACTTGGAAGGACGCAAGCCACAACTCCCTGCTAACGTGAGTGAGAGCTGGCCTGAGGAGAAGGGTCCACAGGACGAAGCCACGTGGAAGGCAGATATTCAGGCCTTCTTGGATGGGGTTGATCAAGCCGTAGCCATTGCAGAAACTGCACAATTAGATGATCCACTGCTCTATTTCCCGGGTGAAACCAAGGCAGGACTTCTGCGCAATATCGCCTCCCATAACTCGTACCATCTAGGGGAGATTGTTCTGCTGCGTCGCTTTTACGGCGCATGGCCGCCTCCAGGTGGCGGTTTCCCGGCGTAAACCGGAAAGATTCCGATAGAACGAAAGCAAGCCGCAAGGGAATGTATCTCCCTCGCGGCTTGTATTGTTTTTACCATACTCTACATTGTCTAGTTAGCACTAGTATAGAGGCGCTTCAACACAATGATATTATTCATACTAGACTTCTGGAGTCATCAGCCCTTGGATAAACATCTCAAAGTTCGGTGCCAGCGGAATGATCTCTTTGGGATTCTCCCTCTTCACATAAACGACCTCAGGTTCTCCATCATTACCGAATGAACGATAATCGAGCATGACAACCCCCGACTCCGAAGGAGATACCGCGATGACCACACCAATCTCCGGATACCCTTCACGTTCAATCAAATTCCAGCTACCTTGAATACCCGCTAGTGTGCGAGGCTTCTCACGGCCAATGCCCAGTATACCTTCAATTTCAACATAATCCGTAGCTCCCGTATCTGTGTTCGCCACAGGGAAATAACGATTGTACGGAATACCGCCGTTATGTAGCTTCATCATCTCAATGTAGGAAGCCGGCAGTCGGAACACCAATTGCTCCTCAACAGAATCAATGAGGCCATCACTTGGCGGATTGGACACATAGTGCTCCAGTGCCTGCTCACTATCGTTCCAGAATTCGCCGGATTCCGGTCTGGGAATCGCTTCAAAGGTCGCTACAACGTCAACGGGTACATGGAATTCTCCAACAGCCTCTGGATCCGTTTCAACTTCATGTTCAGATTCGGACGGCTCCTCCATTTTGCTTCGAATCCATCCCAGAAACTCCAGCGTATCTTCATCCTCAGGGTCCAATTGATCCGCTCTTTCGAACGCTTGCTGGGCATGCGCGTATTGCTCCAGATAATAATAAGCCAGTCCAATCCGATAATGCCAGAGTGGGTCACCTGTGCCCTCTTTAGCAACCGTCAGGAATTGTTCAACCGCTTCTTCATACTGTTCCAAGTTATTTAGCGCTCGTCCCAAATGGTTAACCAGCTCATAATCCCTTTCTTCCACGGGAATCGCTTGGATTGCATCTACAATTTCCTGAAATTCATCTTCTTCATGCCACTCTTGCAATTGAACCAACAGATCGTCTCTCATTCTCTTTTCCTCCCCGTTCATTCACTCATGATTACGTATTGAAAATTATACCACTATCCGGATCACCATCTCCAGCAAAGCAAGATCCTTAGGGATCTCATGAATCGATATCTTTTCATTTCTGATGACAAGACTAAAAGAGGTAACCTGAACCCGGTTAGGAAAACCAGGCAGACTACCTCCTTAATTCCTTCCACTACATTGAATTCTTCATTCAATTCAGCAATTCAACACAATCGTAGACCCAACCTGCACTTAACCAGTTACCCAAGTCACTGGAACCACTGATCGGCGTAATCGTGATAGTGTTGGAACCATTGACGAAGTAGGATGCTGGAACATTCCAGCTAAAGGTTGTGTTGTTACCACGATAGGTACCAATGGTGAAGCTACGAGAATTGGGCTGTGAAGACGCGGCAGGATTAGTTAATGCATGTCCATTAACCGTTACACTCGGTCTCCCATTATTATAGGCTGCGGTAATACCGATGTTGAGCGTATGAGAAGATGCCGCTTGAGATGCATTCAAATTAAACGTTATTGTGGTTGGAGAATTCTGACCACGGAACTGGATTGCCGGGAATCGATTGGTCGCGCTACCGGTAGCATAGGTGACAGGTCCCCAGCTTGGGTTGCGACTATCGGAAGGGTGACGAATCGGAATCGTCTGTCCATTCAGGAGCTCCCGTGGTGTACCATCCCAATTACCAATTCGCCAGATGTTAGAGGCTTTACTCGGGTCATTGTTGATTGTACGTGTATTCAGAGTCGTCGTTTGCCCTGCCGTGACATTAACCGTTTCCGTATATACGGCCAGTTCTCCCTTATAAGCTGTCATAGTGTACGTGCCCGGGATCATGCTGTATTTGGCTGCCGCCCCACTTGAAGACGTCCCCACCCAATACTGGGCGTTGCTATTGGCAAACCCAATTGTGTAAGCATACCCTGTATCCATCCCGGAGAGGCCATTAAGTACCACGTTCCCCCTACTGGATACCCAACCCTGCAGATTAAGACCAGACATCCAGCTGAAGTCGGGTACACTTGGCGTACCTCCCGTTGTAAAGATCAAAGCGTACGGCCCATGCAGACCCAGGCGCCAATTCTCCGTCTGTGCATGTCCTGAGTTCATATAGTTATATACTTCCGTCTCTGTTCCACTTTGGAACTGGATGTCGCGGAAGAATGGACCACCAGAGCTTTTTTCCCGATTGCCGTAGGCCATAAACACACCGACGCCATTCCCCGTAACTCCACGAACGGATAAATCTTTGGCCTGATCATTACCATAATATTTGGAGGCCGACTGTCCATTTGCAAACCCGAACACATCCTGACTTTCAATCGCTCCGGTGTTACCCCTGTTGTTTGAATTCGCCGGAACACCTGTCAAAACACTACCATTACCACGGAAAATGTATCGCAGCTCCCCGATCGAAGGTTGAGCCGTGATATGCGTGGCCATGTATATGATATTCTCCCCACCACGTGAAGCATAATAGTGAGTTAGTGTGCTTGTGGATACCGTGATTAACACGGTTGATCCTGAAGGAGAGGTATTCCACGTCACATTGGCGGAGGAGCCCAAACCTGAGCCGATATGTGATCCTCTGTTGCTGTTCAGCTCCGTACCGTTCATTTTGGCCGATATAATATCCCCATTGGTTTTGTTCACCACATAGACTAATCCTGATCCGGTGTTCACTTCAATTCTGGAGCCGTTATCGGTCACATTAATGGTTGCCGCGTGTCCGGTAGATGCAGGGTATACAACAGCTGTTGCGATCATAACGATGATTAAAAACAAACCAAGCGCCTTTCTCACTATACTTTTGGTCATGAGTAATTTCCTCCTTGGAACTCATTTGATAAAGCGCTTACATTATAATGTATAATAACTGACACTTCCGTCTCATATCGATATGTCTGCTATGTGAGCCTGTCCATAATCAATGGAATGTTATGTCTGCGTGCGTATAGAATAGAGTCATCACTTCATGTAAATCTGATCTCGCCACCCCCTTTTTAAATCACTCTTCTACATACAAGTATTCTTACAATTCCAATAAAATAATACCATTATATTACATATATTTGCAATGAAAACGGCCCGTATATCTGATTGCAAATTCTGAATACAAAAAACGCAGCTTCAAAAAGCTGCGCCCGCAGATACCAAGCTCGAGACAGTATCATCTCTTCCGAATAGGTATCCAAATCTCGCTTCTATATTTCTCTACAGTAACATCCTTGTGCTCATTCCATAGCATTTCCGGACCCTCACTCAGCTCATAGTCCGATGAAGGAAACCATTCCGCGTAGATCCGGCCCCATACCTCCTGAAGCGTGCCTGGAAATGGGCCAACGACAGTAAATACAGCCCACGTCGAAGCAGGAACCTCCAGGTGTTCCAGTCCTTCAGGCGTCTCTTTTGTCGTAGCTGCACCAATGTAATGATCCAGTTCTCCCTGTTCTGCCATCCGCCCCTCACTGAAATGGGCCGAAGCACTAATTAAGCCCAGAGGCTGGACGTTCGATGCCCCCTTAATCGTGTCGATCAATTCCGGTGTAAGACTCTGGTACATCGCAGCGATCTCCGGATTAACCCCGTTGAATACGATTGGCACCCTTTTACGAATACCCACGATTCGAAACGCCTCTTTATCTTCAATACGGTAGTTCATTTCGCTTCCTCCTTGAATGGTCAGTTGAAATGTCATCCGTGGGAAGGCTTTAAGGGATGGGCCATGGTTTCGCGCTTCGGAGGGCGTAGTGCCATGCATGCTTTGAAATGCCCTAGTGAAAGAATCCGGCGATGCATACCCGTACTTCAGCGCAATATCAATGATTTTGCTGTCACTGTGGCTTAACTCCATGGCTGCAAGTGTCAAGCGGCGACGTCGAATATATTCCGAGAGTGTTACACCACTAAGAAAAGAGAACATGCGTGTAAAATGATACTCCGAGCAGCAGGCAATCCGGGAAATCTCCTTCATGTCCACGACATCCATCAGATGCTCCTCAATATAATTCGAGGCTTCATTTAACCGCCTCAGCGTATCCATATCATCCCTCCCACGTTAATTTAAGCTTAGCAAAGTCATTCTCTTTGCATCCGACATTACCTGCACCATTCTGTAGGCTCTTTGCATTTAAACCAGAAAAAAAGAGCAGCATCAGCTACTCTTTTCTAACTTTGATATTCACATATCACCAGTAGTCAAGTCAAACAGGTCAAACCAGATACTCCGCCATAATCTGCTCGATATCATAGGGTGTAATACCTTGATCGACCGAATAGATTGTATCCGCCTGATCTATTGTATCCACCAGTTCTCCTCTAGCTTTGGCGTGGAGCATGAACAAGTCGTGCAGATCGGGTTTGCGTAAAGTCGTTAGTGCTTTGCCCATCAGCACGATACCTTTTTGATTCCCCTCTACGTTATTGTAGTAATCCGGATATCTAGTCAGCGCCAGGTCTGTCCAGATGACGGTACGTTCAACCAGGTCCATAATGACAGGGATCGCAATCTGCGTATCCGCGGTAATATCGATTTTGTTCGCTACGGTAGACGGTTCGAAAATCTCGCCAGACCCCGGCTTCTTCCTCATCATCCAGCCCACAAAACATTCGGGCAGATCACAATACGGATGACTGGTAAACGATAGCAGTGTCGCCACCACATATCGTCCACCATAAGCCACGATGGATGGAATATGCAGATCAATGAACTCACTTGCGCCGTTAGGTGCAGTCACGATATCTCCGCTATGGACAGCCTTATAGTTAGAGGATCGCAGATTCGTATAGGAAATATGCTCCACATAGTTCCAGTCCTTATCGTACATCACCGCAGACAAGTCAATGTCCACACGCCCTGTAGACTGGCCATTCACGTCCCCCTCTTTCCACCAGTTGAAGAAACGAATCGTATCTCCCTCCGCCATCGGCACACGACTCCCACGAACAATGGTATGGAGAGCCTTGCTCGCCGATCTCTGGGAAAAGGGCACCAGATAATCATGGAGCTGCGGATCGACATAGGTCTTCCCGAGCGTGGGAAGGGCTGCGAAGCGCTCTATCAATGCCTTCTCGCACAATTGCACGACATCCTGACATGTGGCTTCATCGATCTCTGGCAGCTCATTCGGAACAGCAAAAGCTTTGGCTACATTGCCTTTCGGGAAGAAGACACGCAGATCCTGCGGTTCATTACGGTGGGCAAAATGCTGTCTCACCTGCAATAACACCGGGGTAGATACTTGCTCCAGTACCTCACCAAATGCGAGCAGTACATACGCTTCATCTTCGGTCATCCGCAACAAGTGATCCAGTCTTCTCGCAAATTCACCTGGACGCTGTGACAACAGATCAATCAGACTCCATACATTCCGATATTGGAAGGCAAGCTCCACACTTCCGTTGAAGGTCGAATAAGGTTTATTATTACGCAAAATATCAAAGGCTTCTTCGCATCGTGGATACCGAAGCTTATATTCCGAAGGATGCAGAATTTCGCCAAGGCGAATCCAGCGATCCTTATATCGCAGCATATCCTCCGTCATGGAGCCACACTGCTCCAATAATCCGAGCAAAAGGCGTCTCTCGCGGCGTTTGAATTTCCGGAAGGGAGAAGCCGCAGCCAGGCTGACATCACCATCGGACCAGGCAACAGCCAGACGCAGGACATCACTTGCCGTTTTGAAATACGGACCGATCCGGTCGATGTTCGCTTTTTCATGCTTCAACAGCGAGGCGACCACAAAGCCCACATTTTCTTTGAACGGAATCTCAGTGGGTAATAGCGCATCCACGTCTTCCGGGTCTGCATGCTCCAATACCGTGTCGATATCGGCCTTGTCTGTTTCCGAGATGGAACCTTTTGCTTCAATGATCTGACGAATGAGTGTCTGGAATTCTTGCTGGTTTCCCAAACCAATGACTTTCAAGTCCGTCTTCTCCAGCAAAGGCGTTCTCTCCACCGATGGTTGATCCGGATAGACCACAGTCAGGTTGGTCAGATAATGAATAATCGCATTAAGGTATAACTCCGCTTCATCCGCTTGCATCACCTGCATTGGGAATCCTGCATACATCGGTGTGTACTTCACATGTGCGCCGACCATGACTCTTAGATCAGCCACAAGTTGATGATACACTGTTTCAAATTGTTCCTTGGACAGCTGCCGCATCGCCTGCATTAGCTCATCCGAGAAGGTGTATCCGAGTGCTTCAATATTTTTGAGGGCAGTCGCCAGATATGTCTTCGGCAACTGTTGTTTCCCTTCATTTGATTCAATAATGAGTTTATTCGCTCTGCGCAAATAGATCGTATTGTTCATGATAAAAGAGTCCAGGAAAGCCACATCCCTATATAACGTGAAAGGTTAGGGTTAGAAGGAAGGAATGTGATAGCCTGGACGCCTCCTCTCTGAAATAAAATCTTCAGGAGAGCTGCGACCCTATGATCTCCAATGATTGTAGAAGGAAGGATCGCAATAGCCTGAAGGCCAGCAGTTCAAAGTTTGTCACCCGAACCTCTGGTGAACCCATCATCTCAGATTCCACGATCTGCCAACAGGGCGAAAGTATTACGACATGGATTTAAGAATTTAATAAAAATAGAAAAAAGCCTTTGCCGACCCCCAATGTCAGCAAAGGCTTTTCATTTTAGATTGTGTTTATTGATCAATCAAGTTTGTTACTTTCAACATTCTTGCAATCAATGCAGTAACCTCGGCACGAGTCATCGTGGTCTTTGGACTCAGCACCTCCGGCCCATTACCTTGGATGATTCCGGCTGCAATCAACTGGGCTACATCTTCTTTGGCCCAATTCGATACATCCGTTGCATCACTGTAACGTTCCAGTTCAGAGTTCATCTGATCCGGGCTGATTACCGCTTCCGGCTCAATCAGACGGTAGGCACGAGCAACCATAGCAAATCCTTGCTCACGTGTGATTTCCTGATTACCGTTGAAGTTCCCATTATCGTAACCGCGAACGATACCGAATTCATTTGCAAGGGCTACCGCAGAGCGGAACCATGCGGAATCGTTAACGTCAGGGAATAGATTCTGTGGTGCATCCTGACGCATTAAGCCCAGTCCAAGCACAACAATCTCGGCAAACTCAGAACGAGTAACCTGACGGTTCGGTGAGAATGTGTTATCTCCGTTACCTTGAAGATCTAATCTCGCAGCGATGTTGTTCACATCGGTTTTGCCCCAATGGGATCTGGCATCTTCAAAATCCTGTGGGTTCCAGATAACCGAGTAACTTCCGCTGCTACGCAAGTCATTAATGAGTGCGTAGTAACGACTACTGATCTTTGTGACAACCGTTGGTACATGGAAGATGCTACCGTCCGGATTAATGATTACGCCTGTAGTAATCCGGTTCGGATCGATACCTTCCGGAAGTGCAATATACTTCGGTGCATAACCGTTCAGCTGGCCGGATCGCACGGTCTGTCCATCTTTCGTAAACGTCAGATCCAGATCAACCGGTGTGACAAGTAGCTCGTATCCTTGGGATGCGGCTCTTGTCTCAGCGCTGTCAATCAAAGCATCCGAGGAACGTGCGATATCAACATGGACATCAATATCATTCAACGCTGCATTACCAAGCTTTCTGGACACACCATTCACGTCCATTTTACCACCAGGTACCGGATAGATTGCCAGCGGATTGCTAATGTTTAGTTTGGAACCTTGATCCACCAATTGTTTCAGTGTTTCCAGGGTTAAACCGTTCACCTTCATATCCCCATCATTCGGTGAATGAATGGCGAACTGCTGGCCTGTGCCTTGTGACATGGCAACATTCAGCTTGGCTGGATCAACTTGAACCAATGTTTCTTTGTTGTCAGATGGTTTGGATGTAGCAAATGGTTGATGGTTACCATCCCGAGTTGTTTCCAAATTATCCTTCACGGGTACCGGAGTTGGCGTTGGTACTGGCGCAGGTGTAGGTGCTGGTGCTGGTGTAGGTGCTGGTGCTGGTGTACTTCCGCCGTTACCTCCCGTATTTCCACCGCCGCCATTGTTGCCTCCACCATTGTTACCATTGTCACTGGATGCTCTAGTCACGTTGATTTTATACGCCGTAACATTTCCAAGTGAATCGGTTACTCTAACAACGATCTTATTTCCACCGACTTGGAGCGGTAGATTCTCACTTACAGTACCACTTGAAACCTCGTTCCATTCTCCATCTCCAACAGCTATTTCAATCTTCGCAAGTGGATCAAGTGCCGTTGGCGTGAGCTGGAATTGATATACGCTATTCGGCACAGAGATGGTGTACGTGTCTTTCGCCGGATCAAAAGCCGGAGACAATCTTCCCACGGAAGGGACCAGTGTTTGCAACGTAGACTCATCTGTACCAATTACTTTGGTAAGTCCCGTTCTAGCGTTAGTCAGATCCTGAAGTGCCTTGTCTACCTGCGCTTGATTCGCTGTCAGATCATTAAGCACTCGATTTGCTTCATTCATCGCATCTTTGAGTGCTTCCCAGCTCGCTGGTGTGTACGCTGACTCTTCCAGGCTTTCACCTGTAATTTCAGTTACTTTCGCTTGCAAAACTGATTTATCTACAACGGGTACAGATGTTGTAGGGATTAGGCCCGTTCTTGCATCTGTCAGATCCTGAAGTGCCTTATCTACCTGCGCTTGAGTCGCTGTCGGTTCATTCAACACTCGCTCTGCTTCATTCATCGCATCTTTGAGTGTTACCCAGCTCGCTGGTGTGTACGCTGACTCTTCCAGGCTTTCACCTGTAATTTCAGTTACTTTCGCTTGCAAAACTGATTTATCTACAACGGGTACAGATGTTGTAGGGATTAGGCCCGTTCTTGCATCTGTCAGATCCTGAAGTGCCTTGTCTACCTGCGCTTGATTCGCTGTCAGATCATTAAGCACTCGATTTGCTTCATTCATCGCATCTTTGAGTGCTTCCCAGCTCGCTGGTGTGTACGCTGACTCTTCCAGGCTTTCACCTGTAATTTCAGTTACTTTCGCTTGCAAAACTGATTTATCTACAACAGGTACAGATGTTGTAGGGATTAGGCCCGTTCTTGCATCAGTCAGATCCAAAAGAACCTTGTTTACCTGCGCTTGGGTCGCTGTCGGATCATTCAACACTCGCTCTGCTTCATTCATCGCATTATCCAGTGCTGTCCAGCTCGCTGGTGTGTACTCCTCTTCGTCCAGTTCGCCTGTTTCGATATTACCGTTAATCTCATCGATTTTGGCTTTCAACTTCGCCTTATCAATAACATCATAACTTTTCGAATTCGACTCTTCTGAATCTGAATAGGCTGGATTGTTCGTCTTCGCTGTTACTGTCACTTTGTAGGTGCCAACTTCTAGCGATGGTACCAATTGCGACAGGTTAAGCGCCATTCCGGTTACTTCCACCGTCCGCTTCGTGCCGTCTTCCAGTTCGATTGTTACTTCATATTTATCTGCATGTGCAACTGCTTCCCATGTCAACTCATCGTCGGTCAGTGTGACGTCCGGTACCGTCAAAGGAGTAGCAGCAGTTGCAATGGTAAAGTATGAGTTCGGACCAAAACTAGAGGTATTCAGGGTTAATTGGCCATTCTCAATTAAATGTAATGAGTTTGGATTACCAAATTGAGTATCATCGCTGATCACAACATACCGAGGCAACGCCGGGTTACCTCCCGTTTCGTCTACCTGAAGTGTAATCTGTGATTCAGTCCAATTTGCTTTCTGTACCTTGAAGACACGCTCCATCCCAAGTAGTTTTTTCCCATCTTTCGTAATTGGTGTTTTGAATTCAGTACTTGCTCCATTGTCACCAAACGTAAAGAAAGAAGAATCCTTTAAGAATTCATTTTTATTTGCAGAATTGGTATCCTCAACACTGTTGCCCAATGCAATCGTCAACGTAGATCCCAGTTCCTGCGCTTTGGCTTGTTTCTGCATCAATCCGCTCTGATCATCTCGACCGATGCTTGTAATGCGATGGGTATAGACTGCGTTCTCCTGGGCATCCCAGATCGTAGCCATGTTTGAATCGACATATGAATTTGCTGTCGTCTGATCCATCGTGTAGCCATATTTGATCGCCAGATATGTGCTGACTTTTTGGCGTTCTGCGTCCGTAAGAGCATGGTCAAATACGATAATTTCTTCAATCGTACCCTGCCAATGTTCAATGCCCGTAGCTGCTGGGATCAGCTTACCGACTACTGCTCCGCCAGAGTTACCAGTATCCCATAGCTTAACATTATCTTTTCCCCAGTCATTTAGTTGCTGTACCTGCTTCATTTTACTGTACAATCTAGCTTGGTTTATACCAGTATCTCCGCCTGTCCAAGTAACAAATTGCTCGTTCGGGAAAGTCGTGCCCAAGAATCCTTCAGGGGTGTATAATGTTTGGTTCCTATCACTGTTAAATGTCGTCAAGCCGCCCCTTGTATTATTCTGAAGCATCCCCATACCCGTATAAGCATTCGGTGTTTGTACTCCCCATGAAATAATATAATTGAGGCCTCCCGTTTTATTGGTTTTGCTAACGGTAATGATCGATCTGGGGCTCTTCCCTTGAGGAAGCTTACTTACATCCAGATTCATAAAACTACTCGTGCCGTTATATTCCAATACCGGATTGAAATTGATATTATGATTTTTATCATCCCAATAGGTCGGTTGATTAGCTTCCGTACTTTGGGTTGCGTTGTTTATTTTACTGCCTTGATCTTCCCAGATACTCACCTTTTCGCCGCTGGCAACTCCGCTTACCCGCTCTGGTCGTAGCCATAGTGAAGGGGATCCAACTCCGCCCGGACCAACAGGAGTCTGGTTAGTTGCCTCCGCTTGAGCCAAACTCATGGGCAACGTTCCAATCGCTAGAATAAAGGAAAGAACCAGCATGGAAATTCTTTGCCATGGTTTCTTCCGGATTTTTGCTGTGTACATAGTTTCCTCCTACTTAATATGTTATTTTTGGACTGCTTACTGACTCAAAACATCATATCTACCCTCATCTTGCTTATTCTACACATGGCCTCTTACCAAACTCTTACCAAACCTTTCACTAGCAAATACAACAAAAAACAGCCTTGCAAATGAAGCTGCAAGGCTGTATATTTCCAATTAACTATTCGAATTTTTCCATTGTTGGTACCATAACTCAACTTCTAGGCCAGGGCGTATACCTGCCTCTTGTTCTAAAGCGATAACCAACTGATTATATTGAGCGACCACAGGATCTTTATTGCCTAATCGATCGTAGGTCTTCATTAAGGCCAGTCCGACTTCCTCCAATGATGGTTCGAATTGCTGTACCCGGTAATATAACGTGAGTGCTTCCGTATTCTGTCCCAGTTCGATGTAATATTGTGCAAGTTGCATGGCATGATTACGCCATAGTGCATGCAAGCGCTGACGCTCCAGTTCAGCCCATACGTAATCGTCCTCACCATAATATTTGCCTTCATATTGATCTGAGGTCTGTCGATGTTCAGCTATTGTAGACGAAGATAATAGAGGCAATCGGTTAAGACGGCTCTCCCATTCTTCCGCGTCAATCCTGAATTCACCCGTTTCCAATAGATAACCAAACTGTTGATAGCGAATGGACATCTTATCCTCACCCATGAGTTCGTTCATCATGCTGCGTAAGCGATGGATCCCACTGTGCAGATTGGATATACCTCTCCGCTCATCCAACTCTGGCCACAACAATTCAAGTAGTGTATCCCGCTTAATTGGTTTGTTCCGATGGTGGAGCAGATAAGCAAATAACTCTCTAATCTTGGTTGTTCTGAATTTCATATGTTTTGGCGGCTCATTGGGGTGCACTTGGACTTGGAGCATCCCCAGACAACGGATCAACATGGATGGCCCTTCTGCTACATTCAGACTTGCTGACACCGTTCGGCGTTGATACATCTTCATCGTTTTTTCCAAACGGTCACGCGTTACAGGCTTCATAATATAATCCAGCACTTCAAGCCCATAGGCCGTCAGTGCATGTTCGTTATATGCGGTTGTGAAAATAACTTCTGTTCCAGGAGAAACCTCATGGATACGTTCGGTCGCCTCGATCCCGTTCATCCCCGGCATTTGAACGTCCATGAAGACGATTTCCGGCAGATGAATTTCGATCTGATCTATGGCTTCCTGTGCCGTCAGAAAAGAGCCGATAACTTCGCAATCCTCTCTCTCTTGCAACAGTTTGTTCAACCTGCTCAGAGCGAGATATTCATCATCTACCAAAATCACTCTCATATGCACAACTCCTCTGGCTCACTGATCACCCTTTAATCTATAATTTTACCATAAATCCTGACGTGGGACCGCTATCATTTAAATATAGAATCTATGTTCCGGTATTCAAAAAAATGTTCATCTTTGGCAGAGGGCATGCAGGAATTTGAAGTAAACTGTCGAAAACTAAAGTCTGCCATGAAACCAATAACCTATAAAAAGATACCCCGTTATGTAGTGCTGTCGATTCTATTCCTGACTATTTTGCTTGGCTTTCGCTGGATATGGTCCGAGACTTTCACTATACCCGCACATCCTGAACCCATTGAAGGCTTGTTAGACCTTCGAGGCTGGGACCTCGCCAACACTTCACCCATATCCCTGGATGGAGAATGGGAGTTTTATCCCCAGACGTTAATCTCTAATCGTGACGCGAAAATAGCGGATAACCCATCCACACCGATTCAAGTTCCCGGTGACTGGCGTGATGCATTACCACAATCCTCATCGTCGTTCGGATATGGGACGTACCGTCTTCGCATACTTTTAGATCCATCTGTGGAGGAAGTCTCTCTCTGGGCTCAGAAAATCCAGACATCATCGATTATCGAGATGAACGGGACCATTGTTGCCGAATTCGGCCAACCTGCCACTCATGCCGAAGCCTATCGACCAGAAAGGACTGCATTTACAACTTCCTATGTGCTTGACGGTTCTACCGAACTCAATCTTTTGGTGCAGACAGCCAATTTTGACGATCCTTATAGCGGAGGGATCACACGCTCTCTCTATTTTGGTTCTCCAGAAGCCATTGGAAGTGAACGAGGACTATCCATTGACTTGCAAAAGATTACATTCGCTATACTGCTTTTGCACAGCCTATACGCTTTTGTCATGTTTCTATTTATCCGAAAGGAACGAGCTCTTCTGACGTTCTCGATGCTAACACTGGTAGCTGCCCTAACGGTCGCTTCCGACCATGACAATCTGTTATTAAGTTGGATTCCTCTCAACTTCACTTGGATCGTTAAGGCCAAAGCGTTGTCCTATCCGTTGTTCGCATTCTTTCTTTTACAAATGGCTAAAAGCTTCTCCCATAATCTACAATGGCGTAAACTGTTCCGTATCTATGCCAGCGTGCTTGGCGTTTACTGTTTATTTTTACTCGTCGCACCCGTGACCCTAATCTATCATGTACTTGAGATTGGGCTTTCTGATTTCCTCTATCTGTTTGCCATCGGCTGGTCTGTGTACCTATTCTTCCGAATGGCAGCCGAGAAACGAAGCGACGCAAGCTTTTTGCTCTTTGCGGCTACTAGCAGCCTATCAAGCGTGTTATGGGGAATTGTGAACTCACATAGCGAAATTACCAACGTGTATTATCCGATCGATGTGATTGCGGCCATGTTTGGCTTCTCCGCCTATTGGTTCAGAAAATACTTCCGCAATTCAAGTGAGATCGAGAAGTTGTACGAACAGCTCAAAGAAGAGGATCGCCAGAAGGATCAGTTTCTTGTGAATACGGCTCATGAATTGCGTACACCGCTGCACGGGATCATCAATATCGCCGAGAGCATCGCGGTCCGTGAACGGCGTAAATCAGGTGGGCAGCAGGCAGAAGACATGAAGCTGTTAGTTACCATCGGCCGACGCATGTCCCAACTGGTGGATGACCTCCTGGATGTTATTCGTTTGAAGGAAAAACGTATTACGCTTCAGAAGAAACCTTTATCTCTTGCATCTGTCATTCCAGGCGTGATCGGTATGTTCCGATTCATGGCAGAGGGCAAGCCCATCCATATGAAGGTGGATATTCCAGATTCACTGCCGTTGATTCAGGCCGATGAGAGAAGACTTGTTCAGGTGCTCTACAACCTATTGCATAATGCGCTCAAATTTACCGATGAGGGTACCATTACCGTGTCTGTTCGTGAACATGGAGAGTACGTCTTGATTCAAGTTTCAGATACAGGTGTTGGTATGAGTGAGGAGATACAACAGCGAATATTCGAGGCGTATGAACAAGGGACCCCAGAGGCCCGTTTAAGCGGAGGAATCGGCCTCGGTCTCAATATCAGCAGGCAGCTCACAGAACTCCATGGCGGCCAACTCACCGTGCAATCCGTACCTGGGCAAGGATCGACCTTCCAGATCTCGCTTCCACGGGAGGACACCGCATCGCTATCGGACCAGACTGAGCAGCAATGGGACGCTCACAGCTTCGATGAAATTGCGATTGCAGAGCCGCAGCAGCAGACCGTCTCTCAAGATAAGACTGCCGCAAGAATTCTTGCCGTCGATGATGATCCTGTAAACCTGCGAGTACTGATCTCCATGCTTGCGAATGAACCGTATCATATTCAACCCGCGGCCTCGGCGCTTGAGGCACTTGAATTATTAGATAAGGAGCCTTGGGACTTACTGATTGCCGATGTCATGATGCCTCATATGTCCGGTTATGAACTGACCGAGAATGTACGCAAGCGTTATTCGGTATCCGAGCTTCCCCTCCTGTTGCTGACAGCCCGTAACGAGCCAGCGGATGTATACGCCGGATTCATGGCCGGTGCTACGGACTATGTCACCAAGCCCGTGGATGCCGTTGAATTAAGGCATCGCATCGGGTCTCTGATCGTACTGAAACAATCTATAGATGAGCGACTGCGCATGGAGGCTGCTTACTTACAAGCACAGATTCAGCCCCATTTTCTTTTTAATACGCTCAATTCAATCATGGTTCTTAGTGAGATGGACACGGAGCGAATGCAGAAACTGGGCGATGCTTTTATCGAGTACCTTCAGACCAGTTTTCATTTTGTTAATTCGGAGAAAATGGTTGAGGTCACTCATGAGTTGGATCTCTCCCGCGCCTATCTCTACATTGAGAAAGAACGATTCATGCATCGGTTGAACGTCATCTGGGATATTCCCGATGATCTTGATCTATCCCTGCCGCCACTCACCATTCAACCGCTCATTGAGAATGCTGTTCGACATGGTATTCTCAGCAAAGTTGAGGGTGGAACCGTGCATATCCGAATCATCAACCAAACAGCGTCCACCTTGATCGAAATCGAGGATGACGGTGTAGGGATGCAGCCCGAGCAGATCGAACGGGCACTGGCATGGCCCAAGAAAGGTCCCGGCGGAACCGGAGGCATTGGATTAACCAATACACATCGCCGGTTGACCCAGATGTACGGACAAGGTTTGACCATCGTCAGCTCGCCGGGCCAAGGTACGAAAGTTTCCTTTGTCATCCCTTTGGACCGCAGTTGAGAGCCTGAGCATTAAGATCGTTCTATAACTCTACAGCGGCATATTATTCGATCCATATCCGTTTGCTCTGTGTAAGGTCTACGGGGAGCGCTGTGATAGCGGATATGTTCAAGTTCAAGTTCAAGTTCAGGTTCCGATATACCAAATAAACCAAAAGAGAGCTAAGCACAGGTTTCGACCCGGCTTAGCTCTCTTTTCTATGACTTCATTATGATCTAACGCGATAAACTAAACGTTATACGTGCATGACATGTTTTTCATCCGATAACCCCAGCGCCTTGGCTGTTGAAGAATGAACCTCTTTGAGGAGATCCAGATTCTCCACAAGGGATATACCGTAGGAAGGAATCATTTCCTTGATCTTTGGCTCCCATGCCTCCATATGCTGCGGAAAGCACCGCTGAAGAATCTCAAGCATGACCTGAACCGCGGTGGATGCACCCGGTGATGCACCTAGCAGAGCCGCAATCGTTCCATCTGCAGACGTGACCACTTCTGTACCGAATTGGAGCGTACCCTTGCCACCTTGAACGGTATCCTTGATCACCTGCACACGCTGGCCCGCCAGAACCATATCCCAATCCTCGCTCTTCGCACCCGGAACAAAGTCACGCAATTCTGCCATACGTTGTTCTTTGGATAACATTAGTTGTTGGATCAGATATTTGGTCAAAGAGATTTCTTTGACACCTGCTGCGAGCATCGTAAGCAGATTATGCATCTTAACCGACGTGATTAAATCAGCATTGGAACCCGTCTTCAGGAACTTCGGCGAGAACCCGGCAAACGGTCCGAATAACAGCGACTTCTTATTGTCGATAAAACGGGTATCCAGATGTGGAACCGACATCGGCGGAGCCCCTACCGAAGCCTTGCCATATACTTTGGCGTGATGCTGTTCCACGACTTTTTGATTTTTACACACCATAAAGATCCCACTGACCGGGAATCCGCCGATATGTTTACCTTCCGGAATGCCGGTCTTCTGGAGCAAATGCAGACTTCCGCCGCCCGCGCCGATGAAGACGAATTTTGCCTTATGGCGTTCGACTGCACCACTCTTCAGGTTTTTCACGGATAATTCCCATTGTCCATCGCTGGTGCGTTTCATATTCTTCACGCTATGTTGGTAGTGGATGCCCACGTGTTGTTCCTTTAAATGTTTGATTAGCATACGCGTTAAAGCACCAAAGTTAACGTCCGTACCGGAGTCAATTTTGGTCGCTGCAACAGGTTCATTACTGGTACGATCTTTCATCATCAGCGGCATCCATTTTGCCAGCTCTTTCTTGTCATCCGAGAATTCCATGCCTGCGAATAGCGGGTGATTCGATAAAGAGTCATACCGTCTTTTCAAAAACTGGACATTGCTCTCTCCATGTACATAACTCAAATGAGGAATCGGCATAATGAAGTCCCGCGGATTACGAATCAGACGGCTATTGACGAGATAGGACCAAAATTGCTTTGAGATCTGAAATTGTTCATTCACTTTAATCGCTTTGCTAATATCTACGGTTCCGTCTGGTCGTTCAACGGTATAGTTAAGTTCGCACAATGCAGCATGCCCGGTTCCGGCATTATTCCATTCGTTGGAGCTTTCCTCTCCTGCAGTGGCTAGCTTTTCGAAAACCTTAATATTCCAGTCTGGTGCCAATTCTTTTAGCAAAGTTCCCAAAGTTGCACTCATAATTCCGGCACCAATCAAGATAACATCTGTACTCGTTTGTCCCTGGCTCATGTCTACCGTCCTTATATCCTATATTTGCCAAAAGGATGTAAGCGTTATCGATTTGGCATTTGCAGCAAGCCCATTCTTGAACGGGATCGCACCTTCTCTGAATGATTATAACCTTGATCTAGTGTATCAATAATATAGAGCAATTTAAATATGCAATTTCAAGATATTTGCTATTCCATCAGTATACGCTAGTTTACATCGGAACGTTAGCCCGGTTATAGGCCTGAAAGATATATTTGTTCAAAACAAAGAAAGGAACCCGGATTTAGGGGGACTTGGGTGATCAAATGGATGCACTAAAAGCCGCTCTCGAATCTCTTCGTAAGGCGGCTTCATATATAAATCAACGATTACAACCCCCGGCGTTTCCGGGAGTACTCAGAAAATTGAAATCAGTTCCCTTGTATACGGATGGCGTTCTTCAGCGAACAACGCATCTGCACCAAAGCGGTCAACGATCTGACCTTCGCGCATAACGATGATGCGCTGGCTCATGCGATGTACCGCGGCCAGATCATGCGAGATAAACACGTATGAAAGACCAAGTGATGTGCGGAGATCCGTAAGCAATTGCAGAACTGCACCTTGCGAGATCACGTCCAGGCTGGCTGTCGGTTCATCCAGGACAACAACGTCCGGTTCAATGCCAATAGCACGTGCAATCGTGACGCGCTGACGCTGTCCACCACTTAGCTCATGGGGGTAACGTCCAGCCAAATCGCTAGGAAGCTCCACCGCTTCAAGCAACTTTTGGACGTAAGCCTCCTTCGACGTATAGGTAAAGTGGGACAGCTCGGCGTTCCGTCCAAGTTGTTCGTACGGATCAATCAGCGAATCAGCAATCTTGAGCTTCGGGTTTAGTGCAGCCATTGGATTCTGGAAAACAATCTGAATCTTCCGGCGATGAGGTCGCAACCGTCGGCCGCTCAGCCGTGCAATATCCTGTCCACCCAGTGTAATCGAGCCTGTATCTGCATCCTCAATCCGTAGCAGACAGCGGGCGAGCGTACTCTTGCCGCACCCGCTCTCGCCAACCAGGCCAAGACATTCGCCGTGGTTCAGGGTGAAGGAAATATCGTTCACAGCCGGTCGGTCTGCACCCGCATACGTTCGGCTCAGATGTTCCACGTGAAGCACAGGATTGCCAAGGGTGCTGAGCGATGAAGCATTGTCTGAACCGGCATTATCTATATCCGCATCTGTATCCGCATGATCTGAATTTGTAGTATTTATGACTGTATTGTCTGTGTCTGCATGGTTTACGTCTTTTGCAAAATCGTGGCTTCGCACACCAGATTCTTCTTCGGACTGCACAAGTCCACAGCGTTCAGCATCTGTGGTTGTCTTCATTCCGTTCCTGCCTCCTTCAATCCCGACTTCAGTGAGCGACTCAGAACGGGAGCCGCATCAATTAGCTGGCGCGTATATTCATGCTGGGGATGGTCAAGAATGCGATGCTTCCCGCCAGATTCGACGATCTGCCCTTCCTTCATCACAGCCAAGCGGTTGGCATAGCGACGTACATGGCGCCAATCGTGTGTGATAAACAGAATGGCACATCCCGTCTCCGCTTGTTTGCGTGCCAGCAGTTCCAACACGTGATGCCCAGACACACTGTCCAGTGCCGTTGTTGCTTCGTCAGCAATCAGCAGACGAGGAGACAGCATTAGCGATGTGGCGATTGATGCCCGCTGAAGCTGTCCACCGCTTAACTGGAACGGATAGCGGCGCAGCAATTCAGCGCCAAGGCCAACCGATTCCAGCGCTTCCTCCGCTCGTTTCTTGCGGATAGCAGAAGACTTTTCCCCATGTACCTTCTGGTATTCATCAAAGTGCCCACCAATGCTGCGAAAGGGCGTAAATGCTCCCTGATAGTCTTGAAAAATATATGAGATGCGGCTTCCCCGCAGGGCGCGCATCTCCTTTGGCTTCCGTTCGAGCAGGTTGCTACCTTCGAACATGACTCGCCCCGACGCATGCAAGTTGGGCGGCAGCAGACGACCAATCGCTTGCGAGAGCAAGCTTTTGCCACTACCACTCTGTCCAACCAATGCCATGAACTCGCCTTCGCGAACAGCCAGAGAGACTTGATCTACAATCGTACGATCCCGACTGGAGATGCTCAGTTCCTCAATGGAGAGAATCATGGCTGCACCTCCTTCTTCACGTCAAACCGGTCTCTTAGATAGTCGCCCAGCATGTTGGCAAGCAGCACTACCGAGACAATGGCAAGACCCGGATAGATCATCAGCTCCGGCCGAGACTGGAAGTAAGGCCGTGAGTCGTTCAGCATCGCACCCCATTCAGGTGTTGGTGGCTGTGCACCAAGGCCGATGTAGGACAAGGAAGAGATGAGTAGAATGATTTTACCCAGATCAAGACTGGCCAGCACAAGCACATGGCCTGCGATATGCGGAAGCAGATGTTTTCTCATGATACGACCGTCCGAAAGTCCGTTGGTCCGGGCGATGCGAATGTAATCCTTTTGGGACTCCGATAAAACCGTACTTCGAACAAGACGCGCATAGCTGACCCACTTCACGATCACAATCGCCAATACTAGATTACCGATTCCCGCGCCAAGCAGGCCACTTAGCACAATCGCTACGATGGTATCAGGGAAAGCAAGAAAGGCATCAGCAATCCGCATGAACAACTTATCGACCCAACCACGTTTGTATCCTGCGATCAAACCAAACGGAATGCCAATCAGCAATGCAGCACCGAGTGCCAGCAGACTATAACCCAGTGTTTGGCCGCCGCCAAGCAGCAGACGTGTCAGTACATCGCGGCCCAGATGGTCGGTGCCGAACGGATGGAGAGCACTTGCACCCTGCAATCGTCCTCGCAGATCGGTTAAGGTATGATCATGTTTCAGAACTAAAAAGGCATATACGGAGGCCGCGATGACCAGCAGTGCAAACAGCAGACCAACGATCGCCTGCCAGCTATGTTTTTTGGATTTTGTAGGTGGAATGGGCAGGGGTATGGTTTTCATCGGTGGGCCTCCTTTTCCTTGAGTTTCATTTCAGGATTCAAATAACGATAAGACAGATCAACCGCCGTATTCACGAGGAATACCACGATAGCCATGATCAGAATGTAACCCTGAATCAGTGGATAATCACGCTGGCGGATGGCGTCAACAACAAGCTTGCCGATGCCCGGATAAGCGAACAACACTTCAATCACAACAACTCCACCAATCAGGCTACCGAGACTGACACCGAATACCGTAATGACAGGCGGCAGACTGTGCCGAAACGCGTGAAGCATGAAGATCCGGCCTTCAGATAACCCTCTTGCCCGGGCGGAGCGAACGAACTCCTGGCTAAGAGAATCCAATAGGCTGGAACGCAAAAGACGCACATAAACGCTGGAGATGGCAAGTCCCAGCGTCAGAGATGGCAGAATAAGTGAGGTGAATCCATCCCGGCCCATGGTCGGCAGATTGCCAAAGCGTACGCCGAACATATCGATTAGGATTAGACCCAGCCAGAAGCTTGGCACCGCCGCACCCACAATGGAGAGCATCCGGCTGCCGCGGTCAATCCAACTGCCACGATGGAGTGCTGATAGCGAGCCGAGCGGGATAGCTATAACAAGCATGACCAGCAGTGCGCCAATCGTCAGTTCAGCCGTAGCAGGCAGCGCACGCATCAGGGTCTGCATAACTGGCTGGCCTGTTGAATACGATACGCCGAAGTCGAGACGAACAAAATCGAGCAACCAGTTGCCGAACTGGACAGGAAGCGAATCATTGAAGCCCATCTCCTCGCGTACAGCTTCGACCTGCTCCTGACTAACGGACAGTTCGTCCACGTTCAATATCGTCAGCACGGGATCACCCGGAGCCAGACGAATGAACAGGAAACTCACAAACATAATGAACAACAGAAAGATAAATACCTCAAGGAACTTCCGAAGCAAAATGTGAAACATTACATCACATCCAGCTTATTGGTAATCATGTAATATTCACTGCGAGTGGTAACCCAGTTCTTGATCTTCTTGCCGTTATAGGCAACGATCGTACCTGGATGCAGCACGAATGAATTTAGTACGTTATCATGCACATAGTTGGCTGCCTTCTCGGCAAGCTCTGCGCGCTTCTCCGGTGCAACCGTGAGATTCAGCTCGTCGATGATCTTAGTCAGCTCCGGATCTTCCGATCCGCTGAAGTTAAGAGCACCCTTCGGATGGTATGTTGCATTCAGGTAATAACCAGCATCCCCACGCGGAGCCGTCAAATTACTGTACGTCGCAATATCCCAGTCGCGGTTGGACGCCATATAATCTTCCGGCGTGTCGATCTGACGGATCTGCACGTCGATGCCGATCTTCTTCGCATCAGATTGGAACACTTGAGCGATCAGCGGCAGATCGGCACGGGCTGAATATGTCAGCAGCGTCAGCTGCAATGGTTTGCCATCCTTGGTCATCACGCCGTTTTGCTGCGTGTACCCTGCTTCGTTGAGATATTTTACAGCAACATCAGCTCCGGATTCCGTTGCTGTATCCGTATAGGTTGGTGCGAATGGCAGCGATGGCAGGAACGGTCCGATAGCAGCTTCACCGTAGCCGAGCAGGATCGTGTCCACGATACCCTGACGGTCAATCAGCGCATCCAGCGCACGACGAACATTCAGGTCCTTCATACTCTCCCGCTGCATGTTCATCGTTAGCTGATGCACGCGGAACGTCGACGTGGACTCAACGGTCATGCCGTCCATCGCTTTGAGCGATTCGAGGCTCTCGACTTCAGGACGGTATACGATATCTACCTGCCCAGATTTGAGCGCTAGTGTACGGGCATTGGCATCTTCATTGAATGAGAATGTGATGGAATCCAGAGGCGATGCTCCGTCCCAGTACTCATCATAGCGATCCAGTTCCAGCTTGCTGCCTGGGGTAAAAGAAGTCAGCTTGAAAGGGCCCGTACCAATAGGCTTGTTCACAATGTCCGGCTCACTCACGTCGATAATCGCTGTGTTGGGATTCACCAGTTCCGAAGCGAACTCCGGGAACGGCTGAGTTGTGGTAATCTCCAACTTGTCGCCCTCGGCTTCAATCGTATCGATCTTCAGCGCGTTCTGGATGGCTACATTCTCTTCCAGTGCCCGCTCAAGGGATGCCTTAACGGATTCACCCGTCATTGGCTTGCCGTTCTGGAAGGTCACATCATCTCGCAGGTCAATCGTCCAATGCTGACCGTCCTCGCTCTCCCAGCTCTCGGCGAGCCATGGAGCAACCGTCAGGTTATCTTCATCGAGACGAACCAGCGTTTCCGTAATGCCCGCGCGGAGCGGCACATAGCTTGAATCCACATGCGGATCTAGCGAACTGGTGGAGAAGTTATATAGGAAGTGAACATTTTTATTATCAGTGGATGACTGCGCAGCGGGACTGGACTCAGATGATCCGCAGGCGCTCAACAGTCCAGCGCTCAAGGCCAAGGAGACCAGCGCTAGCAGTGGCGTCTTTTTATTCAAGGTAATGCCCCTCTCTCTTAATCGTAATCATTATGATCTAAACAATGAGTATTATCATATCGTAATGATTACGTTTTGACAAGAGTTATATTGGTGTTAGAACGAGAAAGAATCCGACTCTCGGATGAGAGCGGATTCTTCATGTTTTTTGTTACATATGAGGGCTTTATTAGTGGGCATTTCCTTTACGATCCGGGATTGTTTGCAGGTAGAACCGTGCAGGATTACTCGAAGAGTTACAACCCAGTTTCGTAGTCTTCCAGCAGATGTGACCAGTAACCTCAATGTTGTTATCACAATTTTAAAGGCTAACCTTTTTCAGAAAACGTTCTAATAACTCAGCGTACTCTTCCTGATCTTCTTCATCAGCCCATTCGAACTGAGAAAGATTACTCTTGATAGTCTGGAGTAATTTTTTCAGTTGTAATAAGTCTCTGAAATTATTCGTTTCAATAGAACAAAGAAGCTTCAACAAATGTCCATCATACATCTCCCCAGCAAGGGGATCTTCTGATAATATTTCTATAGCCTTTTCTATACCAAGATCTATAAATACATGTTGGCCCAACATTCTACTAACATCTTCTAAATCAAGCTCATTCACTTTTTTATTTATAAGTCTATCGTACCAATGATCCAAAGGTGAATCAGAGTTATCAGTCTGGATATTTTGATCTATTGAATATATTTCTTTAATTAATTTACTCATTTATTTTATTCCTCCAAATGGTTCAAATAAATCCTCGATTTTTTTCAAATTAGTATTGGCCTTGTCCAAGGCCCCCTCCAATGTACTTTTCAGTGAAGGCGATAGATTAGGGTTCTGTAGAGAACCTTCTAATCCGCGTTTTATTTTACTTAATCCTTTGTATGAGTCCTGCATCTCTTGTAAATGATTCCAATACCCGCCTGTTTTTTTGTTCGGCACTGGGTTTCCTTGCAAATCACGTAAAGTACCGGAAAAATCCATCTCAGTAAGATGCTTATCAACTATATTATCCAATGTTGTAAGGTTCCTTTGTTGCGCTCTAGAAAGATCCTCGACAATAGGAGAGCTTCGTGTTCCCTCAACTGTTTTCTCCGCTGGCTTATTAACCAATTTCGCTTCCGATTCAGCCTTCTTTATATTATTCTGAATCTTAGATGCCAAGCCAGTTGACGAAGTTTTAAACGGTCCCGAACGTCCTGGCATACTCCCACGAACCATCTGAATGGCCATGAATATCTGACTAAACTTCAGAGAGGTCACCATCATCTGAGCATACTTATCGGATACAGGCTCGCCCGTCGTAGGATGAATCCCCATCTCAAATGCCTTGATCTGTAACGCAAAAATATCTTCCCCAGGCGGTTCAACGTTCACAGCTTGCATGCGATTAAAGTCCAGATTTCCCTGATCCCTCTGATAAGCCCGAAGAGCAGCCTGATCCGCAACACCATTCTCGTTGACAGGCATCCATACCAATTTACCGAACATATTGATTTGCGCCATCCGATAGCCCTTGTCACCCGAACCTGAACCACCTGTTGATTTGGTCATCATAGCTGCGGCACCGACTGCTCCAAACGCACCACCCAGACTTACCTTCTGAGCATCTGCATCTTGGAATCGCGTGGCGATATCCTTCAATTCCTTGGATGTATTCACCATACTCTCTAGCGCTTTATCCAGTATAGGTCGTGACTGCTCGAACTCATAGTAAAATCGCTCCTGCGTCGCACCCATCCACATCATCTGAACGAACATGATCTGTCTCATCAGATCACTTCGTATACTCTCCAACTGCTGTCTGGCTTGATCCACCTGATTCGATACGTGATTTAGTTGTTCAGGGGTAACTTTGATTGTACTCATACGTTTCTCCGCTCATTCAAAATATGATTATCCTATGTTAGCAGAAGTGTAATATGTAAACTATCCGGCTAACATCCTGATTTCACCATGGTAAAAACACAAGCTGTGCTCCTCATCGGTGCTATGGTCCTATATGCATATACCCACTTCAAGGCATATCCTACCAGTTTCAGTAAATACCTTTCCTACTTCATTTCCTCCAACATGACCCGATACCGCCCGATCTGCTCCGCTGTCGCCTCTTCCCGCAATGATTCCAACAATGCTATGCACCTTATAAAATACCGATCCAACCCAAGCTTATCCGCTAACCGAATCCCCTGCAAAATGAATTCCACGGCCTCCTGCGGTCTTCCCATCCACCGTTCATACAAAGCCCGCTGATAACAGTAATGGTACATATCATCGTTGTTTGAAGAATTCATTTTTGTGCCATCGCCCAGCATCTGATCCTCAATCACCTGTAAAACCCGATCAATCTGCCACCTATGCCGCACTGCTGCCTCCGTAATCACTTTCAGACCTGCCAACCATTCCTCCGGATGCTCAAGCAAAAAGTTCACAAACTCCTCCAGCAGTTCCACCTGCCCAGCTTCAATCTCAAGAGCATACCGATTCACCTGTGCCTTATGCCTGAACTCCTGTACCACCTGCATGCCTACCTCATCCAGATCCTCCATCCACCCCAGTTCTGCGTACTGATCGATACATGCCCGCGCCTGATCTACCTGTCCCATCTTCCGGTGAGCCATACCCCGCATTAAGTGACTGAACCCGTAATAGTAGACCAGGGGCTGCTCGATGTGTATATGTGGTGCAGGCACTCCCTTTGACCGATACTCCTGCCGCTCTTCATGGATCGACTGCACACATTGATATAACATGTCTGCCCTCTCCATCACCTTGTTCCAATTTTCAAAAGCCACAGCCATCTCCAACATTTCAACAATGATGTCAGGTTTGAGTGATTTTAGGATAGATTTCCGCAAAGATAATCCTCCTTAATTATCGATTTTCTTATAATTGTATAGATAAATCAAAAGAAGATCAATATAAATTGTACTTATAAGTACTGTTTAATAATCATTTCCTTTGCACATATTAGTCTGTAAGGATTCTATAACCTCTTCTAACCTTAAGTGGAGGTGATCAAATGAGTTTACCAGAGGACGTAGGAAATCGAATACGTGAGTTAAGGAAAGCAAAAGGCTGGACTCAGGAACAACTGGCGGAAGCAGCAGGTCTTCATTACAGCTATATTGGTGGAGTTGAACGGGGAGATCGTAACATTTCTTTGGAGACTCTTGAGAAAATAATCAATGGATTGCAGGTCACTGCTGAAGAAATCTTTAAATTCAAAGAAGACTCTGAGTACAAAAGAGCCTTGGATGAACATATAACTTTAATAAGCGGCAAAAGTACAGATACAATCGTATCATTGACCAAAATTAGCAAAGAATTTTTAAATGCTATCGAAAAATCACATAAAAATTCCGAATAAATATCTCTACATCAAAATCATACGCTAACACCAAAAAGAGTGGAGTACGTCTCCACTCTTATCTTATTTCTCTTTTCAAATAACTCCCCGCTCAAACTCCGCAAACTCCACTCTGTTACGCCCATTCTGCTTCGCCTGATACAAGGCCTTATCCACCGCAGCGAACAGCTGAGTCAAATACCCCTCCGGATTGTCCGGTACATGCACAACTTCAAAGTCCTCAAAGGAAAGAATCCCAATACTAATCGTAATCGACACCTGCATAATCTCGTGATCCACCATAATGTGGTTGGACTCCACAGCTGTTCTCACGCGCTCTGCGATTTGGTTCGCCAGATCATGCTCCGTATGCGGAAGGTAGATCATGAACTCTTCCCCGCCATAACGCGTCAGGATATCGGTACTGCGAATGGATTGTTTGACCGCCTCCGCCGTACGGACGAGCACTTCGTCCCCGATGACATGCCCATAGCGATCATTGATCGCTTTGAAGTAGTCGATATCGAGCAGCAGGAGTGAAAATGGTGTTTTGTATTGAATATTGGTAATGACCTCGTGATTCAGGTGTTGGGTCAGATATCGACGGTTGTAACAGTTGGTTAAACTGTCCGTCAGCGCCAGTTCCTCCAGTTTGCGATTGGCCTCGGATAACTCCTGACGGATCAGGTCTAGAGCCTGATTTCGCTCTTGAAGCGTTACGTTCTGGCGATTCATCTCTTTCACATAGAAGCGCTCTTGCGAGACATCCTGGAACGTGAGTATATGACCAATCGGCACAAGAGCCGAATCCACAATCGGAGAAGATTGCAGGATATAGTGCCGGATATTGTTGTCCCGCTCCACGATCACTTCGATGTGAGAGAGGGTATTTTCTTTTTTCTTATAGTGATTCACGAACTCCCGACAGCTGCCCACAACATGAACAGACTCCAGAAAGGCTTCCATATCAAATGAATCCCCCACATGCAGATCCATAAAGGATCGTGAGGCTTTGTTCGCTTCAACAATGATTTCATTCTCATCCAGTACCAGGATGCCATATGGAATGGTATTGATTACGTCCTCATGGGCGATGGAGACCAGATCGAACACATTGTATCTTTTGATCACATAGACAAAGAACAGGTCCGACAGAAAGATCCCCAGCGAAGTCATGCCAGGAATGATCGGCAACCAGCGGGCTAGAACGACATTCAGAATCGCATCAATTGTTGCAAAAACAGCCAAGACGAAGATGCCCCACAGGGTAATCCGCACCTGTTTTTTGATCATGGCAGACGTCTGCGAAGAATACACCGCCCGGAATAGAACCACGAGAGAAGTCAAGAAATAACTCACCAGAATAGTCATCACAACCCAGAACCAAAGGCCGTAATCCCGCTCGATGTACCCGCCCTCCAGTGGAATGACGAACTCGTTCCATGGATTTGCGACCACACCTATAGCCCCGATCACCGCAGGGATAAATAGCAAGAAGGTTCCTTTTGCACTCAGACGCTCTGAATAACCGGTAATAAAGATCGTCAGTAGAAGCCACCCGCTCCCAAGCAGAGAGACCGCAACGAAAGATAAGGTAACGTAGAACAATTGCAGACCGGAATCATCCGTGAGCGTACTCGCAAATTGACAGAAAGGCCAGAGCATCATCAACCCGTGAAATAAAAAGTACACTTTATGTAAGTTCGTAATTCTAACCGTAGCAAACACATATACACCTACACCAAACAAAAGGACAAATAAAAAGAGATCATACCATACTAAAGGGTTCACGAATCTTCTCCTTCTTAGATGCTACAATGACAACGTGGTTGTTCATGATTCTATGTGATACTTATATATAACTTCAATAAACACCTATACAATTCTGCTACGCCAAACTTATTGGTTAATTTAACCATATCTTATCACACCACCATAAGGGTGAGTAGCCCATACACTGGAAGTCCGACCAACCTCTGATCGAAATGCTGATCTATTTCTGATTATTTTGAATGCTTTTGAAGGTTAGAGTACAAACAGGAGAGGAGATCATCTGCTCAGGAGATATTCGGGTATCATCAAGTGGTCGATATTGAGCCATCCGGCTACCGGACGGCCCTTGTATCATTCGGTTACTGCATGTAGAGGGAGATTGTCCGTGAATAGATCGGGGTTATGCTTGAGCATCTCCGTAATTACCTCTTCTGTCTTAGCCGCATCACACACTCTTACGACCGCATCGCCGAGCTTTCCTATACGCATCGCACCTTCGCGAACCAATACCTCGTCTACTTTCCAGAAATGCTCCGACCATGGCAACCCACAATGTCTGCGGGATGGTACTGAAATCTGGCTTCCATCCGGTAAAACCGTATACAGCATCTCATGCTCGTCCGTCATTCTGCCAGGGATGTCCACCCACTCTTCGACCCCGTGGATAAATGTATTCCGCTTCAAGTCAACGCCTACTAACAAGATCGACGCTTTCCGATCAAGCAGTTTCCCCCATGCTGAACCTCTCGCACACGGTGTATCGAAGAGATGATCGTCCTTCGTAAATGCCTCTGCGTCCCTTCCCAGTGCCGCTACCGAATGCGTAGGGTGCCACGAACGAACTACGCCCGCACGTTTACGAAAAAGTTCAGGCAGAATGCCCACGCAACAGGTAGTATTTTCCACGTGGAACACTGGGTTATCCGCATTAATGGTAGACCACGTATGAGTGGGAAGCACCAACAATCCCTCTTTCATATAGTCACTAAAGGCATCCAACACCGTGTCTGCTCCACCTTCAACCTCGCCTATACTTTTCATTGAAGAGTGAATGAGCAACGTGCCTTGCCTATCCATACCAAGCTGCTCTAGCTGCTGCATCAAGCTTTCTTTTGTATACATGTCCTTCCTCCTTCATTTCTTATCCCTTTTCGATGAAAAAGCAAATCCTTGCTCAGCTTCACATCATGCTTCTCAGCATAACAAACAAAGGGCCGAGGGTTAACCCCCGGCCACAGAGAAAAAAATTGTATGAGTTCAGGCAGTAGCTGCCAATCCACTTTTACTTAATAATAACGTACTCCAGATTCACCAGCTTCGCATACGTCACGATCTGATCTGTAGTCAGGTTCAAGGATACAACCGTATGGTGACCACCACCATTTTCGATCCATGCCTTCACTCCATCTTGGAAGTTCGGCTTCACGCTCCACAGAACACGTGCTACTGGCAGATTAGGTGCTGGAACGGTTGGTTCAAAAGCAGATACTTCGTTGATCAGCAGTTTGTAATGTGTACCGAAGTCTGCCATGGATACCACGACACCTTCACCTGCTTTGCCGTCGAATACGAGACGAGCCGGATCTTCACGATCGCCAATGCCCAGTGGGGACACGATGATTCTTGGTTTGGTGCTGGCAAGTGTCGGATCTACTTCAAGCATGTGAGATTGCAGGATAGCTTCCTGTCCAGCAGCCATCTCGTATGTGTAATCTTCCATGAAGCCCGTGTTCTCGTTATGGGCCATGATTTTCAGCAAACGATCCAGCGCAGCTGTTTTCCAGTCACCCTCACCGGCAAATCCGTACCCTTGAGCCATCAGGCGTTGTACAGCCAGACCCGGAAGTTGTTTCATGCCATGCAGATCTTCGAAGTTTGTAGTGAAGGCACTGTAACCACCTTCGTCCAGGAAACGTTTGATCGCAATTTCATAGCTCGCTTGCACACGTACACTGGCTTCCCAAGCTTCCTTGCTGTTCGTGCCGTAATCGAATTCGTAGAGGTCTCCATACTGAGCAATCAAATCATCGATTTCCTGCTCTGTTACAGCGTTCACGTATTGCACGAGGTCGCCAATGCCGAAGTAATCAACCGTCCATCCGAATTGGATCTGTGCTTCCACTTTATCACCTTCGGTTACGCCCACGTTACGCATGTTATCACCGAAGCGAGCTACTTTGATGTTAAAGCTTTCATTATAAGCTACCGCTACGTCCATCCAGTCAGCAACCTGTTGTTGCACTTCTGGGCGCTCCCAGTAGCCAACAACGATTTTATTTTGTTTTCTCAGACGGGCATTAATGAAGCCATATTCACGGTCACCGTGTGCCGCTTGGTTCAAGTTCATGAAGTCCATATCGATGGTTGCCCAAGGAATGCTTTCGTTGAATTGGGTTGCCAAGTGCAGCAAAGGTTTTTGCAGCAATTTTGTACCACGAATCCACATTTTCGCCGGGGAGAATGTATGCATCCATGTGATCACACCCGCTACTTCGTCGCGGTAATTGACTTCTTTCATCGTGCTCGTGATTTTATCTGCGCTTACCGCCAGATCCTGCAATACGAGCGGGTACGGCAGTACGCCACTTGCATTAAGCGCATCCGTAATTTTCTGTGCGTTGGCTTTTACTTCACCCAGTGCTTCTTCTCCGTACAAGTGCTGTGAACCGACCACAAACCAGAATTCTTTTGCTGCTGACATATAATCATCCTCATTTCATTATTTTATAGTTGAACAAATGGGTTACACTAGAACACTGCGATTGCAGTACCATCTTCCGATCGCTGGTTATCCCCGGATTTCTTTGATCAATTTTAATAAGGATGATATCCGGTTATAAAGGCGAGCGCTTCGCTTCTACAGATTGGTACTGCACTCTCCGTTATCGTGTAAAAGTTTGATACAACTTCATTGGTAGTAGTAACAAACAACCTATTCGCTTGAATTATTATCAACCGATCGCTATATAACCTAATTACTTTTGTCCGTAATACGCGTCTTTTCCGTGTTTTCGCAGATAGTGTTTATCCAAAATGCCTTGTGGCAGTTCTTTCGCGAAGTTATTCAATTGCCGCGCGTACAGGTTCATTTTGCACACTTCCTCCAGCACGACACTGTTTACCACCGCAGACTTGGCATCTTTCCCCCACGTAAACGGCGCATGACCATGAAGCAATACAGCCGGAACAGCCATAACATCAATCCCGCGCTGTTCAAACGTTTCAATAATGACGCGTCCCGTCTCCGCTTCGTATCCTCGATCCACCTCGTCCTGATTCAGGAAACGTGCACAAGGCACCGCTCCATAGAACGTGTCTGCATGTGTTGTTCCCATAACAGGGACGTCCAGTCCGGCTTGCGCCCAGATGGTCGCCCATGTGGAGTGTGTGTGCACAATGCCGCCAATCTCCGAGTAATGCTTATATAGTACGGCATGTGTTGCGGTGTCCGAGGAAGGTCGCATCTCACCCTCCACGACGTTACCGTCCAGATCAACCACAACCATGTCGCTTGCTTTCATCGTATCGTAGCTGACGCCACTTGGTTTGATCACGAACAGACCGCTTTCCCGATCGATTGCGCTGACGTTACCCCATGTGAATTTCACAAGTCCGTGCTTTGGCAGTTCCAGATTCGCCTGAAATACCTCTTCTTTCAGTTGTTCTAACATGTTATTCCCTCCCGTTCTCTAATAGTGCGTGTTCAAAAAGTCGGTTTTCAGTACCGAGAAGATGGGATGAAGCTAGAAATGGAGTAGCGGAGCGTAGATCGAGCTACGTGAGCAACGGACATTTCGGCTGAATTCCATATTCGATGTTGATGATGCCACTAGGCATCCTTCGTAATCAAAAGCGGTCTTTTTGAACAACCTCTACCAGATGATCTACGGCTGATTGCTCAATCGCAAGTCCACTCCGATAGCGTTCGATAAATGCTTCAAACCCTTTCACATCCGATGCATCCGGTGCCACTTCGACACCCTCCACATCGTTAAAGACTTTCTGCTCCAGGAACACATCCAGGCTCTCCTCTTGATCCTTGTTGATCATGTAGGAAGCTAGAAGCGCCATGCCCCATGCGCCGCCTTCACCAGCGGTAGACATTACCGATACCGGTACGTTCATCGCAGCAGCCACAATACGTTGTCCCACCACAGGAGTCTTGAACAAGCCACCGTGCGCCAAAATACTATCAATGGCTACATTCTCTTCCTCCGTCAAAATGTCCATACCCAACTTGAGTGCACCGAAGGCACTGAACAGATGTGTCCGCATGAAGTTTGCCAGATTGAAGTTGCTTTCTGGGGAGCGGACAAACAATGGACGGCCTTTCTCAAGTCCCGTAATGTTCTCGCCTGAGTAGTAACCGTAGCTGAGCAAGCCACCACCATCAGGGTCTGCCTCCAAAGCCTTGTTAAACAACACGCTAAACAACTTTCCGTTGTCCACTTCATATCCCATCGCTTGAGAGAATTCACGGAACAATCCAATCCATGCATTGATATCACTGGAACAGTTGTTGGCATGCACCATCCCTACTGGACTGCCATCCGGCGTGGTGACCATATCGATCTCGGGATACACTTTGGACAATTCCTTCTCCAGTACGATCATCGCAAATACGGATGTGCCGACGGAGATGTTGCCCGTACGTTTTCTCACGCTATTTGTTGCCACCATACCCGTTCCGGCATCGCCTTCTGGCGGGCAGAGCGGAATGCCTGCTTGCAGATCTTGTGAAGGGTCGAGTAACTTGGCTCCCGCTTCCGTTAGCTCACCCGCATTCTCACCCGCGAGATATACCTTGGGCAGAAGGTCCTCAACTTTCCACGGATAACCTTTGCCTGCGATCTGTTCGTCGAACTGTTGGATCATGGATGGGTGATAGTTATGTGTAGACTCGTCAATTGGGAAAATGCCTGAAGCATCGCCGATCCCAATCGCCTTATTGCCCGTCAGCAACCAGTGGATGTATCCAGCCAAAGTTGTCAGGTGATCGATCTGTGGCACATGCACCTCTTCGTTCAAAATCGCTTGATACAAGTGGGCAATGCTCCAGCGTTCCGGAATATTGAATTTCAGAAGTTCCGTTAGCTCTCTTGCAGCTGCTCCCGTCGTAGCGTTACGCCACGTGCGGAAAGGTACCAACAGTTCACCAGCGCTATCCAAAGCGATATATCCGTGCATCATGGCCGAGAATCCGATAGACCCGACCGTGCGCAGCGTAATACCGTATTTCTGTTCCACATCTTGCTTCATCTCACGATAAGCCGTTTGCAGACCTGTGATGATATCCTCCTGGTTGTACGTCCAATATCCATCTTTCAGGAGGTTCTCCCATTCATAACTGCCTGACGCGATGGTCTCAAAACGCTCGTCAATCAACACCGCCTTAATCCGCGTTGATCCAAATTCAATACCGAGCGAAGTAGCACCCTTGGTAATGGCTTCTTTCAAGTCCAATTGACTCATAATCACGTGTATCCCCTCTCCGGTCGCGATTTCACATCCCAAAGGATGCATATATAAGGTGAATCTCTTACTTATAGCAGTGACTAATAATATTTTTGTATAAATGCTTCCTGTTGTGTTTTCAAAGAATGCGCTTTCCTTTTCTGACAGCCTTAGTATATTTTTTGTACGTACATTTGTCAATAATATATAATAGTTATACTTACAAAGGACACATATTGTACTCTATTTAACCATTCAAAGGTCTTATATGGCTATAAATTGGCTATGCTGTAAGGTACACCTCTTTCTAAAAAGACCTGATATGTACGGTTTATTTCAAAAATTGTGCTGTTTTATATGCATTCAAACTGAATCATGCTAAAATATGTACGTACAACTATTTGAACAACTACGTTTATATAGATGAGTAACGATGAAAGAAGTGGACTACGTGAAGCCAAAATATCAGGTCATCATTGATGATATAAAGAGTCATATCCTTTCGGGGACATATAGCATAGGCGAACAGATCCCCACCGAGTTGGCTTTACAGGAAAGCTACACCGTAAGTCGCCAGACGGTGCGGAAGGCTATTTTGGAGTTATCAAACGAAGGGTTTTTACGAAGCGAAAAGGGTTCAGGAACTTACGTTAGCAATCAGTATCGATCACGATCAGGTGGCCATACGTCTAAGAAAACGATTGGTGTGATCACGACATACATCTCGGATTACATCTTTCCGTCCATCATTCGCGGTATTGAGAGTCGTCTGAATGAGGACAACTACTCGTTACTGCTGGCCAGTACTAATAATGATGTAGCGCAGGAGAAAAAAGCCCTCGAAATGATGCTCTCCTACGGCGTGGATGGCCTGATTGTCGAACCAACCAAAAGTAATCTCTACAATCCCAACATTGCATACTACCTATCGTTCAAAGAGCAGGATGTGCCGTTTACGATGATTAATGCATTTTATGAGGAGCTGGAGGTTCCGTTCTTCTGCCTGGATGACGTGCAATCCAGTTATCTTGCCACACGTGAATTGATCGCCAAAGGCCATACCCAGATCGGCATTATTGCCAAAATGGATGATCTACAGGGCAAGTACCGGATGAAGGGGTACATCAAGGCGCTGGGTGAAGCGAAGTTACGGTTCCATCCTGAGCAAGTGCTTTCCTTTGATACCGCATCGAAACCGGATTTATCTTCTAGTGTAGCCACATATCTGGACGAAAACAGGGATGCGCTCACCGCGATTGTTTGTTACAACGATGAAGTGGGACTGGAGGTCGTGCACGCCTGCAGGCAACTGGGCATCTCGATCCCGGATGAGTTATCCATCATTGGACAGGACAATTCGTATATTGCCAAGAACGCCAACATAAGGCTTACAACGCTCACCCACCCCCAAGAGCAAATGGGCCGCGATGCTGCCGACTGGGTGATCAAGAATCTGCAAGGCAAAAAGGATCTGCCAACGAACACCTACTATCAGCCTGTGCTGGTTGAAGGAGAGACGGTGAAGGAGATCGAAGTGGAATAATATTGTTGTGGGACGGGCGTTAATTTGTTACCGAGCGTTTCTGTTCAGCATGTTTAAAGAAGGCCGTCAGAATATCTGCGGCCTTCTTTGTTTTTGTTCAATATAATGAGGGATTAACTTCTTCTTACATATACATATACATTTTTTCTAATCGAAACTACTTCGCCTGATCCGCTTCATCGCTTACCAGACTTACAAGGACACCTTTCTTCTCCAGCTTTTTCACAACCTGCTCTGCTCGATCATTCAACGGATTGTTAGCCAAATATACCTCTGTTAGATGTGGGATGGTTTCGAGCACTGAAATATCCTCAATGAGGTTATTTTCTACATATAGATACTCCAAGGTCGGATGATTTTTTAAAGGAGTCAGATCCTGAATTTTATTATCGTTCATAATGACCCATTCCAGCTTTAACTTCTGAAGAGGAATTAGATCAGTCACCTGATTACCACTGGCGAGCAGACTGGTCAGCTTATGCATATTTTTTAATGGAGCCAGGCTTTTGATTTTGTTATCGTCCATAACCAGATTTTGCAGATTAGTCAGACCTAAAAGTGGCGAGATATCTGCAATCTGATTGCCTTCAACAGCTAAGAACGTCAATTTCTTTAACTTGTAGAGTGGCTTAATATTTTTTATATTTTGACCAGGCAAGAATAGATCCGTCATATTAACGGCATGTTCAAGACCTTGCAGGTTAGAAATCTTACTTTTTAATTCCATAGCATATAGAGATTTTAATTTTTTCAAATCGGCAGCCTTTATTTCCTTCTTAGCCGACATCTTCAGATCTGCTCGAATAACTTTGGCCAAGACCGGGTCCTTAATAAGTGACGACGCAGCCAAAACGCTCGTTGCTGGTAATAATACAAAAACCAAACAAAGAACGATCAACTTTTTGATGAATTGATTATGCATGTAGAATCTCCTTACATTATTTAATAATACAAATATACCATGATCTGGAATGTAATACATGGATATTATTTTTATCCTAATTTAATAGAACCCCTCCTGCTCTCATCCTATAACTGTTCCGTTAAGAACGGATAATGGACTACTTCATCAAGGAATGTAACCCTCTGTGCTTCATACCGGGAAACTTGTGGCTGAGGGTAAGCCCGCAGAGGTGATAACCGCCCCACAGGTTAAAGACATTTTCGGATTGGAATGTACGGTCATAGAAGACCCCGTCTCGGGATCGCCCATGGTGGTGCCTAAAGGACGATATCATGCGAAATAGACAAATAGCGGCAGTTGCGACAAAGATCCCTTTGTCCTAACTGTCGCTATTTTATTTCGTCCACCACACCTCTTCCTGACTCATGCCGATTCCCTGAACCGTTACTCGCATCTCTACCCATTGCTTCACTCTCTTGGCTATTATGGACTCTGATCAAACATCCACTCTACAATGAGGACTACACCAAAAAGCCATACGGATGATGGTCCGTACGGCTTTTTAGCGAATTTTTACTTATGCATAACATGTGCGTGAATGATGAATGACGTTGAAAAAGTTACTTCCAAAGCTCTTCAGCAATTTCCTTAATGAAGGCAAGTTTGCGCCATTGCTGTTCCTCGGTCAGATGGTTGCCTTCTTCCGTGGAAGCGAAGCCGCATTGTGGACTCAGGCAGATTCGATCCAGATCAACATATTGTGTAGCTTCCTCAATCCGTTTCAGGATATCTTCCTTGTTCTCCAACTCTCCGAATTTGGAAGAGAAGAGGCCAAGTACGACCTGCTGATTGTCCTTCAGGAATCGAAGTGGCTTGAAGTCTCCAGCCCGTTCCGTATCAAACTCCAGATAGAATCCAGAGTAGTTATCGATGCTCAGAAGTGTCTGCGCAATCGGCTCATAACCGCCACCGACTCCTGCAAATGTCGAAACATAATTACCGCGGCAGACATGAGTGGTTACCACGAGGTCTTCCGGCAGGCCAGATACCACATCTTCGTTCAGTTTTGCGAGTTCATTGGCGTACTCTTCCACATTAACACCAATCTGCTCCATCACTGTGATGAACTGTTGGTCACACAATGCACCCCATGTGCAATCATCAATCTGGATGCTACGGCAGCCGGCTTCATAAAAAGCCAGGATGGATGCTTTGTACGCTCCGACAATGTCCGAGAGAAGCTCTTGGCGGTTCGGATAGATGGCCTGTGTGCTTTCCTTATTATCTGCCCGGTCCAATTCGAATAGGAACTGAGCTGCTGCTGGAATGGACTGACGGGCAACAACGTCTTCCCCAGCCGCTTCTTTCAAGAAGGCATAATGCGCTACAAATGGATGACTGCTATAGCTGATTTTGCCGCTCAGACGAGCTGTTTCCGGTCTGGATGTCGCACCGTTGAATCGGTAGCCTTCCTCAATGATTGTCCGCTCTACACCATCCAGTCCCCAGAAAAAGTCCAGATGCCACCAAGAGCGGCGGAATTCGCCGTCCGTTACAGCCTGAAGTCCAACCTCTTTTTGCTTCTGTACAAGTTTCACAATCTCGGCATTCTCCACTTCATTCAACTGTTCCGTGGTAATTTCGCCGTTCTGGTATTTTAATCGGGCATCCTTCAACGCACTCGGGCGCAGGAAACTGCCAACAATATCATATCGAAATGGAGTGACTGTTCGTTGTTTAGGTTCTGTTTGTATGCTCATAGTTTAATCTCCCCGTTTATCATTATAGAATTAAATATAACATATCCGATCGGAATAGCTGTTCTACGAAAGAGTTATAGCCCGCTATAGGTATTAGCTATAGCGGGCTATATTTAAGGAGACTCTATATACAATCATGTATTCCATCTATCCTGACCTGATGCTCAGAACAGGATCTCAACAATTATGATCTCACGTCAAAGTAAGAACGATCTGATCCCCGGCACGGGTGATTTTGTAGATCCCCTCTTGCATGTCGATGCCATAATGTTTTTTCAGCAACCACTTGGCATTGAGGTCCGTCTCCACAACCACCAGATAATCGTAACCGCTCAGAAGGTTATCCATATTATCCTCATAGAACAACACAATTCCGTCCACATGAGGAGCATACAAGAAATACTTCCCTACATATTGCATGTAATAGTTCGTGACCTGTTGGTCCCTGTCTGAGGCGTAGAAGAGATATCTGTTATTATCCTCTTGCCCATCTGAGTACCACCGATCACCAGTAACCGCATGAATCTTGTAAGGGAGCGTTGTATCATAACTTTGGGCGATAGACACGATACCATTATATTCGGACAAAAGGATGGTGGCCGCAACCGCCATACAGCCGATGATGCCTTTTTGATAATGACCTTTGGTCTCAACCGTCTTAAAGGATTGATAATCAGGCACTTCACCAATCCGATAGTGAAATGATCGCTCCAGGTCGATCGCAGCACACAACACCAGCCCACCGGCGAACAGCACCACGATACTGGACGCATAACGCTCAAATCCAGCTAGGACAATTGCTTCATCCAATGGCATGGAGAAGAGATACAGGGCCAGGATCCCTGCGTAATACAGTAACAGAACAACGTCCAGTGCAATTAGTGCTTTCCACAAGTTCCACTTCTTCTTGAGCACAACGATGGCAAATACAGAAGCTGCGATTGGGATAAGCTGGAAAATAACAATGCCGATCACTGGCCGTGTCGTCAGATCCGTACTGGCCTTGAGGAAAGTCCACAGAATCTCACGCATCTGCTCTGGCGTTTTGCCGGCCTGAATCCCCGAGGTAGCCACATCGAACTTGTTATCAATCCCTTGGAACACCTTCGCCATTCGCCAGCTCCAGCCAAAGTAGGGAATCAGCGCACCGCAGATCGTACCCACTACAGCGAGCGCTGTTTTCCAACTGAACTTTTGCTTATGTTTTAGCCATGAGTACACTAGGAAAATCAGACTGATCGCGGCGAAAATAATACCCGTGCTTTTGATGATGGTCAGTAATCCCGCAAGCGGAAAAACAACAATACATGCCTTTTTGATCTCATTACGATATTGGTAGATCACTGCCAGGATCGCGAGCGCGTAGATCGGAAGCAAGAAATCCACGAGCAGGTTAGTGATCCGAATCGTAAGATTGAAAAACGAAAGTGTAGATAACCCGAGTCCAAGAAAAGCATACAGAAGAAAGCGTTTCTTCTCCGAAACAATGCCAAACATGGCATAAAAACAGGAAAAGATAAGCAATCCCTGTGCCAAGAGCATTACGGACTGGGAGTGCCCCATGAAACGACAGACATAATAAATGAACGACGAAGTCCCGAGCGGATAGTTTTTAAAATCAATCAGGTTGGAGTCTGGCGTCGGAAAGGCATCTGTACTCAACATCTGCTTCAATACGATAGCCCAGTGTGAGAAATTATCGTAATGTGTTAATTGGTTCTGAAAGAGTACCAGCAAGAAAACAAAAGTTCCTGCCAGGAATGAAAATTGGAATATGGAAAAGGACATACGTAATGATGCCCCTCGGCGCGGCCTGAGAAACAACATTCCCCCATATAAAAGCAAACCTGCAATCAGGATGACAAGGCTGCCCGTAAAGAGCTGACCTGCCAAGCCAGCGAAATATACGATGCAGGCAATCGAGGAAAACACAAATACAGGGATAAACTCCCACCGTAGTGCAAATGTCTTCCGAACAAACTGCATATAACCAACAAAGGAGATTATCAATAAAACTCCCATCACAAAATGAAGCACAATGAGCATCTCTATCTCTCCTAACCCTCTCTGGTGGCACGATCAGAATGTGGCTGAATCAAATCCGTCAGCAATTGGTCGATCAGGCCCTTCTCCACAATATCATCGATATTCTCCACCGAGAGAAGCACTTCGCGCTCACGGGCTGTCGTTTTTCCCGTATGTTGCAAAATGACTTCAATATTACTCTTCGTATAAAAAGTAACGACCGCTCCTGCCGCAATATCACCATGGAAACCCGTCGCGGAGAAGAAACGATAATTGAAGCTGCGCAGCGTACAGCTAGCATCATTGGTGAAATGAACTGGAAGCTGAAGGGAAAGCCGCGGCATTTTTCGCTGATCCGATCTGGGTTGAACAATCCTTTTTTTCACATTACGTAACATATCGTCATAAGCCGTATCCCACAGATTCATCTGCTCTGGCAACGAGTGTTTACGGTCGTAGATGATTTGCATGTATTGGCGGTTATCATTCTCATCAATCGGCTGAACCGTTGCGGAGTAACGCCAGCCCTCTCCATCCTGTTTCACATAAACGATGACTGCATCGAGATTGGCCTCATACCGGTCGGTTTTGACAACCAAAGAGATGATCTTCTGCTCAGCCAAATAAATGGGATATGGGACATAGAAGGCAATACCTTGCTCAGATACATCCACCGTCTTGGCCTGATAACGCAGATTGTTGGCTTGGTCGTGAATCGTGACATCTTCCTGCGCCCGAATCCGTTCTGTCTCCCGATACGCACGGCGGCCGATCATGAAGAACAGGGCATAACACAGCGCAATCATGTTATGAATCAGCCAGAAAATAATGATACTGCTGAAGAACAGCGCAATGCCGTACTTGCCATTCACATACCGAATCACGGCTGCAATGGAAAGCAACAGCAAGAAGATATGCGGAAGTGCATATAACAGAGCAGACATCCATTGTCGACCGCTTGCTCTGCTTTTGTTGGTGACCTTGAATTTTTTCTCGCGAATTCCCAGCGTCTCCAGGAGAACCGGCCAGATCAGATAAGGCATAAATATGGTATCGATAACCTGACTCCATCGCTGATTCCGAATATTACTGGACAGATATCGCATGGATACACTATAGAAGAAATAAGATGGAAGCCAGAATATTAGGATTTGCCAAAAGGTTGTATTCACAATCTGGAAGTCGAACAACGCAAACAAAATAGGTGCCAAAATGAAAATCAACCGATTAAAGAAGGACCACCAGTATAAGAAACTGCTTAAGTAGGTCACTCTCGTCCAGAAAGGGAGCTTGCCAGATAAAGGTGCACGCGTATTCTGCAGGCTCTGAATGATACCCCGTGCCCAACGAATTCGTTGTTTAATCATGCTCTTCACTGTTGTTGTTGTCTGCCCGGCAGCTTGAACCTCTTGAGTCGCATAGGTAATATAACCTTCCTGCTGCAAGCGGATGCTTGTCTCAAAGTCCTCGGTGATTGTATTGAGCGGAAAACCTCCGATGTCTTCCATACCCTGCCGGGAAATGATCGTATTACTTCCTGTATAGGCTACCGCATTGGAGGCATTACGCAGGATGTTCACTTCTCTGGAGAAGAAATCCTGTTCATTCGGAATACCTTGCTCTGCATACAGGTTAAACTGGAATAGATCTGGATTGTAGAAGCTTTGCGGGGTCTGCACCAGACCAAGCTTGAACTTAGGGTCCATCTCGTCCTCTCGGCGAGGACGCCATACCTCATTCTCCTTAATAAACGTGGAGAGCATGAAATAGGGTACCGTTTTCATCAAAAAGGTGTGCTGTGGAATCATATCCGCATCAAACGTTGCAATGAGCGGCGAAGAGCTTTTGCTCAGTGCATTGTTCAGATTACCAGACTTGGCATCCTTGTTTCCGGGGAACCCCAGATACCCCACGCCAAATTGTCTGGCAAGCTCCTCCACCTCAGGTCTTGCTCCATCGTCACAGAGATAGATATGAACCTTCTGCTTGTCCGGGTAATCCATGAACGTACAGGCATTAACGGTTTTATATAACAGATCAACAGGCTCATTATGCGTAGCAATAAATACATCCACATCCGGATAATACTCCGGCGGAACGATTGGGAAATCGAGCTGTGTACGTTCTTTTTGCATCTTTTGAAAGAATAATTCAAAGGTTGTCAGTACGGTGACCGTTTCAGCCACAATCAGCAGCATACCAAAAATGACGTTCAGTACGCCCTCACCCCATGGCAACGTAAAGAACGTACGCCATACCAAATAAATCGACATCAGGATCATCGTGATGACAAAAAAGATATTCTGCCTTTTTTCGTTTTGCACTACAACTGCTTCCTCCTTGCTGCAAATACCCATCTTCGCTGCAATTGGAAACTGAGCAGGAACAGCAAGGCATCACAGACGAATTTCGCCAATTTCTCATCTACGAAGAGAACGGTATGGAATATATAAACACCGGTACTGGACAGCAAGATCACTACTCCGCATAACGTTAGATAGCGCCATAGACTGCCCTGGCTATCCTCCTTGCGGAATACAAAGTGTCTGTTCAGTACATAGTTGACCACAATGGAAATAACTCTCGCAATCACGGTTGCAAGCAAAATTCTTAAATAGTGCTGCTCACCCAACACGGGCCGCAACGCGTCGATCAAAAACCAGGCGATACCCAAATCAACAACAGAACTGGCCACAGATGATGAAATGAACCGCAGAAAATTGGAGAACAACACACCCATTACTCGGGCACTATCCTGGATTGCTTTAAAATGAGTTCCCGCATTGCCATTTTCATAAATGACTTGGATTGGCATCGTATGAATCGGTATGCCAGACTGAATGCACGAGATGAGCATCTGCAGCTCATATTCAAATCGAGTGCCGCGAACATCCTGCATAAACGCAAGTAACCCTGGACCGAAGGCACGAAGCCCAGTCTGGGTATCTGACAGTTTTTTACCATAGAGCATGGCAAAAATAAAGGAGGTCATTCGATTGCCTAACAGGGACTTTGGGGGTATATTCCCCTCGCTGAAGTTTCTTACCCCGAGCACCAATGAGTCCGGATAAATCCTTGCTTCTTGGGCTATGAGGTATACATCCTCAGCTGCGTGTTGTCCGTCTGAATCAGCGGTTACGACGAAGGAAGATGCGTCGAATTGCTTCCCAATATACTCAAATCCGGTCTTGAGTGCCGCACCCTTCCCCTGATTTTCCGCATGTGTTAGCAGAGCACAACCATTCTCACGAAGCTCCTCGAAAATCGACTGGTAGGCCTCACCCGATCCGTCGTCCACAATAACAATATTGGTCAATCCATACTCTCGCAATTGCCGTACATAGGTTGGAAGTCTCTCATCCGGTTCAAGTGATGGAATGAGGATGATCGCTTCGCCGTTTTGTTTACCTATAATCATCCTGATAAGCCTCAATTCGACATATTTCAACAAATTTTTTTGAATATTGTGAGTATAACATCGAAAAGTCATACAGTAAACGAATAATTTATATATATATTGGTAAAAAAGTCGCACTTTTTTATAAGCTAATTTATAGGTAAAAAGTACTAGTGGAAGGTCAGTCTAGTACTACTCAAACCATTTCACATTTGGCTCTTGTTTCAGTACATGTACCAGCACGGCATGCCGTTATCCACGGTGGTGATAGAAGTGAGCCTGCGTATCCAGAAGCACTCAAAGCGTGAATGAGCGCCTTCCCAGAATGCAGTAATTTCCGCAAAAGTTCATCTTCTGTCTCCATCGACCGATTGGACATGCATCGACTTACAAATCTGGACGAATGGTCACTTATGCGAATCACGAATTTGAATTAGAATTACCATAGACGATTAAAAAAAGGCTGTGATTCCAATGTTATTCGAAAGAGACAAATGGTTGCAGTGTGGCATTCTGCGCGATGAGCCCTCTCTCGCTGAACGGTTGCCAGAAACACAGTTGCTTGAGAAGGATACGTTAACGAAGATGCTTCTTCAGTATCCCAGCGTTGTACTGAAACCTCGTAATGGCAGTTACGGAAGGGGTATCCTGTTCATTAAACGAAGCGGTGCAAATGCTTATCGTATTCAAAATGAAAATAACACAGTCACCATGAGAGACAACGAGCAGTTACTGGAATGGTTCGAACAAACAATCAAAAGTGATGAATATATTGTCCAAAAGCGTCTGCAGCTTGCTCAAATTAAACACAGGCCGTTCGACATTCGGATCATGGTTCAGCGCAAAAAGAGTTCCTCGTCCACTTGGAACGTGACAGGTTCCTATGCTAAAGTCGCTGCACAAGGATACCAAGTCACCAATGTGAATAACCGCCCCATTCCCGTTTTTAAAGCACTGAGACTGGCTCGAATTGGAGATCGGCGCTTACTTGTCAGAGCGGAACAAGTTGCACGATTAGCTGCCAAACGATTGGGAGAGCATTACCCTATGCTTAGACAAGTCGGGTTCGATATAGCCATCGACAAGAAACGGCGAATTTGGATTATAGAAGGCAATTATCAACCAGCCTTACGGCCTTTCCGACTTTTGAAAGATTCCTCGATGCACCGCAGAATATTATGGTACAAAGAACATTAAAGCAAAAGAAGACGACCTGCCTGCTAGCCCGGGCAAGTCGTCTCTTCATGTTTCGTACCTAATCTCGATATTAACCCTCTTCGGTTATTTCCGGCATTTTCTAATCGCACTTGTAACACGTGTCACTCGGAACTGATTTACCCCTACCTGTATAATGGCGAACTGGCTGTACGAAGTACCAGAAGAGGTATACGGTTCAGCCTCAATATTTCCACTCGGTGTTCTAACTGTCGCGGTGATTCTAGTTACCAGGCACACACCACGGCCGGAAGATCTCCAAGTCTCATCACGCTGAACACTATATCTATCGTTGCTACAAAAGATGGATGCATACTCCACTACTCCACTCGCATTAAACGAAGTCGAGTTATAGATCTGAACAGGGTCATAACCACCTCTAGGTGCTCCAGGTCTTCTATTTCCCATTCTCAAAACCTCCTTTTTTATTGATAATCTATTAAATGCAATTAAATAGTTTTGGTGAGGTATAAATGTGGACAAGGCAGAAAAAGTGTGTTTGTCCGAGGGTCGCAGACATAAAAAAGAACCACCCTTTCATGTGCAAAGGTGGTTCGAGAATTATAGTCCTATTATCATAATCATCTTATTCAGCCAATTGAGCCGAAACGGTACATTATAGAAGGTCAAATAGAAGGTCAAAACTCCCTAAATTGCAGATGCTTCTATTCTGCCGCCTCCGCCAACCATGCTTGCATAGCCGGAGATTCCGCCCGATTCAAACGTAAGGCAATTTCGGTATTGATCTCATCCGGCGGCATGACTTCAACAAGGGCACATACGGACTCTCGCGATTGATTTAAGGCAAATACGCCTTCATCATCGAGCATTTTCATCGCCAGCTCCATGGCGTTCAGCCTCACATCCAACTCGCGCTTCCAATCATCATTCTCCAGTTCCGCAATGAAAGGACGCTCGTTATATCGTTGTTTGACATCGTCAAAGTGATCATCCCCAAAACAACAATAGGGCGAATCCGCATACGACCATTTGATGAGATCCGCAATCGTGGATACCGGCGTATCACTTTCCTCTGCTTGCCTAGCAGATTCTAACGCCAAAGCTTCCCACGACCATGCAGAGATACTTGGCGCATGTCCCTCGCCAGTAGTGTATAACGTGCAATAATAGTAACGTTCACCATTTTCAAAAAGAGTACAAAAAGACGTTCTGGCGGCAGCGGCGATCTCTATGGCCAGCGTCTCTATTTCTTGCATTGGCTTCATGATTAGAGTTCCCCTTTTCATTCGTTGATCATTTGCCCCTTCGATATGAATTGGCTATTTGGACTAGATACCAGACACCCGCACCCACAAGGGCAGCAAACACCAGATTGATACAGCCGAACACGATGAGTGACTTTGCTTGGCCTGGACCAATCCGGAAAGCGGTAACAAGCTGGAAGACAGCCGGTAGCAAAAATGCCAGCCAGGAGATGGTTATAAGCTTTTCTGTTCTGAAACTCCACCATACTGCGGAACATGAGGCAACTAGCAGTACCCAGGTACAGATAATATTTAGGGCGAACGTCATTTCAGCCCCTCCTATTTGCCATGAATCACAAGTCTATATTTACTGAAGATCCACGATTGGCTCAATTTGTGCATTGCATCATGGCTTATACGCACAGAGGGCTTTTGCTCCTTCATCGCTTCTGCATCAAGGGCTGAGAAGCGAAGGGGTTTGGTCATTTTTTTGATAGAGTCTCTTATTTCATCGAAAAACGTATAGGTCAGCGGCTTATGGTCCCGGATATCCTCATATATATAGTACTTTCCTTTTTCATCTTCCAAATTAACTTGGAAACCTTTCGGAAATGAAATCAAGATACACGGCAGTTCATCCTCTGCCCATTGTCCGTGATATGGAAAAGAAACCCCTTCATTTCTCACAAAAAATCCTGAACTTTCTTGATCCGATGCAATAGAAATAGAGTAAACAAAGAAGGGATGGATGTCATCTCTCTTTTCTCCTGCCACAAAATACTGATAGAACGTCTGATACTCCTCGTACACCTGATTATAATCATGCTCTGTTCGGGCAGCATTGGTACGATGGAATTGCGCTTGCCGATGCTCCAAAAGCTGCAAAAGGCTTTTAAACTCTTCAGGAGTGATGAAGAATCTCAGTTTATAGAATCCGCTATTCTTTAATTTGTCCATTTCTTTTCGCTCACCGCCCTGTTTAGAAATGTTATGCCAATGACCTTAGCAGTTCGGGTTCAACTATATATGTATCTTATTTCCATTATAGTGATTACCTTTCCTGAGTCTACCTACTTTACACCTGAATTTTGCGAATGAACTTTGAAAGGGTAGCGAAATATCAGGATCATTGCGCCTGTACGCGAGCAAAAGACATACGTAAGGTGAATTCCAGACTACCCGTCCTTGTGAGGATGGGAGCACGCCAACATCTCGTAATCAGCACAAATTAGCCGTACGGATGATCACCCGTACGGCTAATTTTGACTTATTCAGCTTTGCGAATTTAGAATTGTTAAGGTTTAACTACAGAGAGAAGAGACTCATTCCCCTCAGAGATCACCGTCACATCTGGTGCAAACGTAGCATCACTTACATGTAACGTTTCACCAAGGTCCATAGCACTAATGTCGAATTCAATCGACGTTGGCAAGTGTCTCGGCAATGCCTCCACTTCAATAGAAGATAATTGAACTTGCACGACTCCGCCCTGCTTTGTGCCAATCGGTGTGCCGTTGAACTTCACAGGAATTTTAGTACGCAGGATCTCATTGGTCTGCACCTGCTGAAAATCCACATGAAGTAAATCCCGTGTAACTGGATCACGCTGGAGATCTTCCAACAATACAGTCAATGAGCCTTTCTCTTCAAACTGCAGTTCTATAAAACCAGACGTACCCTGCTTCAACCATTTTTGAAATTGTATTGTTGGAATATGAATCATTTCATTCTCCGTATTTTTGCCAAAAACAATACCTGGCAAACGCCCGGATTTACGTAAATCCCTAAGTCGGGATGTATTTAATGGAATGCGGTTCTCCGCTTGAAAACTAGTAGTCATGCTATGTTCGCTCCTCTTTATTAAATGATATTTTCACATTTTTCATACTCATCCAACCATCCCCTGTTGGGGCTAAAGAGAGAAACATAGCATCACCACCTCCATATACGATCCAATTGATTTTAAAATACATTTAATGTAAGCACCCATAATATACATGAAGGCACTCTACTCCGAAGAGTAGAATGCCTATGGGATGCTTCAACCCTATCATAGAAACATAGATTTGTCGATTTAACCCGCCATTTCCCATTTTTACGACTGGAACAGGCCTTCATCTCCTCATTACATCCTCGATACTCGTTGGATTCGTCAGAATTTATCGATCTGCGTAATTCCTCAAGCCACATGTCCATGAGCACCTTATTTCGGGGACAATAAAAATCGCGTCCTCTAAGGAGAGGACGCGAAATAAAGCAGATTGATTTTGTGTTTCAGCATCGTCAATTAACGCTTTCGAGCCACCACCGCTAACCTACCGTTTTCGGTCGAATACTCGCATGTGGACAGCACAATAAGCTTGTCACCATACTGTGCTGTTACACCTGTGTCATAAAGAGAGCGTTGTTTGATATTCTGAACATATGAATCGAACTCGGCGGGCGTATTTACATTCTCAATCTGGTAGTATTTAAACACGTCGTCCGATTTGCGATAAACTTTTGACAGAATAACGGCAACAATTTCATACTCTTCCTTTTCATAAAGCGTGCTGAACTGGAACGTCGCATGTTCTTGATAAAAGCTTTCGTTCTTGTACTTCATTAAATCTTTAAACATCCAACCACTTTTCATGTGATGACCATGAATCAGCAAAATGTCCGAATGGTTGGTCGTACTAGACTCGTCCAAAAAAGGAAGACCGCCTTGGTTTTCATTTTTATCAAAATCATGATTGAGATAGTACTCCGAATCCTGTGGGCTCTGCATGACTGGGTACTCAATTCGGGTACCGTCAATCTTCAGCCAGCCGACGATGTCTGAGTTCCTCTCGTAAAGATCTCGAAATTCGGGAAGCATAACCGGCTCATTGCCTTTATTGAACAAAAGGGAGGGGATTGCATCCCCTCCACCTTGTTCTGATCCTTCTTTCCAAACCTTTGTTAACTCTTCGATTTTCTGCTTCTCGGCATAATCTCGCAAGAAAGTCCTCGCAAGACTGACAAGTGAAAATACCAACACAAGCAAGGAAACAGCGATAAGAATTTTTTTAGTTTTGCTCATTTTCTTACCGCCTTCCCTTCCATTACTGGATGTGCTTTTTCTTCTTGTACCCGAGCAGACAGAACCCGATCGTCATTAAGGACATCAGCGCCAAAACCATATACAAGAATGGCGATACGCTGTTATCTCCAGTTTTCGGAGCATCGTCCAACTCGTTGCTATCGTTCTTAAGCTGATCGTTACCATTGCTTGGTTCAGGCGTTACGATGCCTGGTTCTGGCGTTACAGTGCTCGGATCTGGCGTTACCGTGCCTGGATCTGGCGTTACCGTGCCTGGTTCTGGCGTTACAGTGCCTGGTTCTGGCGTTACCGTGCCTGGTTCTGGCGTTACCGTGCCTGGACCTGGCGTTACGGTGCCCGGATCTGGCGTTACGGTGCCCGGATCTGGCGTTACGCTGCCCGGATCTGGCGTTACGCTGCCCGGATCTGGCGTTACGCTGCCTGGACCAGGCGTTACGGTGCCGCCTCCGTTGTTACCATTGCCGCCATTGCCGCCACCAGAACTAATTGGCTTCATTGGCACATCGTACCTGACAATGTCAAAATCGACTGAAATCGTACCACTTGTGTGCGTTTCGTATCCGTCCTTCGTTACGATCAGATAGTAATCCGCTTCAGGAAACACCATGTACGCATAGAAGCCATCTGCATCACTATTCTGCTCCGGGCTCTCATTGTCGTACGGTGGGAAATTTGGAACCTTTGGAAGCGTTACTTTCGTACCCGGAATGCGGCCGTTATCTCTATTCCGCTGCGTATCCGCATAATACAGTGTAACTTTGGCTCCATCAATTTTCTTGCCAGTGACGGCATCTCCTGTCGTTTCATCATAGACCGTACCGTAAGGGTCGACTAACTCCTCTGAAATATTCAGCTCTCCGTTAGCTTTAACGTCAAGTTGCGCCACTTTGAGGAGCAATTCCTCGCCTGTCTCAGCTTGATATCGAACTTCCATTGTGTACGTCTGCTCGCTTAGCCCTTCCACAGAGAAAGTTCCATTCGTAGCCATAGGGAATGCTTTAGGTTGGCCGTTTTCCTTAATATAAATGCCATCCTTGTCTTTCAAATAGATATGCATCTGGCTAGTCAATAAATCGTTGAATAGCACTGTTGTTCCATCCAGTTGTTTGAACAGAATGATCCCCACGGCCGTAATGTCCGCTGGAACAGTCTCGTCCGTTACACTTCTGTTCACATTTGCTTTCTGCGTAAACTCAACAGGTACATCTTTACCGCCTACCCGATACAATTTCGTATATCTGATCGTATAGTCGGTATCCGCTACGGCTGGAATTGAATATTCACCCTTCTCATTCGTCTGTGTCTGAATCTCTTCGCCTGTCTTCAGATCGGTTACCGTAATCGGTGCATTCGGAATGACTTCTCCTGTGTTATTGTTACGCAACACGCCTTCCAGATACGGTCGGGTATTGGCAAAATGTGCTTCAGACCATTTTTTCTCTGGAATAGTGCCAATGTGAGTGAGACTTTTTGGATCAGTCACATAGCCATCTTGCGTATAATCATCTTGGGTCACTTTGTACTGAAGATTGGTTGGAAGCCCTTGGACAATGAGCGTCTGGCCATCTGTAAGCTCAAAGCTCTCACCGCTCTTGATCATGCCCTTGCTGCCGTCTGATTTCTCATAGACGTAGGATTCGTCCGATCCCTCGCCGGTGAAGGCAACCGTGTATTTAAACAGCTTCTTCTTGTCTTCATCTTTGCCTTTAACTGTGTTGCTGATTAATAGGCCGCCCTTCAAAACTCGCACGTTCGTGAATGGGGCATCTTCATCAATGCCTTTCATGACCCCGGTATAGTACCGTTCTTCAGGAGTAGTCATGTATTCATCGGTTGTGTAATCTTGTTGGGTAACTGTGTATTTCAGATTCTTAGGCAAACCCAAAATATCCAGTGCCTCTCCATCCTTAAGGCGGAATTTACCGCCGGACTTGATCGAACCTGTGCTGCCGTCCGTCTTCAAGTAAGAGTAACTTTCCTCTTTGCCTGTATCCTCAAAGTTGACGGTGTACTCGAACTCCTTCGTTTTATCGCCGCCGTTGCCCATGACCGTATTGCTGATGGTCAGCTTGTTAACGGTCCGTTCATTGATGAAATCCGCCTTGTGATCACCTTTATTCACGATTGAGCCAGACAGCTCTCTCGTACCCGGTATCGTCGTATAACCGTCAACGGATGTATAATCAGCCTCGGTTACGGTATAGACCAGATCCGCAGGCAAGGCTGGGAACGTCACAGATTCCCCGTGCTTAAGGGCAATCTTGCCTCCGCTCTTGATCGTGCCAAACGTATCATCCGACTTCTTATAGGTATACTCTCTGTCCTTACCTTCGCCGGTGATGGTCACGGTGTACTCGAACTCTTTGTCCGGATCACTGCCGTTGCCTTCCACCTTATTGGTAATGGTCAGCTTGCCTTGGGCCGGTGTAGGCACGATCAGTGGATTATCAGAGGTTAATTTCACCCCGTCTACCCAGATGGGCTTCCCTGGCGTATTCCCTACATATACTTGGTATACCCTTGTAGTTGGTAGCCAAGTATTGGTGTCAATATAAGTTTCTTTCAGCTCATAATACCCTGGATCAGGGAATAGCAGATTAAGTTTCCCTCCGCTATCGGTTTTTCCTTTGGTGATTATAGTTCCGCCGTCTTTCTTATAGAGTGTAAACTCTACGTCTTTTAGCGGATTGCCATTGGGATCTACCTTTTTCAGAGGCAACAGAGCATTGGAACTTGAACTGCCGGCCACGTCCGAACTGTCCAGCGTACTTTCGCTTCTGGCACTGACAGATTTCAGATTGTCATCGCCCTCCAGTTTTACCTCGTTGCCCATTGTGTCTCCAGCTTTCGCTTTAGATGGATCAACTTCTGTTTGGTACACAAACTGGTAAAGCTGATTAGGGTCGTCCATTTTAAATGTTAGAACCGTAGCGCCACCCGTGCCTGGTGCAGCTTCTACTTGAACTTCAGCATTCGGGTCGCTGAGGTCCAGTGCTGCGCCCTCTCGTTCAAGAGTGCCGCTTGCGGTCAATTTAGCAGGATAGACTGCCATACTAGGTGATGTCAGCACAAGCTTTCCGTTTTCTTCATAACGCAAATTCATGCCTGCACCCAGGGTATCCTGCAAATAAACACCCTGCTTCATGTTAAATGGCGGGCTATAGTTCACCGTCCATTCCAGCACTCCTGGAACTGGCTTAGTTACCGACTTTCCAAGGGTCTGAATAGGTACAATAACTTTGCGCTGTTCGGTGACAACCTTCTCCACTCCACCCCATGTCATATGAAGGTCGGCTTTGTTATACAGCACCTGTTTGTCCGTGCCGTTGATGGTGTATTCCTCTAAATACTTCTGCAGAGCATCATTGGAAGGTCTTGCCTTCACCAGAATGATATAAGGACTTTCCAACTTGGAGAAGGTGAAAGTACCCTCGTTTCCAATGTGTGAAAAATGGACTACATGAGAACTGGTACCTGGTTCAATTAGAGTTCTAGCATCGTTTCTAACACCATATTCTGTTCCTGCACCATTGTCCGAAAATCCTTTCCAAAGCTCAAAGTCCTTAGTTTCAGAGAAAGGAACGAATTCCCAGCCTTCGGGAAGTGTATCCACTAACTTAATATTACTAATGACTCGATTACCGCCATCCTTAGCCATTTCTTCTGTGTTATATCCAGGCATATTTACCCCTAAACGGAATGTGACCGTTTTGGTTGTCCTGTCATAGCCAGAAATTGTCCATGCTTCATTGTTATCATTTCTAATGTAACTGCTAACGTTATTCGGCGTCACATTGTCAAAAGTACCATCTACTTTTAATGGCCTCGAAGCAAAGAGCATATCCTTGTTCAACATATGCATGTGTAGGTTGGCGCTGTTATCTGCTTTTTTTACGGTTTCGCCATCAATGAGCAAAGCCCGATTCGAAACAGTTTTCCCTGCGTTAATATCCTGTCTGAAGAGAATGTTCGGGTTGGTCTCAAGTGCACGGAAGCTGAAGGATGCCGCTTCTTCGGTGTATCCGGTCACCTTGATCAAATCCGCCACCACTTTACCGTCCACGGTTAATGGAATAGCTTTCATCGTCAATCCGGTTGCATTCGACTTCAGAGTTCCCGCTTTGTACTGCTTCCAAAGCTGCGCAGAAGTGATATTTGCTTTAATTTTCGCAATTGTCTCCGCACTCACCTCGCTGGTTTCATCTACAGCGTTGTCCAAGACGTTCAAGTCACCGCCATGCACAAGGACATCGTATACTACCGCGTTAGGTAAGGCATACTGTGGTGCTAGATTAACGGTCCACGTGATACTGCCCAGGTTATAATCCTCGGTTGATACTGCGCCTGTTTTTGTAAACGTGTGTGCGCCAATGCTGACGACTGCCTCATCTGTCACCGCAATAGGTCTTTTACCCGTCATTACATCGTTGTTCTGTATAACCCCTGGTGTATCCAAATTCCAGTTGGCACGAGGGTCAATTTGGAAGCTGGAACCACTTATCGCCTTGCTTTTAATCAACAATTCGACTTTTCCGTTAATATCCCCGAAGGAATACACGCCGTTTGAATCTGGTGTAATTGGCGTTTCTTCAGATACAGCGCCATCTACCCATGTCTGCCATGCAGCCGATTCAAATTCCAGCCCAGCCGGTAATACATTTGTGATGGTAAAGTCCTTTAACTCTTTTTTATTATATTGGTTAACCGCGATCTTCCATGTAATGGTTTCATTCGCATGGTCATACGAAGCGCTGGCTTGAATCCAGTCGGGAGCAAAAGAAATCTCCTGACCTGCCTGTACCAACATGTTGTTGTCCTGTCTCAGTTCCACTTTGCCATTCATGTCCCGGTAGCTGCGACCAAGATTGTTTGGCGGATTCCGATGTTCGTAATAATAAGCTTCCTTTGGAATCCATGTTTTATATTCAACCTTTGGATCTAGACCTGTTCCCTGCGGAAATATGTAAGTCAGCGATCCGTCGCCCCCAATGACTGGCGTTACATTTTGGCCGTTTACTTTGAATGAACCCTCCTTATAGATACCACGGACATTTCCAAAACCCGTATTATAAGTGGCTGGATTCGTATAGAATGTCTTCCCGTCTAACGGCAATTTGACTGTTTTATCAAACTGATCGAATGCAGAGACGTTTGACTCCCAAGTAATTGCACCTTCAACCAATTGCGCTGGCTGAATCCCGCGGTAACCATACTGATCCCACCTGATCATTCCAGGCGAGCTTAAAGTAATGTTATACTCTGCTGTAACATCTGGGTTCTCTAGCTGATATGCACCACCAAAGATGTTGATCGGCTTTTTATCGCCATACGCTAGTCCCGTTATATCTGCATTGGCAGTAGATTCAAAGCTGAAGGCAATACCTCGTCCAACACCATTGAAAAAATTATCTTCACCGTTAAATACAATCTTGATGCTATTTGGAGTGAAATAGGCGGTACCCAGCTGTTTTGTACCTGATTCCGTCTGTGCATTCAAGGTTTTAGTAGCTGTTGGCAGCACCACTTCCTTGAAGTAATCTTCTCTTTTCAGCTCGATCCAGTCACCCTTTTGGATGTATTTCTCAGGATCTGCATTAGTTGGATTTGGGTCATCACCATTCACTGGTACCTTGAGACCTTCCGATTTGAGCGTAAAGGGCTGTCTACCCTGAATAATACCGTTTGGATTAATAACAGCATTCCCCTGTGTCACTTCCAGCGGAAAGGTTGAATTAGATTCCATAAATACCGCTGTTTTGTCCGTTGGGACTGCCGCCATCGCTACGAAATTATTCGGTTTGTCGTTCACTGCCTCTGGTACCGAAAGCGGTTCCTCTTGCACTTCCTCAGGTTCCGAAGGCGGTTCGTCGGCACTCGGTGAGTCAGATTCAATGACCGCTTCCATTCCGGAATCGGTTGGCACACTCTCCGCATATGCGGCGGTGGAGTATATCACTGTCTGCAAGACGAGCAGCATTGCCAGAAATAAAGACAATATCGGTTTACCTATATTGCGTTTTTGTTTCAAACGAAAATCTCCTCCACTTCTAAAATTTTTGCAGCAACCAGAAACTTTTTCCCTTTCCTTTGGCCATTCCATCCTTACAACAGAAACTGATAAAATTCATCAAGTTCATATGGCTTGCCTTACCATTTTACTGTAGAGCCCTTACCAAATTCTGAACACTAAACGGTAACCAAACCATAGAGCCAATTCAGACATAGATTTCTCCATAGAATCGTGGATTTTAAGCATAAAAAAAACATCCTAAATTGGGATATGGCATTCTCTTGGATAAACCCTTTTCACCAATTAAAGAACTACTTGATGAGAGGGTTTATCCGTAGAGGAATGCTCATTCGCCCGATAGGATGTGTTTCTCTGTTTTAATATAAAGTTTGAATAAGTTCTACATTATGAAGCTTTTGCTGCAACAGCTTTTTCAATTAATGCTTTTGCATCCTTAGTAGTCAGACCTAGTTTAGGTTGAAGTGATTTTTTATCTGTTCCAGCAAAAATACCTTTGTCAATCAATTTTGCCATAGGTTTAATTGCATAGGCAGACACGGATTTACCATCTTCGAAACTAGCAATAATTGTAGCAGCGTCTTTATCAGTCGCTTGATCTTTTACCAATTTAGCAAGAATGGTAGCAGCTTCTTCACGTGTGATATCCCGATCAGGATAGAAGTTTCCACCATAACCTTGAATGAATCCAGCATGCGTAGCTTCAGCAATCGCATCTGCATATGCAGCATTAGCCGCAACATCTTTGAATGCAGGTGCTGTAGCTACTTCGTTAAGTTTCAACATGTCGACCAGAGCACTTACAAATTCAGCACGAGAAATGACTTCTGTTGTTACAGGTGTTTCTGTTGGCTCGGTAGATGCAGCCAGGTTTGTGATACGTCCTTCATTTTTAGCTTCGATGCTACCGCCTTTATACGTGTCTACGATGTATTGGTAGAATACATCAAGATCGATAGGACCTGCCAGGGATGATTTAGCATCCAGCAGCACTTTATAGTTATCTCCACCTGCAGCCATAAAGTTGTTAACTACAGCCGTATATGTTTTTGCAGGATCAATCGTTGTTCCATCTTCAAGACTGAGACCTGTAACGCGTTCTGCGACCGGCTTATTGAAATCTGCAGTGTATTTCAAACCAGAGATTTGGAGTGTTTTGGTATTAGGTGTACCGTCAGCATTGATACCCCATTGCTGCTGCAACAAGGTTTTAACCTGTTCGCCAGTCAGCTCAAGTTTTACTAGAGTATTACCAAACGGTTGGATTTTGGCAAGATCAGCAAAGGTCACATCGCCTTGTGGCAGATCCGCACGAATACCGCCTGGATTCATAAATGCAAAGTCAGCTGCACTTGCCTCATCCCCAAAGTCTGCTTCACGCATTGAATCTGCAATGAGGTTGCCTAGAGGGGCTTCGTTATTATAAGCATCTGTACGGGTAACAGAACCATCCGTTGTACCTACTGGCTTCGTCAGCTCAGGATGCTTGTCTAATGATTTTTTAATAATAGCTAAAGATTCAGGGTCTTCTTTTACACCCTCTTGGAAAGTCGTTGTAACAGTCGCTGATTTTTCAGTTACATCCCCGGTAGCAGGGTCAATCATCAGCTTGATATCTTCAAACGCCGTACCATATGAGTAGGCTTGCACAATCAACTTTCCGTTCACTTCACCGTTAGCCAAAGCATGATTGTCACCTGCAACGATAACGTCAACAGGGGAGTCCGCCGGTAAAGCTTTTGCCAGATCAGCTGCTTCTCCAGTGGTTACGCCTTCTTTGGTTGTTGCTGGATCATGTGCCAAAACAATGATCGTTTCTACACCTTGGTCTTGCAATTCTTTAGCATATTTATTAACGGCTTCCACTTCTTCTTCTGCGCTCAAGAAACGTACGCCAGCTGTCCCCGATGGAGATACTTTGGCAGGTGTGGATTTCGTCACTAGTCCGATAAATCCAATTTTAACTCCGCCCACTTCTTTAATCACATACGGCTTAATCAATGTTTTTCCTGTGGCAGTTTCAATCACGTTTGCATTGACGTAATCAAATTTTGCACCGGCATGTGTTACCTTACCTTCTTTTGGATCAAGGCCACCAAAGATCTGTGCCTTTAAAGCAGCGACACCTTGGTCGAATTCGTGATTCCCTAAGGAACCTACATCAAAGCCCATCATATTCATCCATTCCATGGTAGGCTCGTCACGATCCAAAGATGAGGCTGGAGCAGATGCACCAACAGAGTCCCCATTATGGAAGAGTAGAGAGTATTCATATTTGGCTTGAGCTTCTTTGAGATAGGTTGCTAGAATTGGAGCCGTTCCTGCCTTCTTATCACCCACGATTGATGTGGTATCTAACTGACCGTGGAAATCATTGATTCCAATCAAGTGTACTTCTACATCGTTACCTGCGGCAGAGACAGAACCTGTTGCGCCCAATAGTTGCGTGAGTAATAGTGCAGCAGTAGCTACACGCAGTGTGCTTTTACCCAAAACTTTTTTCCAAAACATGAATGAAAAAACCCCTCTCCAATTTTAGATCCTGAGATATTTTACCATAGTTCAATTCATAAAAATCATTAAATATATAAAATTGATGTAAAAATTTTGGGAGATTGATAGAGGAGATGAATACCTATGTCTCGAGCTGCACCAAAGTTAGTGTTTGGCTTCAATTTATTCAAGCGAATAATAGGTTTTTTTCTAGCTCAGGAGACGAGAAGTTATAACGCATTGGTTGTAAGTAATAGATTCAAAATTTCATATAGAAAAATATGGCTTTTATATTTTTTGTTGCTATAATGGAAAATAAAGTATGTATTTTCACTTGATGATATAACTCCTCTACTAAAAAACACTTAGCTTCCATCTCCTAAAACACACACATCCCATTACATAATATGTATCAAAGATTTTCACACTTCTATTAAAGGAGGTGACCGTTGGGAGCATTTTAGATCTTAGTTCCCGTTTTACACCAGATGGGGACGTGTTACCTCACCGCTCCTGACTGAATACAACGCAGAAACATGCAATAGCTGTAAGGATTTGTTGTTCTATGCATTTAACTTTAACCATTATAAGAAAAATAGGAGCGTGTCCAATGAACAAACGACTTTTTCCCAGATCTTTTCGAGTTCTTATGGCTTGCTTGTTGATTCTTGCATTTGCCGTACCAGCAACAGCTTCTGCTGGCTATCTTGGAGATAAACTCACGATCGGCCAAAGCATGGCAAAGGGTGACTATCTCACCTCCCAAGATGGCAGGTTCTCAGCCATCTGGCAAAATGACGGGAATTTTGTTATCTATCAAAATGGTTCTTCTCTCTGGAGTAGCGGAACTAGTAATAGTGGGGCTCTTTCATTCAATTTTGAATCACAGTATGGGAAACCTGTCATCTATAAATATGGCATGAAATATCAAGACGTTTACCAATATGGTTATCGTTATGGTTTCAACCCGGCTACAGGTAAATTCGAATATTACACCGGTTGGGGATGGGATAAAGTTTTGATGATTGATACTTCTGTACAGGTAGCTGCTTGGTCTCCCAATACCACCTCATGGATTCCAGGTCATCACGGGAGCAGCTTACCGGCTAACACAACAGGTGATACACTGGTCATGCAAAGTGATGGGAATTTAGTTCTCTATAACACAACCCTGACCAATAGCAATTATCCGAACAGTTGGATTCCTGTCTGGGCTTCCAATACGGGCGGGCGTTAAAATCAGATAGAGAGCTGCATGATGCGCGGCTCTTTTTTTGTTTATTCAGAAGGATATCATTGATATTGTTCATATTGCTGTTGAATAGACAGCGAAGGCTGTAATCCAAGTTCATGAAGCAGTAATTGCGTATATTGCTCATAGTGTTTATGTAGTGATTTTCGATCTCCCATGGCTCCCAATATACTTAACAACAGCAATGTTGACTCTTCCTCAAACTCATTGCGGGATACAATTCTTCTGGCAATGCGTGCTGCTTCATTATATTGATTCCGTTCCAGCAACCAGCTTGCAAGACGCTTGGCATAGGAAACGTACACAATTAACAATCTCTCACGTTCCCCTGTCGCCCAATCAAAAGATTTACCCTCAAACAACTCGCCTACGAACTGTTTCTCTAACGCTATGGCCGCTTTTTCATTAGTTATATTGAATTCGAATAACTCCAACATGGTCTGTTCGAATCGAATAAAATCAACATCGGCTTGATCTAAATCTACCCGATATTGTTCTTGTGCTGATAGGATCATCTCCTTGAACCCATGCTCGGATAACACCTTTCTAAGCTGATAGACAATCGTATTCAAGTACACTTCCGCCTGCTTGAGAGGCCTCCCTGGGAAGAGATCCTCCAGGATTCGGGATTTGGCTACACTTCGACCCTGATGAACAAGCAGATAGGCAAATAGCTCCATGCTTTTCTTGGATTTCCATTTTACTGCACCCGCTTGCTTGCTGCTAGCCTCGAAGCAACTCAGTCCATGAACCGTCAGCCGATTAGGCACAAGGTCGTCAGCAAGATTAGAAGAAGATCTGCGTCTGCTGGCCGCCCTAGTGAGCGTCTGAGCCAGTCGCATTCTGGAAATCGGCTTAACCATGTAGTCCAACGGATAAACATCGTAAGCGTGAATCGCATATTCTGCATGCGAAGTGGTAAACACAATGTCAAGATCATTACAAACTGAGATCAAGCTGCGTGCAAGCTCTAATCCATTGTCCGTAGCAATCTGGATGTCCAGGAATGCGAGATCCACTTCCCTGTTCTTAACGAAATCGAGTGCCTCTGCCGCATTCTGAAAGCTTCCGACAATCTCCACATCTTGCATATTCGACAGCATCCGCTTCATTGCCAACAGCATGGCAGGCTCATCATCAACGATGAGAACTTTCATCTCTCTGTTCCGCCTCTCAAAGTGAAGTGAAATACGCTTCCTTGTCGCACCGTGCTTTCTGCCCACATATCTCCACCACTTAGTTGTACGAACTGTCGACTTACGAGCAGTCCAAGCCCTGCCCCTTTTTCACCTAATGTACCCGCCATGGAGTTGAGTTGCTTCTCGTTAAATAGCTGACGAACTCGCCCCTCTTCCATACCTACTCCGTTATCACGAACGGACACGATCACCATGTCTCCTGACAACTGAGCGTACACTTCGATTAAACCACCCAATTCGGAAAATTTGATGGCGTTGGTTAATAAGTTACGAATAATTAAACCAACTGTTTCCCGGTCTGCATATACATGGGTGCCTATAGCAATCTTATTCATCACGCTGATATGTTTACTCTCACTTTTAATGTGTAACATATGACAACAGTCCTCAACAACCTCCGAAAGCTCCAGTAACTCTGGACGAAGTGTCATGTCTTCAACCTGACTGCGAAACCACTCCAACAAGTTATTAGCCATTCCAAGTGTATTACGAATCTGGTCACCCAGCTGCTCAATGATCTCCTGATGATCCGCAGCGAAGGATTGCCTGTCCGCCTCCAGTAACTCCACGAGTTGAAACTGCAGCGCTAGCGGACTGCGAATATCATGCGATATAATTGTAAACAGTTGATCCTTCAACTGGTTCAACTGTGCCATCTGCTCCAGATGCCGTTGTTTCTCTGTAATATCAAAAATAAGAGAAATATTACCCTGTGCCTTACCCAGTGTATATAATGGATATACGTTTACACTATATATTTTTCTTTCTCCATCCAGCCACTTATCAATCTCTACACTGCCCGGTTGCATAGACTTGCTCAGCTTATACCATTCTGGCCAGGATGCTAGGATTTCCGATATATTCCGACCCGAAATATTGGTATAGCCCAACTCTGAGAACCATTGTGAAGCTCGATTATTGTTATCGATGACCTTTCCCGAACCATTCACAATCACAATACTCTCCTGCAACGTATCGAGCACAATATTCCTGGCAATCGGAACGGTAGAGAAGAACTTAATCCTCAGAATAATCACCAGCATAATTGTCCCTGTAGATCCGCAATAAACTGTTAATGGAAGTAACCATGATGACCACTCAGGCTTCACAAATTTGATAATCTCCAGGATAAACGGTAATGTAGCCAGAAGGAGAACCCACATTCCCGGCTTACGATAATCACTCCTAATATTCCTTACATACTGAAATAAATAGTAGAGGCATATAACCACTGCACTATAGCAAATGAGGCTGAATGCTCTAGAATAGAGGGTTTTTGTTGTGACTAGGTGGCCATTATAAAGCTCAATCGTCAGATATATAATATGAAAGTTTGGGTCAAGCCACATAAGCAACGACCACGATACAAATACGGCAAACAATAGGATCTTCCATTGGTTCTTCAGCAGCTTGTCTCGACCGACTAAGTGATAAACGAATAAGATCAAGAAAGGGACCATTACATTTTGGGTCGTATTCTGAATATTGCGAAAAATTAATTTAGTCATAAATACATCGCTATGTCTCTCCAGAATGATACTGCTTGAGTACATCATTCGGCATACGATCAAACCTACGAGGTAGATTACTCCGCGCTCTCGTCTAAACCCGTACACAGTGAGTAAGATGATACCCGTCATGATCAATGAAACAATCATCAGGATAAGTTCTACAGTGGAATTCATACATCAGGTCCCTTTATATTTAAATTAAGAAAATAGACACCTTATGCCTTTTCTATCCATAATAGTAGAGGGAATTATGGATTACAAGCATATCTCCTATCAGGCTTCAACAAAAACTGACCCCTGTTGTCATCTAATGACATCAGGGGTCAGTCCTTTATTGCTTAATGTATAGATTTCCAAAGTCGCAAGAGTACAACCGCAGCTTCGGCTCTTGTTGTTCGTCCCTCCGGAACAAATCGATTACCCGCTTGCCCTTTCAGAAGTCCGTGCTCCTGAGCAGCTTCGACATATGCCTTGGCCCATGTTGGAATGCTTGTATTATCAGAGAAATAAGAGCTAGCCGTACGATCAGCATTCCACTTCATGGCCTTGGAGACCATCGTAGCCATCTCTGCACGGCTTACCGTTTGCTTCGGCCGTAATGTTCCATCGGGATATCCTTGCAGAATTCCCTCGGCTACGGCTGTCTGGATCGTCAGGTGTGCCCATGCCGGGATGCTCTCTGCATCGCTGAAAGACACCTCACTTGATTCGTTACGTATCGGGATCTGAATTGTCCGCATCAGCATAACGGCGAACTCCGTTCTTGTTACGTTGCCTCTTGGTACAAAGGTGTAGGCATCTATCCCCTCCACAATACCCAATTCTGCTGCCTCGCATATATCTGATGTTGCCCAGTGATTCTCGATATCCGTGAACCGACATACCGGAGCTGAAGGAACATGATGTTCATCATGGGTCATACGGTTAATGGTGACGGTATACGTCTTGATCGTTCCATCCTCAGCTTGAACCGTAAGGGTTAATACATTAGCACCCATCACCAAAGGAACAGTCGTCATCTCACTTATCCGTTCTCCCAACAGCTTCACAACCGCCTTGGGATGGGCTGAAGCTACTTCCAGTTCAACCTGCGCAGCGTCTGTTTCTACTGTATACGTCGTAGTCCCCGACGTGAACTTAGGAGATAATTCCAATGTCTTTCCGGAATTATAAACATTTATTTTAGCTAAAGCTGCCTGGTTAGATCGGGATGGGGTTACCGAAGGCCCAACAGGTGAACTACCGCCTTGATCTATTGGATTCGGTGCTGGTACCGGCATTGTGTTATCCAGTAGAAAAGGATTGGAAATCGCATCCGTAACATTCCCTACGTTGTCTGTTGCGCGAATGTGTAAGTACCAGTTGCCATTTCCGCTAGTCTGACTCAAGTTATCACTGTTGCTGAAGGGCAACCAGCCACCTGTCGGAACGACGGTACTTTGCGTCCACACATATTGCAGTGAATGATCATCTATTCCGCTTTGTAGGTCGCTGACCGTTACGATACTCGCTGCAGTTTTCGCTGCCACTACACCACCATTCGTACCAAACTGCACTTCCGGAGGCGTTGAATCGATCGCCAGCGTAATGGTATACGTTTTACCGGGTAACAAGTAGGGCTCCACGCGAACAGGAATAACCGTATCCGTGGTTGCTCCCGCAAAGTTTATCATCTTCGTGCTACCTGACGGCAGCAGCTCACCGTTCACATACATAACTGTCTGGTCAGTGCTCTCGAGTGTCGGCGTTACATCTACACTGGACAGCGATTGACCGTCGTAATAATACGTGTAGTCCATGACTGAAGGATCAAAGGATTCTGTGAAATCCCCTTCCTGTAGCTTAAGATCGCTCAGATTGGCATTCCCAGGTACATTCATTTGTCCATCCTGATTATATCCCCAGGTAATTACGGTACCATCTGACTTTAAGGCAAGCGAATGAAAATGACCTGCAGCGACCGCTACTACTCCTTCTAAGTCGGCTGGTACATTGGTTTGACCACCATTATTGTATCCCCAGGCAACCACTGTGCCATCTGACTTTAGCGCTAATGAATGATATTCTCCTGCAACAATCGCCACTACTCCGTCTAAGCCCGATGGCACATTGGTTTGACCGTCCTGATTAGATCCCCAGGCAACCACTGTACCATCTGACTTTAGCGCTAGTGAATGAGTTTCTCCTGCAGCGATCGCCACTACTCCGCTTAAGCCTACGGGCACATTGATTGCACCACTATTATTGCCTCCCAAGGCGACCACCGTGCCATCTGACTTCAGTGCAAGCGAATGGATGTTTCTAGCAGCAATCGCCACTACTCCGTCTACAACCACTGGTTCATTGGTTTGACCGTTGGAATTGTTACCCCAGCCGACAACCGTGTTGTCTGACCTCAGTGCAAGCGAATGGTTGCTTCCTGTAGCGATAGCCACCACATCATTCAAGCCCGCTGGCACGTTTAGTTGACCAACGCTATTGTTACCCCAGCCGACAACAGTACCGTCCGATTTCAATGCAAGTGTATGGAAATATCCAACATCGATTGCAACAACTTCACTTAAACCTAAGGGAACGTTTAGTTGACCAAAGTCGTTTCTCCCCCAGCCGACCACCGTGCCATCTGACCTTATCGCCATTGAAGCAAGACCTCCTGCGTCTATTTTATCCGCTTTAACAGGTGAAGAAGGATCTGCAGCATAAACTGATCGCACCTCGAATGGAACGATTATGCTGAACAACAATACGAAGCTTATAACAAGATAAACCGTCTTTCTCCAATTAAACGATAACAATATGTATTCTCTCCTTCATCCCTTTGATTCAGGCAACGCCAGAGCATACTTTTTGATCAGATCCGAGAGTCATCACCTTCTATGGATATTAACAGAGCGCTATGAAAGAATAATGAAAGAAAGTAGGATGATGGAACCAACTCGCTATATTTGTGATAAGGTTCAGCTTTAATTTTACATACTGCAAGGTGTGCTGATAGACTCACCACTTAACAAAAAGAGGTCAACCAGTAAAAATGGCTGACCTCTATACATAAATATCGTATGGACTATTCCGCTCTCTATATTTCGGGGAAATAAAATATCTCTAGAGAGTCTATTACTTTGCCGTCTGAGCCTTCTTCAATTTATCAGCAACGGCTTGAGTGTTGGATTGAATAGCTGCAGTTGCTTTGTCTAATGTTTTCTTCCCGTTTACTACCTGTGTCAATTCTTTCAATACAATTGATCGAAATCTCAATTCAAAATTTGGTGACTTGTTCATAAGAACATAACTTGTTATCGATGAATCCAGATTAGGTTTTAATTTATAGAATGCATCCAACTTGTACCCTGAGTACTCCTTAATCATGCGAGATAGAGGAGCACCGATACTATTGTTCGAGTTCTTGGGTTTATAGTATTCATTAGCGTAGTCATCTCCATTGAAATATTTGATGAAATCCCAAGCTGCATCAACATGAGATGCGTCTGCTGGAATCGCAAATATCTCATTAACATACACGTTCCCTGTTGACTTTCCGTCCTTAGCGGCAGGGCCGGCAGCAATACCAAGCGTGAAAGGTTTATAATTCTTCATACCTTTTTTGGCTGCTTGCAGGGACTGTAACTGACTAATAGAGGCTACTTTCATAGCTGATCGTCCCATAATGAACGAACTGCTTTCCAAGTAACTTTTGCCAGACAGACTAATCATTTCGTCAAGTACCCCGAACTTCGTTGCCTTGCTCGACAGACGATAGGCATTTTTCCACGCAGCTGTATTTGCAGTAGCCTTTAGGGTATTTGGATCCAAGTACGTTAATCCTTCTGTTCTGGCGATATCCATTACCAAATTGCTTGATCCAAAGGAGCTTAGGCCCCAGATTCGGGAGTTCTTATCTCCCTTAGTGGGGAATTTCTTAGCAAGATTCAATATCTCTTCCCATGTCATCCCATCCGTTGGAGTTTTAACATTGTACTTTTTAAATAAATCAGCATTATACAGAAGAGCGTAGGAATCCGCTTTTGGGCTTAATCCATAAAGTTTGCCACCACCTTGTTTCTTCAATTCATCAAGCAAGCCGGGGTATAACGTTGTCGTGTCATACGTATCTCGCTTAATTAAAGGTTCTAAATCGACCAACTTTTTATCTTTAGACATTTGTTGGTATTGGTAAGGGGGGAGCATCACAAGATCGGGTGAATACTTATTGATAGCCCCGCTGTAATCCTTAATCGCTTCCATACCTCCAGGTGTAACTACTTCGATATTTACATTCGGGTACTTCTGACTAAACAGATCTCCATATGTCATTTTGAAATCATTTTCATTCCAGTACAATACTTTTAAAGTACGTGTAGAATCTGCCCCGTTGTCCGAATTTGCAGAAACTTGCTTGCCTGTGCTAAAAACTGTTGAAATACCGATTAACATAACACTTAGACTAACAAGCATGGCCTTCTGTAATACCTTATGCTTCAAAAATAAAACCTCCACTCATGTATTGTTCAAACGATGATTCGCTTGTGTTGTACTCAGTATAGAAGTGAAAGCTTATCATCTAACTACCGAACTTCTTATCATTTCCTTAAATCGTCCTGACGTTATTCAATGCATAAGAAATATCGCTTATAATTATCGTGATGCTCTTCAATTTTTATTTTATCGAGAATTCTCCACCTCCAGACCAGTTCCTGTTGAAAGTCAACGTAAATCAGTTAGTTCTGTCCAATGGCCCGGATCAGCAGAATCTGCTCACTGGAGACTGGAGCTTCGAAATTCCTGTGAAGAAAAATTATGAGCAAAAAAACAACGGTCAAAGCGAGCCCTTGTAGAATTCACCAGACAGACCTAGTACGTTTCACATCAGCTTTAAAAAAACCTGAGGGACCTAGTTAGGTCCCTCAGGTTAGTTTGAGATAAATTGCTTATACTTTTAAGCTTGAGTGTATTGATAGAGCGAGATTACCACAGATCTTCCGGGATGTACTTGATCATCGTTTCGGAGCCATCTTCATTGATCTTATACGTATGGGTTCTTGTGGCTTCCTCGACATGTCCATATGACCATTTGTCCAAACGGTTGTCCGGATATGAAGGTTCTGCTCCAGTCAGAGGACCTCTATACAGCATCCCATTAATCATCTTAACGGCTTCCTCTCGGGTAATCTGACTTCCAGGTTGGAAAGAAGCATCCTTATACCCTGATACGATACCAAAACGGAAAACTTCATCGATAGACTGCTCTGCCCAGTTCCCCTCAATATCTGTAAACGAGCTAATTCTCAAGATAGGGTCCATCTTCAGCTCTTTGGCAACGCCGAGATAACGCGCAATGGCTGTCGCCAGCTCTGCTCTTGTAATGGGCTGATCCGGTCTGAATGTATGATCCGCATAGCCTTTGAATATCCCTTTATTTGCAACAGCTTCGATATAATTGGCACCCCAGTAATCCGTAGCGACATCGCTGTACAGCTTGATTTGTCGAACCTCATCTTGCAAATGAAGTGTACGGGCAAAAATAGCTGCAATCTCTGCACGAGTGATGAGCTTTTCAGGTTTCACATTACCGTCTGGGTACCCCATAATATATCGATCATGTTTGTGCTCATAACGGTTAGAGTACAACATCACTTTAATCAAGGACGTATCGTCCTGCGTATTCACAAGCGTAAGCTTATGATCTGAGCCGATCACAGCCGTAACAGAAGCATAGTTCTCGCCCTCGGTCATTTCGTTAACCTTTAGTTTAAACGTCAGTTGGCCTCGTGTGTCTCCTGCCAGCTTCCCAACATTCCATTTTATTTCTTGGCCGGTAACGACGCCGCCGTTAGCATCAACTAAACTCATTCCGGCCGGGATCGTAGCTTTAACATACAAGCCATCAGCCTCAGTCAACGTTTTATTGGCGTAAATCACCGTGAAGGTTAGAATATCATCTTCTCTGCCCTTCATTTTGTCCACAAGGATAGCTGTGGCAAAGTCAATGGGCTTGGTCGTTATGGTCTTCGGTGGTGCAGGCTCAGTCGTTGTGACTGGTGGCGCTACAGGATCAGTCGTTACAACTGGAGATCCCCCTCCGTTGGATGACGGCAGTGGCGTCATGCTAAAGTCATACAGTACGATCTCCGTACCTACATGAATTAGTGGCTGCTTCGTATCGACAACTCTGCTGTCGAAATCCTTATATCCTGCCTTGGTCGCGGTTAAGTAGTAGTCCGTATGAGGAAATACCATGAACGCATACTGCCCAGTCGCATCACTCGTCTGCGGGTTCGCGTTATCCGCTGGCGGGAAGTTGCCCACCGGTGGCAAGTTGACCACCGTTCCGTTGCTGTAATGAAGCGTAACGATTGCACCGGATATTGGATGACCCGTCACGGAATCGGTAATTGTACCGTAGGGGTCAATGAGCACCTCACTAATGCTGATTTGTCCTTCTGAACTAATCTCAATATCAGCATGACCAACAACAACAGGTTGTGTTCCACCGCCCGGGAGCGGAATGTTATAGATGACATCGGCAGTGTAGATGCCCTTAAGTACACTGTCGATATTAAATATTCCATTAGAATCAATTTGGCCTGTATGAGTCCCATTGCCGTCATTGATCAACACCGTGTAACCGCCGCCCACAGTTCCGTTGAGTGCCAGGGAGCCACCCTGCGATGTTTCTACCAAGACAACACCAGAGACTGTTTTATTTCCCTCAAAGGATCGACCATCCACACTAGCATTTACTGGAACACTCTGATTAAACGTGACGGGTTTTTTCTGTCCACCAATCTCTACTTGCTTTGTAATGGATACATCGTATGTCACATTACCCTGCGGTATAGCTAGGGTGTATGCTCCATCGCCCGCTGTAACTGCAACAGCATGAAAATCAGTAATACCATCACCATCAAAATCTTTGCTCACTTTAATCAAAGCGCCTGCTACGGGGTGACCCGCTTGGTCTGTGACGATACCCGTAATAACACCAGGGGTGATCGTAATATGAATCGTATCACTCACGTAGAGATCTCTTGGGCTATCAGCAACCGTTGCCGTTAATGGAATAGATGTAGATTCCGTACCGCCAAGTATAGCCGCCGTGAAGGTTGTAGTTGCGATTCCGTGTGCGTCCGTCAAGACGCTTATCATATTCAAGTTCCCAGCAAAATGGCCGTATGTTGTATCCGGCACTTTAAATACGACTTGAACCCCTGCCTGAGGATGACCCTCTTTATCAGTCACCACCGCCTTAAAGACGGATGTTGACGCGCCGTTACCAAGTATGGACGATGGGTTGGCCGTCAATGTCATTTCAAACTCGACAAGCTCAAAGTCTTGGATGACAACTCCATTCGTATTAACGTTGATCGTGGATACTGAGATTTCTCGATGAGCAAAGCTGTACTCATCGCTAACCACTTCTAGAATATATTTATTGATCACGACATTCTCAAAATTGTATTTACCATTTGAACCTGTCGTGAACCGCTCCTTCTCTTTACCTGCAAGGTCACGTAAAATGACTGTCGCCCCGGATACCGGATCTCCGGTTTTCTTATCCGTCACCGTTCCAACAATGCTCGGGTTGGTAATTGTGATCGTCACCGTAGCAATGTTGGACTGACCTGTTCCGTCAGAAGCTTGATATGTGAACGTCACACTTCCTGATGCTTCCTCTTTTGCCTCAAACGTGAATGAGCCATCCGAGCTGGCCGTCAGCGTACCCTTGCTTGCTTCGCTAACTGAACTAATATTCACTGCTGTGAGCGTATCATTCCCTACGCTAGTGTCGTTGAGTAAAATTCCTTTTTCTGCCGGGACGGTAAGTTTACCCCCTCTTGCAACCTGATAGCTGTCATTCTCGGCAACTGGCACCGCTCTGAATTTTGCATAATAGTCTCCGGCTGTCTGAACAGTAAAGGTGTATGACGCATCCGTGCTTACTGGAATACCTGTGCCTTCTTCGTTCTCATACCATCCCACGAATGAATAGCCCAGACTTGGGTTAGACGCAATTGTTGCCGATTCGCCAAGCCCATAAGCATCGTCACCATTAGTCGTGCCCCCGACATTTCCAATGACATGTGTATTGATTGGCAACGTAATTGTGATCGTCACCGTAGCTACACTCGAATAAACGGTTCCGTCAAAGGCTTGATAGGTAAACGTAACATTACCGGAAGCATTCTCCTCCGCAATGAACGTGAACGATCCGTCAGGGCTCACATTCAGCGTGCCCATGCTTGGATCACTGATTGAGCTGACATTCATCGCCGTAAGCGGATGATTCTCATCATCGGTATCGTTCGTGAGTATACCTGCCTCAACTGGAACAGTGAGTGTATCTCCACTCTTAATGCGATAGGTGTCATTCTCCGCAATAGGCTCATGCGTAGAAACTGGTAGAGTAATCGCAATCGTCACCGTAGCTACGTTTGACTGGGCGATGCCATTGTCTGCTTGGTAGGTAAACGTCACGTCACCGGATGCTTCCTCATCTGCCACGAATGTGAATGATCCGTCAGGACTTACATTCAGAGTGCCCTTGCTCGGGTCACTGACAGAGCTGATAGCCCCCGCCGTAAGTGGACGTCCCTCCGCATCCGTATCGTTCATCAAGATGCCCTCTAGTGCCGAAACGGTGAGCGTATCTCCTCTTAAGACACTATACGTGTCATTCTCCGCGACTGGCAGCATAACATATTTAGCATAATAGCCTACATCCGTCTGAACGGTAAACGTATATGCTGCACTTGTACTTACTGGAGTACCAGTGCCTGCTTGGTTGTCGTACCATCCCACGAATGCATATCCTTGATCTGCGCTTGCCTTAATTGTTGCTGAGTCACCAATACTGTAGGTGTTATCCCCTTCAGTCGTGCCTCCAATGGCTTCGATGACATGCGTGGTGACTACAGCTGTTGTCACATCCGTTACATTGGTAGTTACTGTATTAGAGCCAAGATTAATACCCGAAATTACAGCATTGTCGCTGATCACAGTTTGCGGTGTACCTGGTGCCGTTTTCGTGAAGCTCAGCACCTTACTGCTATTCGCGGGTACATCAATTCCCGTTTGTGTTTGGCCCTCACTGGTGACACTAAGACCTGTTTTTGTTGTATTCGTATAGTTATAAATTGTAACTGTGTAGTTTATAGATCCGTTGGTCTGAATCGTTGCAGGACCTGTCTTGTCAATCCCCATCTTCAGATCAAGCTTACCGTTGTTTCCAAGTTTCATCGTCGCTCTTCCATTATTCAGTGACTCCTCGGTTACATAGGTTGCACCAATTCCATCTGATTTGGAGATCGTCTGCTTACTCGTTAAAGCAAGATAGTAAGGGCTGTCCGTAGGCGGGAAGAAATAAGCCGCTGTTTTGGCCCCATCCATGGCATTACCTGAATTCAGGTAGCGAGATATGTTTCCTACATTATTGGGAGATACCCGAAAAGTAGGTTTTACTTTATAGTTGAGTGCAAATGAACCGTCTGTTGGTGCACTATATTCTCCCGACTTTGGGCTTGTCCGGTTCTTGAAGCGATAAATATGCCGTTGCATATCTTCTGCGTCGATATACCAAGTGAGACTGGTAACACCTGCGACTGTCTTAATGACGGCTTTACTTCCGTATCCAGCGAATTGATACGCTGTACCGCCATTTATCGTTGTAGTTGCATCCACCGTTGCGACAGCGTCAACGATTTTCAACGTGGACAGATCAACATTAAAGTCCTCGCTGATTTCGTCTGCAACAACAATTGCACTTGCTATATCGGCTGTCTCTGAGCCAAGATCGGTAGTCTCCGGTATATTGAGAAGCGGAAGTATGGTCGTAGTAGCTTCTACATCGTTGGCCAACCCAGCAAAAGCTGAACTCACAATGTCATAGGTTGGAGCGAATGTGTAATAATTACTGTACACAAAAGAGTCTGCGTAGTTAAAACCATTTGGCCCCTGAGCAGCATACGTTTTCAACTTGTCATAGGTATTCTTTGCCGTACCATAGTTATAACTACTGTCTTCCTTATGATCGTTGACTCTTTTCGGGTCAAGACCTGCCCATGCGTAGACTGGCTGGTTACCATTATACGGTCCGTTAATTGCCGTTGTGGAACCCAGTCCCACTGTATACACTTTGGCTTTAGTGGATTCTCCTCCATTGTATGCAGTGTACTGATTATCTAAAAGACCCTTCATATATGCGCCCGTGAGTATAGTCAGCGCAGCAATTTCCGGATCACCTGTATTGGCCAGACTGGTACCGGCAGTAGCTGGTACGTATTTGGTACCATCAGTGCCACTCTGATTGTAGTTTGCAATCGTTGTAGCTTCGGTTACCGCATTCTGAAAATCAGTTTCAAACGATTTGCCTTTGGGCGAAGTATACCATGCCTTCTTGGCATGAATTGCCGCCCCATCTGATAGAAGGAACAAGTAAGGCTGGCGCTTAGGTCCCGTGCCCTTAGTTCCCACACTGCTCATCGTCTTGGAGACACCATACATGATACCGTCCTGCGTTGGCGTACCTGCCCCTAGCGAGACTGCCGACTTCGTTCCAACGGCCGTACCATCCTTGACTAGATTGCTGTTCAATGTGATGTTTTGGTTCGATGTTGCATATTTCAAATAATCTTCCGTTCCATGTCCTGAACTAAATACGTAGTGTCCTAGTTCCATAAAAGTGCCAAGGTGGTTGGAGCTAGCCGATCCTCCAAACCAATAAACCGCAACGCGGTTATTGGGATTCGCATTCATGACTGTGCGGATTGCATCATTGGCTGCCTTGGCCATCGCTTCGACACGATAGTACACACCAGGTCCACCTGCTGTTTCTGCTATTTCTCTCCCATTTAGATTTCCCATAGACGAACTCATGTCCAAAATAAAGGTTACGTCCGCCGCAGGACCGTCAGCATTGCCGCTCCCTCCGACACCTGGGTTGGTCAAATTTGCAGTCATATATTCTTGTGCTAACGCTGACAATTTGACATTAAAACTGCCATCACCCTCTGCCGTAACGCTCTTGTCAGTCCAAATACGTCCGTCTGATGCCGCTGTACCAAAGCCGCTAGGTGGCGCATCCGTCACCGGGTCGGCAGTTAACTTGACTTGGTACTGGTCGTAGTTCGTCTCCGCCATAGTCGGAGCGATTGCCGCATTGGCCACTGAGCCGTCTAAAGGAGTAAGACCACTAAGCCCAAATATTAGACAGACCGTAAGCGCAATTGAAATAAATTTTCTAAAGCCATTGTTGTTCATATCTAGTCCTCCGTACAAAATTGAAATGTAAATATCCCTAATACAGCAAACTTCTTGTGTTTATTCGTCTATAACCTAACCTGTTCAAAAAGAACTATAGCAACATTTATTACCTTCTTCCCGTCTCCAGATTTGTTGCGAATTTTAGTATAATCATTAACTCTAAACAAAAACTGAACAAGAACGTAATAGACTGATACTCAGTTCGATCACAGTGAATTCGATACATTAAATTAATCGCATTATGTATAGTTCCTAGATAAAATTGGGCAGAACAATTTAAAGAGAAACTTGATGCAGGGCAAGTAAAAGAAATCAGTATCGGCATGATTAATCCCACCATATTAAGCGAGGAAGAAAAAAATACGGTTATCCAAATGATACAAGATGCAGAACTTAGACCTTTTGATGCAGGTGATGTTGTTGGATCGAACAATGCTGGAAAAATTACATTTACAGACGAAACGAGCCTAGACATCGTTATTTTCGGACCTTCTGGAGGAATCGAATTGGATCCGAAGGCTACCGACAAGGAGTATGAGATCATGAGTGAAGAGTTAAAAAATTGGTTTCACACCAATTATAGTGATCAGTAGTGTAAGAAAAATTTTGCAATTGCCCTCCAAGCAAAAAGGGTCTGGAAGCTTACTTCCAGACCCTTTTTCCATATTAAGGCTTCCAGTTCTTATTTCGTTTGTTAACTTCAATTGCAATGAACTCTGGCAAATAATTAGGAGTACAACCCTTTGATACCATTTCATCTTTATAAAGACCTGTATTCTCACCAAGTTTAATACAACGTGCACGGTACTTTTGATCATAAATGCCTATCCAACCTGCAATGAAATTCATAGCCCACTGGACTGTCGGCTCTTCCTGCGTAATATTAGCTTCAATTGCAGATAGTAAGTCCTCGGTGTTATCAGGAGGCGTTTGTCCGGTCCATCTCAATCGCGCTTGATAATACCAAAAAGCTCGCCTTTGAAGAGCAGAAGGGCTTTTTTCCCATGACTCCATCAATGCAATGGTCTTCTTGTCTTTGGTAAGCTGATTAGCCATTAACCAATCCATTAAGTTATTTCGCTCATCAAAAGTGTGAGTCTGCATATCCTTATCAAACTTATTAAGCACTTCTTGTGAGAGAAGTTTTTTATCCATAATTAAAATAGCTAATAGTCTGGGCAAAAACGCTTCGGTCGACCAAAGTTCCATAGCTAGTTCGTGATCTTTTTTAATATCCTTTGCGATTTTTCGTAATTCGCCTAGCTTAGTTTTACTATTGATCTGCTGTAGAATGTCCCCTGCTTTTGAAGAGTATTTCATTTCTATACTTTTATCCTTATTCATTTGATACCACAGCTCCTTTATGGCGAAAGTCTTTGAAGAGCGAAAGGGCTATTTCCCATGACTCCATCAACCGCAGTAAGATACGCTTATTTTCATATATTGACAAATAAATGTGTTAGACTACTAAAAGAAGAATTGCCAATCTATACTAAAGAATGCTACACAACTGGATACAGGCAGTTCTTACGATAAACGTGTTAGAAAGGAAACCCCATGAATAGTTCCTTGAAGCAACGAATGAAATCATTATTAGCACCCGTGTTTCCCGGTGGAATCATAACCATTCTGATATTTTCCCTTGATTACTTCCAAATCGAACTTGTTGAAAAATTTCTGCTTTTTGCGGCTTTTGTCATTGTACCTCTTGTGATTTTACTTTTGAACCATGACGAAAAGAATAAACATCAACGAATGATTTATGCCGCTATGAAATGGCTTCAATTTCCCGCTGCGCTTCTTACCCTGGCCTCGGTAATGAGTAGTAAGATGTGGGGGTTAGAAAGTACGGAAATCCCAGGGATTCTGTCTCTTGGATGGCTACTGTTCACACTGCTGCTTGGCATCTATGGCTTAACCACTATTGTAATCTCTAAAGGAAAAGCAGCTGAAATAGCGATTGGTGCGGGGCTCGTTTATTTTTTTATCGGGGGCATTTGGTTTACCTTATATCAATATCAATTGAACCTGTTCCAAGCTAATCCTTCAACGCACGCGTTAAGCTCGCTCCACTTCCATTTCTCATCTGCGATCGTTCCGATTTTTATTGGTGCACTGGGACGCATCATGACGAAGAAAAGCTGGTATCCTTGGATCGTTGCCATCGATATCATCGGACCAATCTTGATTGCTATTGGTATGATTTTCTCCAAGCCAATTGAATACGTCGGTGTCACTTTGTTCGCCTGTAATATTGTGGTTTACACCGCTTATCTCCTTTCTTACTTGAGGAAGAACTCTTTGGATAATAAGGCAACCATCTTTTTAGGCCTATCTTGTCTAGCCTTTTACGCGGTTGTTGTCCTTTCTATTTTCTATCCGTTACTGAAAAATATGTACTCCTTAACCATACTCGATTTTATTCCCATTTATGGATCTCTACATGCGTTTGGTTTTGTCTTATGTGGACTAATTGGTTGGGTGTATATGGTGGACTTCATTAAGGAAAAGGCTAACCAATCGGCTTCATAGGAGTAGTTTAGTCAGGTTCGTGCTATAATAGTGATCACATAAATAACATTCATCATTCTGCCGAGATGGCGATGATTAAGGAGATTGAATTTTGACGAACAACCATGATATTGGAGCAGTTAACGAACTACCGGAGAACTTTGAAGAGCTCAAACGAGCGGCTAACCGGACGTCGAGCTGGAGAGAAAGACTGAATGCGGTGAACGAATTGGGGAACTGGAATACAGCCCCTACCATTAAGTTGCTTCAGCATGTTTTGAAAAATGATCAAGTGTTTCAAGTGCGCGAAGCCGCATATCAAAAGCTCAAGCAGTTGGATGAAGATGTACAAATGCCTGCCAAAAACAAAGGTGAGCTGTTTAAAGGTACTAACAAAATTTTGCTGCGGATTAAAAAAAGCCTTCCTGAAGGTCACACATTCGAGCAATTCAAGGAAAAACTGCAAAAGACACGTCTGGATATTTATGATACTTACGAGGGCGACAAAGATGCTGATTTCGATTCCTGGCTCCATGGAATTTGGGAGACACTAGGTAGAAGATAACCGCCGTTCACCGTATAATAGCTGAGTATCAAGCCACTCCATCAATGGAGTGGCTTCTTTATTTCTTCAGCGTCACCTCCATCAGATGTGGGGGTATTTTCTCTCTAAAAAAGTCACCACTGTCAAACTGATCTGACAAAAAAACGCCCTGTCTACTGATTCTTAAAAATCAGTAAACAAAGCGCAAAGTTAGAGCCTTTTTGAACAACCTCTATACCATTTACTCTGGTATATAAGGAAGATCCAGTGTCTTCGGAACGTTGATGACATGTTTTTCTGTATACGTGCGGATGCCTTCGGCGCCGTATTCACGGCCAATACCAGATTGCTTAACCCCACCGAAAGGGAACCGAACATCGAGCCCCTGCACAGCAGCTGTATTGATCATAGTCGTTCCAGCTTCGAGTTGACGTGCAACGGAGATGGCATCCTCTTCTTTCCCCCACACAGAACTCGTCAATCCATATACACTTTCATTGTGTAGATGAATAACCTGCTCTTCATCGTCAAATGGAAGAATCGGAACCGTAGGACCAAACTGTTCCTCCACTACAATCGGATCATGAACATCGCAACCCAAGACAAGCGTAGGTTGTAGGTAGTAACCTTGTTCAAACAGCTTCTGATCAAGAATTTGACCGAGAGGGATGACCTTAGCCCCACGCTTTTGCGCATCTTCAACCAAACCAAGCACATAATTTTTCTGCTTCAGGTTATTAACCGGACCTACTGTCGTATTTGAATCAAATGGGTCACCAATTCGAATCCAGCGATTAGCCGCCTCTATATATTTTTCCACAAACTCATCATATATAGAACGGTGCACATACACACGTTTGGCGATCATACAGATCTGGCCTGCTGTCAAGAAATTAGAAATGACAATCCGGCGCATTGCTCGCTCATCATGAACATCAAAACTTTCCAAGAAGATAGCCGCATCATTACCACCAAGCTCAAGCGTCATATCCTTAATCGTTTCCGAAGCCGCTTTAATAATATGCTTAGCTGTTGCGGTTCCACCTGTAAAGGCGATTTTAGTAACGAGAGGGTTACTGGTCAGTTCAACGCCCACATCCGCATCACCATGAACGACATTGATTACCCCAGCCGGGAACTCACTCGCAATAATCTCTGCCACTTTCGCTGCCGCCAGTGGCGCATATGGACTTGGTTTAAGCACAATGGTGTTACCCGCAAGTAAGGCAGGAGCGATCTTAATCGTAGATAACGCAATGGGATAGTTCCATGGACTAATCGCAGCCACCACACCAATTGGATCATAGGAAAGAATCGTTTTACCATTCTCATGCTCTTTGATTTCTTCCTGTAGAGCCGATTTAGCTTCATTACAAGCAAACTCCATCCACATTAACGAAACATAAATTTCACCGTGTGCATCATACAGGGGCTTGCCATGCTCTCTAGACAGCAAATGTACAATTTCATTCTCAGCTGCTCTAATCTTCTCGATCGCCTTGCGCATCATCGTAATGCGTTCATCAATGGGGGTCTGCTTCCATGTTTTAAAAGCCCCTGCCGCCGCTTCAATCGCTTCAACCGCTTGTTCTTTCGTAGTGACAGGGAAATAACCTACCATCTCAGTTGGGTTTGTCGGATTCTCTTTTGCTACCTGCGAAAGGGATTTTACATTCTGACCATTTATGAACGCTTCAACTATAATTGTCTCTTGGTCTGCTTGGATCGTCATTTTGAATCCCCTCCGTTATTTAGATGGATTAATTCCAAACTTCTTCTGCAATTTCCTTCACATAACGAAGTTTACGCCATTGTTGTTCTTCCGTTAAAATATTGCCTTCTTCTGTAGACGAAAAGCCACATTGTGGACTCAAACATAGTTGCTCAAGTGGTACATAGGTTGCCGCCTCTGCAATCCGAGCTTTAATGTGTTCTTTATCCTCTAACTCGCCTGTTTTCGATGTGAGTAAACCAAGCACGATTTTCAGATCTTTTCGATTCACATATTGTAATGGCTCAAAACCACCTGAGCGCTCATCATCAAATTCTAAAAATAATCCATCTACGTTTAAGCCTCCAAAGATAACTTCAGAAGCGTAATCATAACCACCCGTTGAGAAATAATTCGATTTATAGTTACCACGACAAATATGCATCGTCACCACTAAATCTGCTGGTTTATGAGACAATGTTTCGTTAATCATACGTTGCATCGTTTTCAACTCTTCCGCCGGTTCCAGACCTTTAGCACGTAACTTATCGTGACCAGCGTCTGAGAATAGGTCTGCCCAAGCTGTATCATCTAATTGCAGGTATCGACATCCTGCATCATAGAAGGCTTGAATTGCTTTTTGATACGCCGCAATCGTATCCTGGAGGAATTGCTCTCGGTCTGTATAGATATTAGCGTCATTCTCCAATCGATATAGAAGCATGTTGGGACTTGGAATCGTCTGTTTCGCTACTGCGTCACCTGCATGTTTTTTCAAAAACTCAAAATCCTGAACAAAGGGATGACTCGAAAAATCAACTTTACCAACAACACGAATCCCACCCTTGCGCGTTTGCATATTATGGAATTTCGGTCCGTCTATTTGCTCATACAACTCTACGCCATCCAAGCCACCCAGAAAATCAAAATGCCACCAGCTTCTGCGGAATTCACCATCCGTAACTGCCAATACGCCATTTTCTTTTTGCTTATCAATAATTCGAATAATCTCTTTATCTTCCACAGCTCTTAATTCCTCATATGTGATGTTGCCTGATTTATATTGTTCACGTGCCTGACTTAAATCTGCAGGACGTAGAAAGCTACCTACATGATCATTACGAAATGGTATCATAACTATGTCTCCTTCTAACTTTTTAGTCTAATGAGTATAGCATGATGAAAAGGAATGCTTGTTATATGAAAAAAGCATGGCTAGTCATAGCTTTTAACAATAGCTAAAGTCTCAAAAAGCAAAAAAACCACAACCTCATAGGGTACTAGATGTGGTTTACCTCATATCAATATCAATTTAGCCTGACACCCGCCTTCCTATCTCTCCCATTACATTTATTTTCTAGTATAATAACGGGATACAACAAACATTTTAAAATAGAAGGAGAGTTGTTATGGAATATCATGTATCCATACATGGGAATGATCAAGGAAAAGGAACAGCGGATCAACCCCTTCGTACCATATCACGCGCTGCGGCTCATGCCATGGCTGGTGATACAGTTATTGTTCATGCGGGAGTATACAGGGAATGGGTTAACCCGGCCAATGGAGGAACAGCGGAGCATAGAATCGTATATCGATCCGCAGGAGACGGGGAAGTCGTGATTACAGGAGCTGAGCGGATTACCAACTGGAAGTCTGAAGGAGACCATGTCTGGAGCACAGAAGTGCTCAATTCCCTCTTTTCCGTTCGCAATCCCTATGAGGTAGAGCTCAGTGGAGACTGGTTGTTTGACGGGCCCTTCACAATTCATCTCGGCGATGTCTATTTGGATGGCAAATCATTGTATGAATGCGATAGTATTGAAAGCGTTCACAATCCTGAAGTTTGGTCCGAAGCCAAGTATCCCAAGGATTCATTGTTAAAATGGTATGCCGAGGTTGGTTCTACAACAACAAAAATCTGGGCCACCTTTGGTGGAAAAGATCCTCGTACGGAAAATGTAGAAATTAATGTACGTCCTTATTGCTTCTGGCCTGTGAAACCGGGAATTAACTACATCACCGTAAGCGGTTTCACTCTGCGTCAAGCCTCCCCCCAATGGGCACCGCCTACAGACTACCAGGAAGGTTTGATTGGACCTCACTGGAGCAAGGGCTGGATTATTGAGAACAATATAATCAGTGAATCCAAATGCGTTGGTATTAGCCTGGGTACCGAAATCGGCACAGGGCACACCAAGTCCTTGGAGAAGCATAGTAAAGGCGGTACTCAACGCGAGCAGGAGGTTATTTTACGAGCATTACGCTCCGGGTGGCATAAGGATAATATCGGCAGTCACATTGTTCGAGGTAATGTAATTCATGATTGTGAACAGGCAGGTATTGTGGGTCATATGGGAGCAGCCTTCAGCCACATTTATCAGAACCGTATTTATAATATTCACCACAAACGACTCAGACATGGTGCCGAAGTAGCGGGAATTAAACTGCATGCTTCACTGGATACTCAAATTAGCGAAAATATAATGTATAGCTGTTACCGTGCGCTTTGGTTGGACTGGCAGGCACAGGGCACTCGCATCAGCCGTAATGTATTTTTTGACAATCTTTCGGAAGACCTTTTCGTTGAGGTTTGCCATGGTCCGTATATGGTCGATCACAATCTATTTCTCTCTCCGATGAATTTCAGAAATATGGCTCAGGGCGGGGCATTTACTCATAATTTATTTGCAGGCCGATTTGTAGTTCGTTCCGAGATTACCCGTATTACGCCATATCACTTCCCACACGAGACGGCCTTGGCGGGATACTCCAATATCACTGGGGGCGATGACAGGTACTACAACAATATCTTTATAGGTGACAATGATCCTAATAAGGAGCCTGTGCCCATCACCTTTTTTGAGCATCTTCCCCTTAAACCAAGGGATGAAGTTGGAGAGGACGGGAAGACGGTCATGGATGGTGTTCCGGACAATTCCATATGTTATCTGCATGCTGTGGGACTGGGCGGCTACGATCAACATCCTGATGTGAAAGATAAGAAATGGTGGGAATACACCAAAGAGGAGCTTATGGCGCTTGGCGATGCGGCGAAGGATTTCTTTATAGGCAATGCCGTACTTCCGGTAGCTGTGGGTGGCAATGTATTTCTTAACGATGCGGTTCCAAGCCGTCACGAATCCCAAGCGAAGATAGTTGCACAGAAGGGCGTAAACGTTGAGACGAATCTTGCACTAGGCAAAGTGCACATTCAGATTCATGGTCCCGAATTGCTTCGGGGAACCTCTTCAATGTTAGTTACCACGGATCTGCTTGGAAAGACTTATCACGCCAACATGAAGTTTGAGGAGCCGGACAGTAGTCCATATCATTTTGACTCCGACTTTTTCGGAACAAAGAGACCCGATGCAGATGTCACAGCTGGTCCGTTTGAGTTAAGCGGAGATGGTACTCTTGATTTTAAAATTTAAGTTTATGATTGAGGGTCCAGTCATCTTAGGTGATTGGATCTTTTTTTCGTTTAAAGCCTCTACTCCGATTAGCGGAGTAGAGGCTTTAATTGGTGAACGATGCTCTGTTTCCTTTCGGGTGATCTCTATTTTTATCAAAAGCATTCCGCTGTTACTTGTGGTACGGTTCACCGCGCTGTCTGTAACGGCAAGTTTAGTGAATCCTACTTATGATACCTACAAAATAAACTGTTAATCAAATAATAAGAAAAAGCTGCTCCTCTGTGGGAAGCAGCCTCTGACTACTGCAAGAGTTTACTAATATCCTCAGCCAGTTGTGCTAGTCTCTCTTTAAGACCTCTTACAGCTTCTGGACTCCTTTCAGCTAGATTTTGAAAGGCTGTAACCGCCCTTTCCAACTCTGTAAGTTCTTTGGGTTGGTTCATTCTATTCCCTTCCTTCTACTGTCTTCCATCCTTTGGCACGCTTCCCAAACTACTTGTAGAGCAGGATGTAGCTCCTTCTTTGGTACCCGATCATAAAGTCGAATGTACTCTTCGATTTCATCGCGTAGCCCAGCCGCTACAGCATATGCATCTGAATCTTCTGAAATGGATTTAATCATTTGATCAAAATCGCCCATTGCGTCGAAACGATTTAACCTAACAGCCGCAGCGAGTACGCTTAAAACTGCGTAACTCTTGATTTCGGGTGATGTTGCATCCTTAAAAACAAATCTCATCTTGCGGGCTACTGCATCGGCGAAAGAGTAAGGATATCCACTCACCTCTTTTTGTATCGCTAAAGTATATTTATTAATTATGGGTTCAAACTCTGAAGTCAGTTGGGATGCATAAACGGGAAGTAATGGTTCGGGAAGTTTATGAAATAAATCAATACAATCATCTTGATCGTCCACGCTGTAAATAAGCTGAAGAAGCTTGAGCGCATTATCAGGATCATATTGATTAATACTTAGTTTTTCCTCAGCCGTTATTAAAAGTTGAGCGAATACCCCTTTAGGATTCATCGCTGGATCAATTGCTCTTCTCGTATCATAAAGAGCATCTAACATTTGATTCACAGATTGGTAACGTTCATCAGGATTCTGACGTGTTGCCTTTTGAATTACGTACCAAATGCCACTCGGCACTAAAGCAGGGGTCATTACAGAGGGACGGTGTCCAGTGATGAGATGATACAATGTTTTACCAAGTTGATAGATATCGCCTCTATGGTCTAGATCTCTCGTACCACCATATGTCCTTTGCTCTGGTGGACTATAATCTAAAGTACCCATGTAGATACTCGCTCTAGTTAAAACAGTTGTATCCCTCTCATCAAGTTTCGCAAGACCTAGATCGGAGACAACAATATGTTCTCCTTCATAAACAAGAACATTTTCCGGTTTAATATCCCGATGGGTATGACCGCTAATATGAATTGCATTGATTCCTTTACAAATGCTTTCAAAAACATTTAATGCCCTGTTGTAGTCATCTTGCAATTCTGGAATAAGCCCAGTTGCTGAATCTAATGCAAGGGGCATCGTGAAATACGGTGGGGTGTGTTCTGTGTTCGAATTCAATACCTCAATAACATTCTCATGATTAATACTCTCCATAATCTGTACTTCACGTTTAAATCTACGAAGATGTTCAACATCTGTTTCGGTGCAATATTTTAAAGCGACGACCTTTCCATCTGTCAAATCTTTTGCACTAACTACTCTACCAAACCCTCCTCCACCCCTTTTATCATTCACTACTTTATATCTTTCATCAATGATTTCTCCCTCTTGAAACTGTGGGACCATAATCCACACCATCCTTCAGCCATTGAAATTTAAACTCTCAAGAATTCTATATCTTTAAAATGCTTGGATGATTAGCCCACAAGTTGAATGCTTAAACCTGAATTGGGCTTAGGTATAGCAATAAACGCACCTTGACTACTTCTTAGAGTAGAGAGAAGCTCTTCTGCATTTATTATCTGGCCAATCATAGCTTGTGACTCAAGACGAGGATCATCAACATTCTTGGCTCTGTAAATGGTGAGCTGTCCTGAAAGTTCATTAATTACACGGGAACAAAGACCTCTCATGTAAATCCTATTAAATTCCCCTTCAGCTAAAGTTTCATTAGCATTATAGGGAACACTTGACTCGGTATATCCTCCCCCCTCTTTTTCTTTAATTCCATTTTAGACATATAGTCTTTCAGATCAGCAGCAAGCTTAGAATCATCTCCGTAGAGTATACTATCTCGGAAAAGATCAGGATAAGCATGCCTTCCAGGTTCCGTAAGCCTAGAACTTAAGTATAGATTGTTGTTTCTTATATCGTACTCAAACTCTTCAAGCATATATCTTCTAGTTTCTTTGTCTAAATTATTGAGATTTAAAGCCATGTTAACTCCTCCATTATTGGTTTTTAGTTAGACATTAGTAAATAGCCTTTAACGTTTAGGTAAATCTAGTTTCCACCTGATCATATCTCCAATAATAGGGAATATGTCATTGTGCTTACTTCCGAATCTCATCCACCCGGTAGAATCTTCAAAATTACCAATATCCCTGTTACCACTTGATCCATCAGGCAGGTAGTCCTTCAAGTCCTGTAAACCGAACTCTTCGATATCTTCATCGCTCAATTGATAATAACGCCACATCGGATTATCATGTCCAAAATCTAACTCTGTCATTTCATCTAGCAGCTTGTCCAGCAACTCTTCTTTGGCTTGTCGTCCAAAGGAAAAATCGTATGTTAATTTAGCTAAGGCTTTCAAAACAACAGGTTGGGCTGCAACTGTTTTTTGCTTTGCATGACTATCTCCAAAGTCGTTGATTTGAGTAACAGCTTCCCAGAAACGTTTCGCAATACTAAGCCGTGGTTTGACTACTGTAGGTGTAGCACCATTAATGTTGGACTTATTAAGAATTAAATGCGCATTGATTGCCACAATATCTTTACGAGTAAAGCTGCCATCATCATTGCTCCAGTCTACTTTGTCCCCGGAGGTAAGCTTGATAAGAGCAGGCTCAATTAATTCATCCTTAATAAAAGCATTGACAGGATTGGAACTATCAAATTCCAAAGCAAGACTTACTTCCATTTTCTTTGAGAGATTATTTAAATCGTGAAACAATTGCCGCTCTTCAAGAATACCGAGACCAAGGTGAATTTCCACGTTTACAGTACACTCACTTCTGGTAACTTGATAGCATTCTAGCCATATATTAAGTTCATCATTAGGCACGGTCCTATCTTCACGAGAATATGGAAATAGTGAACTTTTCGCAGGTGGATATTTCTGAGTCATCCTTATATCTTCAAGAAACTCTATTACTATTTGCATGGCTTTTCGTCTATGTTGTCCGTCTACTACCCAAAGAATATCTTTCTGCCCCAACCAAATCCTAGCTCCAATTCCTTCATCATTTGAAGCTACAAGTGGTTTACCCTGGAGGTTTGTACCATTACGGCCAGCGGTTCGCAGGTTTGCTACTATTGGTTGCATAGCTAAATAGGGCTGCTTCCCAATCATTTCGAGCATACGTACTCTCGTATCCATAACCGGCCCTTCATCTTCCTTATTTATATATATAGTAGTAGATAGCAGGCCTTTTAGTATGTAGCGTGCTAAGGATGCAGCATGCTTTGGATCTAATTTACGTTGTGTTACTGGCTTACCATCATCTGATCTTTCATTTGCGACATCAGACATTCTATAAAACTCATACATTGGTAACTTTGTGAGTAACGTACTATTACCTAAATTATTACTTAAGAACGCTTTGATTTGAGTTTCCGAAGTGTCTCCCCGCTGTATTAATTGGTCTAGTGATCTAACCTCTTTGTCCATATCAGTTTGAAACATTTTATTGCCTCCCTAGTAATTGGTTTTATTTACCTGTCTATGAATCTATTATACATCAAGATTCTGTCATGTAAATACCCTGGATATAATTTTTATTACCCAGGGTATTTATTTTAACAACCAGGATTCACTTTTAGTTAACAATATGAATCCTGGGATAATTTTTTCGCAAAAAATTTCCGTAAAAGGATTTGTGACATGCGAATCATCAAAAGCCAACAAGACATTACCACGCTACACTCAGCCAGCCTCTTCCCCTCCCTACTATCCCCCCAGAACCACTTCAACCAACTCCGTGACGAAATCGGCGATACAGGTAATCGCCTCTTTGTGCTGGGCAGATACGACTATATCGTTATTCTGGAAGAAGGAGACAACCTGTATGATCTGGGATGCGTCGGGCTAAACCGAGAGGATTACGGATTGCTGGGCAAGTTTGCCGGAGTATGTAGAAACACTACAATTCGATGACATGACCGTCTACAAGATCGTCGTCATGCACACCCACAACTTTATCATGACCTTCTTTACCCAAAAGGGAATTCACGACGAGGAGATTGAGCAATGGCTAAAACATCCATTAACAGCTAACGAGCTAATCATTAAAAAGCTAAAAGAAGCCTTCGATCAGAACGGCAATATCCTGAAAGAACCGAATAACACTAACGTGTGGCTCATGTCAGTAGCGAAATTCGATTCCCATAAACACACTCTATTATTCCAGACGACTGACGACTTCACACCTACGCATTACATCCGTGTCATTCTCCGCACATCAGATGCCTCTTAAAACCCATAAGCCCAAAGTCACTCCCTCACCAGAAACTTTGGAGTTTATTCATCGTCTTATGCTAGAAGAAGACTAGCACTGGGCGAATAAATATCTTACTGCCAAATTACTCGGCAGTACCGACTATTCTGAACTCATTCTAGGGGGCGTAGCCTAATGGCACCAGCATTTTCAACCTTAGAAATCGCAACAATCAGAATTTATGCTCGGGTGAGTAAGGAGGAACAAGCCTAACACGGCTTCAGTATCGAAGCTCAGCTTGGAGATATTAGTGCCAAGTGTAAGGAAGCGAAGAAGGTTGTCTACGGTGAGTACGTAGATGCTGGTATTTCAGGCAAGTCGATGGACAAACGCCCTGCCCTTCAGAATATGCTGGAAGATATAAAGAATGGAAAACTGCAGGAAGTCTGGGTATGGAAGACAGATCGCCTTTCGCGTAAATTGGCCGATCTCATACAGATGATAGAGTTTTTTAATCGGTATAAAGTTACTTTCCGAAGCATTTCTGAAAAAGATTTCGATCCGAGTACTTCATCACGGAAGGCATGATGCAGATGATGGGTGTGATGGCTGAGTTTCAACGAAACATCATTGTTAAGTATGTCAAAATGGGAATGAAGCAACGTGGGAGAAACGGGAAATAGAACAGCGGTCAGGTACTCGGCTATGATGTCGTCGAGGTTCCCATTTCTAAAGGAAAGGATTCCGCACTGCAAATCAACCCCGTTGAAGCTGAATTGGTGCGGAAAATATTTCATATGTATACCGGAGGACGAGGACTACGCAGCATTGCTAACCGAACTGAACCACAACGGATACAAAATGAAGCCTAACAACCCATTCAGTGCCGTTTCGATCAAGGCGATCATCAACAATCCCGTCTACATCGGTAAGATTCGGTACAACGTGAGAGAAAACTGGAGTGAACAAAGGCGTAAGGGTATTAATTATGATCCTATCATTGTTGATGGCGAACACGAACGTATTATCTCACAGGATATGTGGGAAACCGTACAAAGCTCTACGCTAAAAAAGTCCATCACCTCGCCGCGTGTCTTCAATGGAACCTATTTGTTGACCGGAATGATGCGTTGCCCTGACTGCGGAGCCACGCTTGTCGCACATCGATTTCATGATACGCTCAAGGATGGAACCAAGGTTGTACAGCGATACTACATTTGCAGCAACTTCCGTGCTAAAGGTAGCTACTTTTGTACTTCAAACAGTGTGAAGGCTGACATAGCTGAACAATATGTAACTGACCGAATTGCTGCCGTTGTGAGAAAGCCTAATATATTGGAGGAAATCGTGGCACGAATCAATAATAACCGTACAGTGAATGTCGTCCCTCTCCAAAAAGAACTAGCTTCCGTTGACAAGGAGCTTGGAACGTTGGATGCCCAAAAGAAGAAATACTTCAAGCTCTACAAAGTCGATGTTGTTGATAATGAATTCCTACTCCAGCGTATGAATGAACTTAAGCAGCAGCATGAAGCACTGACAAGAAGAAGGCAAGAGGCCTTACGACAGCTTGAATGAAGCTCCGCTGACCCGGTTCCACTACATCAAGTAAAGCAGGTACTGTCTCAACTCCATGAGTTGTTATTGTCAGCACCGATTGAAACACAAAAGAACCTGCTTCAGATCATCGTGAAGCAGATTCGTGTGAAGAAAGACCAGAAAATCGAAGGCATCGAATTGGAGTTCGATGATAAAGTCAATGCGTGTTTTTTGGATATGCCCCTTCCACCCAAACGGAGCGTCATCTAATGTCACATAGGAGTAAGTCCCGTCCAGCTCTATGCCCTCAAATCACAGCATATCGCCTCTATAGCAGGCTTTTTCACAGATAGTGACTTAGGGTAAATCCCTGCCATACTAATCCTTTTCCACGCTTTTTACGCAGTTCCCCACAAAAAACTTGCCGCTACTTGTGGTACGGTTCACCCCGATTTATCTTCACCGCGCGATAAATCTGCTCCACCAACACCAGCCGCATAAGCTGATGCGGCAGGGTCATGCGCCCGAAGCTCAAGCGCTGCTTCGCACGGCGCAACACCTCATCGGAGAGCCCGTGGCTTCCTCCGATGACAAACACGACATGGCTCGTCCCATACGTGCCGAGCTTGTCGATCTCCAATGCCAGCTCCTCAGAACTCCAGAGCTGGCCATCCAGTGCGAGCGCGACCACGTGCGCCTCGCTCTTCACATGCGCGAGGATGCGTTCGCCCTCGCGCTCTTTTACCGCCCGAACCTCAGCTTCGCTCAGGGTATCGGGCGCCTTTTCGTCTGCGACCTCGATCATCTGAAACTTGATGTACGGGGCGAGCCGCTTGGCATATTCCTGAATGCCCAGCGTCAGATATTTTTCCTTCAATTTGCCTACGCCAATAATCTGAATAAACATAAAACCCATTCCTCCTAAATTGTCTTGCGAAATATTCTATAAGTAAGATGCTTCATCGCATCGTTCGTTCCAACTGTACTATACCTATACTACACATTTCTCCAAATTCTAACGAATCCCACACACCTTATTCAGCCCCATTTCGGCTACTTTAAAATCTAACGAATCTGAAACACGCTATCTCAGTCAAAACGAGCTTTCCCCACCTCTTTCGAGGCCTTTTCAGTAATGTAACGTGTCTACGATTCGTTAGATTTCAACCAGGCGGTATTTGCCACGAATAAGATCCGTCAGGTTCTTTAGAGTTACTCCGCTCCGCCACACCCACGTCCCTACCCACATCGCTGTTACCCAACGTCACTTTTCTCCCATGCTCGGGCTTTCTTTTCTATTACCTACACACCTTGCACCGCTGCTACAACCTGAGCTCCCTCCCAAATCGGAACTCGGCACCTACACCTACCTTAATCTTCCCCTACCCTCGCCTACTTCCACGTTAACCCCTACAATCCTCGCCCAGCTCCACACCGCCTAACAACCACCACCATTCCCCACACAAAGACAAAAAGAGCGCTCATCACGCTCTCCTTGGCCTCTTGCTGTGATGTTCATACCGGATGGAAAGTCAGCCCGAAGCGCCACCTTAAATCACGCCTCCGGCTATCTAAGTCCTACAGTACGCTAAACGACGAGAAATTCCGCATGCTGTTCGCACTCGGCGCATTTCGCAGGCGGGTCCCAGTCGGCAAATTCCGTCTCCTTCAGATCAACGATATCTGGAGCGTCCTCATACTCATCGACAAACATGTCGATGGCAATGTCCACGTGTTCTTTGCATACAACGTACATCCGTTAAGCATCCTTTCTGTAACCAGCTATGTTCCCGATTCACAACCGCGTACCCCATTACAGGATAGCCACTTCTCAGTTCTATCACACCTGCCGCCGAAAAGAAACCCCTACACGCCTAATGACAGCAAAAACATCCCTCCCACTTAACAGGATAAGGATGTTCGCCCTTTACTTATACCGTTTCTAGAATTCCATCGTTATACTTAAGGCCAAGAAATTTCGCCTTTAATTACCTGAGCGCTCGTATCCAGATCGCCTGTATTCGTAAAGTCCGGATATGCTTTTTTCATGGCTGCAATCAGTTCTTTAGAATCTTTGGCTGTCTCTGCCTCTGCTTCAAATTTAGCAATATAATTACGAGTGAATGTAACACTCGATATATCCCCGGCACTGGTACCCAGGTAATGACCTGGAATCACTCGCTCTGGATTCAATGCAATAATTTGGTCTAACAATTGGCGCCAGTAGTCACGGCTCTCTGGCGTTTGGTTATCTGCGATCCAGACGTGCGAATTTTCATAGACAGTAACGCCACCCAGAACAGTTTTAATGGAAGGAATCCACAGGAACGTATGGGACGGATCGGAACCATCTAGACCGATAATCTCTACGGTTTCTCCATCTACGGTCAATTGAGCACCCTCAAGGACGTTCGGAACAATCTGTGCAGTTGGTGCATTTTCTTTCAAAATCGGATTCCAATATTCATTCTTCACTTGAATTGTTTCCTTGATTCCTTCCACCGTTGCTGGAGTCGCAACGATTTTTGCATCAGGGAACGCCTCACGGATCACCGATAGACCGAAGTAGTAGTCCGGGTCCTTGTGGCTGATATATACGGTGGTCAGTTTTTTACCCGTTTCTTTAATCATTTTGACCAATTGCTCGGCATCATTCTTTTGGAACTGCGCATCAACGAGCACGATTTCAGTTGGACCTTCAATCAGGTTTGATGAAACGCCAAAAATGCTGTTTTCCCCAGGATTATAGGTAGTCACTTTCAGCTCCACCGCTGGTGTGTTTGTTTCCTCGCTCTTTGTATTTCCAGCACTAGCAGCATTGGATGAAGAGTCTTCCGCATTTTCGGTTTTACTTGCTGTACCCGCACAAGCACTCAGAATTAACATGAAACATAGAACGAGCATAACGCCCATTGATGATTTTTTAATAAACATTTAATTGATCTCCCTCTCTTTATGTCGCTGCCATTCATCCATATCAATGCATCTAGCAGCCAATTCCGTTGATTTTTTAAACCATCCTATAGTCTGGTTGTACAATTGCTTCGACTGAATCCCCCTTCAAATCATTATATGTAACTACTATAGTTACAACTTATATGATGTAATGATTATAGTTACAACTAGATGCGTATGTCAAGTTATTATCAGAAAAATCTATATCTAATTATTTCTCTGCTACTCACAGACTTTATAAAAACAACAAAAAAACCAACCAGAATTTTCTGATTGGCCCACATTTAACTTCCCCTAACCCTGTAATACGCTTTATTCCACAGATTCAGGCTCTTCATGTCCAATACTATTTACTTCAATCCCGACTGCGCCTTCGTCAACAGCTTCCCGCCTTGAAAAGCAATAACCGCATTGGCACCATTGCCGGCTGTGCCTTTATAGTTGTAAACCACCATATTCTCCGCTTCACTCAGCGCTTCACCTTCGCCGCCAAGGATCTCGATGACATCTCCCACCGACATGCCAACCTCAAGCTTCTCATACTGGGCAAAGGTAATCAGCACCCCATCGCCTTTCCCCGCCGATCCGTTGTTTCCCGATGTTACAGGCGTTTGGCCACCAGCCTCACCTACCGCAATCACATTTGTACTCAACTCATTCAACTTGGTCTCAAGTGCTGCGATCTTTTGCTCCTGCTCAACGCTCTTGGCTCCTTGCTCCACCAGTTTCTTCTCAAGCCCTGCAATCTTCTCTTGCAGAGCACTCGTATCTACAGATGCTCCTGTCGTAGCTACCTCAGACCCACAGGCGGACAACATAAATAGGGACAGAGCCAAACTCGTTCCCCCAAGCATCTTTTTCTTCAAATGTTTCATCAAAAATACCCCTTCCATTCTGAAATAAAATCAGATCGACAAACAGATGTTATTGCATCAGCGACCGTCTCCAACATATTGACAACAGTTTACCACAGCACAAGTATTATGTATCTGCTCCTTTGGCTCCGGGTCTAACTGATCATGAGAATATAAAAATGGTTGATCTACTCATTTACTGTCGAACGAGCACATCCACCCATAACAACTAAAAAAGAGTGGTCAGTTGATCTGATCACTCTTCTAGCATTCCCCTATTACAATCCAAACAACAGCATAAGCTCCGTTCGAAACTTCCCTTACTCCGGTTTATCCGTCAGCTTCACTGATACTTTCTCCGCTTTGCCATCCCGGTAGAAGGTCACTTCAATGGTATCTCCAATCTTCTTCTCATCGTACAGATACTTCCGTAGATCCAGCGTGGAGGTAATTTTTTGCCCGTCAAACTCCGTAATAACATCATTCAGCTTCATTCCTGCTTCGGATGCTGGACCAGATGCTTCCAACACAACCACGCCGCTGTCCACGTGAGATGGCAGCTTCAGATCTTTACGCTGCTCGTCATCCAGTGGTGCATAAGGGTTGCTCAGATCCACCGTGTACACGCCGAGGTATGGACGAGATACTTTGCCGTTCAGTAGCAGGGAATCTACCGTTTTCATCACTTCGTTCATCGGAATCGCGAAGCCAAGACCTTCAACGCCCGTATCCGAGATCTTCATCGTGTTGATGCCGACCACTTTGCCGTTCAAATCGACCAAAGCACCGCCGCTATTACCTTCATTAATCGCCGCATCCGTCTGGATCACGTTTTGCTCCCAGTCGTACACTCCGTCCTGATTAATCGATACAGGCAGAATACGATCCGTGTAACTGACAATACCGGATGTCAGCGTACCGCCCAGACCGAGCGGGTTCCCGATCGCCAGCACAGTTTGACCGCGCTGAAGTTTGCTGGAATCACCGATCTCCGCGACTGCTCCCAGCCCTTTATCTTCTGCGGATAGTACAGCAATGTCACTTACACGGTCTTTACCGACCAGCTTTGCCTTATGTGTCTCCCCATCTACGGTCACAATCTCCAGATCACTCGCACCCTCCACAACGTGGTGGTTGGTCATAATATATGCCTTGCCATCTTCCTTCTTGAAAATGACCCCTGAGCCCAGCGCCGAATCTTCCATCGATAGACTACTACCCGTTTTATGGTTCACAATGCTCACCACGGAAGGACGAACGTGGGCTGCTGCCTGGATAATCCGATCGTATGGATCAGCTGCCTGCGCTGTCTGTGCACCGCCTCCACCACCATTACCTGTAGCATTAGCCAGCGGTAACGAAGCAGGCTGTGTGATGAAGCTAAACAGCATGACGGTCACGATGGAGCTGATCACCGAGCTAATCACAGCTACCTTCACAGTGGAACTGATTCCCGTACGCGATCTGCGCGGATTGCTCCAGCGGTCACGTCCACGTGCTCTGCCTCCAGGGCGGATGATCTGAAGTTTGCCTTTCTGTTCAGGTTCGGCGCGTCTTGATACTTTGGTTGAATAAAAATCGTCTCCAAACAATCCCATCGTGATCCTCTCCCCTTCGTTGTCACGCATCAAGACCCTGACTGCCGCCTAAGTTGTCGCATGGTTCAACGATGGTGTTCTTACGTTACCCCACTCCAGCCACAGCCGAGCTTCCGATCGCTGTTACTCACAAATTTTTTTATTTCTTTTTCCTAGGTAAAATTTGTTCATAAAGGCGAACGCTACGCTTCTCCAGCCTCGTTCTGTGTCTTTCGTTACGTGCGTACCGTAAATAACCTCTCGTTTTCCCATGCTTTTTTGCAATTTTAAAAAATGGTCTTGCATATCGCCGCATCCCGGCATCAAATCAAGATACAGCGTCTATGTACAACAGAACGGACACGCCATTCTGTCAGTGACTCTATCAATCATGCTCTCGCATTCTATGACATGCCATTTCACACGCAAAACAGCCAAAATCACAATGCTCCTCATATACTAAACACGTCAAATCACAAAAAGTTGCATATTTACGAAAATTAAAGCAAATTTCCGCTATAACGCGCTTAACAATAAAGGTCCATAGTATCTATCACCACAAAATCCGGTCCGCTAAGCGCCATTTTGGCAAATTTGAAGAACTTTTTCACCCCTGCATAGTCACAGGTTCAGCATACACGTCTCATCACACAAATGTTAGCGGCAAAAAGAGGAATGTTTTCCATCAAGCCTGACTACAATAATAGTAAAAGACAATTCGAAGCTTAATAGAGGAGGATATATATGGATCGCACACGTACACTTACAGCCATGGATGAAGTTCATATGGCGGCCAAGCTGGCCGATCTCAAGGAAGAACACTATCGCAATACCCTTGCACTCAGCACCATCATTGAACTACTTATTGATAAAGGCATCCTAACCCGCGAGGAAGTTGAGCGCAAAGCCGCCGAACTGGACAGCTTTATGGCTCACCCACCCTATCCCATGGCGTAGGACGATCGTAATACGTATCACAGAGTTTGAACTCATGATCCCGATAAAAACATCCACGGCTCTCCATCGCGTCGCGCACCGACATTTTTGCCAAGTCCATCATATTATGATCTCGGCTAAGATGTGCCAAATACGTGCGCTTGATGCGTCCGTTCATCAGTTCACTAAGCGCTGCCCCTGCCGCTTCGTTCGACAAATGCCCAATGTCGCTCAAAATCCGGCGCTTGGTGTTCCATGGATAACGTCCCATACGCAGTAATTCGACATCATGATTCGCCTCCAGCACCAGCACGTCAGAATCGGAAATCGCTTCACGAACCTTGTCGCTCATGTACCCAAGATCCGTTGCAACAGACAGCTTCTCCGTACCATCATCGAATGTGTAGCCTACCGGCTCAGCCGCATCATGCGAGATCCCGAAGGATTCCACGCGCAGTGACCCAAAATCATGCTTTTCACCCGTCTCAAATACCCTCCGGTTTTCCTCTGGAATCGCCCCAACCGACTTCTCCAGTGCCGCCCACGTATTCAGATTCGCGTAGATTGGTAAATTATATTTCCGAGACATCGCGCCTAGTCCTTTAATGTGATCGGAATGTTCATGTGTAACCAGAATCCCGTCCAATTCTGCCCCAGAAATCTCCCTTTCCTGAAACAGTGCATCCAATCGCTTCGCACTAAGACCCGCATCAATCATGAGAGAGGTACCCCCATGTTGTATGACTGTGGCATTACCTGTCGAACCGCTGGATAACACGGTAAAATATATCCCCATAACGCATTACTCCCCTGGTTTGTCTGTCTTGGGACTGAATACATCCCCACTGATGCCCTGCACGTACAACACTTCGCCACTTTCCAGCACGAACCGCCATGCCGGCATCGCTACCTGTATATCTGAATTGAACAACTGGCCGTAATAGCCCAGCTGAATATCTTTAACAATTGCATCATTTGGCAAAAAGTTCTCGATCAGCGTTCCCAGCGCCTTCGACGCCGGAAGCACCTGCTGATCGCTCTCCTCTGCGGTTGTAATCCGCACTGGAGTTTGACGGTAACCCGTTATTTTCTGGTCGCTGTAGAATAACTCCAGACTCACATTGAAGAGCGGCCATTTGCCATCGACCAGTGGGTGAAGCACAAATGCCCCATCCTCGGCCATCAGCTGATCCAGCCGGTATGTCCCGATCTGTGGAATCTCACGCTCTAATGCATCTTCCAGCTCACTTTGAGAGAAGATTAACTTGCTATCTACAGGCTGTTCCAGTTCCATATCCACGCCAGCCTTGTCCTCTTCAATGAACTCATAGGACAACTTCGGCAGCTTTGGCGTTTCATTTGGAATCGGAGCCAGCACCTGAATGCCCTTCTCTTCCATCGCCTGCTGTGTATTATCTGCCAGTGAGGTGAAGTCCAGATTGGCTCCGGCCGTCTCTCGCGCATCCATCCAGATCTGGTATCCCAGCACCAGATTGAGCAGCAGAAAGGCATAGATCAACACATTTTTTGCCCGTCCCCAATCCAAAACATTCACCTCCGTCCATTTGATAAAAGCAACTAATATCACACTGGCCCACTCCGCGGTCAGAACAATCTTCCGATCGCTGTTATCCCCAGATTTCTTGATTCCCTTTTCCTAAGGGAGAAATCCGGCGATAAAGGCGAAGCGTATGCTTTCGATGCAGCTTTCTTTCAGAAAGCTTTTGGCTTCGCTTCTCCAGCTTTTTTCTGCCCTCTCCGTTATCGTGTGACCTTACACCTCGCTCGGATATCGAATGACTCCATTACCCTACAACCCATCAAGAAACGGTGGTTTCCTCCCCGTTTCCAAAGCGGATCACCCATACCGGGATCAGCTTTAGTCCGTCCTCAATCGAAGAAGGACGATAAGCAGGGTACACGTCCACGACCTGGCGATTCTCACCTGCTACCTTTTTAATAAGAGCCTTCAGCTTTTCTCCGCCAGGCAACTTCACCGATTTCTTCGTCTCTGCACCTTCGTTCAGGTATTCCAGTGATCGTTCATAACTGGATACCGTCTCCTGCTGCATCTCCATGCTGATCGTGCCAAAGCGGAACTGCATGGAATCCATAATCGGATAACTGCCATAATACTGCTGGAATTCAAGCTGCGTCTTGCTCTCGGCGGTCTCCAGCATCATGCGCGAACGGCCTTTCCAGCCACCATGCTGATTCACAAAGTCAACCGCAGACAACGCATCCTTCGCGGGATCAATCTGTCCCGCAGGTGGTGCCGCCGGATCGGTGTAACTGATCCAGCGCTGTTCCTGTTTTACCTGCAGACTACGTTTACTATCCGTGTAGATCTCCGATCCATCTTTTTCCCGGATATTCCGGGTCATGCTTGGATCGAAAAACAGACTACGCTGCATTTGCTCAACCGTGAATTGCCCTGTCGGCACATCTGCCTCAATCGTCTCCAGAGCTTGGGCCGGGATATAATACCCGCCAGCCATCAGCGTATATGGCGTCCAGTTCGTACCGAAGTCAACATGCTGTTGCACGTCTTGTACTGTCAGGTCCGCCTGCGTTGCTTCGTATACCACGTCTCCCTTGGCGCTGAAGAACAGCGCATGGGCCTTCGTTTCATTTTTGGACGTATAGATCGAAATTCGGTTAATGGTCTCCCCTTGGAACAAGGAATCCGTCCCAAGCCTCATCACCCGCTGTAACAATGCTACGGGAATACCTTCTTTGAACGATAGCTCAAACCCAGGGTTCTCCTTGCGAATCTGATCCCAGTTCACCGATTGCACACTGCGGCGCTGAAAATCATCGAACGCCCGCCCCTGTAACCGTGAATAGATCAACTGATAGAACGTATTGCCAGGGTAAAACACCGTATGTTTATCCTCACCCAGATGAATAATCATCTGATCAGGGAAGATCAATTCTTCAATATTGCGTTCCTGACCCATATTTTCCGTCTTCACATAGTTCGTTTCTGACGTCACAATGGAATCCCCGCCTCCGGGCAAACGGTAGATCAGAAAATAACTCTGAACCAGACTGGCTACAACAAGGGCAGCAAGCACCAAGGATTTAATCCGTTCCTTCACGGTGCTCACCCCCTTTCTCACGCATCGGCAGTGTGAACGTTACTGTCGTTCCCACATCTACTTCAGACTCCAAAGAGATGCTTCCATCATGTGCCTTCACAATTTCCCGGGCAATGGACAGTCCTAGCCCTGTGCCTCCCATACTGCGGGAACGAGCCTTGTCCACCCGATAAAACCGCTCAAAAATGCGATCCAAATCACGCTGTGGGATACCCATTCCGGTATCCGATACCGAGATGGCAAGTGCTTGTTCATCACTGCGTCTAGCCGCAATTGTAATGGTGCCGCCTTCCAATGTATATTTCAGCGCATTGGACACGACATTATCCAGCACCTGATCAATCTGGTCACGATCCAGCGGAACAGCCGGAATATCATTCTCTACAGACAGCACAGGCTGAATATCCTTCTGATGCATCTGAAACGAGAATCGATCCGTCACTTCCTCCAGCATTTCCAGGATATCGGTTGGCTGTTTACGTAGCAAAGCCTCTTTGGAATCCAGCCGAGATAGATGCAGCAGATCCGTAACCAGTCGTATCATTCGCTCCGTCTCGTTCTGAATAACACCAACGAAACGACCGGCAAGCTGCGGATCTTCCAGTGCACCGTCATCCAGTGCTTCCGCGTAACTCTTGATCGTGGTCAGTGGTGTACGCAGTTCATGGGATACATTGGCTACGAATTCACGCCGGGATGCCTCAAGCTCTTCCTGCTCCGTAACATCCTGAAGTACGGCAATCGTTCCCGTGATCCCCCGTTCACGTCGATGAACTGGTGTAAACGTCATCCGAATGACCACAGGTTCTTCTTGTCCTGCGGGTGCAATCTGTAACAACGTTGAACCTGTGAAACCACTCGCGAGAGCTTCCGCATCCTCCGGATCAATACCGAGTAATATGGCGAAGTGTCTTCCTTCAATATCCGCAGGATGCATACCCAGAATGCTGCTGGCACGACGGTTTACGAGAATGACTTTACCGTACTCATCCGTAGCCACCACACCATCACTCATATTCGTCAGAATGGAAGTCAACTTCTCCTTCTCCTCTTCATTCAGTGAAAGTGCGTCCCGAAGCCTACTGGTCATATAGTTAAAAGCCCGACTGAGCTGACCAATCTCATCCGTGCCAAATACAGGTGTCTGCTGATCGAAGTTACCTTCTGCGACCGCTGTCGCTCTCCGAGTCACTTCCTTAATCGGCTGCGTTATCGTATGAGACAAGATCACGCCAAGTACCGCCGTTAGCACCAAGGCAATCAAAATGCCGGAGATAAAGATTTTGTTGATTCCCTCCATCGTGGAATACAGCTCGTTCATGGATGCCGCGATGTAGACCGCACCAATGATCTTGCCGCCGGACAGCACCGGCTTGGCGACGACCTTTTTGCGAACATTATCCTCGTCCACGATATATTCCTCATTGTCCCGAATGCCTTGCAGCGCACGGCTGACGACGGTCTGGGTGTTTTTGCGACCCACATAGTCCGAATGTGAACTTAGCGAGGTCGTGAGTACCTTGCCGCTGGCATCCAGCACCTGAATCTCGGCACCGTTAATGTTGAACAGGTTGTTCACCAGCACACGCAGATTTTCCGTTTTGTCCTCGCCAGCCTCTGCTTCTCCACCAGCCATCGTCTCCCCCACGAGAACCGACAGCATCTCCGCACGCGCCTGCAAGTCTTCCGTAAAGTTGCTCGTTAGTGAGTTCTTCATCGCGCTCACAAAATAAACCCCGATCAATTGCATCGCAATCAGAATCAGCAGTACATAGATAATGATCAATTTCGCCTGAATCGTTCGGAAGAACGAAAATCGCGCGAATCGGCCCATTATATCCCCACGCTTTTGGCACTGCGCACGAGATAACCGAGCCCGCGGCGAGTCAGAATCGTTTCCGGTTTGCTCGGATTCTCCTCAATCTTCTCACGCAAACGACGGATCGTGACATCCACGGTACGTACATCACCGAAATATTCATATCCCCATACCGCTTGCAGCAGATGTTCCCGTGTCATAACCTTGCCGGAATGCTTCGCCATATAATAGAGAAGTTCGTATTCACGGTGGGTCAGATCAAGCGGTTCTCCGCCTTTATAAGCCGTATACATGTCCATATCAAACGCCAGATCAAATAGCCGCATGACCTGCTTCTCTTCGTCTTCGTGCGCTTCTGCCGTAATCGCAAGTTTTTGCCGTCTGCGCATCTGTGCCTTCACCCGTGCAAGCAACTCACGCGTACTGAATGGCTTCGTCACGTAATCATCCGCACCCAATTCTAGTCCGAGCACCTTGTCGATCTCGCCATCCTTGGCGGTAAGCATAATGATTGGCATCTCTAGATGAGCGCGCACCTCGCGACAGACATCCATACCGTCCTTGCCCGGGAGCATCAGATCCAGCAGCATCAGGTCCGGTTTCTCGGATAACGCCAATTCAACCGCACGAATGCCATCAAATGCACAGATGACCTCGTAACCCTCTTTTTCCAAATTAAACTTCAGAATGTCCGCGATGGGCTGTTCATCGTCCACCACCAAAATCTTCCCCTGCATCGGCTAAGTTCACCCCTATATCCTGCTTAATCCGCGTTAGCGTTTATATCTCTCTTCTATGTTTAGCTTGTACCAAGCCTACTTGATTTGTTTCTCTAGTTTGTTGTTTATACTCTCTAGTTTAACATACCTGAAGCACCGTCACATCCCGATCAGGGGCTTGGAAGGTCTTTCATCTGAAAATTTTTTACAGCAGCAAAAAACAAGGCCAGCATTATAGCCAACCTTGCTCTACTTAAGTTCTATATTAGTTCAGATACGTTAACGGATTTTCTACCGTTCCATTCTTAATAATCTCAAAATGCAGATGTGTTCCAGTCGAACGACCCGTGTTGCCCATAACGCCGATACTCTCGCCTTTTTCAACCACTTGTCCAACCTTAACGCCAATGCTGTTCAAATGTCCATACAGTGTTTCGTATCCGTTACGGTGGTTAATAATGATGACATTACCATAACCACTTTTCTGTCCTGCAAAAGTAATTACACCCTCATCAGACGCTTTCACATCGCGGTTACCTACCAGATCGACACCTTTGTGCTGGCGACCCCAACGTTGTCCAAAGCTACTACTCATCGTTGCATTTGATACCGGCCAAGCAAATTCACCTGAGCCTTCACCAACAACTTTTGTTCCGCTAAGGACTACTTCAGTTACAGCTGCTTTAATCACTTCCTGACCAAGCCACTCTTCCTGAACCACTTCACCATTTTCTTTGGTTATACGATACTGCATGCTTTTCAAGCCGCTTTGTCCTGGGCGCACGACTTTTGTTGTACCTGCTTTCAACTCGTCACTTTTGCGCACTTCCACTTGCGGTTTGATCTCAATCTGTTCAACAACCTGCTCAACCGATTTAACGGTTACCGCCGGTTTCGGAACGGTCAAGGTCAGTTCGTCTCCGATTTGAAGCGACGTTTCCTTGATGCCCGGATTATGCTTACGAATCTCGCTTTGTGTAATTTCATACTTGGCAGCGATCGAAGAGATTGTATCTCCTTCACGAACCACATAAGTTACAGGCGCGTCTTTACCAACGGTTAAAGCTTTAACCGCCTCGGACACATCCCATATTTTATTTGGATCAGCCTTCACCACATCTGTCGCTACATCTTCCTTGATGCCTACCGACTTCAGGGTTGTGCTAGGTCCCTCCTCTTTCTTCGAGGAGTTAGCCGATACCGACTTCGTCTTAAGCGAACTTCGCACAGCCGATGCCGATATGTATTTGCTCTGCACTTGTTCCAGGATTGCATCAGCTGTTGCCTGATCCTTCACGATACCAATGACTTCACCGTCTACCTTGAGCTCCACACCTTTGGCGTAGGCTGTCAGCATATCACCCAGTTTGTCTAGCGTCTCGTCACTGTTCACTTCAGGTTTGTACGCTCTTACCGTTTCGGTTGTGATGCCATCCGTGTTCAGCACCATCTCTGCATCCGGATATTTATGTTGATATTCCTCAGTTTTGTCTGTAAATAGTTGTTGTAATTGTGCCTCATCTGCAATGGTACCAATCTCGCTACCTTTAACCATTACTTTATAGTACGGTACGGTGTTTGCAGTAACATATTGTTTGCCTGCGAACCCGAGCGATGCTGCGATGAATACACCACATGCTACTGTAATGATCCATTTGCGCGAGGCCAGAACGCGCTTCTTATTCACACTGAAGGTGGACATGCTCATGTTGTTTTTGTCTTCGGCCGTCCGGTGTTCCCCGGATTGTTCGTGTACCCGGTCTTTGCCCGGTTGGCGTATGCCTCTGAAACCTTTCATGATTCTCTCCTTTTCAGCACTTCTCAGTTCGCATTTCTGTCAAGACATCACCCATCGTGTCTGTTTCATGCTCGTTGATACTTGTATTGGGTGTCCGCAAAATCAGGACTTTAGCTGCGCTCGTAAAAGTGTCAAAATTTTAACCTTTTATCACACCCGTATACTTTAACACAGGTTTTACACTCATTTCAACTCTACACGTCACACCGCAAAGCCACGCCCCGCTTGCTTTCCCTTAATTATCCATAAGATAGTACGGCTGGTCCATCACCCATTATGCCTCAACATCCGCTGTACTATGTACTTTTGTTCGCAAATTAAGACTAGGTTCTAAGACCCAGTGAAATATGCTTTATTTTTCATAAAAATACATATAAAATCCCTCACCAGATCAACTCTGATAAGGGATTACGTAAACAACCTGTTTGTGGTTTATCTTAAACTGGATTTCAGCTCATGCCACAATAGAAATTAACTTTTATGTCTCTATTCTTTGACTGCAAGAATTACAAATCGCTTTTGCTGTACTTCCCAGAATCCATTGTGCTCCATCTCCATATGAATATCCATTAACGGCTGACGGAACTGTTCCACTTTGAAATCAGGTACTTGCCACGGGATAGTCTTTAGATAATATACCAATGCGCCTATATCATAGAAACGTTGTGCAGGGGTTGCTTCCCGTTGCTCCAGAATACGGAATCCAGACTGTTCCAGCTGAAGAACAGCACGATCCAGTTCCCATCCAGCGTAATCCCCTGGCATAGGAATGCCGAGCCGATCATTGATCTCCCTGCAATCTGACCAACCTACCTGTTGAGTTAGAAACATTCCCCCTACCGATAGAATCCGCCTAACTTCCCGCTCATCATACGACTCATGCCGATTAAGAATCAGATCGAATTCCCCATCTGTGAAAGGAAGTTGCGAATCATCAGTCACTGGAAGCACCTTCACACCGAGCGGCTGTAAACGTTCCTCTGCAATAGGTATATTGGGGAGATAGCCCTCGGTCGCACATGTGTATGGAGGAAGCGGAAGGAGTCTGGACAGCATTTCTCCTCCACCCGTCCCCATGTCGAGCATTCGCTCTGTCTGATTCATCAATCGGCGCGCCATAGTTCCATAGGACCAAGGCAACATTCCGCTCTGAAGTCGCTCACTCCCTGTTACATAGCTAAAATCCCAGCCACTAAACGGCTGGTCCGCCTCTTGCAGCCCTTGCTCGTATCGCTCTTTCGCCGCCTCGGCAAACTCTTTTACTGATGGTTCTGAATTAGAATGATATAAGTTCATGGTCAATACAACCTCCAATTAGTGTATTCGTAAACACAAGTCCATCGTTTCTCTTGAAAGCACCTATGAACGGAGGTCCACGAATTGGACTGGAGGTTTCTGCAATGTTGCCTGAACGTTTTTATATGTTGTGTTCTTTACCTTTATATTTCATACACTTTTCCCTCCTATAGGCATTTCCAGAATTTATTTAAATAAATTATATTCAATCATCCTCGACAAGTCCATTACATTATGAATCAGGCGATACGTCTATGAGCACGCCTGTCTTCCCTGCCTGCCTATCATCCTATTCTGTTTGCAGTACTTCCATCAGGTTGTCGTACTCTTCACTGGTCAGGTACTTCGAGATCACCTGTTCAATCTCACGTAATTCCTGTTCCGTTAGGCCACCTTCCATGGCACCTGAGATCTGCTGCATCTCTTTCTGCGGCAGCTTGTTCATGAGCAGACTGAAGATTTTTTCTTTCTCCTCTGCTGGCAGCTTGTCCTTCGCTCCTGTAATGTCATCCGGTGATACAACAATGGCATCATTGCCTGAAGAAGCACCGCCGCTGGCCGCTCCGGTTCCATTGCCTGAAGCTGAACCACTACCCTGATCTGTTCCTGAGTCATTACCCGTGCCCGTATCCGTCCTATTGCCTGCACTTGTGCCTGAGTTTGATCCTACGGTCGTATCTGTACCTGAACCTTCCCCTGTGCCCTCGTTTGAGCCACTTCCTTGGGACGCATTATTGCCTGCATCTACCCCAGATTGACCGCTCTCCGTCCCATTCCCCATAACTGAAACAGCATCTTCCGGAACCTGCTCTTCGTCCGCTCCTGTCGGCTGATCTGTCGTCCCATTTCCTGATTTGTTCCCCTCGCTGGTTTTACCGCCCAAGGCACCTTGGAACATGGCGGTTAACCCCATGGGTTGACCTTCCCACTGAATATTGAAACTCGCAAGTAGCGACTTCGCATATGACTGTACAATTAATCCGGTCGTGAGCAGTGTTAATGAACTGACCATCACCACGGTCAGCACGATTTTAACAAACCACACAAGCAACTTCATTCCGTTCTCTCCCTCCGATTATCCCACCCGTCTAACATGCGCATGTCGGGGTCTGTGACTCTACTGTTAACCAGTATTGACGGAAATCTCGGGATTATATCCGATAAACATACAAAAAACCTCCAGTCATCGCTATAAAAGCAACAACTGGAGGCTTAACATGCCTAAGTCGGCAGAGGATTCTATTTTATAATTCAAGAAACAATCTCTCTATTTCTTCGATTACTCGTAGATTGGAAGAACTTGATTCGTTTGCTCACGGTTACGACCAACAGAGAAGATGGCAATTGGAATGCCTGTCAGTTCAGAAACACGTTTTACATAATTCTGTGTGTTCACTGGCAGGTCTTCAAGTTTCTTAGCTCCAGTGATATCTTCGCTCCAGCCTGGCATCTCTTCGTATACCGCTTCACATTCTGCCAGCATTTTGAGGCTTGCCGGATAGTGTGTGATGACCTCGCCACGGAATTTGTATCCTGTGCAGATTTTCACAGTTTCCAGACCTGTCATTACGTCCAGAGAGTTCAGGGACAGACCTGTGATTCCACTGACACGACGCGCGTGGCGAACAACAACACTATCGAACCAACCTACACGACGTGGACGTCCAGTTACCGTACCGTACTCATGTCCAGTCTCACGGATTTGGTCACCGATTGCATCATACAATTCCGTAGGGAATGGGCCATCTCCTACACGGGTTGTGTAAGCTTTCGCTACCCCAATGACTTGCTGAATACGAGCCGGGCCTACGCCAGAACCGATACATACGCCACCTGCGGACGGATTGGATGATGTAACAAATGGATAAGTTCCTTGATCAAGGTCCAACATAACGCCTTGTGCGCCTTCAAACAATACCTTTTTGTCCTCATCAATATATTCGTTCAGAACAACGGATGTATCACGTACGTAAGGACGCAGAATTTCAGCATATCCGAGGTAATCTTGCAGAATCTCTTCAACATCAACAGGCTGGCCGCCGTAAACTTGCTCGATGACGCGGTTCTTTTCTTTGACCAGATGACGCAGTTTCAGTTCGAAATCTTCAGCATCCAGCAGGTCAACCATCCGAATACCAATACGGGCTGATTTGTCCATGTAACATGGGCCAATTCCTTTGCCAGTTGTACCGATTTTGTTCGGACCTTTGCTCTCTTCTTCGAGTGCATCCAGTACCATGTGATATGGCAGGATGATATGTGCACGCTCACTGATGGACAGGTTCTTCGTTGTGAAATCATTGTCATGAATATAGTTAATTTCTTCGATGAGTGCCTTCGGGTTGATAACCATTCCGTTACCAATCACACACGCTTTATCCGTGTAGAAAATCCCTGATGGAATCATCGTCAGTTTATATTTTTTGTTATCAATCAGAATTGTATGACCCGCATTGTTACCACCTTGATAACGAGCCACCACATCAGCGCTCTCCGCCAAATAATCCGTGATTTTACCTTTTCCTTCGTCTCCCCATTGCGTTCCCACTACAACTACCGTTGACATAGTTAACATTCCTCCGTGGGTGCCTTGCGCACCTTTGTATTGGTCTGTCCGTCCTCTATCCCGGCAGGCATGTTACGCAATAAACCGACTGAGAAGCGTGCTAACGGACAGTAAAAATGTCCTTCCGTTACATTCAAGGGAAGGTTTGCGCTGCTTTAACGCAGCAGTATTAGTGTACCAGTACCCTTTTTCAAAGTCAAATCAAATGGCGAACAATTAGATATAGTACAACCGTAATGTTCGGGATTTACCCATTATTTCAACACAAAAAACCGGAGACTTCAGTCCAAGCTTGCTTGACTGCTATCACCGGTTCAAGGATACCCATTTCAATATGAATCTATATCTGGTATTTATCACACATGTTTGAGTTCAGTTGCTCTAATGGTTGATCTTCGGGACAGACGATTCTGGCTTCTTGATCGAAGCCTTCAGCACCTGCCCATTACATCGCGAAGGCATCATTGTGTGCCCTCTCGTAATTGACGAATTTATTAAAGTTTTTCAGGAAGACCAGTTCAACCGTACCTACCGGACCATTACGCTGTTTGGCGATAATGATCTCAATAATATTTTTCTTCTCGGTCTCCTGGTTATAGTAGTCATCCCGGTACAGGAACGCTACGATGTCGGCATCTTGCTCGATTGAACCCGATTCCCGCAAGTCACTCATCATCGGACGTTTGTCCTGACGTTGCTCTACACCCCGGCTCAGCTGGGACAAGGCAATAACCGGAACTTCCAGTTCCCGGCCAATCTGTTTCAGTGTACGTGAGATCTCGGATACCTCTTGTTGACGGTTCTCCCCTGCTTTACCACGTCCACTAATCAGTTGAAGATAGTCAATCAGGATCATGCCAAGGCCTTTCTCTTTCTTCAGACGACGGCATTTGGCACGAATATCCGCTACGGTAATCCCTGGCGTATCATCTATGAAGATGTTGGCTTCTGACAAAGCTGCAATACCCATCGTCAGCTTCTGCCAATCTTCATCACCCTTGAAATCACCCATACGCATCACGCTGGCATCCAGGTTGGCTTCCGCACAGATCATACGTTGCACCAGCTGGGCGGCTGACATCTCCAGACTGAAGATGGCTACCGTCTCCTGGGCCCGAATGGCTACGTTCTGAGCGATATTCAGGGCGAAGGCCGTCTTACCTACGGAAGGACGGGCCGCTACAATGATCAAGTCACTGCGCTGGAATCCGGCAGTCATCTTGTCCAGATCGATAAACCCGGACGGAATACCTGTCGTTGTACCCTTATTCTGATGAAGTGTTTCCACACGATCGAATACTTCCATCAATACGTCCTGAATGGCTATAAAACCACTACTGGAGCGACGGTTGGAGATCTCCAGAATGCGACGTTCAGCTTCTCCGAGCATCGCTGCAACATCTTCGCCGCCTGTATATCCTTCGCTCACGATCTGTGTTGCCGTACGAATCAGGCGACGCAGCATCGATTTCTCTTCGATAATCTGAGCGTAATAGTCTACGTTCGCGGCTGTAGGTACACCATGGGCTAGCTTAGCCAGATAACTAACGCCCCCGATGTCCTCCAACTCACCTTTATCCTTCAGAAGCGAAGTCAGTGTAACAAGGTCAATCGGTTGATTTCCCTCACCAAGCTGGATCATCGCTTCAAAGATTAATTGATGGGGTTTATCATAGAAATCCTCGGTTTGCACCCGTTCCATCGCTGTAATCAGGGCCTCGCCCTGCAACAGGATTGCACCCAGCACGGCCTGTTCGGCTTCCAGGTTCTGCGGGGGAATCCGGTCGAATAACATTTCTCCGCCCATCTTACTCTTCCGTTACCTGTACCTTCAAGGTTGCCTTCACTTCAGGGTGAACCTTGACAGTTACTTGTGTTACGCCGAGTGTACGAATAGGCTCGTCCAGCTCAATTTTGCGTTTGTCTACTTTCAGACCCTTTTTAGACAAAGCTTCTGCGATCTGTTTGCTCGTAATGGCGCCAAACAGACGACCACCTTCGCCGGACTTGGCTTTCAGTTCAGTCACTTCTGCTTCCAGCTTCTTCGCAAGTGCTTCCGCTTCAGCTTTCTCTTCCTGTTTGAGTCTTTCCTCAGCCGCCTTCTGGTTGTCCAGTGTCTTCATGTTGCCGTCTGTTGCCAGACGTGCGATTCCCCGTGGCAGTAAGAAGTTCTGTGCGTAACCCTCAGATACTTCTTTCACTTGCCCTTTCTTGCCTTGACCCTTCATATCTTTTATAAAAATGACTTTCATTCGAACAGCCCCTCTTCCTTTTCGATTTCAGCCAGTACGTTCGTCAGCCGTTTTTCTGCCTCTCCAAGCGTTCCTTCAAGCTGCACGGCAGCATTCGTCAAATGTCCGCCACCGCCCAGTCGTTCCATGACAACTTGAACATTCATGCGCCCCAGCGATCTCGCGCTGATGCCAATCAGTCCATCCGGACGCTCACTAATCACAAATGAAGCGACCACGTCAGTCATATTCAGCAATGTATCCGCCACCTGGGCGATCATCATCTGTGAAATCTTGCTACCAGGGTCTGTGACCGCCAGCGCAATGTTTCCATATACCATTTTAGCATGCTTTATGATTTCTGCCTTAGCAATATATTCTGACAGATCCTCTTTCATCAACCGCTGGATCATAATGGTGTCCGCACCGCTACGGCGCAAGAAGCCTGCCGCTTCGAACGTTCTGGACCCCGTGTGCAGTGCAAAATGCTTCGTATCCACCGTAATCCCGGCAAGTAGAGCCGTAGCTTCTAGCGGAGTGAATTGTACCTTATCATGAATGTATTGCAAGAGTTCGGTTACCAATTCGGCAGCAGAAGACGCATAAGGTTCCAGATAGATCAACACTGCATCATTGATGAACTCTTCACCCCGCCGATGGTGATCCACAACTACGACACGGGTAGCAGACTGTACCAGTTTCGGTTCCATGGTCATGGAGGCCTTATGAGTATCCACCACCACCAGCAACGTGTGCTCGGTCATCATCTGGGTTGCCTGTTCCGGTGATACAAATGCTTTGGACAACTTCTCGTCCTTGTTCACTTGCTCCATCATGCGTTCAATTGATGGATTAATTCCATCCAGAACAATTCGGGCTTCCACATTGTACAGACTGGCCGCTTTCCACACTCCGATGGATGCACCGATCGCGTCCATATCCGGAATTTTGTGCCCCATGATGAGCACCCGATCGCTCTCCTGCATGAGATCACGCAGCGCGTGCGCAATAACGCGGGCTCTTACCCGTGTCCGTTTCTCCACTGCGTTAGACTTGCCGCCATAGAAAGACAGGCGTTGTCCGGATTTCACGGCAGCCTGATCACCACCACGTCCAAGTGCCATGTCCAGACTGGACTGTGCCAGTTCTCCCATCTCACTGATGCTATCCGATCCAAACGCCAGTCCAACACTGAGTGTCATTGGCACTTTGAGGTCAGCAGTCATCTCCCGAACCTCATCCAAAATGACAAATCGGCTCTGTTCCAGTTCCTGCAAAGACTTATGATTCAGCATCAACAGATAACGATCAGAAGACAGACGGCGCAGGTACACTTCGTACCGCTTGGCCCAAGACGTAATTTCGCTGGTCACTCGGGCAATCAGTGCTGTACGCTGTTGATCGTCCATGCCTTGGGCAGCCTCGTCCAGGTTATCCAGAACGAGAATTCCCAATGCAAGGCGTTCATTTTCATATTTATCACGAAGAATGGCTAACTCCGTAATCTCGTATACATATACATACCGCTCCTGCGGGTTATGAATAACTCCATAATGCCGATCATCCAACTGGAATTCGTCATGGAACTCCTTGGATGAATGTTCCTTCGTCCCATCCTTCTTCTCTTTAGGCTGAGGAAGTTTGGGAAACAAATTAAGTAGCGGATTACCCACCATTGTCTTCTCCTGGAACATCTCCGCGACAAAGCGGTTATGCCACTCTACCGTACGATCTTCGCTGTACAGCACAATTCCGAATGGAAGCATGCTGACCGCTTCCCCCTCCATCCGTTTGATCCGAATAGATAGGCCATTAATGTAGTCGTTAAGCTCACGGCGGAACGCGAGCTCCGCCTTAATCATGACGATTCCCAGCGCCGAAGCCAGTATCAGACTAATCAAACCAAGCGTCCAGTTATAAATGGTAACGAACATAACGAGCAACAGCAGCAGTATGAACGCCCATACGGTATAGTAGCCGTGCCAGCGTTTCTTCAGAAATTTAGGCATGACTCATCACCCTATCGTTTTGATTTCGATATTGCCTCACGAAGCGGGAACGCCAGATCGATAATTCCGATTATCCGAAGCGGACCAATGAAGAAGACCGCTGCCGCCAGGAAATATGGTATAACCGGATTCCATTTCTTTGTATGTGAGAGAAAGAAGAAGAAACCGATCGCTTGAATCATGAAGCCCAGATTAATTAACGGCGACAGATTCATGGCAATCATGGTCCAGTATGTTCCATCACTTTGTCTGGAGATCACTTCGATCAAGAGAGCAAGGAAATAATACCAGATCAATGCACGCGGCATACGCCATTCTCTCGCTGGTGGAAGCTTCGATACCACCACACCCATCACGTTCAGAATTGGACGAGCTATGGCGTGTGTAATAAAGGCCATTACCATCGATGTGACAACGAGAGCAAACGGAATCATAAGCTGTGTTTGTTTGGCAACATCCTCGGTCATCTCAGGTGTCCATGCAAAACCGTTGATCATCTGATTCGATGTATTGGTTAACGGTTCAATGGTCAATTTGACCACATCTTCAATATAACTGGACAGGTCGAATTGGAAAATGACACTGCCGACTAAGAGCAACAACAAGTATTCTGCCAACATCATGCCACTTCCCGCCATCAGAGCGAACAGGGCCGATTTGCGTGTTTTATACGCGTGACCCATAACGATTGCAGGCAGGGTAAAGATGAGCAATAGTAACAGATAGATGGGGTGGAATACGACCAAAATAACGGCTACGGGCACGAGATGCCATATAAATGATTTTAAAGATAATGAAGCATACAAAATAACTCCCGGAATCATCATAAAAAATATGGCAAGTACCGATAAAGGAGTTAACAGCGAAAGTAGCAAGAGCAGATAGACTGCGCTCCAAACAGCTGATTTAAAGCTAAATTTCAACAAATTCACCTCTTACGCATATGATCTTCTAGCGAGGAAATATCCTGGTACCAGTCTTCAAGCTGGTGACCTTCCTGTTTATGCTTTTTCAACTTCTCAACTAGCAGTGCATCCAGATCCTTGAAAGGAATACCGAGCCTGCGGCCCAATATGTAACTACTCATAATCAAACTGGCAAGACTGTCCCCGATTCGAGTTGTACTGCCTTCCCATAACGCCTTGAATAATCGGGATACCTGATCAAGCACTTCGGTTTTCAGCCATTCAATCACTTTAGCACGTTTGGCTACATCCAGTTCTTTAGGCATATTGGCGAAAGTCACTCTCCCCCGAAAAAGCTTTATTCTCGATTATAGCATAAAAAGAGGGCCCGCAAAATTACCCCAAAAAACGGAGAAGTTCTCCGAAACTGATGTCAGGTACTTATGCGGAGTCCTCCGTACATCCTATCGACCTATATATTTGTAAAAAACTTCGAATGCGCCCCTGATTCAGGACTTCTTAAGTTTAACATGATACCGGACGGCTGTGATTATCCATCATGACACAATAATGTTTAAATTCGTAACAGCCTTACTTCGCCTTGATCGATTCTTTGGCTACAATGCCCTCGCAGTACTCAATAATCTGACTCCGTCTGACAATACCAATGAACCGATCCATATCATCGACCACAGGAACAAAGTTCTGAACTTTAGCCAGATTAATCAGGTCCTCCATGTTGGCGTTAATGGATACAGGTTTAATATCCAAGCGAAGGGGAACATCCTTGAGCAAGAACTTTGAAGCGTTTTCAAATGAAATCTTTCCCTCGGCATTCTTCATATACCACAGTAAGTCGCCTTCGGTAACCGTACCAATATATTTGCCCTCTTTATTCAAAATGGGTACCGCCGTAAAACGATGATATTCCATCCGTTCCAACGTTTGCCGTAGCGTAGAATCCGACGTCACGCACGTAACCTCTTGTTTGGGTAGCAAAAAAAATGCGATGTTCATACCCTTGTGTATCCTCCTTGTGAATTTCTTCGTTCAACTTATCTCGCTCAACTTATATTATACGGATCAGAACGCAGGATGTTCCAAAAGGATAATAGTTCTCAATACAAAGAAAAAAAACAGCAGCCCGCGAATAAACGTACTGCTGATTGTGGTCTACAACACATCATTGGTATGGAATTGGTTATTCAATCTTTTGCCGGTCAGGGATCATGACTTCACCGGCTGGGGTCGATTGATCCATCCAGTTGTTAATCAGCTCTTTGGCATATTGGACATCTTTCTCGTCAGCCTGACCATAATAGATACCGTCTTTTTTCATTCCCTCACCCAGGATGGTGAAGCTTGAAATCTGCGGTTTCTCCTGAGTAAGCACTTGTTTGGCCAGATCAATAATGAAAGAAGCTCGCATATCCGTCTGGAAGCTGTCTCCCATGATCTGAATCAGTTCCGGAATTTTGGCAATTTGATTCAAATTCAGCATCTCATTCGCCATCGAGTTTAGGAAAATCTGCTGCCGCTTGGTACGATTAAAATCGCTATCCTCACGGTATCTTACATAATACAGTGCTTCCTGCCCGTCATAGATCGGCTTACCGCCTTCAATCGTGAATTGCACATGATCCGGATTCTTGTTCACAATGTCCTCATCAATTGGCAGTTTTACACCACCGAGCGCATCAACCACTTTTTTGATTCCGTCGAAGTTGATCGTTGCATAATAACCCACATCAGCATCAAGAAATTTCTCCACGGTATTGATGGACATATTCTCCCCACCAAAAGCATAGGCATGCGCCAGCTTATCATAATCATCTTCGCCGTCCTTGTTGGCATCCCGTCCTACAATCTGCACATACGTATCACGTGGAATGGATACCAACAGCACACGGGATTCCTTCGGACGTACTACAGCATAGATGACGGTATCGGAACGTCCACGCGTTTTTTCATAGGCGCGTTTGTCCGAACCGAGCAGTAATACGGAAAATGGTTCCTTACGGTATACCGTTGGATCAGGCGTGTTGTTGCCTTCCTGCGGTACATAAGAACGGGATAACTGATCTTCTACCGAACCGGCGAGAAACAGATCAAATGCCGCTACAGCCAGTTGCTGACGGAACAAATAACCTCCGATTAACAAAACAACAAGTGAAACGAGCGTTATATATAGGCCTTTTCTTCTTTTCTTCTTCTTATCTTTAGTTCTGCTTTTCATCCATTGATTCCTTCTTCACTATCAAAATGATACTGCCTACTATATAAGTTTCATCTAATATTTACACTAATAACGGAGAGGTCAGAAAAAACCTGAAGAAGCGTAGCGCTCGCCTTTATCACCGGATTTTTACCTTTGGAATAAGGAAATCAAAAAAATCTGGGGATAACAGCGATCGGAAGGTTATTCTGAACTCGCAGTGATGAAGTGTAACGATTCGTTCAACTTATATAATACCAATTAAACGTCTGAGATGTCTTGTGACTCGGTGTTCACTGAAGTTTTCTCTCTCTGGAATCAAGACACCGCTTACGCTCGTTCTATTGTAATCATTGCAGGAGCAAGAAAAGTTACAATCCGGTTAAATTGAAAAGAACAGCGACTCCTTTTTAGCTACAAAAGGTGCACTGTTCTCTTCATTTCTAACGTTATCGAATCAGTTTGTGGATATACTTTCCACATGTTGGCTCTTCTCTTTTTGACGCAGACGTCCCGTTATAAGCGCAGCTACCAGCGTAAGCACACTGAATACCACCGCAGACCAGAAAAGGCCATTATAACCCTGCCCTGTCGTTTGATGCACTGCCTGGAGCAACACATCACGAATACTTGCATCAGGAATCTGGGACAGGCCCTCTGTCAGACTGGATACATCACTGCCTGATGCTCCACCCGAGGCATATTGCTCCAGCATTTCAGGCGGCACCTGAATTCCTTTGTCAGCGAATCCTGCCTGAATGTTGGACCCCAGATTAATGAAAGAACGTGCCAGGAATCCAGCGAAAATCGTAGGTGCAATAGCCATCGCCATCTGGCGGAATAACGAGCTGGTCGCTACCGCGATGCCTTTGTTGTTCTCCCCCGCCTGTTCCGTGACAAGTACGTTAACTGGCGCACCAAGCATCATGCCGAAACCGATACCTACGAGTGTACTCGCGATGACAAATTGCCAGATATGCTCCACCCATAGCGGGAACAGCAGGAATCCAATGGCAGATAACAGCCCCGCAACCGATAACGTCCAGATCGGCCCTTTGCGGTCAACGAGGTATCCACCTCCACCTGCCCCGATGCCGGATGCCAGCGCGAGTGGAGTAAACCAGTACCCGGAAGCTGTATTGGATACGCCGAGATATTGCTCAACAAATCCGGGAATGAAGATCACTGAGGCCAGAATGGCTCCCGAGAAAAAGGCAATTAGCAACGTCCAGCGAAAGGAAGCAATGCCCAGAAGCTGTGTCGATACAACAGGTTCACGTTCAGATCCTTCCAGCCTTTTTTCCATGAAGTAAAAGAGCACCAGGATGATTACACCTGCTAAGAAAAAGCCGTAGAACATCGGTGATCCCAGACTTTGAAGCATGTTCACACCGTCCAGATTGCTGAAGCTATACATTAAACTGAGTACACCCAACGTTAGGACAGCAATACCGCTCCAGTCCACTGCTGCACGATTCAGTTCCTGCTCTTCCTGAATAAATCGAATACCTGCAATGAACAGCAGAATCGCGATAGGTACATTGATCAGGAATAACCAATGCCAGTTGCCCGTAAGGTCCAGTATAAAAGCACCGACATTGGGTCCCAAAATAGCGGCAACACCATTCATCCCTCCGAGCAGACCCAAGGCTGTACCTTGTCGCTCCGCCGGGAACTTGCTTAATACGTATGAGCTGGCAATGATAAAGATCCCCCCACCGCCCAAAGCTTGAATGACACGAGCAATCAGGAAAAAGGTAAACGATGTGCTCAGCGCGACGAGCAGGGACCCGATCCCAAACAACGCCACTTCAATCAAAAATAGCTTCTTGCGACCATAACGGTCCGACAGTTTGCCCGCAATAGGTACACTCACCGCAAGCCCCAGCGTGTAAAGCGTAATCGTCCATGCTCCCCATGTTGGCGACACACCAAATGATGCATTTAAGGTGGTCAGTGAAGAGGTGATGATCCCGTTATCCAGCGCAGCCATAAATACCCCTATGGCAAACAGGATTAGCGGCCATTTCATTTGTTTTTGCATCACATGTTACCTCCCGATCAGATCTTAAATTCAGTATCGTACAGTTGGTTTGGTACATATATATTAAACCGAATTGAATAATAATGACTCACTGGTCATTTTAAAACAAAAGAAATCCATATGTCAATTTAATAATATGGTTATATGGATCAATTTACCTCAGATTCGATAAAATAGAGCTACCACATGTTCAGTCGAACCTGCGGACAGCCCTCATATCTTATCTAACGTACTAACGCTTGCGTAATGCTTCAATAATCTGGTCTGACTCGGTTTCCCGAAAACCCATAGTTGAATAACTTCCGAGTCTCCACAAAACGCCCTTCACGAGTATCTGTTCCAAATACAACTGATATCAGTCTTTTGCCATCACGTTCAGCTGTCCCCACAAAATGATATCCGGAATCTTCATCATACCCGGTCTTTAATCCGTCATTCCCATCATAAGCATACGGTCCACCAATAGAGGACAACATCCAGTTCGTGTTACTCATGTACATCCCTTTTTGGTGCATTGATACTTGCATTTGACTGGAGATTCTTAAAATCTCGGGATGGTTATTTAGCAGATATCGCGCAAGCTTGCATGCATCTATAGCCGTCATTAAGGTCTGCCCTTGTATATCCATCGGACGGTTAGGACCAAGCAGCTTTTCACTGAGGCCCGTTGAATTCGTGAATTGTGTATCCTCAGACAGCCCAATCTGAGTTGCTTTCTGATTCATCTGTTGCACAAACTTCTGCTCTGTACCACTGATATGTTCAGCCAGAGCAACCGCTGCATCATTGGCTGAATAGACAGCTATGATCTCGAACAACTCCTGAACGGTGAATTGCTCTCCTTGTTTCAGGGTCAGTTGACTGCCCCCCACGGAGCTGGCATACAGACTCACATTAACAAGATCATTCCAGCCTATATGACCATTGATCACGGCCTCCATTACTAACAGTTCTGTCATCAATTTACTGACGCCTGCCGGAGCAATCTCTTCGGAGCCGTTAAAATCCATTAAGATCTGTTCAGAGTTCATATCCATTAAGACCGCAGATTCAGCTTTAATTCCCGGTTTGCCTACCAGCATGTCCGGTTTCACACCCAAATATATAATAAGCAAGAGAGCCAGCAGCATACCTGCCCGTTTCCACCATTTTTTCATAAGATGATCACCTCTTACCTATATAGACGAAGTAAAGAGGCATTTTGTCTGCACTTTTTTGAAAAAAAGTTAAATTTTTTTTATTTTTTGGTTACAAAAAAAACATGAACCCCATACACCCATGCCAGAGTGTACAGAATCCATGTTTTTAAAGACACTTTTTATTCATTTTTCCAGGAGAATTCTTCATTAATAATCTAGCAACCGGCTTCTTAAAGGACCCCAATCCTTACAGCTGCTAATTTAAGAATGTTTTACTGAGCTACAACTGCTTTGTCTGCATTAACTTGCAGGTCGCTCAGGTAAACGCCTGTTCCATCACCAATCGCATAGTTCATTACACGTTTGTTAACGGGTGCTACAACTGCACGATACAGTGTAGGGAATACAGGAACTTCATCTACCATGTATTGTTGCCATTGATTGTAGATCTCTTTACGCTTGTCTACATCAAATGCTTCAGCAGAGATACCTTGTGCCAGCAATTTGTCATTCTCTTCGCTGGAGAATCTGGAGAAGTTGTAGAGTGCATCACGGCCATACAGACCAGATGGATCTACGTCAATACCAACGCCCCATGCTGCTTGATACACATCAATGTTCGGATCATCTTTACCTGTGTTACCTACACGGTCATAGAAGCTGTTGAACTCAACCATTTCCAGATTTACTTTCAAACCAATAGCTGCCCATGATTGAACATAATAACGAGCCAATGGTTCAGCTGTGTCTCCACCAGTCATGGATACAAAGTTGATTTCGAGTGGTGTTCCATCCGGATTCGTACGGAATTCACCATCCAGTTTGTAACCAGCTTCGTCGAGCAATGCTTTCGCTGCTTCTGGATCATATGTTACACCCGGATTGTTGGAATCATGGAATTCTGGGTGAGACGGTGGAATCAGGGTTGTTGCGTTCCAACGCAGGCCATTATAGAAACGTTTACCAACTTGATCGTTATCTACAGCCATCCACATTGCTTTACGCAATTTTTTGTCGCCCATTTTTGCTTCGGCATTGCTTACAACTTTTCCGTTCTCTTCATCCCACGTACCCAGTTTGAAACCGATGTACGTATAAGCACGATCGATTGCGCCCAGGAATTCTACGTTGGACAGGTTAGCATTATCTTTGTATTGATCTGTCGGGAATGCATCCACGAGGTCTACCCCGCCAGATTTCAGTTCTTGAACAACCGTTGTCGGGTTGATAACTTTCAGAGTCACTTTGTCCAGTTTCGGAGCCCCACGCCAGTAGTCTTCGTTCTTAACATAAGTTACAGACTCACCCGGAGTGATTACATCCACTTTAAATGGACCAAAACCAATTGGTTTTTCACGTACTTCTTTGGAAGAAGACATTTTTGCTACATCCATATCGCCGAAGATATGTTTAGCCAGTGGATACGTCCATACGCCACCTGTCAGCAGGGACGGAGTGGATTCTTTATACGTAATGCTGATTTGTTTGTCGCTCAGCACTTTAATACCAGAGATTGTTTTTGCTTTTCCAGCATGGAATTCTTCCATACCTACTATGCTAGTAAAGTTGGAGTCATAACGTGGACCATCATACGCTTTGTTACCAATAACTTCATAAGCAAATTGCAGATCTTCAGCCGTTACCGGCTTGCCATCATGCCAGTTTACGTTGTCACGAATGGTCAGTGTGAACGTTTTGCCATCTTCAGATGTCTCATATGTTGCTGCACCATCATTGGTGTACACATAGTCTTTGTCCCATGTAAGTAATGGCTCATCGAACCATTGCAGTACCTGAACATCCGGGTTACCGGAATAGAAGTTATAGTTCAGTGTACCTTCAAAAGCAGTATCCGATACAAGTCCGAATGTAATCGATCCACCCTCGATCGCAGTACCCTCATTCGTTTTGACATTGTTGAAGTCATCAATGGAGTAAACGCCCTCTTCATTAGCAGGCTTTTCCTCCGTTTTTCCCTCTTCTGTGTTGGAAGCTGGAGCTGGAGTAGCTGCCTCTTTCTCAGAGCACGCTGCGAGCACCAATACAAAGACCAACATCATCGTGAAAAATAGTCCCCGTGAAAATAATCCCTTTTTCATGAACCTTTCCTCCCTTTTTTTAACCTCTTCTTTGTCTTGCATCAGTCGCACGCTTTAGGGCTTGACCGACATTATTTATACTCAACATCAATACCAGAATCAGTACCGATGCGGGTAGCCATATCCACCATCTGGATTCCAGGGTTTGCGGATTACGTGCATAACTTACGAGTGTTCCAAGACTAGGCGTACTTTCGGGAAAACCAAACCCGAGGAAAGACAGCCCGGATTCGAGGCCAATATTGGCAGCGAGATTCAATGTCATCGTTACAATAATAATGGAGCTCAGATTCGGAAGAACCTGTGAGAGCATAATCTTCAGATGAGAAGAGCCCAATGTTTTTGAAGCTTTTACATAATCCAGTTCCCGTTCCTGTAATGCTTTGGAGCGAATCAATCTGGCGATACCCATCCAGAGAAATGCCGTCATGATTAGAGAGAACGAGATGATATTGTATTTCGGTACTGCCGTAACAAACGCGATAACAATCATCAACATCGGAAGGATCATGAAGAAATCAACAACACGCATAAACAGGTTGTCTATCATTCCACCGAAATAACCGGATAAAAGGCCAATTAAGATACCTATGAAGCCAGTCATTAACGTTACGATAATTCCAATGGTCAGGGAGTTACGTGTACCGATGACCAGCTGGCCAAATACATCACGACCTCCATAATCCGTTCCTAACCAATATTTCGCGGATGGTGGTTCATATAAGGCAAACAGATCCACGCGTACGATATCATCCTGATTCAGAATGAGAGACGTGCCATATACCAGCAACATGACCAAGCCCAAGAAAATGAGCGAGATTAGTGCCACCTTATCTCTGACAAGCTCCCTCCATAAAATACTCAAGCTGGAGGGGCTTTTATCAACCTTTTGTGAAGTTACAACTACCTCGTTGGCCTTGCTCATCTTGTTTTCACCCCGAAATCTTCAAGTTCTTACTTGATCCGTATACGTGGATCTACAATTCCTAGAATTATGTCAGACAGCAATGCCCCGAGAATGGAAGCTACGCCATACAACAATACGAGTGCAGTCACAACGCTGAAGTCACGCAATGAGATGGAACTCAGGAACAACTGCCCCATACCTGGATAACTAAATATACTTTCAATAAATACCGTACCTCCGATAAGCCCTGTAATCTCATATCCGAAGAACGCGGCGATAGGTAATAGTGAGTTCCTCAAGATATGCCTGTTGTAGATCCGGGATTCCGAGGCGCCTTTGGCTCTGGCAGTAATAACGAATTCCTTATGCTTGATATCAATGATTTCACTACGTAAATATTGAACCGTAGATACCGTTGTAATTAGTGCCATCGATAATGCCGGCAATAATAGATGATAGAACTTACTCATTACGTAGCTGAATGTGCCTGGTGTAAGACCCGGCGCAACGCTACCTCCTGTCGGGAACCAGCCGAAGTGGAATCCGAAGATCCATACCATCACCAGTGCGAAGATGAACAATGGTGCGGCAAACCCCAGGTAAGTGTATCCCGTGATCAACCGATCAGACCAGGTATCGTTGTAACGACCACTGATGATACCCAGTGGAATAGCGATCAGGTAAGTCAGTACAAGTGTCGCCAGTGCGAGCCAGAATGTATTTGCTACACGCTGACCGATCAAGTCGGTAACCGGCATTTTGAAACGGAAGGATTGCCCAAAATCACCTTGGATGGCGTTTTTGATCCAGTCCCAATATTGCACATACCAAGGATTATTCAATCCCAATCTCTCTCGCTGGGCTTCCAATGCTTTGGGATCAACGCTTGGATCAAGCAATCCGGTTAGTGCATCGCCCGGCATGGCCTTGGCCATCAGAAAGACCAAAAGACTAAGTAAAAAGATCTGAGGGATCATTATGATAATTCTGCGTACTATCGTTTTCCACATATGGCCTTCAACCTTTCTGAGGTAGAGCTACTCGGTGAGTATCGGAAATGGATTTGAGCGAGTATGCAAGTCCTTCCTCATCAAAGAAATTTCGGTATGAATGTTCATACTCGGATTTGACCTGTTGACGGAAGGCTACCATTTCCTCTCGTTTGGTTGGGTCCATATCCGGAATGGCTGCAATGAGACGTTTGGTATAGATGTGTTGCGGATTCTCAAAAATATCATTTGTTGTGCCCTGTTCCACATATCGACCTTTATACATAATTCCAATCTCATCACACATATGACGGATGATACCCAGATCGTGACTGATGAACAGATAGGTCAGATTTAATTCTTTTTGAATTTCCTGCATGAAGTTGAGTACCTGAGCCTGTACCGATACATCGAGTGCAGATACAGGTTCATCAGCGATAATTAACTTCGGCTTCAGGGCAATAGCCCGTGCGATGCCTATCCGTTGACGCTGTCCGCCGGAGAATTCATGAGGATATTTGTAGATTGATTCCGGACTCAGGCCAACCTTTTCAAGTAATTCTCTTACTTGTCTTTTCTCCTCGGTAGCTGTCAGACGCTCATAGTTACGAAACGGCTCAGCGATAATATCGATAACCCGCTTCTTTGGATTCAGTGATGAATATGGGTCTTGAAAAATCATTTGTACATCCCGCTGGAGCTGCCTGTTCTTACGTCGCTCCGTAGCCAGATTTTTGCCGTTAAACAGGATCTTTCCGTCAGTGACATGGTTTAGCCCAATAATGGCTCTGCCTGTTGTTGTTTTTCCTGAACCTGATTCGCCAACCAGACCATAAGTCTGTCCTTCTTCAATGGAGAAGCTAACATCATCAACAGCCTTTACACTGCCAATTTCCCGTTTAAGCAATCCACCGCGAATCGGAAAGTGTATCTTAAGCCCTTCTACTTCGAGTAATGCCATTATGTTATTCCTCCTCAGCTTTGGTCAGGGAAATGAAAGTGCTGGTAACAGGTACACCGTACAAAGTGACCTGGTGCAATTTCATGCATCTGTGGGTTCTCTTCATGAGCCGATTCACTAATCCATGGAATTCGGGCTTTGAATCTGCACCCTTTGCGAGGAAGATTTTTGAGTGATGGTACGATGCCTTGGATGACATGTAATTTGGATCTTTCTTCAGACAGGGTGGGAATAGAGTTCAACAATGAGCGGGTATATGGATGCTTCGCATCGTTCATCAATGTGAAGATATCTGCGATTTCAACAATTTCGCCTGCATACATAACTGCTACGCGATCAGCCATCTCAGCTACGACACCCAGATCATGTGTAATCAGAATAATGCCTGCGTTAATTTCACTCTTCAGATCACGGATCAGCTCCAGAATCTGTAGTTGAATCGTAACGTCAAGCGCCGTCGTTGGTTCATCGGCTATGAGTAGTTCCGGTTTGTTGGCAATCGCAATGGCAATAACAATTCTCTGTCTCATACCACCAGATAGTTCGTGGGGATACTGCTTGTATATTTGTTCGGGACGTGGAATCCCTACCTGATTCAATAAGTGAATGACCTTTTCTCTCTTCTCTCTGGAAGACAGCTTGGACTGATGAAGTGTGAGAATCTCTTCAATCTGTTCACCAATAATCATTAGAGGATTTAGTGCGGACAATGGGTCCTGAAAAATCATGCCCATTTCTTTGCCGCGTAGCTTGTTTAATTTGCTTGGGGAGATGTTGGCAATATCTTGTCCTTTATAGAGAATCTGGCCTTCGATCTTTGCTTTGTTATGCAAACCCATAAGAGAGAATGCAAAAGCACTTTTACCTGACCCGGATTCACCTACAATCGCCAACACTTCATTTTTCTTCACCGTAAGGTTAACGTGATCCACTGCTGCATAATAGTCATCTTCAATTCTGAATGATGTTGTTAGATTTCTGACTTCCAATAGCTCTGTATTCAAATCAATCACCCTAACCCCATAATTTCCGTAGATTGTATTCGTGTGTAGAGAAATGCATCCACTGTATATTTCCAAGTTCTTGAAGATAACGAACAATAGCTTATACAAAATACCAAATTGTTAGGAGAAACAAGTTTAAAAGACTTATATTTAGACCATTGGTCAATTAATGTTGATAATTCCTAGCGGAATTATATATCAAAATAATTAATGTAATCATACGTGTAATTTTAGCTAACGTCAATGCTTATTTTGAGATTTTTGGTATAAATGTTTTTTATACTACAGATTTGGATATTAGTAATACTATAAAGGCTTATAGCAGGGAATTTGAGAGGCGTTATCTTGTTTTTGGCTGTGAGGTATGCATAGGCAATTGGTCAAAATAACATATACATAACATAATAGTTACATCTAGTGTATGTTTATGCTTTAAATTAAGTAGACAATCTCAATTTTGCGTGAGGTAAATGTTACATATATGAGTGATGATTATATCTCGATCTATAGCTGAATTTTATTGAACCGGAGCCGTTATGCTTACAATTGAAATAATATGTGCGATCAGAGTAAAAAATCTAGTTAATCTAGTATAGTTTTATTTATTTGCTAATGTAAAGACCAAATTGTCATCTTTTATCATTTATTTTACAAAAGAAAGAAAAAAGCCCTGCAAAATGCAGAGCTTATCTAATAATTATTCATTTAAGTGTATATATAACACCTTTTACTGAGAGTCAGGGGGTCTTTTACCACGTTTTAACTCATTAATACTCAGTCCAAAATCCATCTGCAAGTGAGGATAGTCCGGAAAGTTTGCCCAATCTCCACCCCAAGTGAAATCTAACTCTTTGGCGAGATCCACAACTTCCATCCAGTCTGCCTTGCCATTGCCGTTATCATCCCGTTCCATATCCCACACCACATCACCCTCAGGCGTCCTCAATGCAAAATCAATTGCTAATCCGTAGTTATGATATGACTCACCACCACGTGCATTAGTAACGATATTGCCTGCGCTTGAGCGTCCTTGGTTGAATAGTGCATCTTGCTCCTCGGAACTTCGGTAACCGTGGGTGATAACAATCTCTATTCCACGTCTCACTGCCTTACTTGCCAATAATTTCTCATTCTCTGCTACCAAAGGATGTAGGCCGGTGATTGGCAGAGCTTCTTGGATTGTTGTCCCAGGCCACATATTATCTATATCATCTTTTTGCTGTAACCATACATATATAATGGAAAGTAAAAGAGTAGCTATAATCCAGATTTTCAGACTTTTTTTTCTCTGTTTGCCTTTACGTTTTGATGTATTCATATCCACTCCTGGTGTTTATTCTGAAATAAACAGCTATTCCTGCTGCCTGAACCTTTTCAGTAGATTAGACTCTATTATAATTCATTTGAGCCTTGAATGCTTCTATCACCACAGTATTGAATTCTTCCATTTGTTAGAGTGGATCTGTTATTTCTAATAATTCTATTGATATATACAAAAAAGCAGCCGGCTATAAGCCGACTGCTTCGTATGCAAGCTGAGTAAAAACTACTCAGTTGTGTATGGCAATAATGCGATTTGACGGGAGCGTTTGATTGCAATCGTCAGCATGCGTTGATATTTAGCGCTAGTACCTGTTACACGGCGTGGCAAAATTTTTCCACGTTCGCTGATAAATTTACGAAGCAAGTCCGTATCTTTATAATCGATGTGAGTAATTTTGTTAGCTGTGAAGAAGCACACTTTACGACGTTTATTACGGCCGCCACGACGTGCCGGTCTTTTATCGTTGTCTCCGCCTTCTCTTTGCTTGAAGCCCATGCTTTTCAGTCCTTTCCTATCATGTAACCCATATCTCCTAAGAGTATCAGCTCATGTTAAAATGGCAAATCATCATCCGATATATCAATCGGTTTTCCGTCATCGGAAAAAGGATCCTGATTGTTGTTACGCGAATTATTGTTATTGTTCGCGCGTCCGCCGCCTCCATAAGAAGGCTCTTCACGCATTGGTTGCCCACCGCCGCCACCGCTATTATCACGGTTAGCTGACTCCAAGAAACGGACATTATCGGCAATGACTTCGGTCACGTATACACGTTTTCCTTCGTTATTCTCGTAGTTCCGTACTTGAATGCGTCCTTCGACTGCAGCCAGGCGTCCTTTGCGCAAGTAGTTCGCACAGGTCTCGGCAAGCTGTCTCCAGGTTACGACCGGAATGAAATCGGCTTCCTTTTCTCCCCCTTGGCTTGTAAACGGTCTGTCCACTGCCAAAGTAAATTGCGTAACTGCCACTCCTGCTGGAGTGTAACGCAACTCAGGATCCCGGGTTAACCGTCCGATCAGAATGACACGGTTCAACAATGTAATCCCCTCCTTCAGAGCGTATTGGTGCGTTAATCACGAGTAGTCTTAAGCAGACTTAACGTCGTTGGTAATGAGATAACGAATTACTTCGTCAGAAATCTTCATGAGACGCTCAAGTTCAGTTACAACTGCTGGTTCAGCAGTGAAATGTACCAGAACATAAAAACCATCACGGAATTTCTTGATCTCATACGCAAGACGGCGTTTACCCATAACGTCGTGAGCTGTAACTTCACCACCGCCGTTGGAGATGATGCCTTGGAATTTATCGACTGTAGCTTGAACAACTTCTTGCTCAATGTCAGGACGAATAATGTACATCACTTCATATTTGCGCATAATTTTCACCTCCTTATGGACTCTGGCCCTCAATCTAGGTTGAGAGCAAGGAACGAGCACAAACTCGAACTATATTAATATAACAAATACCGAGTCAAAGTGCAAGCAAACGTTCCCTGTACATATTGGCACATGATCAGGCCGGCTATGGAGCACACTACAGAAGCAACAAAGTAACATAATTTGCAGAGGAGGTTTTATCATGGGTGAAAAAACCGAGTTTGAACCAGGAGACAAAGCACCAAACGATGGAGAGTACACGGAAGTTGGGGAAAAAAGCTTTGTCACGGAAATTCAGAACCCAAAGCGGGTAACGCTGCAAAAAGGTGAAGCTTTTCCCGAAACAAGCAATCAAAATCGCAAGTGGAAGAAGCTGACCAAAGCCCGCGTCCATTAATCGCAATACTTTTTTACGATCCATGTATATAAAGCGGAATAAAGCACATAATACAATCAGGCGGTGCACGAGAGAGGTGTGGTTCCGTTGGACAACGAAGCCGATCATTCGCTGTTGGAGATTCATCACGTAATTTAAGAAGCAAGTGGTTATGTGTAGTAAGGCCCTTCGTCTGAAGCACGCGTATTGCTACGTGCAGTACACCAAGTGTCTGATTGTTACGACCGATTGTTTCCTAACAAACAAATGCACCGCCTGATAAAGAGCCCTTCGGGGCTCTTTGTTTTTCGTTCGAGTCATTAATGATGCATCTGATGTGGATACATGTTCAATACATATTCAATAAACCGTTATACCAAAAAAGACTTTCCTAATGGAAAGTCTTCTTATCGATCTTTTTATTAAACTCAATGTGTATTGAGTAAGTTACAATTGAAGTGGCGGAAAGGGTGGGATTCGAACCCACGCACGCTGTGACACGCCTAACTGATTTCGAGTCAGCCCCCTTGGGCCTCTTGGGTACCTTTCCGCAGCAATATTGATTATAGCATGATCATTTACAGAACGCAACACTCCTACGGAGCCTGCATGTAAACGTTATTACGCATACTGCATACCGAATTATTGCAAGATCAGGATTCAGTGGAATCTTCGGCTGAACGCAGTACCTTCTTCATGTTTTTCTCGAATTTCGCTCTTGGAATCAACACGCTGTGTTTACATCCGACACACTTAATCCGAATATCCATACCCATACGAATGATCTCCATCTCATTGCTGCCACAGGGATGCTGCTTCTTCATCTGCACGATATCCCCAAGCTGGAAACTTTTACGCTCCACCTGTGCCATCCCCCTCATCTTTCTCCAAAGCTACTGCCTGTTCCAATACAGCTTGATTGCTCATCTCATGATACTCCAGCGTTTTTTTCACATCGCCCTGAATCTGACGTTCCACCGAAGCACGAGAGTTAGGCATACATTCAGCCACAATTCGCACCACATACTCAGATGTAGACATCGACTGTATACCGAGCACATCCGGCACCTTCACAATATTTAGGTCACGCTCTTCAATCCCAACCAAAGACTTTTTCACCAGATGTACTGACTCATCGAGACTTAAGTCCGCCTTCATCGGAATATCCACTACAGCCAGCGAATTCGACATGGAGTAGTTCGTTACACTTGCAATCGCCCCGTTTGGGATAATGTGCACTTCGCCTTGCCAGCTGACTAGTTTCGTTGTTCTAAGTCCGATCACTTCAACCGTTCCCTTGTAGGTTCCCGTCTGAATAACATCCCCCACAGCGAACTGGTCCTCCAATATAATGAAGAAACCGGTAATAACATCCTTGACCAGACCCTGTGCACCAAAACCAATGGCAAGCCCGAGCACACCAGCACTCGCGAGTAGCGGTCCAACTTGGATATTGATCTCAGATAACAGTAGCAGAATCATAATAAAATTACATGTTATGGAGGTCGCATTTTTCAACAGTTCCCCTACGGTTACGAATCTGCGCGGATTCACGCGAATCTTGCCTTCCTGCTTGCGTTCCATGGAACGATCTATAATTCGATAAACCACCTTAATGACAATACGGGTGATGATAAAAATAATGATAATCCGGATTGAGCTGAACATAATGTTAAGCCACATTTCTGGATCTGCAATTTTGTTCCAGACTTTATCCGTCCATCGAAGGGCTTCACCGACGGCCGCTACCGCACCGCCGCCATCATTCCCTTGAGCAAACTCAAATGACAACATTCATCATGCCTCCTCTACATCGGTATGTTATCATAGCTGTCTTCTGTTTTGAAATAGAGGCCTCGGATCTCTACGAACTCATTACGAATGATCTTCTGCACTCGCTCCAGATCCTCTTTTGGAAACTGAATACATAACGCACACCCTGCTGTAATTTCTTTTGGTGTAGGGAACAAATCAATCTCTATCTCAGCAAACTCCAGCAGCATTTCAGCACGCAGTGCCTGCTGGGTTGAATCAAATGCAATCAGCATCCAATCGTTAATCCATTCGTCCATGTTCGGCTCCTTTCGCCATACGTCCAACCCTAGAGAAAAAGCTTGTCCTCGTGAAGTATAAAACGCTCTACCTTTCCATATACTGTTACTACTATTCCAAGGGAAAGGATAGATCCTATGAATCCTACTTCGCGTTCCTTTTCATCACAAGACATGACCAGTTTAAAAATCCCCCATACCGATCCAGGTATTCACTCAGCCATTACCCATCGTTTAATGTTCCATCTCTATAAAGCCCATTCTCTGCAAAATGTAGTGATTGTCTGCATCGGCACAGATCGCTCAACAGGCGACTGCCTTGGTCCTCTGGTCGGATCAGCCCTTTCCAAGTGGGACAGCCCTTTATTCCATCTATATGGTACCTTGGATGAACCAGTCCATGCGATGAACCTGCAAGATACACTCCACAACATACAGAAAACACACCATAACCCTTATGTGATTGGCATTGACGCCTGTCTCGGTCAATCATCCAGTGTGGGATGCATTCAAGTTGTGAATGGTCCACTCAAGCCGGGTGCGGGGGTAAATAAAGAATTACCGCCGGTCGGCGATATCCATCTGACAGGTATCGTTAACGTCGGCGGCTTTATGGAATACTTTGTTCTACAGAACACACGGCTCAGTCTTGTTATGCGCATGTCCGAGATTATTTCCAGCAGTCTATACTCGGCCATTCGGGAATGGCATACACGTTCTACTCTGCTTGCTGTGCCAGAGTAATAGCTTCCTTTTCCTCTGGGGACAGAGTATACGTGGACTCTCCCCCTTTAAGAGGTTTGGCATATACGTAAGAACCGTCACGGTTATATATCCCCGTAAGAATCATGCCATCCTGGCTATCGTTAATCATGGCCATTGAGAAGCTCAGATCACTGCCACGCTCTCCATATGCATTGTACCTTTTCACGCCAACTTTACCTTGAATGCGGGTCAGCTTTTGCATGACAACTTGCAGCTGATTCGTTTGCAGTTTGTGTTCATCCTCAATGCTGTCCATCTGAATTTTCAGATTAACCAGCAACGATTCCAGGTCCTCTACTCCACTGCCAGCCATCATGGCTTCATATTTACGTTTAAACTTTCGTAACTTTGCCCCTTGAACAATACTCACAATCAGCAAGATCACCGTAAGTAATGCCATTCCGCCAATAATCCATAACAGCTGTTCCAGAATCAGCTCGTTTAATTCAGCCATGTAATTGCAACTACCCCTCTATATTTTTGATCAGATTAACGTCTGTCCTGTAATATTATCATTCATTATAAATCAACCCGATATCCATAAGCTTAATCAAGCAACCCTGTATCAAATGAGTTCATCATTTCAACTCTAATCTAGTCTGCCTCAGTTAATTCCAACACTGCCTTAACGAGTGCTTCCACATGTTCTCTAGTTGAATTGTATCCCACACTGGCCCTTACTGCTCCGGTAGCGGTTGTACCAGCAGATTCGTGTGCAAGCGGTGTGCAATGAAAACCGGAGCGAACCGCAATCCCATAATTCCGATCTAAACGGAAGGCCAGTTGTGCTGAATCATACCCATCTACAGTAAAAGATACTAATCCGGTGCGTGGCTGTCCAATCTCTGGACCAAGCATTCGAATGCCCTTAACGGATGACAGCCCATCCATCATAAGTTGGGTCAGTTCCCACTCATGTTGGTAGATGACCGCTGGTGTCATCTCAAGTACATGTTTCACACCCGCATTCAGCCCTGCGATCCCGACTGTATTCGGCGTCCCCGCCTCATACCGATCAGGACGCACCTTTGGCTGCTCTAGAGCTTCTGACTGACTTCCTGTTCCTCCATGAAGTAAAGGCTCTATATCGAGCTCTGGAGCAATGTACAAGCCCCCTGTACCCTGAGGACCGAGCAGTCCCTTATGCCCTGGAAAAGCCAACATATCAATGCCCAATTGTTGTACATTCACAGGTATAACCCCAGCACTCTGAGCTGCATCTACCAATAAGATCGCCTGATGTTTACGACATAGGAGCGAAATCTCTCCAATAGGAAGAATACTGCCAAGCAGATTCGAACTATGTGTACATACCACCAATCTGGTATTGGAACGAAACATACGTTCCATTTGCATCAGATCAATGGCCCCCGAAGCATCAACAGGTACATAATCAATCTCTACATTTCGGAGTCTTCGCATGTACTCCAGTGGTCGTCTGACTGAGTTATGTTCCGCCATGGTGGCAATCACATGGTCGCCCTCTCTGAGCGAGCCTTGAATCGCCAGATTCAGTGCTTCTGTCGTATTTGATCCGAATGCAATATCATTCGCATTTTTGATTCCAAAGATATTGGATATGGATTTTCTCGCCTCGAACAATACACGACTTGCCTGAACAGCCATACGGTGACTTCCTCTGCCAGGATTAGCTCCGGCAATCTCCAATGCACTCAACATCGCATCACCGACAGCAGGTGGTTTGGGCCAAGATGTTGCTGCATGATCTAGATAGATAACTCCCTCCACCTCACAACCACCTCTGTCCTATAAATTAATAATTCTCCTGCACATATTGCACATATAACCCTATAAACAAAGAATGACATATCGTTTCTCCATGGTACAGAGGCGATATGTCATGACATGAGTAAGCCCCGCATGTTGTTAATGAATCATAGACCCGACTGTTATTGTAACAATTCCAATAGCCGTTCCAGATCCTGTTGACTGTAGTAGTTGAGCTCAATTTTACCTTTATCTTTATTGTGCTTGATTTTCACTGTGGTTTTGAAACGTTCACGAAGAGATTCTTCCAATGTATCAATGAATGGATCTTTCTTTTTTAACTTCGATTTGGCTTTAGCCTCACCTGTTTTGGAGCGATCCAGTTGTTGAACAGCTTCCTCCAACTCACGTACACTCCATTGCTGATCAATGGTCTGTTTCGCAAGTTGCTTCACTATAACCTCATCTTTAACACCCACGATCGCACGTGCATGTCCCATAGATAATGTTCCACGTGAAACATGGTCTTTTACTTCTTCGGGCAATGATAAAAGACGCAAGAAGTTAGCAATGTGAGAACGTGATTTACCTACTTTTACAGACAACTCTTCCTGAGTCAACGCGAATTGATCCATTAACCCCTGATAAGCAACTGCAACTTCCATGGCGTTCAGATTCTCCCGTTGCAGGTTCTCGATCAACGCAATCTCCATTACCTGCTGATCACTAAAGTTGCGGACTACAGCCGGTACCGTGGCATTACCACAATATTGCGAAGCTCTGAACCGTCGTTCTCCGGCAATAATCTCATAACCTCGTAATACAGGACGAACAATAATGGGTTGTATGACACCGTGCTGACGAATGGACTCAGCCAGTTCATGTATTGCGCCCTCATCAAATACTTTACGTGGTTGATAGGGGTTAGCCCGCAGTTGACTAATCGGGATTTCTACGACTTTATCATCGTCATTAATTGAAAGCGAAGGAATGAGGGCATCAAGACCTTTTCCAAGCCGCTTACTCATAAGAAATCACTTCCTTTGCGAGCTCTAAATACACTTCCGCCCCTCTTGAACGAGGGTCATACGTGATAATGGATTGACCATGAGATGGTGCTTCACTAAGCCGTACGTTACGCGGAATAATCGTTTGATATACTTTTTGTTGAAAATACTTTTTCACTTCTTCAATAACCTGAATTCCCAGATTGGTCCGCGCATCAAACATCGTCAGCAATACCCCTTCAATCTGCAGGGATGTATTCAGATGTTTCTGTACCAGACGAACCGTATTGAGCAACTGACTTAATCCTTCAAGTGCATAATACTCACACTGAATCGGAATGATCACCGAATCGGAAGCAGTCAACGAATTGATCGTTAACATACCAAGAGATGGTGGACAATCGATCAGTATGTAATCATAGTTTTTTTTCACCATGGCGAGTGATTTTTTCAGGCGAACTTCCCGTGATATCGTGGAAACCAATTCGATCTCGGCTCCGGCAAGCTGAATCGTTGCAGGTATGATATGAAGGCCTTCAATCTGAGTCTCCAAAATCGCTTCTTGAGGAGGAACCTCATTAATAATGACATCATATATACAATTAGCCACATCTGCTTTATTGATTCCGACTCCGCTGGTTGTATTCCCCTGAGGGTCAATATCGACAAGCAATACTCTTTTCCCGAGTGAAGCCAGTCCTGCACCCAAGTTAACAGATGTCGTCGTTTTCCCCACACCGCCCTTTTGATTTGCTACGGCCATAATCTTAGACAATTACTTCACCTCAAATAAAATAGGAGTCTTTTCTGTAGGTTGTGAGATATTGTTAACAAAAAGCAGGCGGCTATCGTCCACACAAACAACAACTACCGTTCCATCAATATACCGTTCTTTAAAAATGTCTGACCTAACTTGCTTTATAGACATAAAAAGCGGCCCATTGCCGCCATAAGCTTCAATTATTTGCGTTTTGGAATATGGATAACGATCTCATAATGATCCTCATGGTCTGCTTCTTTGGTTTTGATGTCCAGACCAGAGCCAGTTACCATATCAATGGATTGGCGAATTGTATTAAGTGCAAGCCTTACATCCTTGGTAAAGGAAACACGTCTAGATTTTTTAATCTTGGAAGATTCCTTGTAGAAGGCAACACGTGCCTCTGTCTGTTTCACATTCAATTCTTTTTCGATAATCTCACCGAGCAACTTCATCTGCAGTTCTTCCGTATCCAGAGAAAGTAATGCTCTTGCATGCCGTTCAGAAATTTTGCGTTCCATCAATGCAGCTTTAATGCCGTCCGGAAGCTGTAACAACCGAATTTTGTTCGCGATGGTTGACTGGCTTTTGCCGAGTCGTTGTGCCAGACTTTCCTGTGTCAATTGATGCAAGTCGATGAGCTTCTGATAAGCGACAGCTTCCTCAATGGAAGTCAATCCTTCACGCTGCAAGTTCTCAATCAGTGCAATGGATGCGGCCTGAGAGTCGTTGAATTCACGCACAATAGCCGGAATCGTATCCAAACCCAATTTTCGAACTGCACGCCAGCGACGTTCCCCGGCAATAATCTCATATGATCCATTTCGCACGCGAACGACAATAGGCTGAATTACACCATGTGTTTTGATCGTCTGCAACAACTCATCAATTTTATCATCATCAAAAATAGTACGGGGTTGATATGGGCTGCTCACAATTTCATTAACCGGAATCTGTTTGATCTCATCTCCGTTATTGCGCTCCGCCAAACCAAACAACTTCGAAAATTGTTCTTTCATTCCGCAGATTACCACCTAGTTTCGTAATAGCTCCCACAGTCTTTGCAGGTGCTTCTTATTCAATAAGCGACCTTTCACATGCATCGTTCTTGGAATAAGTTTTGCCTTTCATAACGCTTTCTGTCATGCAACATCGAACGCATATCCATCTATCTATACATATAATCTATGATCGCTGTGACCCAGGATCGGATACTTCTATTCTATCATCTTTTCTATCATAATCCTATGCTTACCTATTCTTTAAACTCTGCTAATTATCCTGCTTTTTCTTTGTGAATATTGGAAATATGACGACTTGCACACATTCAATTAATGAAATTGTTCATGAGTTACTGTGCGTAAAATTCATCAATACAGGTTCTTTAAAAGATATGTAATACGAAGTATTTGTAATGTTGATCCAGTCCTCCATTTTAGAAAACAAAAAAAAGAGAATGTTTCACGTGAAACATCCTCTTCATCCATGTCTAAAATTCTATTTTGTTTTGACTTACTTCAAAACCATCACGCAACTATATCAGCGGAGTCTTCATTGGAGTACCTGGTTTACGCGGATACTTATATGGTGTCTTATCAAATTTCTGAATCAGAATGATGTGACGCTCTGATTCTTCAACCGGCAGCTGGAAAGGATGAACGGCCTTAACCCGTCCTTTCAGCTGATTGAAGCTGAACTCCGCTTCCTTCATTTCTTCACGCGGGTCTCCGCCCTTCATGGCAGCGAATATTCCACTTTTACGAACAAACGGAAGGCAGAATTCATTCAGCACAGCCAGCTTGGCTACTGCACGCGCCGTAACGAGATCGTAGCTGTCACGATACCCTTCTTTGCGTCCAATCTCTTCAGCACGTCCATGGACCAATTCTACATCAGTCAGACCAAGGATATCTACCACATGCTGTAGAAAGCCAATACGTTTATTTAATGAATCAATGATCGTAAGCTTAATATGAGGAAAACAGATCTTCAGTGGCAATCCCGGAAAACCCGCTCCTGATCCAATGTCAGCAAGCTTATTCACTTTGGTCATGTCAGTATAAAAAGCCAGCGATACCGAATCATAGAAATGTTTTGTATACACTTGCTCCCGATCCGTTATGCCCGTCAGATTCATCTTTTCATTCCAGGATACCAGTTCCTGATAATACAGTTCGAATTGCTCCAACTGGAGTTCGCCCAGCTCTAATCCATGTTTCTTTAAGCGCCGCTGCAGTTGCTGTTGAATATCGTCCATTATTGTCCCCTTGCTGCGGTTACACGGTTATAATGCTCCAGGTAGACCAGCAGAATGGAGATGTCGGCAGGAGTAACTCCAGCAATACGAGAAGCCTGACCAATCGAGATTGGACGAATCGTAGCGAGCTTCTGTTTGGCTTCCATAGCAAGACCATGAATCTCATCATATACGATGGTGTCCGGAATTTTCTTTTTCTCCATCTTTTGCAAACGTTCCACGTGGATCAATTGTTTCTCAATATAACCCGCATATTTAATTTGTATTTCCACTTGTTCTTTCATATCTGCTGTCAGTTCTACCTCAGATGGTGAGAGCTGTTCAATCAGTTCATACCCCAGCTCCGGGCGACGCAGCAAGGTAAGCAACGTACTGCCATCCTGAATAGGTGTAGATCCGTACTCTTCCAGCTTGGCATTCACTTCAACCGGGCGAGCTTTAGCCACTTTCAGACGTGCAACTTCCTGCTCGACTTTCGCCTTTTTATCCAGGAATTTCGCATAACGTTCTTCAGGGATCAGGCCAATGTCATGTCCGATTTCCGTCAAACGCATATCTGCATTATCATGGCGAAGCAACAGACGATACTCAGCGCGTGAAGTCAACAGACGATACGGTTCATTTGTACCCTTTGTCACCAGATCATCAATCAGCACGCCAATATAACCTTGGGAACGATCCAATATTACCGGCTCTTTCCCCTGTACTTTGAGTGCAGCGTTGATTCCAGCCATAACACCTTGTCCTGCTGCTTCTTCATAGCCGGAGGTACCATTAATCTGACCCGCCGTAAACAGACCTGGTAGACGTTTAGTTTCCAGTGATGGCCACAATTGTGTAGGAACCATCGCATCGTATTCAATCGCATAACCATTACGCATCATTTCCACTTTTTCCATACCTGGAATGGAACGCAGCATAGCCAGTTGAACGTCTTCTGGCATACTCGTAGACAACCCCTGTACGTAATACTCGGATGTGTTCTTGCCTTCCGGCTCAAGGAATATCTGATGTTTCGGCTTGTCGCTGAAACGAACAATTTTATCTTCAATGGAAGGGCAATAACGTGGTCCGGTTCCTTCAATAAGCCCCGAGAACATCGGAGCACGATGCAGATTATCATTAATAATCTGATGTGTATCCACAGATGTATACGTCAACCAGCAAGGCAACTGCTCATTATCGGAAGATTCTGTTTCATAGGAAAAGAACTTCGGCTTGTCATCGCCAGGCTGAATTTCGGTTTTGCTAAAATCAATCGTATCCTTATGCACACGTGGTGGTGTACCCGTTTTGAAACGAACCAGATCAAAGCCCAGTTCACGCAGATTCTCTGACAATTTAAGAGAGGGTTGTTGATTGTTCGGTCCACTCTCATACATCAACTCGCCCATAATTACTTTACCGCGCAAGTATGTGCCTGTTGTCAGAACGACCGCTTTAGCCCGATACTCTGTTCCGGTCTGAGTCACAACGCCTACACATTTTCCGTCTTCAACGATCAGTGAATCAACCATACCCTGACGCATTGTCAGATTACGTTCATTCTCCATCGTTTCCTTCATTTTATGCTGGTAGGAGAATTTATCTGCCTGAGCACGAAGCGCGTGAACAGCAGGCCCTTTACCCGTGTTAAGCATCCGCATCTGAATAAAGGTTTTATCGATATTCCGTCCCATTTCTCCACCAAGTGCATCAATCTCACGGACAACATGTCCTTTAGCCGGTCCCCCAATAGATGGGTTACAAGGCATAAAAGCCACCATGTCCAGATTGATCGTAATCATTAGTGTTTTGGACCCCATACGGGCTGCGGCCAGCGCGGATTCCACACCAGCATGTCCTGCACCAACGACGATTACATCATAACTGCCGCCATCAAAAGCCATTCCCGTTTACCTCCTTATTCCGCTGCATTTGGTGTAACTCACGCAGACGGATCATGTTCTAAAATAATGAAACTACTTCTAACCGTTCATCGGAACTTGCATTCCTATCTATATGAAACCAACACGTAATGGCTACAATATCATTCTATCCTTTGACAACAGGCAGAAATTGTACCTCTCCATCATACACTACGATTTAACTCAATCGGCAGTATATTATTTTTACTTTCCTAGACAGAACTGGGAGAAAATCTGATCAATTAATGCATCATGTGCTGTATCTCCAACAATCTCGCCCAAATGCTCCCACGCCAAACGAACATCAATCTGAATCATATCGATCGGAATGAACTGCTCTGCTGCTTCATAGGCATCAACCAGAGACTGCTTCGCTTTTTTGAGCAAAGCAATATGACGCACATTACTGACATAGGTCAGATCTGCGGACTCCAGTTTACCACTGAAGAATAGCGTAGAGATGGCATCTTCCAGTCGATCCACACCCAGATCATCTTTCACCGACATCGGTACAAGCCGTTCTTCCGGAATGTAACGAAGCAGCACGTCACGTTCTACCTGTGGCGTTAAGTCCATTTTATTCATAATGATTATCGATTGTCTACCGCGGATTTGTTCCAATAATTCAATCTCATCGGGATGAAGTGGCTCCGCAGCATTCACAACCATCAAGATCAGATCAGCTTCACTTACCGCAGTACGAGAACGTTCTACCCCGATCTTCTCAACAACGTCCATCGTTTCCCGTATTCCTGCCGTATCAAGCAACTTGAGCGGGATATTATTGATCGTAATGAACTCCTCGATTACATCACGAGTTGTTCCTGGAATGTCCGTGACGATGGCCCGGTTGTCTTGCGCAAGTGTATTCATCAATGAGGATTTACCTACGTTAGGTCGTCCAACGATAGCCGTCGTGATACCTTCTCGCAGGATCTTTCCTTGCTCTGCTGTAGTCAGCAATTTATCAATTTCAGTCATAACCTGACTGGACTTTTCTTTAATAAAATCAGACGTTAACGATTCCACATCATGCTCGGGATAATCGATATTCACTTCAATATGTGCCAGTGTTTCCACCAGTGTATATCGTAGATCACGCAATTTGGAGGACAGCTTGCCTTCAACCTGTTTCAGCGCAACCGAGAAAGCTCGGTCCGACTTGGAACGAATAAGATCCATGACACCTTCCGCCTGAGACAGGTCAATCCGCCCATTAAGGAAAGCACGCTTCGTGAACTCACCGGGTTCAGCCAGACGAATATCAAGCTGCAATAGGAGGTCCATGACCCGTTTTACGGACACCACACCACCATGCGCACTGATCTCCACCACATCTTCTGTTGTGAACGAGCGTGGTGCTCGCATGATTGTAACCAATACTTCCTCAATCTTTTCCCCATTAACGGGATCTATGATATGACCATAATGAACCGTGTGAGATGCTGCCTGAGTTAAAGGGGTTTTGCTGCGAAAAATCTTTTCCGTCTCCGACACTGCTTCCGGGCCGCTGACCCGGATCACGGCGATACCCGCCTCTCCGACAGCCGTTGATATCGCTGTGATCGTATCACTGATCATGGTTATCTCTCCTTGCTCTATTTTAAAATTGCCGTCCCTTGGAGGACGCCATATCCATTTTCAAATCTATTAATGATATATCTTATGGCATGTCAATTATCGTATTAAGTTCACTCTTTACTTGTTCTAAACACCTTATCAAATTGCTTCTGTACGAAAAAAGCAATGGCTTCTGCACCGGGCAGGAAGCCATTGCGTCTTCAATTTCGTGTTATTTCGTCGTAATAACCACACGCCGATTAGGCTCCTCGCCCTTACTTAACGTCTTAATCTGCGGGTGATTTTGCAGTTTTGCATGGATGACTTTTCGTTCGAGCGGAGGCATTGGTTCCAGTACAACTTCCTTACCGGTACGGATAGCTTGTCCAGCCAACCGTTCAGCCAGATCCTCCAGCGTCTTCCGCCGACGTTGACGGAAATTCTCCGCGTCGAGCACAATTCGAACGAAGCTTTCCGAATATCGGTTCGCTACAATGTTCGTTAGATACTGAAGCGCATCCAGCGTCTGTCCACGTCTGCCAATAATCATGCCCAGATCTTCCCCGGCAATATTGAAGATATGTCCATCCCGCTGTTTTTTGATATGCACTTCAACATCCAGTCCCATACCTGCTGCGACCTCTTTCAAGAAAGCAGCCGCTTCTTCATAGGGATTTTTAGCTGCAACATCCTCGAGTAATGCATCCACTTCAGATTTGTATGCAGCTGGCTTGATCGGCTGTGGAACAACTTCCGGTACAGGCAATAATTTCACTTCAACTTTGGCCGCCCTCACCCCGAACAAACCCAGGAATCCTTTTGACGGCTGCTCTAACACTTGTATCTCGACCTTGTCCCGACTTACGCCAAGCTCGGTCAATCCTTGGTTTACAGCATCTTCAACGGTTTTTCCTGACGTAATGACTTTGGTCATTTCGATTTTTTGGCCCCTTTCGACCCTTTTCCAGATACGGTCGCTTTGCCACCGTTTTTGCGTTTAGCTCCATTTTTGGAAGAGCTATTCTGCTTCACGTTGACCTCAGCCACGATTTTATCATTATTCCGGTAAAGGAAATAGTTTTGCACGATCGTGTAGATGTTACTGTAGAACCAGTACAGCGGAAGTGCTGACGGGAACTGATAAGACATCACGAAGATCAAAATCGGGTACACCCACAGCATAAACTGCATCGGACCCACTTGCTGTGCAGGATTCATACGCATCATCATCCATGTTTGAATGAATGTTGTGATGGCAGCCAGCACTGGCAAAATAAACAGGTGATCGGGTGATCCGAGCTGGAGCCACAAGAAATCATGCGTTCTCAGACTGGAGTTTCCGTAAATTGAGTTATAAAGTGCGATGTAAATCGGCATCTGAATGATAAGTGGCAGACAACCGGCCATCGGATTAACTTTGTTCTCCTGGAACAACTTCATCGTTTCTTGCTGAACTTTCTCAGGTGTATCTTTAAACTTGGCTTGAATCTCCTTCAGCTGCGGCTGAATCGCCTGCATAGCTTTGGAGCTACGGACTTGTTTCATTGTTAGTGGTAAAATCAATGTCCGTACAATAAGCACCATCACGAGGACGGCCAGTCCATATTCACCTTTGAACCAGTTGGCGAATGTATCCAGCGCCAGTGAGAACCAGTACACAACATTGGCTTGCCAAAAAGAATCACTATTCTTTAGATCTTCCGTAGTAACCCCAGCTCCTTGTGGAGTACATCCGGCGAGTACAGTGACCATTGCAATGACTGCAATGAGGAGAATCCACTTCCCCTTTGATGTCTTCAATCGCGACACTTCATAACCCCTCTCTTAACCATTCCATTCCATCGTAAAATCATACCATAATTAGGAGGACAAATAAACCGAAGCTTACCGCTTGCTCGACTTCAAAAGAGAGCCCTTTCGCATCGCATGTAGCAGGCTTTTTTCCATTTCCTTATAGGGCATGTCCAGTGCACCTTTTCTGACGATAAAAATCAGATCCATCTGCGTGACGATCTCATGCTCATGATGACGAACAATTTCCTTGATCATGCGTCTCATCCGGTTGCGTACGACAGCGTTTCCGATTTTCTTGCTGCATGATACGCCGACCCGAAATTGTTCCGTATCTTTACGGCGACAGCCATACACCACGAATTGATGATTGGCAAACGATTTCCCATACCGGTATACGCGGCTAAAGTCCGCCCGGTTTCGTAGACGCAGTCTTTTATACACGGCGCTTCTCCTTGCTCTTCTCCACCAATGTTATTGACGGAGGCCTCATTACTGATTTAGTATAGGCTTTCTTGAATGACGGTAAACCGCCTTGGCGACAACTTCATTTGGGATGATTGTTAATCAGCTACTTGAATTGATCCGCATTCATCCGGGATGAATGTTGATTGGCCATTTAAACCTATCAACGATTCATCATTATATAAGGTAAGTTTTCGAAAAATGGAAAACTCACTCAACATACATTCGTGTGTGTTCAGCACTTTTTCGCAGACCATTCAGACCTGATCTGTAGCAGCATCCAGTCTGATTTGAGCTAATTAAGAAAAAAAAGACCACCTCGGTGGTCTTCAATGCATTAAGCACTCAGGTTTTTACGGCCTTTAAGGCGACGTGCGGCCAAAATTTTACGGCCGTTGCTCGTGCTCATTCTTTTCCGGAAACCATGAACTTTTTTACGTTTGCTAACGTTCGGTTTGAATGTAGGTCTCAATGTATTGCACCTCCTCACAAGGAAATACTTATGTGATGAATCACTTTCATCTTCACAGAAAACACCTTTATATATTTAACCATGATCACCTGGAAAAGTCAACTGCATGGCGCAAGGCTTCTCCCTCTTTTATATACACTCTTCATCCCACCCATAGTAATGACCACAGTCCGTTCACTTCAATACCAATTTCAAGCCCCGAAGAGAGTCCTGAAAGTTATCCCCAGACCCCGATCAGATCACCATATTTCAGCTTTTATAGTTATCCACACCCTCCAATACCTGTTATCTCCTTCATTTCATCCTGTTTAAAGTTATTCACATGTGGATAATGATTATAGGCTATTAATATCGTCATATTCTAATCCGGTTGTATCCGCTTCAATTAAGGTTTACAAGCTTTTGAGAAAGGTGTAGGATAAAAATCACATCTTGTATACAAGTAGTCCTTTGAAAAGAACATTAACCGTTAGCTTGTAGCTACAGACTATGGATTGAACTGAATGTCCAGTCCGCAAAATAGTTATGCTATGATCAGTAATGAACTGATTACTTATTAATAGGAGCGTTAGCCATATGTTATTTCCTTCTTCCTGGCTTCAAGGGGCTTCCCGTGGTGAAGCCATTGCCTGCGAATTAAGGCTGCGGATCATCAGCGGTACCCTTCGACCTGGAGAGATTTTGTCGGAAAATCGAATTGCGGCTGATTTTGACAGCAGTCGTTCACCTGTTCGTGAAGCGTTACGAACATTGTCCAATGAAGGACTTATTCGACTTGAACGTATGGGGGTCGTTGTCATTGGACTACGAATCAAGGATGTTGAAGAATTGTATGATGTCCGTTTCCTGATTGAAAGTTTTGTGCAGCAGCGACTCGCTGGTGATGTCCCAGAATCATTAATCACCCAGTTGCGTAACGTGATCGACAAAATGCAACTTGCTGGACGGCATCAGGACGCCGTCGAATTCGCCTATCAGGATCTCGTTTTCCATGAAACGATTATTGAAGCTGCTCAGCATTCCCGTATTTCACATCTATGGAAGAGTATTCGATATGTTGTGATGACCGTTATGTTGCTCACAACGCGCAGAGTATTTGTTCAAGGCGAGCAGAAAGTAAGCGCTGTAATTGAGAAACACCTTTTGCTTGTTGAAGCACTTGAATCAGGTGACAAGATGCTCATTCAGGCTGGAGTCCGCACGTATTTCCAAGATTCTGGCAAAACCCTGCACGAAAGCTTTGATTCCTAATCGGTGCAGGTGTTTGCAATCATATCCGTCGTGAATGATTGCGGCTTAACTTGTCGACAAGTATACAAAATGCGATTTTGTTTCAAATTTGGGCATGATAAAACTACATTTTTTCGCCAACACCTTCTGCGATACTGGTACACATTTATTTGTTGACGATAATTTTACTTGTAAGCGTTCTATATCAGAAATAAAGGAGCACACAACATCATGAGCACTCTTTTTGGACTATCCCACAACGCAACATTATTGGTTTGGACGTTAATTGCGATCGTTTTTCTGATCGTTTTGATTTCCAAGTATAAATGGAATCCCTTTATCACCCTGCTGTTGTCCGCATTAATGCTCGGTTTGCTTACAGGCATGAAACCTGCCGATCTGATCTCTTCCATTACCGGGGGACTTGGCGGCACACTTGGAACCATTGCAATTGTTATTGCTCTCGGTACGATGCTTGGTAAGATGATGGCCGAATCTGGCGGTGCCGAGCGCATTGCAACTACATTGGTTGATCGGTTCGGTGTGAAACGTGTGCACTGGGCCATGATGATTGTTGGATTTATCGTGGGTATTCCCGTTTTCTTCGAAGTTGGCGTGATTTTGATGATTCCCATCATTTTTACCGTTGCACGTAAAACCAACATGTCTTTGCTGCAGATTGGTATTCCCATTTTGGCAGGTCTGTCGACTGTACACGGTTTGGTTCCACCCCATCCAGCGCCAATGATAGCAATTGAAGCCTTCAGCGCGGATCTGGGTAAAACCATTTTGTACTCTCTTATTGTTGGTATTCCTACAGCGATTATTGCAGGTCCCTTGTTTGGTAAATTTATTGGAAAAAGAATACACACCGAACCGCCAGCAGAACTGGCTGAACAATTCGCAACCAAAACAAACAGCAACATGCCTGGGTTTGGTATTACCCTGTTTACCATATTGCTGCCGGTTATTTTGATGCTGATTGGTTCCATAGCAAGCATCATTGACCCAAATGCCACGAGCGGTTTCACCGTTTTCAGTGAATTTATCGGTCATGAGATCATTGCTTTGCTCATTTCAGTTGTATTTGCCCTCTTTTCACTCGGCTTTGCACGTGGATTCACCAAACACGATATTTCCCGTTTCACCAGTGAATGTCTGGCGCCTACGGCGACCATCATTCTCATTATTGGTGGAGGCGGTGCCTTCAAACAGGTATTGATCAATAGTGGTGTGGGTAACGCGATTGCTGAAGTCGCTACCCATGCCAACATCAACGTGATCCTGTTTGCCTGGCTTGTCGCTGGGCTCATTCGTGTAGCTACCGGTTCAGCAACCGTAGCCATGACAACAGCCGCCGGTATTGTCGCTCCAGTGCTTGCACTCACACCAGGGGCCAATATTGAGCTGGTTGTACTCGCCACAGGTGCGGGGTCACTCATCTTGTCTCATGTAAACGATGCGGGATTCTGGATGATCAAAGAATTCTTTAATATGAGCGTTTCCCAGACATTGAAAACGTGGACCGTTATGGAAACACTATTATCTGTAGTGGGACTGATCTTTATTTTGCTCCTGAGTACAGTGGTATAAATGGAGTATCTATAGTAGAAAGAAATTAAAATCTTATCGCTTTCTGGAGAAAGAAGGATTAAATACATGAACAACTATATGATTGGGATCGATATTGGTACCACCAGTACCAAATCCGTGTTATTTACCGAGCAGGGCTCCGTCATCAGTACCTCAACGCAGGAATACCCTTTGTATACCCCGGCACCCGATGTTGCCGAGCAGGACCCTGAAGAGATTGTACAGGCGGCCCTCCGCTCTGTACGAGGAGTCATGGATCAGAGTGGTGTTGCTGCCGAGCAGATCCTGTTTGTATCCTGCAGCTCGGCTATGCATAGTGTCATTGCCATGGGACAGGATAATAAACCCTTAACCCGTTGCATCACCTGGGCGGATAATCGAAGTGCAGCTTGGTCTGCCAAGCTGCAAGAGAATGGATTGGGCCATCGCATCTATCTGCGCACAGGTACACCGATCCATCCCATGTCACCGCTGACCAAATTAATGTGGCTGCGCCACGATGAACCTGAACTTTTTGAGAGTACCGCCAAATTTATTTCGATTAAAGAATATCTGTTCTTCCGTCTATTCGGACAATATGTCGTCGACCATTCCATCGCTTCCTGCACAGGTTTGCTCAATCTGGAACAACTGGACTGGGACGCAGAGGCCCTTGAGGTTACAGGCATTACACCCGACCATCTCTCGAAGCTTGTACCTACAACACATATATTAGAAGGAATGAATCACGAATCGGCTGAAAAAATGGCTCTCTCCCCCTCTACGCCCTTTGTTATTGGCGCAAGTGATGGGGTTTTATCCAATCTCGGCGTAAATGCCATTGAACCTGGTGTTGTCGCAGCAACCATCGGAACCAGCGGGGCCATTCGCACTGTCGTGGACCGTCCGGTTACCGATCCCAAAGGTCGAACCTTCTGTTATGCCCTCACAGAGAATCTTTGGGTCATTGGTGGACCTGTGAATAACGGTGGCATGCTGTTTCGTTGGGTGCGGGATGAATTCGCCGCGTCTGAAGTGGAGACAGCGAAACGACTTGGCATCAATTCCTATGATGTACTGACCAAAATTGCCGAACGTGTCCGGCCGGGATCGGAAGGGCTTCTGTTCCATCCGTACCTTTCGGGCGAACGTGCCCCTTTATGGAATCCGGATGCCCGTGGCTCCTTTTTTGGCTTAACACTCCATCACCAGAAAGAGCATATGATTCGTGCTGTCCTGGAAGGGGTTATTTTCAACCTATATACGGTACTGCTCGCCATGGAAGAACAGATTGGGCAACCTACCTCCATTCAAGCCACAGGTGGGTTTGCACGTTCTCCTCTCTGGCGCCAGATGATGTCTGATATCTTCAATCAGGAAGTGGTTGTGCCCGAGAGCTTCGAAAGTTCCTGTCTGGGTGCCGTCGTGCTTGGTTTGTACGCTACAGGGCGGATCCAATCGCTTCATGCCGTTTCTTCCATGGTCGGTACAACGCATCGACATACCCCTGTCAAAGAGAATGCTGTACTCTACCAAGAGCTGCTGCCCATCTTTATTCGGATCTCTCGCAAACTGGAAGAGGAATACGCAGATATCGCTGAATTCCAGCGTAAGATGTCCCTTCCCCGTCTCTAAATCATCAATCCATACTTCGTCCCTGCACCAAAAAAAGAGGGTGTCCTCTAAAACCAAAAATCGGTTTTAGAGGACACCCTCTTTTGCTATACACGCATAATCTATCCTTTGATTTCATATTATACATTCATACACTTCAACCTCCATATTCGATCATCAGCTTACCTCTTGATCCTGATAATTCTCATTACATATGTCTCAAAATGAAGTCATCTATGTCCATTATCCTTATACATTGTCATCACAGAATTACCATCTACTTAGAAAATACACCACTGATCTTGTTCAATTAAAAGCATGAGTTTACTCCCCCTCTCCGTCTCCCATCCAGATACTGAATTCGTCGCTTTCACCATCGCCCCATTGGCAAGAAAAACACGAGGGTGAGAGGTCACTCTTTTTCCGATCTCAATCATGCTCCATTTTCACTTCACGGTTATCCACAGACAGGTTATTCACAAACGAAGAATACTTTTACACACAATTTGGCATCATTTGACGGATAACCTGTGTATAAGACATTTTTGGTTTTTGGGTCATTCTGTCGAAAATTAAACAGTTTATAAACAATATATTGTGTTGTGACTAAAAATTATACACAAGTTATTGAATTTGTGGATAAAATCACGCGATACGTTGAAATGCGGGGTTTCTTTTGCTATGATTGTATTACTTTTGGATGTGAATATGTGATCTGACCCATAATATTATCAACAGCCTGTGGATAAAGTTGTGAACAATTTTCCGTTGTTCATACTTTTTTTGTTTTCGACCTGCGGGGGTTTGGGGATAAATTCAACAATATATCTCGTATTTCGACACTGCATCATGGCTTAAGCCACACTTGGAACATGTAAAAGGAGTGACAGTCTGTGGACAGCCATACTTCTGATTTATGGCAGCAAATTTTATCAATCATACAAAACAAACTCAGCAAACCCAGCTTTGACACCTGGTTCAAAGCAACCAAAGCCACAAAGCTGAATGACCGTTCAATCGTCATTTCCGCACCAACCACGTTTGCCGTCGAATGGCTGGAGAGCCGTTACACCAAATTGGTTGGCTCGACGGTATACGAGTTGCTTGGCAAGCAAGTCGATGTGAAATTTGTCATCGAAGAGAACAAGCCTGCTGAACCGGACCCGCAACTGCCGGCGCCAACGCCTACAGTTGTACAGGAAGAAGCCGTACTCAGCATGCTGAATCCGAAATATACGTTCGATACATTTGTCATCGGGCCGGGCAACCGTTTTGCCCATGCCGCATCGCTGGCGGTCGCTGAAGCGCCCGCCAAAGCTTACAATCCTCTCTTTCTGTATGGAGGAGTAGGTCTCGGTAAAACTCACTTGATGCATGCGATCGGACATTATGTTCTGGAGCATGATCCGGGCAGCAAAGTCGTTTATTTGTCGTCTGAGAAATTCACGAACGAATTCATTAACTCGATCCGTGACAACCGCGGGGAGAGCTTCCGTAACAAATACCGGAGCGTCGACATTTTGCTCATTGATGATATTCAGTTCTTGGCGGGAAAAGAATCAACACAAGAGGAATTTTTCCATACGTTTAATGCGCTGCATGAGGAACGGAAGCAGATTATCATCTCCAGCGACAGACCACCGAAGGAAATTCCGACATTGGAAGAACGGCTTCGTTCTCGCTTTGAATGGGGGTTAATCACGGATATCCAGCCTCCAGATTTGGAGACAAGGATCGCAATTTTGCGGAAAAAGGCACGTGCGGAAAACTTGGATATTCCGAATGAAGCGATGATGTACATTGCCAACCAGATTGACACCAACATCCGTGAACTGGAGGGCGCCCTGATTCGGGTCGTTGCTTATTCTTCACTGACTAATCAAGATGTAACCACTCATCTGGCAGCTGAAGCACTGAAGGATATTATTCCTTCCAGTCGTCCCAAAATGATCACTATTCATGACATCCAACAAAAGGTCGGCGAGTATTATAGCCTTAAGCTTGAAGATTTCAAAGCACGGAAACGGACCAAGGCAGTTGCTTTTCCAAGACAGATTGCCATGTATCTCTCTCGTGAACTGACAGACTTTTCTCTGCCCAAAATTGGGGAAGCATTCGGAGGACGAGATCACACCACTGTCATACATGCTCACGAAAAAATCTCCCAAGCGATTAAAAACGATCAGGATCTCTATAAAGTTATCAACAACTTAACCGAAAAAATAAAGAATCCAACCTGAACAAGTCCCAAGCCTATGCACAACGTATACACATGTGGATAGGCTTGGGTGTACGGGTTTATACCCACTTATCCACATATTCAGTGCCCCTATTACTATTATTACTAAAAAGATCTTAAAGATATCATCTCCAAAATAGCCATTTCGGAGCTTAGCCTTCGGCCTTTGAAAAACACCTTTTAACACCCCAACACCCAAAAAAACAGCTAGGAGTGAAACCATGAAAATCAGCATAATGAAAAACTACTTAAACGATTCCATACAGCAAGTATCCAAAGCGATCTCAAGCCGTACGACGATTCCGATCCTGAGCGGTATTAAATTCGACGTCAATCATCAAGGTGTAACGTTGACAGCAAGTGACACCGATATATCCATTCAATCCTTCATCCCGCTTGAAGATGGAGATAAAAGCGTAGTTCAGGTAGATCAACCCGGCAGTGTAGTTTTGCCAGCCAAGTTTTTTGTGGAGATCATCAAGAAGCTGCCATCACAGGAAGTGCACATGGAAGTCAAAGAGAACTTCAACACCTTTATCTCCGCAGGTGCTACCGAAATTCAACTGGTAGGTCTGGATCCGGAAGAATTCCCGGTACTGCCAAGCATCGAAGAAAACCAAACCGTCTCCATTCCAGGAGATTTGCTGAAAAATATGATCAAACAAACGGTCTTCTCCATTTCCACACATGAGACTACTCCAATCCTGACAGGTGTACTCTGGAGTTTGGGTGACAACGAATTGAAATTTGTGGCAACAGACCGTCACCGTCTTGCTACTCGATCAGCAATGCTGGATAATGCAGAAGGTATCCGCTTTAACAACGTGGTCATTTCCGGTAAAACGCTGAACGAACTCAGCAAAATTGTTCCGGATCAAAATACCCTTGTGGATATCGTTGTTGCAGATAACCAGGTTCTGTTCAAAATCGACCGTGTATTGTTCTACTCCCGTATTTTGGACGGAACATATCCGGATACTTCTAGAATTATTCCAACGTCATACAAAACAGAACTTGTTTTAGATACAAAAAAATTAAGTGAATCCATTGACCGGGCTTATTTGCTGTCGCGTGAAGAGAAAACAAACATCGTGCGTATGCAAACGATGGATTCGGGATCCGTTGAAATTTCTTCAAGCTCTTCCGAGCTAGGTAAAGTAAGAGAAGAAATCGAACCTGCCGAGTTTACAGGAGATCCGTTAAAAATCTCGTTCAACTCCAAATACATGCTGGATGTGCTGAAAGTTGTTGAAAGTGAGCAACTGATGATCGCTTTTACAGGAGTCATGAGTCCAATCATCTTGAAACCGCTGGATGACAGTCACAGCCTTTACGTGATATTGCCATATCGGACGACCAACTAACGAAAGGAAGATCATAGTGAACCAAGTTACGATTCGTACGGAATATATTAAGCTTGATCAATTTTTGAAATTGGCTGATTGCATCCCAACTGGAGGTATGGCCAAAGCTCTGCTTCAGGAAGGACTTGTACGTGTGAATAAAGAGCCTGAGGAACGCCGGGGACGTAAGTTATACCCTGGGGATATCGTTGAAGTGGACGGAGAAGGCACATTCGAAGTTGCTGCAGAATAAGAAGACCAGTTCGATCCTGCTGCCTCCTGACGGACGGGATAAAAGGGAGGTTACCGCGTGTTTGTGAACAGCATTGATCTGCAGAATTTCCGCAATTATGAACATCTGAGACTGGATTCTTTTGGTCCCGTAAACTTGTTGATCGGGCAAAATGCCCAAGGCAAGACCAATCTTGCAGAGGCGATTTTTGTACTTGCACTCACCAAGAGCCACCGTACATCCCGTGATAAGGAGTTAATCCGTTTCGGTGAGGAACGTGCCAGACTTGCAGCAGAGGTCGACAAAAAGTACGGATCGGTCAAGCTTGAACTATCTTTGTCGCAACAAGGCAAAAAAGCAAAGATTAACGGCCTGGAGCAGCGCAAGTTAAGTGATTTTGTCGGAGCGCTCAATGTGGTGATGTTTGCACCGGAGGATCTGGAGATTGTAAAAGGCACACCGGGGGTCCGCCGCCGGTTTCTTGACATGGAGATTGGACAGGTTGCACCTGGCTACCTGTACCACCTGCAGCAATACCAAAAAGTGCTCGTCCAACGAAATAATTTGCTTAAGCAGTTATGGGGAAAAGGGGCATCGGCCCAGACCATGCTTGAGGTGTGGAATGAACAACTGGTCGAGCATGGTGTTAAAATCGTCAAAAAAAGGAAACAATTCATAAAGAAACTGCAAAAGTGGGCAGAAACGATTCATCAGGGGATCACCGGAGGCGGAGAAGTCTTGCGGCTGGCCTACCTTCCTTCCTTCAGCGAAGCCGCTGAGGAAGATGAAGCTGTCTTAATGGACCAATTTATGATAAAATTATCACAAATGAAAGAGCAGGAGATTCGCCGAGGCACAACCCTTAGTGGGCCGCATCGGGATGACCTGTCCTTTTTCATTAACGATCGGGAAGTACAAACATATGGCTCGCAGGGGCAGCAGCGCACAACGGCGTTGTCCCTTAAACTTGCGGAAATTGAACTGATTCATGAAGAAATCGGAGAATATCCAGTTCTGTTGCTGGATGATGTTCTGTCCGAGCTGGACCCTTTTCGCCAGACGCAGCTGATCGAAACGTTCCAGAGCAAGGTGCAAACCTTTATTACGGCTACGGGGATCGAGAGCCTGAACGTTGACAAGCTCAAAGATGCCAGTATTTATCACGTTCATGCCGGACAGGTTGAACGCTAAGGAGTGAGGGGCTTATGTACATTCATCTGGGCGGTGAGAAGATCATCCGTTCTTCCGAATTGGTCGCTATTTTTGATATATCGATTGAAAAATCCTCAAAGATCTCCAAGCAGTATGTCACGCATGCCGAGCAGGAAAAAACAGTGGAACACATCGGCGAAGAGGAAGCCAAGTCCATTGTGGTGACCAAAAACATTGTGTACTACTCGCCTATTTCCTCAGCCACGCTGAAAAAGCGGGCTCACATTTTTCCGGATCTCTAGCGTTGTGTGGCATAAAAGATGTCTCTTTTGCTGCTTGTCTTTAAATTTGAATAGCTGCTGAAATGAAGGACGTTGCCTATTTCAGCAAACAATTATTAGTTAACGCATATTTACGATATTGAATCTATAGAAGTAGGTGAAAGGCATGTCTATGAATCAACCGTCATATGATGCGAATGAAATTCAGGTCCTTGAAGGATTGGAAGCCGTACGGAAGCGTCCGGGCATGTATATCGGTTCCACCAGTTCCAAGGGCCTGCATCATCTGGTCTGGGAAGTAGTGGACAACAGTATTGACGAAGCGCTTGCAGGTTACTGCGACCACATTGAGGTTAGTATCCATGAAGACAATAGCGTGACTGTAGTCGATAACGGACGGGGTATTCCTGTCGGCGAACATACCAAAATGAAACGTCCTGCACTTGAGGTAGTTATGACTGTCCTCCATGCAGGGGGAAAATTTGGCGGCGGCGGATATAAAGTATCCGGTGGTTTGCATGGTGTTGGTGTGTCCGTTGTGAATGCACTCTCTGAAAAAGTGGTTGTAACGGTTAAACGTGAGGGACATATCTATCAACAGGAATATCGCCGTGGAGCTCCACAGTATGACCTGAAAGTGATCGGTACAACCGACGAAACAGGAACAACGGTTAGATTCCATCCAGATCCTGAAATTTTCACGGAAACAAGAGTGTTCGAATATGACATCTTGCTTGCCCGGATTCGTGAGCTGGCATTCCTGAACAAGGGCATCGGTCTTACATTGACGGATGAGCGTACAGGTGCAACCAACTCGTTCATGTACGAAGGCGGCATTATCGAATACGTCTCCTACCTGAACCAGAAGCGCGAAGTCCTGCATGAGAATCCAATTTACGTCGAAGGTTCCAGAGATAACATCCAGGTGGAAGTTGCCCTGCAATACAATGACAACTACACCGAGAATATCTATTCCTTCGCGAACAATATCAACACGCATGAGGGCGGAACGCATGAATCAGGTTTCAAGAGTGCCCTTACGCGGATTATCAATGACTACGCCCGTAAGGCGGGGGTAATCAAGGACAGCACGGGGAACCTTTCCGGGGATGACGTGCGTGAAGGTTTGACGGCCATTATTTCGGTCAAGATTCCGGAACCGCAATTTGAAGGACAGACAAAGACCAAGCTGGGCAACAGCGAAGTGCGTGGGATTGTCGAATCCTTGTTTGCCGAGAAACTTCAGGAGTTCCTGGAAGAGAATCCTTCCGTATCCCGTCGCATTTTGGAAAAAGGTCTGCAAGCAGCACGTGCGCGTGAAGCTGCCCGTAAAGCCCGTGAACTGACACGTCGTAAAGGTGCACTCGAAGTGAGCTCACTTCCAGGTAAACTGGCAGACTGTTCATCCAAGGATGCTTCAATCAGCGAATTGTACATCGTCGAAGGTGACTCTGCAGGCGGATCAGCAAAGCAAGGTCGGGATCGTCATTTCCAAGCGATTTTGCCACTGCGTGGTAAGATTTTGAACGTGGAAAAAGCTCGTCTCGACCGAATATTGGGTAATGCGGAGATTAGAGCAATTATTACGGCAATGGGTACGGGTATTGGTGATGACTTCGATATTGCCAAAGCACGCTATCACAAAATCATTTTGATGACCGATGCCGACGTTGATGGTGCTCATATCCGAACACTATTGCTGACATTCCTGTATCGGTACATGCGTAAAATCATTGAGGCAGGTTATGTATATATTGCACAACCGCCATTGTTCAAGATTGAGCGTAACAAAGTGATTCGTTATGCCGGTTCCGAGAGAGAGCGCGATGAAATTATTGCAACGCTCGGCGAAAATGCGAAATTCAACGTTCAGCGTTACAAAGGTCTTGGCGAGATGAATGCCGGACAATTGTGGGAAACGACGATGGATCCGGAGAGCCGGACCATGATGCAAGTATCGATTAATGATGCCATACTTGCTGATACCATGTTTGACACCCTGATGGGGGATAACGTTGAACCGCGTCGTGACTTTATCCAGGAAAATGCAAAATACGTGAAAAACCTCGACATTTAACATATTCGAAGAGGCGCCTGAGAGGGCGCCTTTTTTATATTAGGGAAGGTATGGAACAGGGAAGGCGTATACTTAGATCTCCATATCCCTTTGTTATCTGCGTATACGTTTTTTGGCAGATGAAGCCTGTGCTTTAGGGGATGGACGGGAGCTCTTACCCTTTTTGGAGGGCAAACGACCGTACGCAATCGCATAACGTTTGATCTTCCGGTACGCCTCCTTGTCCGGTAATAAGCCAAAGGCGTAAATGCCTGGAAGTGTGTTGACTTCAAGAATCCAGGGACGCCCTGCTTCGTCTAGCGCAATATCAATACCAATCTCTTTGAGTCTTGGAAATGATGTTTGCAATTGCACAGCGGTATGAATACCTAAGCGGTACAGCTCAGTGCGAAGTTTTTTGAAGCCATCCTGGTGAAGATGGGGGAGTACGAGTTCTTCAAACGTGGCCAATCGCCCACCGCCATGAATGTTGGTGATGATTTTACCAGGGGCAGCAACACGTCCCAGAACACCTGTTGTTTCCCAGTTGTGTTGCAGATTTTTCTGAGTTAACACACGCAAGTCAAAAGGCAAATCTTCATGCTTCATCAGCGATATTCCCTGTTGAATGATATAATCACGTTCCTGAATGCGATCATTCAGTGCTCGTTCGAGTTCGTCCAGAGAATGAAATGATCTCTCCTCTGTACCGTATTGGAGATGATATGTTGTTGTGAGATAGGTAGCTCTGGAGATAATAGCACTTGCTTCGGGTTCATCAGGCAGGTTTCGATCATTGGTTTCTTCCGAAACCTCTGCATCTGTGGTGGAATCTTCGGAATTAACAACAGGTTCGTATAAACGGGTTGTTCTCACCCGCATAACGCCATTACCGTAAGTGCCACGGTCCGGTTTGATATAGTTGGACTCAAATAATTCAGTCATTCGTTCCAGAGTTTGACGGCTATATTTTCGGGTCACTGGGATATATTCATTCACAATGCGACTGCGTTGTAACACGGCTGTTTTGGCCCATTTGCTGGAGACGCGTTGGATACCCAAGATTCATCAGTCCTTTCATGTTTTGTTCAGTTCTAAAGAGGGACCAGACACGGAGAAATCAAGGGACAAGAGACGATTTCAGTGGTATAATAGAGAAATATGGCGTTTTGTGCGATGAGCTGCACAATTTGCAGTTTGATCGTAGGACGGGAATGGCTTTAGCCTCGGTAGGCACAGTACATATGCCGTTTTTCTAGCATTGTATGTGCAATTGGGGAGGAAGGCAGGGCGTATCCCTAGACACGCAGAAGTTCCCGGAAGAAAGGCTATTGCCCAGCGGACGTTTAATTGTGTAACTTTTGTGAAAGTAATATAATAAAGAGTAGCGTTCTTGCGCGGTTTTAGCCTTGTTAGGCTTTTCACATATAATCAACTTTTTTGCATGACGGAATGGAACGTTTGTTGAAGGACAAGAAGGAGGTCCAGCATGGCGGAAGAAATGAACTCTCAGATTACAGATCGGGATATAGGCGTCGAGATGCGTGAATCGTTTATGGATTATGCGATGAGCATCATCGTTAGCCGTGCCTTACCTGACGTGCGTGATGGATTGAAGCCGGTTCACCGGCGTATTCTGTACGCGATGTCAGAGCTTGGCATGACACCCGATAAACCACATAAAAAATCAGCCAGAATCGTCGGCGAAGTTATCGGTAAGTATCACCCACACGGTGACTCTGCTGTTTACGAGACGATGGTACGGATGGCACAGGATTTCTCCCTGCGTTATATGCATGTAGATGGACATGGTAACTTTGGATCGGTCGATGGTGATATGGCAGCAGCCATGCGTTATACCGAAGCACGTTTGTCCAAGATTGCTATGGAAATGCTCAGAGATATCAACAAGGATACGATTGATTTCCAACCAAACTATGACGGTGAAGAACATGAGCCAATCGTTCTGCCTGCTCGTTTTCCTAACTTGCTTGTCAATGGGGTCGGCGGGATCGCGGTAGGTATGGCTACCAATATTCCTCCTCATAACCTGGGTGAGGTCATTGATGGTGTACAGGCCATGATTCAAAATCCGGACATTACATCCATGGAACTCATGGATTACATTCAAGGACCAGACTTCCCTACGTCCGGCTACATTTTGGGCCGCTCAGGCATCCGCCAGGCGTATCAGACCGGACGTGGTTCAGTAACGATGCGGGCTAAAACCAACATCGAAGAGAACAACAACAAGGCGCGAATTATCGTTACAGAGTTGCCTTATCAGGTAAACAAGGCGAGACTCGTTGAGAAAATCGCCGAGTTGGTACGTGATAAAAAGATTGATGGTATTACTGACCTTCGTGATGAGTCTGACCGTAATGGTATGCGGGTTGTAATTGAGCTTCGCAGAGACGTGAATCCGGGGGTTGTCCTGAACAACCTGTACAAACATACATCGATGCAATCCACTTTCGGGATTAACATGCTTGCGATTGTTAATAAAGAACCTAAAATCCTGAACTTGCGCGAAGTGTTGTATCACTACCTGCAGCATCAGATTGAGGTTATTCGCAGACGTACGCAGTTTGAACTGAAAAAGGCTGAAGCTCGTGCACACATTCTGGAAGGTTTACGTATTGCGCTGGATCATATCGACGAGATTATTACGTTGATTCGTTCATCCAGTAATGCGGATGCAGCAAGGGAAGGTTTGATTGAGCGCTTCTCACTCAGTCATGATCAGGCTCAAGCTATTCTCGATATGCGTTTGCAACGACTCACAGGTCTGGAACGCGAACGTATTGAAAATGAATATAACGAACTTATGGTCAAAATCAGAGAGTATCGCGAAATTCTGGCCAATGAGCATCTGGTGCTTGAGATTATCAGTACGGAGCTGCAAGAGATCCGCGACCGCTTCAGCGATGATCGTCGTACGGAGATCACTGTAGGTGAAGAGAGTATTCTGGATGAGGACCTGATTCCACGTGAAGAGGTTATCATTACGATTACTCATACAGGCTACGTGAAACGTCTGCCGGTATCCACATACCGCAGCCAGAAACGTGGTGGACGTGGAGTCGTGGGTATGGATACGAAAGATACTGACTTTGTCGAGCATCTGTTTGTGACCAACTCCCACAATTACCTCATGTTCTTCACTGACAAAGGTAAAGTGTACCGTCTCAAAGCTTACGAGATTCCAGAGCTTGGACGTACCGCTCGGGGAACGCCGATTATCAACCTGATCCAGATCGAGCAGGGCGAATCGGTCAATGCCGTAATTCCGGTCCAGGAATTCGAAAGTGACAGATATTTGTTCTTTGCTACCCGCCAAGGGGTTGTGAAGAAGACGCCACTTGAGGATTACACCAATATCCGCAAAGGCGGCTTGATCGGTATTTCCTTACGTGATGATGACGTTCTGATCGATGTTAAGCTGACCGATGGATTGCAAGAGATCATCATGGGTACAGCTCACGGAATGTCTATTCGATTCTCGGAAGGTAATGTACGTTCCATGGGACGTAGCGCAACCGGGGTCAAAGGGATTACATTGGATGAACAGGATGCTGTTATCGGCATGGATGTAGTTGATAAAGAGCTTGATGTTCTGATCGTTACAGCCAAAGGTTACGGTAAACGTACACCTGTCAGTGATTATCGGATGCAGACTCGTGGCGGTAAAGGGATCAAGACTATTAATGTCACAGAGAAGAACGGCTCAGTAGTCAGCCTCAAAATGGTTAAAACCGAAGAGGATCTGATGATTATCACGTCCAGCGGTACGTTGATCCGGATGAGCATGGAAGGCATATCCACTATGGGTCGATACACGCAGGGTGTGAAGCTGATTCATATTCGTGACGAGGATTCAGTAGCTACAGTCAGCCGAATTGACAAAAATGAAGAGGAACCAGACGATGAGTCGCTTGAAGGCTTGGAAGGCGAGGAGTCCCAAGCTCCGGAAGTAAGCTTGGAAGAAGGCACCGTTTCTGACGCTGAGGTTAATGAAGTTGAGGGCGACGACGATTCCGGTTCGGAAGCATAAAATAGAATTTTATAAAGACTGATCTCTTTGAGATTGGAAGAAGATTGCGAGGGCTCCCACCGGGAGCCCTTTTGTTTGTATAAAGGAATCTCTTCTTTTATTCTTCCGAATCTGGGATGTACAGCCTGATTCCTGAGTAATATAATGGGAAATATCATGAAAAACCGGGACTATGGTCTTGTTTGTATTAACATAGAAGAACGATGAGTGAGGGGAATACACATGGGATTAATCACCCTGTCAGAAGTCAAACCAGGACTCAAACTTGGGAGTGATGTGCAAACACTTCGCGGCAACGTTCTGCTTCAGAAGGGAAAAGTCATTTTACCCAAGGATATGGAAGTGCTCAGAGCCTTTATGATTCAACAGGTAGATATTGAACAAGAAAGAATGGCGTCGAGTAGTACAGGAACCAAAGGTGCATCTGTGTCCGCAGGAAGTTCTGCCAATGATAACAATGGTGAACCGGCAGGGAAGACAGGGAACGTCACCACAGCTCCTGTAGTAACGTCTTTGCAGGATGAGTATGAGAAGATGGTTGGTCTAACCAAAAATGCTTTCCTGTCCTCTCTGGCGGCTGAATTACCGGTCTATGAGTTACGTACACAGTTGGAGGCTGTGTTTGCACATCTCAAACAATATAATGTGCTTACCTTCAGTCCACGAGTAATGCAAGAACATGATTATGTATATCACCATGCCGTACTGAGTGCGATCACATCCTATCAACTGGCTCAATGGATCGATCTCCCCTCCAAGGATTGGATGCAAGTGGCTTTTGCAGGCTTGTTCCATGATATTGGTAACAACAAGGTAGATCCGCAGATACTCCATAAACCATCCACGTTGACGGCTACAGAGCAGGAAGAGATTCGTCAGCATACGAAATATGGTTATCAGATCCTTAAACAGGCAAAGGCCATTAATGAGGGAGCCAGACTTGCAGCTTTACAGCATCATGAAAAAGTGGATGGTTCAGGCTACCCGTTGCAGCTTAGTGGGACGCAGATTCATATTTATGCCAAGATTGTAGCTATCGCTGATATTTTCCACGCCATGACGCTGGAGAAGATCTACCGCAAGGCACAATCACCATACCTAGTCCTAGAACAGATCCAAAGTGAGGCATTTGGGAAATTGGATCCTGCAATCGTAAGTGTATTTGTTCAACGGTCGACCCAGATCCATAATGGCATCCGAGTGAAACTCAGCAATAACCAGATTGGAGAGATCGTATTCTCTGATCGAGATCATCCTACACGGCCTATGGTGTCAGTAGAAGGAACCATCATTAACCTGATGCAGCAACGGCAGCTTCACATCCAAGAGGTTATCGGATAACAATAGATATTAAAGTAACTTGATGAGAGGGCCTTTCTTTTATAGAGAGGCTTTTTACGTGAGATAAATGTGGAAGTGTAGAAAAAACAGAAAGATTGTAGAGTTATATATAATTACTCAAAAAAAGACTTGCATTCAAAATCTCTACATGGTATATTCTAATTCCGGCCAAGAAAACACGGTTTACACGGTGCGGCAAGCAAATGAAATAAGCTTCGAAAGA
>NZ_ASPU01000019.1:0-19309 GCF_000517905.1 Paenibacillus sp. FSL H7-689
GAGCCACTGGTGTTACGGGAGCAACGGGAAGCACCGGGGCTACTGGAGTGACAGGAGCCACTGGTGTTACGGGAGCAACGGGAAGCACCGGGGCTACTGGAGTGACAGGAGCCACTGGTGTTACGGGAGCAATGGGAAGCACCGGGGCTACTGGAGTGACAGGAGCAACGGGCGTTACAGGGGCCACCGGAATAACAGGAGCCACGGGTATTACGGGAAGCACTGGAGCTACTGGAGTGACAGGAGCGACTGGTGTTACAGGAGCAACGGGAAGTATCGGGGCTACCGGAGTGACAGGAGCCACGGGCATTTCTGGAGTAACGGGAAGCACTGGAGCTACTGGAGTGACAGGAGCGACTGGTGTTACAGGAGCAACGGGAAGTACCGGGGCTACCGGAGTAACAGGAGCCACGGGTATTACGGGAGTAACAGGAAGCACTGGGGTTACCGGAACAACAGGTGTCACTGGAGCAACCGGTACAGCAGGGCAAGGGTTGTCCTCTTATGCCTATATTTTTAATACTTCAGCTCAAACTGTAGCTATTGAAGCGGATGTAATCTTCGACAGCAACCAAAATCTTACTAATATTACTCATGCGCCCAATACCGCTGCGATTATTATTGGTAATGCCGGGGACTATGCGGTGTTTTTCAATATTGCAGGTGTGCAGGCAAACCAATTCACCCTTTATCAAAACGGAGCCCCTGTAGGTGGCAGTGTCTATGGTTCAGGAGCTGGGACTCAACCGAATCCAGGCATGGTCATTATTACGGCTGCTCCCGGTGATGTGCTGACATTACGGAATCATTCCAGCGCATCAGCTGTTGGTCTGCAAACACTAGCAGGTGGAACACAGACCAATGCTAATGCTTCTATTCTTATTCAACAGTTAAGTGGTTAACTTTTAAATAATAAATGGGTGTGTCCAGAAAAATAGACATTTAAAATTGTGGTCCTATCTCATAATTAGTGGTTGACAGTCTTCGGGCGCAAATCATGGGAAGTTCTCACTTTAATAATTTTCGCATTAAAAGAGTCATAATATAAAGTCTAGCCGCTCTTTTTGAGTGGCTAGACTTTAGCTTAATTAATAGTTAAGTTCTCTCATTAAAAACATTATTACCGGCTAGGATTCCTGTAGAGCTCATAACCATCCTCTAGAACGCTGAAGTTCGTTAAACTTAGCATTTTTGTTTATCGCTTTAATATGCGGTGGGGTCGTTAGCGCTTGGAGCGAGAGAGCCCCTTTTCGTTATTGTATAACTTGGTTTACAGCCTTGGTTTAAATGCATCTCGATGTTCTCTCAGGAATGCATCAAGTGAACGCGGCGCTCTGCCAAGCAAGCGTTGGACCGTATCCGTCGGCTTCTCTGGCACAACGGAAGACATCGTCTGAATTTCCACAACGTGGTCTGCAAGCCAAGGAGGCATCTGTCCATGTTCGATCAGATCCGTTCGAAGCTCCTCGGGTTTGAGGTTGAAGAATCCGATCGGACGATTGAACAGGGTGGACATTTTATCTGCAATCTGTGCATAAGTGAATGCTTCGGAACCGGTAAGCGTATAGATGCGGTTCACTGGTTTGTCTCTAGTCAGCACTTCTGTGGCAATATCTGCGATGTCTCGGCAATCGATGAAGTTGCACGGGGAATCTCCAATGCAGCCGAAGAATACATCTTGAGTTGTAATGGTTGGTGCGAGTCGGAGCAGATTTTGCATAAAAGCATAGGGCCGCAGCATTGTATATGTCATCCCGGATTTCACTAGAGCTTGCTCGATTTGTTCATGCCAGCCTGCTACAGTTACTGGTGAACGTTCGTCATATGCTGGGCTGGATATTTTGACGACATGCTTGACTCCCTCTTGCGCAGCCATCTGAATAATGGATGTCTCTAGTTCCACTTGTTTAGGGTTGTTGGATAACGCTAGAAATAGTTGACTGGTACCCGCCAAAGCTCTGCGCATGGATTCGGAATCATTTGCATCGGCAGCACAGATTTCAATCCCGGACAACGCCAAGTCCGCCATTTGTTGACGAAGCTTATCCGGCTTTCTACTTACTGCCCGAACGGGAATACCTCTTTCCATCAAACGTCTCAAAAGTACATTTCCAATCATGCCTGTTGCTCCAATAATAGTAATCATGTTTCAATCTCTCCTTATAATGAACTTGTTTATTTGATAATGTAAGCTCGCCAGCGCCATGTCATGATCGTACAAGCTATTGCACCGGACAATGGAAAATCGAACCCAATATGATCCAACCAAGCCCATGAAGAACTCGGGTTTACGATCTGCAATACATTAGAAATCCCCCACGCCGCCACCAAGCCAAACCCTGCGCCTGCAAGTGCCAAGCAGCCCACGACAATGATTCGGGGGGCTTTTGCCACCCACCGTGTGCGGTTCTTACGGTTACGAAGCCAGAGTCCGGCCCATAGAGCCATAAGCAGAGACGCCCCTCCAATCGTTGTTAAAGCTCGTAACTGAAGGACTTCATCAGCGGTAACGATTCCCCCGATGCTTGCCATGATGGCAGGAGACAAGTAGGCCGGGATTAATTCACGCCACAGCACAAAAGGTTTTGGGGGAGGATTAGCAGCTCGGTTTGGATAAGCTTCCTCGGAATGAATGGGGTCATTAAGGTTAACCATATCACTACTCCTTTTTTGTTTAGAAATCACTGATTTGCTTTCATCTATAAGTAATTAGGAACCTAACTATATGGTGATGAAAATGGGCTAGTTGAACTAGCCCGGTTCACCTTTCTTCGTTATGCTCCTAGGATTTTGGTTCGGAGAAGTCGTGTGACTCATCTGTAAGTGCAGCAATACCTTGTGTTACACGCCCCAGCAGGTTGAGAAACACACTCCTTTCCTCGATCGTAAGTAATCCAACCATCGCTTCCAGTCTGGCAAAATGTTCCGCAGCCATATCCGTTAGTTTCTTCGCACCTTTGGCGGTCAAAATGACTGACTTCTGACGACCATCAACGGAACTCGTCCGACGAGCAACCAGTCCGTCGCGTTCTAAAATCTCGATTAGACCAGTTACGGTAGCACGGGTTACACCCAGATTTTCCGCCAGTTGGGAGGGCAGTTCTTCTCCTTCGTGATCTTCAAGATCTGCCAACAGACGATATCGTCCTGTCGATAAACCAAATCTGGAGAAATGGATTTCTGCAGCATGCCCAAGTTTGGCTCCTGCTACCATCAGTCTGGATGCGACAAGCACGGCTTGTGCATCCACGTCTAATTGATAGCGATCAACCTGACGCTTCGTTTGTACTAACGAAGGGATGAGGTACATATCAGTTGTTGATTTGTTTTGATTGTCCATACATATAGTATGGTGCCTAACTATATAGTTGTCAACTTTTGTTTAGACCATTCGTCAAGTTGGATGCTCTCGTAAAGTGTTCGTACACAAAAAACCATGTGCCCAGAAAGAAAGAGGCAACATGGTTTTCTTTTGTCTTTTTCATATATATATTGATCCAGCTGGAAAATAACTATCGGAACATATTCTTAACGACCATCCAGAGATTAGCCGGTTTTTCGGCCAAACGGCGGGTATAGTACGGATACCACATGGTGCCATAAGGTACGTAACAGCGAATGCGATAGCCTTCTTTGGCGAGACGTTCCTGTTCGCTCATCCGCAGACCATATAACATCTGAAATTCAAAGGCATCCGTCGAGATCCCCCGATCCTTGGCGTATTGTTTCGTCCAGTTAATGATGTGATCATCATGCGAGGCAACCGCAGTGTACACACCCTGATCGAGGTGATTACGAATCATCGTTTTGAATTGATGAATGACTTCAGAAGTATTCTGATAGGCGACTGATCCGGGTTCTTTGTAAGCACCTTTAACCAGCCGAAGCCGAATGCCTTCCCGAATCATATCACGTGTATCTTCTTCGGTGCGATGCAGGTAGGCTTGCAATACTGTGCCTGTATTATGCAGTCCTTCCGAGTGCAGTCTTCGGACAATATCCAGCGTCGCTTGAGTAAATGGACTATCCTCCATATCAATTCGAACAAATAGATCATGTAATTTGGCTTGTGCGGCAACGGTACGGATATTTCGATAACCCTCTTCCGGGTCGAGTGCGAGGCCCATCTGGGTTGGTTTCAGCGAGACGTTGGAGTCTGCCCCTTCACGTGCAATGCCTTCTACCAGTCGTACATACTCATCCCTGTACAATGCCGCTTCGCTCAGGCGAGTGATGCCTTCGCCCAGATGATCGAGCGTAGCCATAATGCCTTTGTTATTGAGTATGCGGATCTCTTCGAGAGCTTCTTCCAAGGTGTTTCCTGCAATAAATTTGCCTGCCAGCTTCTTACCATATCTAATGGACAGGTTCTCTACAGCTTTGTTGCCTGCCACGGTTAATAAGGTTTTGCGATATATTTCCGTTCCCACACTCATTTTCGTTTCCTCCTTCAGCATTGTGCATCCTTAATTCAAGCAAGAAACGTGCCAGATTTGGCGATGGTCTACTATTTCTCATGAAAATTATCTATTTAAATTGAACTAAACATTTACACAAAACGGAGAGGACAGAAAGAACCTGAAGAAGCGGAGCGCTCGCCTTTATCCCCGGATTTTCCCTCTATAAAAAGGAAACAAAAAAATCTGGGGATAACAGCGATCGGAAGGTTATTCTGTCATCAGAGTGGCCCGTGTGAATTTTCTTTAGTTAAATTTAACGAGAAAAATATTTCAGTCTCAACCGGAGTTGGCACGGATTTTGCTACATATATTTGGTGATGAGTAACATACAAAATAATTCAGGCGAGCAGCCAGCGAATCCCACATCCTGAAGGAGGAATTATTGATGAATATCCCTTTTGTTAACGAACCATTCACACCCTTTGCAGTCCAGGCGAACCAGGAAGCATTTGAAGACGCACTTCGTCAGGTAGAAGCTGAACTTGGGCAGGAATACCCGATTATTATTGGTGGGCAAAAAATAACAAGCAGCCGCACGTTAACTTCCGTGAACCCCGCAGCCAAGAATCAAGTTGTCGGAACGATCCATCAGGCAGATCGAGAATTGGCCGAAAAGGCCATTCAGACAGCGGCGGAGACATTCCACACATGGAAACATACTGACCCGAATGAACGGGCTCGTTATCTATACAAAGCAGCTGCCATTATGCGCCGTCGCAAGCATGAATTCTCCGCATGGATGGTCTATGAAGCTGGCAAGACTTGGCCTGAAGCGGATGCGGATACAGCGGAAGCCATTGATTTTATGGAATTCTATGCACGGGATATGCAGCGACTGAGTGAACCGCAGCCCCTCGTACGGATTGCAGGAGAAGATAATGAACTGAGTTATATTCCGCTGGGCGTGGGTGTTGTCATCCCACCTTGGAACTTCCCGCTGGCGATTATGGCAGGTATGACCTCTGCTGCACTGGTCTCCGGCAACACGGTGGTATTAAAGCCCGCCAGCACAACTCCGGTGATTGCCGCCAAGTTTATGGAGCTGCTCGCAGAAGTTGGTCTGCCGGATGGCGTTGTGAACTTTTTACCAGGACCAGGCAGTGAAGTGGGTGATTATCTCGTGGATCATGCGCTCACCCGGTTTATCAGCTTCACCGGTTCCCGAGATGTGGGACTGCGAATTAATGAACGTGCAGCACGAACAGCTCCAGGTCAGAAGTGGATCAAACGGGTTATTGCAGAGATGGGCGGCAAGGATTCTATCGTAGTAGACAGTGACAGTGATCTGGAACTCGCGGCAGAGTCCATTACCGCTTCGGCATTTGGTTTCTCAGGCCAGAAATGTTCGGCGTGTTCCCGTGCCATTATTCATAAGGATGTATATGATGAAGTATTGCAAAAAGTGATTGAACGGACACAGAAACTGACGATGGGTAGTCCGCTTGAAGTTGGCAGTCAAGTTGGGCCGGTTATCGATGACAAGGCATATGCAAAGATCACGGAATATATTGAAATCGGCAAGGGTGAGGGGCGTCTTGTGCACGGTGGCGGTACAGGGAACGTTGAAGGTTATTTCATTGAACCAACCATAATTGCCGATGTGGACCCAAAAGCCCGGATTGCTCAGGATGAAATTTTTGGACCTGTGCTTGCGTTCATCAAAGCAGAATCTTTCCAGGATGCATTGGATATCGCCAATAATACAGACTATGGCCTGACTGGCGCGGTGATCTCACGTAATCGTGAACATCTGGAACAGGCAAGACGCGAATACTTTGCGGGTAATCTGTATTTCAACCGGAAATGTACCGGAGCACTGGTAGGCACACATCCATTTGGCGGATTTAACATGTCAGGCACGGATTCCAAGGCAGGTGGAAGAGACTATCTGCTGCTGTTTACACAGGCAAAGCTGGTATCGGAGAAATACTAGACAGAAACCCATGATCCGATTAAAAACTTCTTACATTCACTTGAATAATATGCTATTATCCCTGCAAATCCTTTTGTTCGTATAAGAAACACAGATGCTTATTGCCGAAGGCATAAGGAGGGAAACGGATGTTAGGTGTTCAGTTGGTACAGGAACAACGTATTCGGCTGTCCATCACGCCGGAGATGAAACAATCCTTTCATTTGCTAACCATGTCTGGCCAGGATCTGACCCGTTACTTGCTGGATGCAGCGGAGGAAAATCCAGTACTCGAACTGGAAGAACAAGCCGCGCCCCTCGCCCGGATACCGCGGCGAATGGATCAGCGCAGGTATGATTCCTATGACCCGTTGCTTCAGGCCAAAGGTGCCGAACCTACTCTGGAACAATTGCTGATTGCGCAAATTCGAGTAATGACAATTCCAGACGAATTGGAAAATATGGCCGTATATTTGGCAGGGTGCGTTAATGATGATGGTTATCTGACGGTTGAACTGGCAGAGGTGCAAGCAACACTTGAGCTTTCGATGAGCAAGATTGCAGCGGGACTGGAGCTTCTCCAATCGCTGGACCCTGCTGGTGTAGGGGCGCGCAATCTGCAAGAATGTCTGTTGCTCCAGATTAGACGTGATCCATCAGCCGCGCTGAATGCGGAATGGATGGTGGAAGCTGGATTGGAAGCACTGGTTCCTTTTCACCCAGGTAGAACAGGGAGACGATTAGGCATGACTTCGCAGGAAGCTCAGACTGCCTATGACTATATTACACGTCTCGATCCCAAGCCCTGTCGATCGATTGGATGTACGGAACGGCCACATTACATTATTCCGGATGCCATTGTTGGATTGCGTAACGGTGAGGTCCATTATAGTTTGCATGCAGCAGGTAACCCTCGGGTATCGATGAATGAAGCGTGCTTCCGCTGGATCAGGGAAGAGGCTCCCGACGCAACCTGGTCTACCCGCGTGGCAGAGGCGAGGGCTATTATTCGGAGTGTACACTTGCGGCGCAGAACTTTAGTGCGTGTGCTGGCGGCAGTGATGGAAGAGCAGAAGCACTTTTTGGTCAAAGGCCCATCCGGGCTAAAACCACTTAATCTGGCTGTTATTGCAGAGAAGGTTGGCATACATGAATCAACGGTAAGTCGTGCGGTGAACGGTAAATACATTGAGACCCCACATGGTGTATATGAACTCAGGGCTTTTTTTGCCTCGGGAATCAGTACAACGTCAGGGGATAAAACATCAGCATCAGCGGTGAAACGTAGATTAAAAGAAATCATTCGCATGGAACAGGCTCAGCGTCCATACTCGGATAGTCATTTGGCCACACTGCTCGCCGAGGAGGGGATTGTCATCTCCCGCAGAACGGTTGCCAAGTACAGGGAGGAACTTCAGATTCTGCCTTCCCTTGAGCGTAAACGGTGGGCTTAATCGAATAGCTGGCGTCTTATCACTCTGAATACAAGAACCCCCGCAAACCGGATAAACGGTCTGCGGGGGTTCTTGTTAATTATTTGAGTTTGGGTTGCTGCATTAGTTTTCCTGATTACCTACAAACGTTCCATATTACGCAGGAAGTGTTCTCCGGCAATCCCTGGTGTAGTCATCTGTTCCGGATGAAGAATCTCTTCCAGTTCTTCCGGTGTAAGCAATCCGCGTTCGAGAATAATCTCTTGCAAGGAAAGTCCAGTCTTGAGCGCTTCCTTCACGATGGAAGCTGCCACATTATAACCTAAGTGTGGGTTCAACGCCGTAACCACACTGAAACTTTGCTTCATGATTAATTCGCAGCGCTCACGGTTAGCTTCCATCTCTTCAACTGCATAACGCGTGAAAACATCGATGCCGTTATTCATAATTTTCAGCGATTGCAGCAAGTTGAACGCAATAACTGGGCCCATGACATTCAGCTCGAATTGACCGGCTTCACACGCCATACAGATCGTATGGTCGTTCCCCATCACCTGGAAGGATACCTGGTTAATGACTTCTGCCATAACGGGGTTGACTTTGCCCGGCATAATGGACGAACCTGGCTGACGCGGTGGCAGGCGCAATTCATTGAATCCTGCACGTGGACCTGAAGCCATCATGCGAATATCATTACAGATTTTGGAAAGGCTAACCGCACATACCTTCAGCGCCGCTGAAAGTTCCAGATAGGCATCTGTGTTCTGCGTTGCATCCACGAGATCCTCAGCAGTTTGTAGTGGAAGTCCGGTAACATCAGACAGGTGCTCTGTAACCTTAACGATATATTCGGGTTTGGCATTGAGTCCTGTACCTACCGCAGTTGCACCCATGTTAATGGTAAGCAAGCGGCGATTGGCAAATTCAAGACGCTCAATATCCCGTCCGATTACACGGGCATAAGCTCCGAATTCTTGTCCAAGGCGAATAGGTACGGCATCCTGAAGATGGGTACGGCCAACCTTGACCACATCGTTGAATTCCACTTCTTTTTTACGGAACGCATCCTGTAGTCTTTTCATCGTAGCGAGTAACGTCTCCGACAGTCGGTACGCCGCAATGCGCAGTGCTGTAGGAACCACGTCATTAGTAGATTGGGACATGTTCACATGATTATTGGGATTGCAATGGAAGTAGTCTCCCTTGCTTTTGGTTAACAGTTCCAGCCCGCGATTGGCCAAAATTTCGTTCATATTCATATTCATGGAGGTGCCTGCACCGCCCTGAATGGAGTCTACAATAAAATGATCCAGATGATGGCCTTTCATCATTTCTTCTGCTGCCATGACGATCACATCGCCAATCTTGCTCGGCAGCATCTTCAACTCCATGTTGGTAATGGCTGCTGCCTTCTTCACCGCAGCCAGAGCCGTGATCAGCTCCCGGTGTACCGGAACGCCGGTAATCGGGAAGTTTTCCACGGCCCGTACCGTTTGAATTCCGTAATAAGCATAAGCCGGGATTTCTTTTTCACCGATAAAATCTTTCTCCGTCCGTGTGGACATAGTAGACATCTCGTTCGCCTCCAGTGGCATCAATAAAAATAGTTCGGCTCCAGCGTTGCTGAAGCGCACTCAGTATATCATTTAAGCAAAATGGATGCCAATCTAAATCATTTGGCCTCTTGTGCCGATAATAAATAAAATTAGGGATATTAAATGGGATATTATTCAATTTTTAAGAAAGTGAGGGATATCCAAGCTTGTCTTATACATTATGCGCTATATGGTAGAGAAGTCATGCATGAACGGCAAGTATGAGGGGGAATAGAACGTTTTCAGTGATGTATATCACATGAAATTTGGTACTTGATTGGTAAAATAGGAAAAAAGGACTACGGGGTGTGCACATGAAATGGACTTTAGGAGCAAAGACTGTCGCAGGTCTGGTACTGATTTCGATTATTACCTACGGAACTAGCGGCTTTTTTATATTTTTTGTCAAAGACTGGATTACATTAGATATTCCGAATTGGGTATACATATCGATTATTTTGATCATGGGAGTATGCTGGAACGGGATTCTGGGATGGTTTGCCTCACGCTGGCTGACTCGTCCAATCGTTCATCTGTCCCGGGCTGCACAGCAGGTGTCAGCGGGGGATCTGACAACCGAAATTCCGCAGCGACGCACGCAGGATGAACTTACCGTATTATATGATGCTTTTCGCGCAATGGTTTCTAACCTCCGAAGCATTGTAAATGATATTGCAGACAGTACAAGAACGACTTCACAGAACGCACAGTCTCTGAGTGAAGCAATTACCCAGGCCGCCGAACAGATCGAGATGATGTCGGATGCGGTGGATCATATTGCGGTAGGCGTAGAAGAGCAGAAGGTCACTTCCCATCAATCTCTGATCACTGCGGATGAGATGCTGAACGATTTCCAGCGTATGCATAGCCAGTCCATGGATATGACAGAGATGTCCGGTCAGATGGAACGATCGGTGGATCATACCAAACAGACTTTCTCATCGTTGATGAAAGGGATGGACGAGCTGGCCGAGTCGCACAATCGTTCCCGCGATATTATGTTGTTGCTGGAGAAGGAAGCCTCCGATATCGAGGTAATTACCCAGTCTGTCAAAAACATTGCTGAGGAAACTGGGTTACTTGCCCTGAATGCTTCCATTGAGGCTGCACGAGCTGGCGAAGAAGGTTCTGGTTTTGCAGTCGTGGCGCAGCAGATCCGCAAGCTGGCAGACGAAAGTAAGGAATCGGTACACCGTATTAATGAGCTGATTAGTCGTGTGCAAGAGCGGATCAGGGAGACAGCCCAACTGTCTCATGAGCAGCATGGTCTCGTGGTTAATGAATCGGAGCGGACCGTGTCTGTGGATCAGACGTTGCATGAACTGACAGGAACAGTGGAAGTATTTATGAAGGGTGCGCATGATATCGGTTCCAAGATTGCAGAACAGACCGGTCGCGTGGAGCAAACGCACGGTCATGTGAAGAAGATCCAGGGGAAAGCCGGATCGTTCTCGGATGAGGCGAGACGAATTATGGATGCCGCACACGAAGAGACAGCCATCATGGAGGAGATTTCATCCTCGGCTGAAGAACTGAGACAATTAACCGATCGGTTATTGGACAAAACCAAAGCATTCCGGATGCAGCCTTAAGCTGTGTTCGGAATTTTTTTTGTTTTTGGAGCACAGTTTTGGCATGAGAATTTGCTTATTCTGGTTAAAGCCGAACGTTCTTTCGTGAAAACGAAAATTTGTAAAGATTATTTTATGAAAGATTAACAAATTCGCAACTTGCAGGCGATAAATGAAGATATAATAGGATTATCACAACAGATAAAGGAGCCCAGTATATTGAAAACTTGGACAGGTATCCTGCTGATGATTATTTTGGCGGTAGCTACGATTAGTACAACTTCGGCTGCCAGAACCATGAATGAATCGCAAAAACAGCTTAACATAGATGATCAATCCAGCCAGACCGAAGTGGTCGAGGCTTCCAATATAGATAAAATGCATGACACAGCGAAGACAACACAGGAATCCATCCCCGTGAAAGAGGAATACATTTCGATAGCTCCAGAGAATGAGAAGGTCAGATTATACCCTATGAAAGTTGAGGGTTCAGGATATATATATAACGGAATGATTTTGGAAGTGGACGGCAAAGTGCAAGAATTTAGTGATTGGCAGGGAGAAGGCGGGTCTTACAAACCCGAAGTGCACGAGTTGGATCTGAATGGAGACGGCCAGAAAGAAATTATCGTTTTGTACACAGAAGGTCATGGAACAGGTATTTATTTGGGACAAGCACGTATCATTAATCCGGTAACGCTGGAAGAGATGAAGATGCAATCTCTGGATGAGATTGCGAAACAACATGTGAAGTCAAAAGTTACGGTTAGATCAGACCGTGTGGATGTGGATGTCGCCGTTGATGGCGTTCAAGCAGAACCTTTACGGATCGAGGAAGATACGAGTGGCGGCGTATATAACGAAGAGTTGGGGTTCGGTGGAGTTACCTATTACAGTGTAGAGGATGGCCAGCTTGTCGTATCAGCAGCAGGATCTTACGGTGCGGCTTTGTATGCGGGTGATCTGACATTTGCTTATGAGTATCAAGATGGCGAGTGGAAGGCCGTAGATTTGAAGTACAGCATGGAAGTGTATGAAGAAGAATATTATGAATCTTTTGATTGATATCATCCTGTTGATATCATAGTGCAGTGGGAATTAAAAGTTCTCGATTGTGGAGTTAAGTGAACAACTGACAAGAATATCTTCCTTTCTCCGTATACGGACAATGGGAAACAGGGCGAGGCTGAAAAAAATGGGGACATACAGCCTCGTTTTGTGCTGCCCGGAAATAGGCAATGTGTACTAAAAATGCAGTAAACAATTGACATTATCACTTTAGTCGTTTAAATGTATAAAGGACAAATCATTTTAACATTCAGGAGGGATTTTGATGAAGAAAAAAGTTGTACTGGGTTTGATGGTAGGCACATTAACAATTGGGATCGGAACAGGTGCACTCGCAGCAACAGGACTGGAACAGATTAAAGCCTATCTGAACAGCAAGATTACGCTAAAAATGAATGGTGCCACGGTGACAGCCAAAGATGCCAATGGTAAAACAGTGTTGCCTATCACTTACAACGGAACGACTTATTTGCCTGTGCGTGCTGTGGGATCTTTGCTTGGGACAGAGATCACTTATGACAGTGCAACTTCATCCGTCCTGATTGGCGGAACGAATGGATCTGCGCCCGTAACCAACGGAAAAGTAACGCTGAGTGCACTTGGAACATCCGTACTGGGATCTACTGCTTGGCACACCAAAGATCCTAAGGATACCACATATAAAGGCAAGGATTACAAGGATGTTTATCTGCATAATGATCCTACGAAACAGGGGGATGATATCCAGATTAATACGGGTAAAAAGTATTCTTCTCTGCACTTGGAACTTGCCGCGCTGAAAGGAAATCAGGAGATTCATATCTATGATCAGGATCTCGCGACACTCAAAAAGTTCAATATCACTCCAGAAAGCGGTATGATGAGTCTAGATGTGGATGTTAAAGGTACAGACGCTGTCTATGTAGAGATTGTATCTGAAGATCCGGGTTCGGCTCTGTTTGTACCGCTCACAACATCGTATCTGACGAAGTAAAACACAATCTGCAAGTTTGCGACCTTACAGTAAGGGCAAGGCAAGCATAAACATAAAAAAACGATGATTCACTAGGCGATTCCTGAACCGTATCCGGTATTCAGAGTTGCCTGGTGAACATCGTTTTTTATTTTCTTTTTGTTACGAATATTAACGAATGACGGTATCCAGCGGTTTGAGATTAGCTGCAATCTCGGCGCGGCGACCTTCAAGGAATGGAGGCAAAGCAAGCGATTCACCCAGATGCTCCAATTCTTCGTCTGTATCAAATCCCGGACCATCGGTTGCAAGTTCGAACAGAATACCGTTTGCTTCACGGAAATATAGGGAGCGGAAGTAGAAGCGATCTACAAAACCGGAGTTAGGGAATTGGAAGTTACGAACCCGTTCCACCCACTGTTTGAGTTCTTCTTCGTTATCCACACGGAACGCAACATGATGTACGCTACCACGTCCAGGACGCTCTTGGGCAAGGTCATTCCGTTCCTCAACATGCACCTCGGAGCCGCTGCCACCTTCACCGGATTCAAAAACGAGTACATCAGGTTGACCTGGAGTAAAGGCAGGATAACTTCCTTTAGCTCTGAAACCGAGCAGTTCGGTAAGAACCGGAGCGGTAAGGGAAGCATCTTTTACCGTAAGATGGATAGGGCCAAGACCTACAATGCCATACTCGGCAGGCACAGGGCTCTGATCCCATGGTTTACCACCAGCGACACCTGTATTGTTTTCATCCGAGACCAGAATCAGACGTTGTCCTTCAAAGTCTGTGAACGAAAGCGTGGCACGACCACCCCGTTCAACAATCTCTCCATGTGGGACTTCGAATTCGTCAAAACGCTGCTGCCAGTAAGTAAGTGCCGCATCACTTGGAACGCGCAGTGACGTTCCGGATATGCTGTTCACCCCTTCACGAGTCTGTCCGGCCATCGGAATCTCGAAGAAGGTAAGTTCGGTACCCGGATTACCTTTTTCATCGCCATAGAAGAGATGGTAGACGGACACGTCATCCTGGTTGACTGTTTTTTTAATGAGGCGCAGACCCATGATGTTAGTGTAGAAACGATAGTTCTGATCGGCATGTGCGGTTAGAGCTGATACGTGGTGAAGTCCTTTGATTTGCATAATAATTCCTCCTAGATGAAATGGGATAGTGTAAATGTTTAGTTGAACATTGGTTGAGTGCTGTATTTTTATCATTCCTGTTAAGAAAGTTACTAACTTTTCGTTTGTTTTGTTTCTGGATTTATCTTAACATAAAGATATTTAAATTACAATGCTTATTTAGAATTCCAACTGGACAGTACATTCATTCAATGGCAAAATGAAAAAGTTAACATTAAAGAGAGATAATGTTGGTGAGATCCTTGCAAAGGAGAGAAGAGATGCATGGCGTACCCACCATGGCTGGACCCTTATGATGCAGAGCCGTTTATCCTGTTCTCCACTTCACATATCGTTTCGATTAGCGTAATTACAGCATTGATTGTACTGATGTTTTTGCTTCGACACCATCTTCGATCATGGTCAGAGAGGGCACGCCGCATACTGCGAATTGTTCTGACTTGTATCATGTTTGCCTGTGAAATCGTGCTGCAACTCTGGTATGTGTATGGAGGGATATGGAGCCTGCAGACTTCACTGCCACTCGAACTATGCAGTCTGTCTCTGCTATTATCGGCGTTGTTACTGTTAACACGCAGTCGACTGTTACATTCTGCACTGCTGTTTGCAGGTATTGCTGGAGCCCTTATGGCGATCCTGACTCCTAATCTGGGTTATGGTTATGCACATTTTCGATTCATTCAATTTTTCGTTGCTCATGCCTGTATCATTCTGGCTTTACTCTACATGACCTGGGTAGAACAGTTGCGACCTAGCTGGAGATCTGTAGCAGGTTCGATGATATTTGTGAATGTGGCAGCACTAATCGTATACATTGTAGATGTCATGCTTGACGCGAATTATATGTTTTTGAGACACAAGCCGAGTACACCCTCGGTGCTGGATATGCTAGGTCCGTATCCCATGTACATCCTTGGGGAAGAGATACTTGCGCTAGTTTTGTTCTCGCTAATGTACATTTTGCTCTTTGCCATTCCAGATCGGTTGAAGCATCGTGTGAAAAAAGGTAAAAGCTCCGCGGTATAGGGATAATCCTTGTAGTTGCGTCTGCGCCGTATTATAAACTCTTTATAAATAAAATATCCCGCAGTAACCTGACTGGATCAGGTCGCTTGCGGGATGTTTGGGCGTTGTCCCTGAATGGGGCCAGCTTTTATATGTTTATCCACGGAGCAGAGATTCCGCACCATCCACGTAGATTCGTGTACCTGTAACATGAGAGGCTTCATCGGAAGCGAGGAACAGAACGAGGTTCGCCACTTGCTTCGACGTTCCAGGTTCGCCCTTGAGCGGATGTTCGTGACCCTCAGGGAATTCAACAGGAATCTGTACTTCTTTCAGATCATCCGACGGGTAGGTGTTATCATCAATGTTGGTATCGATGGCTCCCGGGCAAACGGCATTTACACGGATCTTATAACGAGCCAGCTCCAGTGCAGCCATCTTGGTAAATGCAGTTTGTCCCGCTTTGCTGGAAGCGTATGCAGAGAAACCAATCCCTGAGAAGACCCGGTTACCGTTGATGGAACTAGTGATAATGATGCTGCCGCCATGTTCTTTCAGATGAGGAATAGCATATTTGACGGTTGCGAAGGTTCCGCGCATATTGATCTCCATCGTCTGGTCCCAGTCCTCAATTTCCATCGTTTCAATCGGGGCCATCGTTCCGTTAATGCCGGCATTCGCAAATATGATATCCAGTTTACCCGCTTCAGCCGCAGCCTGATTGATTGCCTTCTGCACATTATCCGGTTTGGAGATATCACATTCGATCACATACGCTTCTCCGCCAGCCTTTTCAATCGTCTGCTTGGTTTCCTCCGCATTTTCGGGTGTGCGATCCAGCATGTACACTTTGGCCCCATGTTCGGCGAATCGAATAGCAGTAGCCTGACCAATACCCGATCCACCTCCGGTTACAATCGCCACTTTGCCTTCCAAACGTTGTTCTGTCATCTCTGATCCCTCCATGAGTTAGATTATCGTTGTACGCTCTACTTCTAACATACCCGGCTCAAGATGCGTGAATCATATGTGTATATATCAAAAAGAACAGGACCGCAATGCGGCCCTGTTCTTTGAGCAGATCATCTTCATGATCTGTCTGCTGTAATATTATTTTGCCATGTGAATGGTAGGAAACACCCTCGGGTCATGCCCTGGTTACTTATGTTTCTTCCAGTCCATTGCACTGTTATTGAGCAAATATTCGAAATCGTTATCCCGGCGCTTCTGCTCCGCTTGGCGAGCTTCTTCTGCCTGCTGACGTTCCTGCTCTTTAAGAGCCGCTTCGGCAGCCTTGGCTTCATCCGCCTGAGCTTTCAGCTTCTCCAGCACATCACTGCTAAGCAGATCCTTCAGTGTTGTGGGTTTATCCTGTGCTACTGCTGCTTTGGGAGCAGGAGTGCGTTTTTTGGATTTTGCCATAGGAAAATCTCCTTTCCAAACATGAATCAGGTTCCATTTATCGTACAGTAGTCATAGTATATCAGGTTCCCGTAAAGCATTCCATGAATCTGCGGAACAAAAGCAGGAAAACGAGGGTTGCGTGACGAATGAAAACGGGTATAAAATCATATACTATTACCGATACTGCGACTATTCCCTGGAGAAAGGAGTCGTTGTTCGTGGAAGTAAACCGTGGTTTACTGAAAGGGCTTGCATGGGGCGTTGCCTTTAGCTGCCCGTTATGGATTGCGATTATCGGCTGGTTACGTTTGATGGGATGGATGTATTGAGGATGATGCCGGAAGAGGTCATTTTTTATAAAGTCATAGATGTAACCGCTATCATTAAAATCAAAAAATAAAGCTCTGCCTTGCGAGATTCGCAAAGGACAGAGCTTTTGTTTGTTTAGAGTTCATTAAAAAGTCATAACCATGGATTATCATCCGTTTGGCAAGGAAGTTAATTAAGGCATTTTTACCGGCTCTGGATACTCCAGACCGTGGGTGTCTACCGTAACTTTTTTCATAACTTGATCCGTAACGGGTTTGTCACCTTCACCTATTTCCTGAGCTGCAATGTTATCCACAACTTCCATACCTTCGGTTACTTTTCCAAAAGTAGCATATGCATTATCCAAATAATCAGCATCTGCTAACATGATGAAGAATTGGGAGCCTGCTGAATCAAGATTATCTGATTTACGTGCCATCGAAATGATTCCCCGAGTATGATTTAGGTGATTCTTGTGGCCATTGGATGTAAATTCCCCTTTGATCGTATAACCTGGGCCACCTGAACCGTTGCCATCGGGATCACCACCCTGAATCATGAAGCCCGGAATGACCCGGTGAAAGATCAGGCCGTCATAGAACCCTTTATTCGCAAGGGAGATGAAATTATACACCGTGTTGGGCGCAATCTCGGGATAGAGCTCAATAACGATCTTTTGACCATCCTGCATCTCAATGGTAGCCACCGGGTTTGGACCTTCAGGTGCGGCCGGGACCGGCGCTTGCTCGGCACTGGTTGCAGGGCGTCCGCAACCACTAATGACGATAAGCAGCATCGCAAGAACGAGCGATACTGCGGTTATTTTTTTCCACCGTAAAGACATGAAAACGTTCCTCCTTGCATCTCTGCATCATATATTTTCTCCAAATCATATTTGGATATTTACCCAACTATCATACCGTTTTTGTGGACAGGATGGCAATGTAATACATGTGTTTGTGGTGAACAAGGGATGGCCTTCATGGAATGATGGGTGTAAAATAAGGAAAATGCTTCCGCATCGGGGACGTACGGGTCTGTTCCGTCCGCTCCAATACACGGCAGTCCCGGCGTCAGTAACGGAAAGGGCGTGCGGGTATATGAACTTCTCGTGGAAGCGCAATCTGGTCATATTGTGGATTGGTGTATTTTTTTGCAGCACCGCCTATTCGATCTCGATTCCATTTCTGCCTCTGTTTCTAAGTGCTGACTTGGGGGTTCGTGATCACCTGGAGTTATGGTCAGGACTGGCATTTGGCATTACGTTTCTTGCGAGTGCACTCGTGTCTCCGTTCTGGGGATCACTGGCTGACAAATACGGACGCAAGCCCATGCTGATCCGGTCGGGATACAGCCTTGCCGTCTTGTATTTAATCAATTATTTCGTGCAGGACCCGTATTCACTAATTGTTGTTCGATTGTTTCAGGGTCTGCTTGCAGGGTTTGTTCCAGCAGCGATTGCCTTGGTAGGCACGAATACACCTGAAGAGAAGACTGGTTATGCACTTGGTATTATGTCCACTGCAGGAGCCACTGGTGGTATTATCGGACCGTTAATTGGTGGCGTGGTGAGTCATTATTATGGTAACCGGAATGCATTTTTGTTTTCGGCTATTGTTGTGTTAGTCTCAGCAATCATCGCAACCTTCTGGGTAAAAGAAGAGAACTTCAACCGGAACAAAGCGCGTTCCCACGTCATGGATGACATTCGTGAAGCGAGAGCGAATCGTTTGTTTATGACGGTGCTTGGCATGATGGGCATATGTACATTTTCCGTCATGATTCTGGAGCCACTATTGACGGTCTATGTGATGGAGATGGGCGTTCAGCCGGATCGTGCCTCACTCAGCTCGGGTATTATTTTCTCAGCGGTGGGGGTAGCAACCGTTATTATGGCGCCGCGTTGGGGCAAGATTGGTTCAAGGATTGGATACGGTAAAGTGTTGATCATCGGACTTGTTGGTGGGGCTGTAGGGAATCTTCTGCAGTTCTTTACAACAGGATATATCGCATTCGGCATTTTACGATTTGTGTATGGTTTATTCTTTGCCGCTGTATTTCCGGCAATTAACGCCATGATTGTGCAGGCTACCGCATCAAGTTTCCGGGGCAGGGCTTTTAGTCTGAATCAATCCGCTGCCCAGATCGGGACGATGGCGGGACCGATTATTGGTGGTGTACTTGGGGGCTGGCTGCCGATACGCTGGATATTTATTATTAATGGAGTGGCATTGATCATCACTGCGATGGTAGCGAAGTGGTCAGGATTGGATCACAAACTGCCCGTGGCAAGTAAGGTTTCCGCTAAGCGATGATGCTAAATCACCAAGAGAAAGTGAACTTACAGGTAACAAAAAAGATGACGCTGTGAAATTACGAGGCCACTGAAAAAGTCCAACATCTATAAACAGATATCCCTCCTCATTTTTTTGAGGAGGGATATCTGTTTTCCTG
>NZ_ASPU01000020.1:0-107797 GCF_000517905.1 Paenibacillus sp. FSL H7-689
CGCAGGAGGCCCTGCCTCCGCAGCAGCCCCCGGCGCTTGCCCGGGCTCGCGCCCGGTGGCGGCAGGCTGTGCCTCCGCCGCCGCAGGTGCAGCGACCGTGGTGGCAGCGCCACGGTCGCTCAGGGCCGGCGCATGGGCCTCAGCAGCTACGCTGCGGGCCTGCCCTGCGCCGGGCGCGAGCGCGGCAGCACGCTTGCGGCGCCGCTTGCGCTTGCGTTTGGCTGCGGTCGGTTGATCCGCAGCCATGGGCTCTGCTGCCGGGCCTTGCGGCTCAGCCGGCAGCAGAGCCTGGTGGGCCGCCGCAGCTTGCTCGGCGGCCTGCCCTGCAGCGGCTGCTCGCGCGCCAGCCCGCTGTGCACTGCCCTTCTCATTCGCAGCAGCATGACCCTGCGAATGCCCTTCCACACGCCAGTGCTCACCTGGCTGTGGCTTATCTCCTACCTCACCCGCCAAACCATCATGCTCCAGACTCGTCTCTCTCAGCTCATTGCCCGTTATGCTCTCTGAACGCTTGCTCTTCCTCCGTCTTCTTCTCTTCTTCCGAATACCCGAAGAAGAGGGTGAGGAAGTCACCAAGTCAGCATGTTCATCGTCATTCGAAGATGACGAGTCTACTGACGGTTGAGACAACAGACTTCTGTCAGACTCAGACACCGTAGCTGATCCCTGCTCCATACCATGGGAGGTAAGACCTGCCTCATTTCTCGCAGATGCAGAGGGTCTGGCAGTAACAGCACGTGTCTCCAAGCCATCCCGTTGATGCTCGATCCGTTCATTCGTTCGTCCGCTCACGCTTGAACCTGACTCGTGGTCAGCCTGTCCACCAAGCTGGCGACAGCTGCGGCAAGCTCCACGCCTGGCTCCGGGACCTGCCCGCTTTCCGGTTCTGCGCCGGAATTCGGACATCGGCCGCTGTTGTCCGCAATACATACACGTTTTGCTCAGTCGCGCTTCTTGTTCCGTCTTTCCTTGCCGGAAAGGGGCTGGACCCGTCTCCATGTTGTCACCTCGGTTCCGTATGAATCCGGTTTCTTTCTATTGTATCACATCTGCTCGTGAACACCCTCATGGCCATAGGCCTGATAATCTTTCGAGTTGTACTCCTGTGTCTGTTCACTGCATTCGTGAAGAATGTGTTCCACATATTCCAATATATCCTGCATCGGTCTCCCGCATTTTTCGCATGTTGTCATTATATTCACCTTAATCCTGTTATCCATAATGTATTATCGTTCCGCCTTATGATTACCCCGCATACATGAAAAAGAAACACTCGTTCCCCACATCCAGCATATCTGTATAGACGAAAAAACCGCTTCCTGCTCTCCCCTAAGGTCGACCAAGAAACGGTTTATTATTCCTGTGTTGGAAATACATCTTATCAAACGTCCAGTTGGCCCGAGTTCTGTTGTGGGACCAGTCGTGGTTTGGGTTTTGGCAGATTGCCAAAGATGACCCATGCATATGGAACAAACCTTGCCGTCAATCCAACGACGATCCACGAAGCGATTAGAGCTACACCGAATCCTCCGGCATACCATAGATGCACTAACCACGATACTCCTGTTTGAGGTGGATAATTCCGATACACCACCAGGAAGAATGGATGAATCAGATAGATGCCAAAGGACAATGCCCCAAGCCGATTCAGCGGCTTGACGATGAGTGAAGGCCCTTTGCGATAGAGCAGATAGGCAATCTGGATAAGCACCAGCGCACAAGCAAAGGTATGCACATTCCAGAAGAATTCATACCACAGTGTGTTATACGTTGCGATCTTCAGACGCAGCAGGTAATAGATATACACATGGCCAAGTCCGGCAATGATCCATACCGCCCAGAGCAGAATCCATGAAGCTACGCGTCCTTTGGTTGCATTGGCCCGACTGATAACAAACCATTGCTTGATTTTAGGGAAATATACCCCGATAAAAGCACCCAGCATGAAGTAGGAGAAGTATGAGAACGCCCAGCTTCCCTTGTTGGGTACCTGGAATCCATATTTATTACTTACGATGAATGCCCATTGAATCAATAGTCCAATCGGAACAGACCATTTCACCACAGAAGGATACTTCTTAAGCAACCATAACACCAATGGGAATAACAGATAAAATTGCATGTTAATAAACACAAAGTACAGATGTGTATAGGCCTTACCTGTAAACAATTTCGTGATAAAACTTACTGCCGATTCATTAAACGGACGGCCCTGATAATGCGTGAAATGCAGCAACACAAAATACATTAATGAAAACAGGAAATACGGGAGCAAAATATACACAAATCTTTTCTTGTAGAAGTTACTCACGAGTTTCTTGTCCAGCGGACGGGAATAATAGTTATAGAACAATACGAAACTGCTCATAAAAATAAAGGTTGGCGTACCATATTTCATAAAGATATTAATAAAGTTGTACAGCCAGTAGTAGCCTGAACCCGTCATGTCCACCGTCGCGTAGGACGTAGAATGCACGCTGAGTACGCCGATAATTGCCAGGGCACGCACCAGATTCAGTTCTGGAATTCGCTCTCTTTTCAGTGTTTCACTCATGTTTACGTTTCTCCTTAATGTGTTCGTCAATATGTCAGATATGACTTAATACAATAAAGCTCTCTATCTATTAAAAGCCATATTGCTTAAGATGGGTAGTCCAATTTCTTAATAATTCCTAAATTTTCAACACATTTCACACTATTTTCATGTCTATATATGTAAAAAAGACCGCGAGTACGCGGTCTGTGGAACATCCTGCTCTCAACCAAATGAATATTGGATCAACCGGATGAGAATGGTAAATCTGGGTTTGGGCATCATCCCACCCCTGACTGAGTCTACTTCCCACGACTCGCCATAATCTGTTTATACACGTCAATAGCTGCCTGTCTCGATGCCTTCAGATCAACAATGGCATCCTTGCGTGGCTGATGGATGTCCTTGCTATGCAGATCCTTCAATTCAGGCAACCACTTGCGAATATAATCACCTTGCGGATCATACTTCTCGGATTGTGTTACCGGATTGTTCACGCGAAAATACGGAGCCGCATTCTCCCCAAGCGAGGCACACCATAACCAGTTACCACGGTTTTGAATGTTATCATAGTCACGCAGCTTACGCCTGAAATAAGCTTCGCCCAGGGTGAATGGGCATTGCAGGTTTTTGGTGAGAAACATCGCCGTGAGAATCCGCAGCCGGTTTGGCATATGTCCGGTTTCATTCAGTTCCGTCATCGCTGCATCAATAATCGGAATGCCTGTCTCCGCCTTGCACCACCGTTCAAAGTAATCATCATGGAGAGCCGAGAGATCGTACACCTTTTCATATGTAAAATAGTGACTCTCATAGACCGCCCGATACAGATAGAAGTCGCGGAAGCACAACTGCCTGATCCATTCCCCCGCTTCTGCCGTGCGACTCGCCGCATCATACATTTTACGAATGGATACAGCTCCCACAGCTACGTAAGAACTGAGATGACTCGGCTCGTACGCCTCATATTCATCCCGATGATCCCCATATTCAGCAATTCGATCCGACAAAAATTGATCCAACAGCAGATGCGGGTCCTCGTCATTCGAACCAATGCCCTCCAGCAACTCCGGAGGTACCTGCATTGCATCCGGCCATTCAATCTGACGATCACTCACCTTCAACTCTGCAACCGTTGTTGCCGAAGGAGGGTTGGGATGTTCATTCATGAATTCCACCCACCGCCGATGGAAAGCCGCAAATACCTTATATGGCTCCGACTTGCCTGTAAAATTGGCAAATCCATTCAGATCCATCAGCAGATGATCCGTCAGTTGTGTGAACGTAACCTCGTGCGCCTCACTGACTTTGCGCATAGCCCTATCCCGCTCGATTGCATATGGCGTCATGTCCCGATGGACCACAATCTCGTTAATCTCACCTTTGAATTCGTTCAGGATGAATTCAACCACTTCAGCCGGTTTGCCGTAAGCAACATGCAGTTTTCGTTTGGCTTCAAGATACTGTCTGCCTAATTCCGCTGCGTGCTGCCTGAAATTCACACCGCTGTGTTCCTTCTCTCGGCCTTGCCGCAGGAGGAATGAATCATAGATGAGAACATGCACACTCTCTTCTTGGTGTTCCCGCAAATAATCGAATGCGGCCAGATCATCCGTACGCAAATCTTTGCGGTGTATGAATAGCTTCATGCTCACCCTCCTGTCTGAACTTACATTACATACGTTTATTTGTCCGTCAGGTTCTTATATAACCTGCTTGTTTCGGGCTCGGGCTGATACCCCAGATCCTCATTTAATGTCAATGTAAATGAATGATACAAACGAAGTATGCCTTGCTGATCATCCATGGATGCATACACTTCCATCATGAGTCGGCAGATCTCTTCCGAATACGGTTCCCGTTCCTGTAATATCGTTAATTGCTCAATCGCTTCCTTGCCGCGACCATGCTCCATGTCCCATCTCGCGATATCCATAACCAGCGCTGTATACTTGCGTCTGAGTTCCCTTGCTTTGGCCTGTGCCCAACGATAATCATGCTCTTCCAGATAATCGCCACGATAGAGCGGTATCATATGCCTCAAGTCATCAACATTGTCTGATGTGATGACGTGGTAGACCATGGATTTTTCAAATTGATCCACATCACTTACCAGATTGCCTGATAACAGACGATAGCGGTTCATATTGTACTCCAGCTTGCCTGTCATGTTCCATTCCTTAAGCAGCTTTCGAATCTGGTACACGGAAGTATGTAGATGAGTTAATCCCTTTTCCTGAGAAACATCACCCCATAGCTTATCCAGCAGAATCTCCTTGCTTACCCATTCTTCCCTGTGATGAAACAAAAAAGCAAACAATTCCTGTGATTTGGTTGTGCGCCACTTATGTTTCTTGGCTCCCTGATCCAAACTTCTGTAGATATCCAGATGTTTGAACGTTAGCAGCCCCGGTACTTCAGTATCCAACTCCACAGATACAGGTTCCGATTCCTGTACCTCGGCGGTGGCTGCAACTTGAGAATTATGCGACATTATGCCCGCGATTCGATCAACGGTTTTGGCCAATCGGGTCGAGCTGACCGGTTTCAGTACATAATCCAGTGCATGCAGCTCAAATGCTTCCACTGCATGGTCCGCATAAGCCGTAACAAAGATAATACGAATACTCTGATCCAATTGCTGTATATATTCAGCCGCTTCAAGGCCATTCATCTCCGGCATTCCAATGTCCAAAAATACAACATCTACACGTTCCTTTGCCAGAAAATGAAGACCATCACGAGCTGTTGAAAAACATTGCACGGGTGTAATTCGTCCGTCCGTTCGTAGTAGTCGCTCCAGATGAAGCTGCGCTGGCTTCTCATCATCGATCACAATGGCTCTCACCGTTCTTTCAGCCTCCTGCCATGAAAGATTCAATAGGAATACCGATTTTATCGGCACCCCCTAGTCTGTTAACCATAATTGCTTCACTCGGCACACTAATTGGAATAATCCACCTTTTGCACAGGGATACGGAATCGGATCTGCGTGCCTTTACCCACATGGCTATGAATCTCCAGCCCCTGACCATAGAGAGACATCAGGCGACGGTTTATATTTTGCAGCCCCACACCTCCCGGACCTTCCGTACGCCCAGACTTGACCTGAGCCATACGCTCAGGAGGGATACCTACACCATCATCTTGGACCTGTACGACTACATGCTCTCTCTCTTGGAAAATCCTAAGATGAACTGTCCCGCCGGCTGCCCGCTCCATCACGCCGTGGCGAATGGCGTTCTCCACAAGAGGCTGAATACTGAGAGGTGGCAGATACAGATGTACGTCCGATTCCACCTCATACTCAACCACCAGTCTTTCCTCAAATCTCGCCTGTTCCAGATGCACATAAGACTCCACCAATTCCAGCTCTTTGGTCAAAGGAACAAGCTGCTCCCTGTTCTGGAAGTCAAAACTTCCGCGCAGGTAATGACTCAATTCAATCAGCAGATCGGTTGCTTTGTCCGGATTCACTGCACAGGTTGCGATAATAACATTGAGTGCATTATATAGAAAGTGTGGCTTGATCTGGGCCTGCAAAAAGGCCATTTCGGTCCGAATAGCCTCCTGCACAGAACTCCGCATCTCAATTAACGTCCGAACTCTGGCGCGCAATTCACCGGCATCCACCGGTTTGCTCAGGAAGTCATTGGCTCCCGCTTGGAATCCGTGTTTGATATCCTCAGGCAACCCACGGGCGGTCAGCATCAGAATCGGTAACTCAGACAAGGAACTGTGCTCGCGCAGTTTGCGACATAACTCAAGTCCGGACATCTTAGGCATCATCCAGTCCGTAATAACAAGATCAATGGACGGGAACTCCTCACGGAGTTTCAATGCAGTGGACCCGCTGTCCGCTGCAATCACACGATACCGCTCCGTCGACAATAGGTTAAGCAATACCTGTCGATTCACGGGGTCATCGTCTACAATCAGAATCGTATGCTCCGCTTCCGTAAGATCATCCTGCTCATCTGACTCTCTTGTCACAAGCTCCTTCGCCCCTGCCCCCTGTGCAGCAACATATCGGGCGGCAGCTGGTTTCGAATGAGTTTGCAAAAGTGGCATCTTCATAACAGGCAGGGTGAAATGAAAGGTCGAACCTTGCCCCGGCTCCGATTCAACCCAGATCTCACCACCGCCAAGCTCAACGAGTTTTCGCGTAATACTCAGACCCAGTCCGGTTCCATTATTCAATCGCTCAATTGTGCCGTTACTCTGCTCATACGCCTGGAAAATATCCTCCTGTTTGTCCAAGGCAATGCCTACCCCTGTATCCGCGACCGATACCTTCACCCAGTCCCCTTCAACGCTGGCGTACAATCGAATCTCACCCTGCTCAGTGTACTTATAGGCGTTACCCAGCAAGTTATACAGAACTTGCCTTAGGCGATCTTCGTCTGCCTCAACAAGTGGCAAAGACTGGGGCCATTGTTGAATCAATATAACCGGCTTGTCTTCAAACGTGAAACCCGAGACTTCAACCACTGTACGAGCAACGGATTCCAGATCAACAGCTACCCGTTTTAGCTCGATTTCACTATTTTTTAATTTGGCAAAATCCAAAATATCGTTAACCAGCAGTGAAAGGCGCTTGCCGGTTGAAGTAATCATGGAGAGATTTTTGGCTTGCTTGGGCGTGACTGCTCCAGCCGCCCCTTCCAGCATGGATTGCGCAATATTAATGATGCCATGCAGGGGAGTTCGTAGCTCATGAGACGTATTCGCCATGAACTCGTCCTTCAGGCTGTCGATGGCCAGCAAACGCTCCGACAGAGCTTCCACGTCTCGGAATGATTGTGCAAAGCGGATTGCGGTCACAATCATCTGGGCAAATACAAATAATAAAAGTTCAATCAGCGCAAAGAACGCTGTGTCTAGGGTAGTGAACGCACCAAGCGTATATAACACAACAACCATGAGTATGCTCATCATACTCACCAGTGCAAAGTGGCTGTCATTCGGCCGTCCTTTCAACCAATAGAAAATGGCTCGCAGCGTATATAACATGACAACAAGTGAGATCAGTAACATGGGAAGCTCAAGAGACGAGAAAAGCGTTGGAGGAAGCGTAAGACCCACAATAGTCTGGGTAACGATTAGCACTACAGCCAGACGAACAAACCACTGATGAACTGCTCCTGGTACACGGGCATCCATATACCGAAGCAAAAAATAATAGGCAAAGGCTGAACTAAGGAGCTGAATCCGAAGTATCTCATTATTGGTCAGGAACGGTACAAACGTACCCAGTAACTTCTCCCCATGGGTCAGAGCGTACACCGCACCAGAAAGGCTGAATAATCCGAGAAAACGAAGCTCCTTCTCCGTACGTCGTAATCTGAACAGAAGTAGAAAAAAGGCGGCTGGCAAGATAAAACCGAATAAGGCCATCAGATCCCTGAGCCAATCTTGTTGCTGACTTTTCAGAATACTATGCTCGTCTCCAAACAAAATGGGCGCTACTATGCCCCCGGACGAGTAACTATAATTTGATACTTGAATGATAATGTCAGCCGTATTGCCCTCAATGGACGTGAATCCTGTAAAGGGCAGATTTAATTGTATATCTGTTGCCCTAGTCTTTCCTGGCAGGCCTTTGCCACCAATCTCTTTCCCATCGATAAATACCCTGTGGGCCATGCGTATATTCTGTGTGCGTATACCATAATCATTTTTCATCGTCCGGGGTGTAAGCTGAACTTGCAAATGATAGGTTCCATACCCATGCGCTTGCCCCAGAGATTTGTTCCATCGGGCCGGAACCTGAGTGCCAGAGGAAGCCGGCAATGGCTTGCGACCGGATACACTTGCTTCAATATCTGCCGGGCTCAGCAACTGCCCAGGGTAGAAATCCCAGACACCCTTTAGAGACGCTGCACCCTTGTGATCAAAGTCCCATTGGGTCAGGTCAATTTTTCCATCTGTAGCCTGAGGGTTAATCCGCTCGCTAATTAACGTCTGGGCGATCCAACCCAGTGGAACAATGACAATACATATGAAGCTTATGGTCAGCATAATCCAGTGTTTTCTCATCTATGTATTCCTTCCATCCACAATGGCGAGAGACGTCTAATTTTGTCGATTTATTACTATAATTCATGTTACACGTTTCTGGTGCTCACGGAAATAGTTTCCGTATCATAATCGGTCAAATTCGTTATAATTTGACCGATTTCTATCTTTTCCACCAGCTCTTGGTACACCAAGGAACCCCAGGCCGAATTTCACCGGAAAGAACGGGCGAAATGACCTGGGGTTGATTGAATGAAGATTTATTTAACAACTTGGGCAAGCTTCTGAACGATTCCGGCCCATCCCTGTTCCATACGTTCGCGTACGATAGCGTGGGCCTGTCCAAACTCGGTCAGTTTATCCGCATCCCAACCGCTGTGAATCAGTGTGAAATCCGTACCTTCGGGCTGTTCATTCAGTTGGAACGTCAACGTCCAGTCCTTACCCCAGCGGAATGACAGCTTGTGCAGCGGAAGAACTTCCGTCACCTGACATGGTGATTGGCCGAAGGGGCCTGCTTCCAATATAAACTCGTGACCTTCCACGGGTTCCAGATTGCCTGGCATGAACCAGGTTCTCAGTCCCTGCTCGGTCGAGACCATCTCCCACACTTTCTCTACAGGTGCATGGAGCATAAGTTCCTGCCGGATATCTGGCAGTGCACTTGATGATGAATCCATTCGAATCACCTCCTTATACATTTCATTTCGTATAACTACCCGAATAGAAGTTGACCTCCGCTTTATCCCCACCCTATAATTGGAACATATTACATAAAAGGTGCGTGATTCCTATGATAGTCTGCTCTGAAAAATCCGATTCCAACCGTTGCCGGAAGGGGTAATCCTGCTCATTCCCCTTCCACGTTTTCATTTTAATACATTTACATGTGGGGGACACCTATACTATGTCATTCAGTTATTACGGTCCATTATGCACCGCCGTTTATGATCTCACGAAACCTGTGGGGCACTCCTTGGGAGGAGACATTGAATTCTATCGCCATTATCTTCAGCGCTGCAATGGACGTATCCTTGAAGCCATGTCAGGATCAGGCCGAGTGCTCATTCCATTGCTTGAAGCAGGCTTGAAGGTGGATGGAATTGATTATTCAATGGATATGATTGACTCTTGCCGTTCTCGTTGTATGGAGCGGGCATTACCCATGCCTGAGCTATTCGTTGCCGATCTGGAGAAGCTTGACCTTCCATATCGATACGAGGCAATTATCATTCCCGGAGGTTCTCTGCTCCTCATCCAAGACAGACAGGCGTCGATTAACGCATTACGTAATCTATTTCAGCATTTAGAACCCGGCGGCAGGCTCGTGTTTGATCTGTTTCTGCCCGATGTGACACAACCCTCTTCTGTAGAAACATCAACCGTTTCATTACCCGATGGTGATACGATCACGGTAGAAGTGAAAACCATTGAAGTGAACCTTCTACACCAATATAAAGTAAGTCTGATTCGCTACGAACAATGGCATCAGGGTGCTCTTGTTGCTACGGAGCTGCAACAACTCACTCTACGTTGGTACGGCATAGAAGAGTTACGCCTAATTCTCGAACACATTGGTTTCTCTGACATTAAAGTATACGCCGACTTTAACCCGGATCAACCACCCACGCAGTCCAATCAAAAATTCGTATATGAAGCAACTAGAAGAGCGTAACCATCCGTAATTGGATGGATATGCTGATGCTTCTCACTATAAAAAAATTAGGCCACAGCAAAGGTTATCCCCTGCTGTGGCCTATTTTACTATATAAAATTTGCAATAACATTTACATGAGAACGCAGAGGGCAGAAATAGCCTGAAGAAGCGGAGCGTTCGCCTTTATCCTCAGATCGGAAGGTTATTCTGTCATCGGAGTGGCAAGTGTAAGTATAATTTGGAGCAGATTAGTATCCACGAGAATATTGCTCTGCAATGGCAGCTTGATCCTTGCTGACACCCAGTTCCAGAGCCGCATGGTTCGCCCAGTACGGGTCACGCAGCATGCCTCTACCAACCGCGACCAGATCCGCATCGCCGTTGCCAATCACCGCCTGAGCCAATGCTGCATCCTCCAGCATACCCACTGCGATTACAGGAACGTTCAGTTCTTCACGGAAACGACGGGCAAACGGTACCTGATACCCCGGATAGTTCCCCGGTTTCCGCTGTCCGGAAGGACCTTCGCCACCTGAACTGATATGGAACATGTCCACGCCTGCATCTTGGTAGGCACGAGCGATATTGATGGTGTGGTCGATATCGTATCCACCATCCGCGTATTCTACAGCCGAAATCCGCAAAATCAGCGGCATATCTGCTGGCATTTCTTTTTTCACTGCACGAATGACCTCAACGCCAAAACGGGACAGATCCTGCCCATATACATCCTCACGATGGTTCATCAGCGGGGAATGGAACTGGTGGATCAGGTATCCATGTGCGCCATGCAGCTCAATGGTATCCACTCCAGCCTGTACTGCGCGGCGAACACCGTCTGCGAACTTTTGCACCATAGCTTCTACTTCTTCCGTACTTAACGCGCGTGGTTCCTTGTACTTTTCTCCCGGGAATGTAACTACCGATGGGGCAACCGGCTGCGTTGCATCCTCTGCTTTTCGTCCCGCATGTGCGATCTGAATAGCTACTTTGGAGCCGTAGGCATGAATTCCATCTACAAGTTTGGTGAAGGCAGGCACATGCTCATCTGACCATATCCCCAAGTCATTATCCGTAATACGTCCATCCGGATCTACATCGGTCATCTCGATTACAATTAGTCCTGTTCCTCCAACCGCACGGCTCACATAGTGAACCTGATGCCAATCGTTCGGAATGCCGTCCTTCGCAGTGACAGAATATTGGCACATGGGTGCCATGACGACACGGTTATTTAATTGCAGGCTCTTGAATTGATAAGGGGAAAATAATTGTTCAGTCATTGATGTTACATCTCCTGTTCCATGATCATGATATATATGAACCCTTACTTATTTGTCTAAGTCCGAAAACAGTTTTCCGTTCTTGCCGTAATTGTCCTTTTCCAAATCCTCAATGAAGATAAAGACTTTGCTCGGATCAACATCCAGTGTCTCACAAGCCACCTGAGTCATACGTTCAATCAACTGACGTTTCTGCTCAACCGACTTGCCTTCCAATACCTTAACCGTGATAAATGGCATGTCTTGAACACATCCTTTCTTCATCATTTATTATGAACCTCAGTTATAGAAATACAAGTACGTACATTTTTGTGACCTAGTACCCTTTTTGATACCTAGTCATCCTCCTATTTCGGTTCTTCCCCATTCTGGAAATGACCGCAAAACATGATATGATAACCGTAGAGAACCACAGGAAATACTATACCCCAAATGAAAAAAATCTAAGCTAGGGAGTGATAATAGATGAAAGATATATTAATTCAAAGACTGAGTACTTATGTTCAGATGGATACCCAATCCGATGAAAATAGCGAGACATGCCCTTCCACACCCGGCCAACTGGCCTTGGGCAAACTGCTCGTTGAAGAGTGTACCTCCATTGGTCTGCAAGATGTGACGATGGATGAGAACGGTTATGTCATGGCTACACTGCCATCCAATACCGACAAGGATGTTCCCGTAATCGGTTTCCTGGCTCACCTCGATACAGCGACCGACTTTACTGGCAAAAATGTTAAACCACAGGTTATCGATAACTATGATGGTGCTGACATTGTGCTGAACTCGGAACTGGATGTAGTACTGTCCAATAAGGATTTCCCGGAGCTGCATGAGTATAAAGGCCACACCCTGATCACAACCGACGGTACAACGTTGCTTGGTGCAGATAATAAAGCAGGCATTGCCGAGATTATGACCGCGATGGCCTATTTGATTGAACACCCGGAAGTGAAACACGGTAAGATTCGGGTTGCGTTTACCCCGGATGAAGAGATTGGCCGTGGACCGCACAAGTTTGATGTAGCTGCTTTTGGAGCCAAATATGCGTACACAGTTGATGGCGGACCGCTTGGTGAGCTGGAATACGAGAGCTTTAACGCAGCTGCCGCCAAAATTACCGTACGAGGCACCAATGTGCATCCCGGAACAGCGAAGGATAAGATGGTGAACTCCCTGAAAATTGCGATGGAATTGAATCGACGCCTGCCTGTGGAGGAAGCTCCTGAATTCACGGACGGTTATGATGGTTTCTATCATCTATTGTCTTTGGAGGGTGACGTTGAGCTGACAAAGATGAGTTACATCATCCGTGATTTCGACCGGGCGAAGTTTGAAGAGCGCAAAACAAATCTATTGAATATCGCAAACGAACTGAAGACCAAGTATGGAGAGAAAAGCATCACGGTTGAATTGAATGACCAGTACTATAACATGCGTGAGAAAATTGAACCCGTACGCCAGATCGTCGACATTGCTCATGAAGCCATGACCCGACTGGACATCGAACCTGTTATTCGCCCCATTCGGGGAGGAACAGATGGTTCCCAGCTATCCTATATGGGCATGCCAACACCAAATATCTTCACTGGTGGTGAGAACTACCACGGCAAATTCGAATATGTATCGGTAGACAATATGGTGAAGGCCACCCGTGTTATTGTAGAGATCGCTCAATTGTTCGAACAACGCGGAGATATCTAATCCACTTGAAGTGCAGAGCAAAAAGAGCACCCCTTGGTATATTCGGGAGGGTGCTCTTTGTTGTGCCGTATTGTATTTTATTGTGCCGCGTCATGTCGCATAGATATGCAGGCTTGGTCTTTATTTAATAATCCCATCACTCATATATATTGCCTCCTGCGATGACACGCAACTGTTCCAGATCACAGATCACTAGCTTTCGCTGCACTTTGCGAATAATATCTCGATTACACAGATCTTGAACGACTCTATTAAGATGTCTATAGCTAGTGCCCAGCATATCGGCCAGTTCGGTGAGCTTGGAGGTCTGGATCTCTTCCGAAGAAGACTCGTCCTGGCCCATTGTGGACAACAGATAGCTGGCAAATCGGCTCTCGACCGGATATAACATATTCAGACTCGACAGGTTGGAAAAGGTATGCAATTTGTGCGTAACTTGACTCAGCATAAAGTGGAGAAACTTAGGGTTCTCTGCATACGTATTCTGGAGAGCGCGATAGCTGATACCCAGCAGCAGGCTTTTGCTCACAGACTCTACCGTATTCATAGCCTCCTTGCCATTTACCAGTTCCAAATCTCCCACAAGCGCAAGTGGTGTACTGAAACGAAGTAACAGAGACTTGCCGTTAGGCAGGGTGGTATAGATCTTGAGCTTGCCCTGCACGAGAAAATATAACCGCTCGGGTCGTTCACCTTTGGCACATATCATCTCGCCCTTCGCAGCCTCAAGTAGTCGCAACTCAGCGAGCGCAGGCTCGTCCAGCACCTGATCCAACCCATTCTCACGGGCGAGTTGCCGCACAAGTCCAAAGTCCATAATTTCTTTCATTCCGACTTCCCTCCGTTGTCGTATATAACGTATGTAAAAGGACATATGTCCTATATTTGATATACATTCGTACAAATATCTTGATATAAAAATAGTTACAACTAACACTTATATCCAATAAATCATTTTATATGGGAAATATTTTAAAATTTAATCATAAAATGTTCATTCTTTCATGCAAAATGCCGTTCACGAAAAGTCATTTCCGTCCGATGAAAGATAGAGCATTCCATAGATCGTTAAAAATAATACATTCAAATATTGAAAGGATGGTCCTCTTCCATGAACGTTGTAGATGCCCTGCTTAAAGTAATGCCTTATATCAGCCTGATCCTCAGAGAACCAGCTAGTTTAACTCTTTACGATCACGAAAAAGTATTAGATGTCATTATGACAGATAAATTTGATCTTGGTTTTGAAAAAGGAATGTCACTCTTGGAATCGTATCAAAACTTTGCCATCTTAAAAAATGGAAGAGAAGCGACCCTTGCTACTCTCTCCAAGGAAGTTTATGGTATCGAACTGGATATTCTGAACATTCCGATCTTTGATGATCACCAGAAAGTTGTTGCTGTTTTCTGTGTATCTTACGACCAATCTAACCAGAACCAACTTGAAGACATTATACAAGAAAATCAAACCATCAATGGTAACCTCGTTGATATGGTGCAACATGTCGCCGCTCATGCCGAAGAATTGCAAGCAACCAGTGAACAGATCTTGCAGAACACAAGACTTGCTGTTCAGAACTCTTCCCAAATCAACAAAGTTGCCGGGTTCATTCGTGAAATCTCTGAGCAAACCAACTTGCTTGGCCTGAATGCCGCTATTGAAGCCGCTCGCGTTGGTGAAGCCGGTGCCGGCTTCGGCGTGGTTGCTTCCGAAGTGCGCAAACTCTCTGTGGATGCCAAACAAGCTACAAGTGACATCGATACCAGTCTGAGAGATGTACAACAAGTCATCAAACAGATGGAAGTTGAAGTCTCCCAGATTGCAGCCTCTTCACAGGAACAAGCAACGCTTGTATCCTCCTTTACGGATGTTATTGAGCAGCTTAATGAAACAGGCGAACGAATGAAAGCTCTGTCCGAGCAACTGATCAGCTATTCCGTTAAAAATTAATCAAAATATATCTTTGATGAACTTTGGCTAGTGCAAAGATACATTTTATATGCAACAAACAGGACTCGGGTTGCCCATGATGGATAATCCAAGTCCTGTTGTTTGTTGTGCCCATTTTATATAACCAACTACGTTCAGATAAAATCTTAATTGGTTACATGTATTGATTTATCTCCAATAACTTCTTCTTCCGACTGCCAGCATTCCACTTCACCCGGAATATGAATTCGGTCCCGGGTAAAGACGGGATCACGTCCTTCAGCCTTTTGTTTCTTGTAGTCCTTCAACGCTTCGAAAGTCACCTTGGACAGCATCAGAATTGCAATCAGGTTCACCACCACCATGAGCCCCATGAACAGGTCAGCCAAATCCCATACCAGCTGTACTTTGGCTACCGCTCCAAACACCACCATCGCGATAACGCAAATGCGGTACACCCACAGCCAAACTTTGTTGGATTTGATAAACTCAATGTTGGTTTCCCCGTAATAATAATTTCCGATTAGTGTACTGAAGGCAAACAGGAACACCATAACCGCCAGGAATCCCGATGCCCATGAACCAATATGTACACTTAATGCAGCCTGAGTTAATTCAATGCCTCCGAGATTGGAACCTTTGTATACCCCGGATAGCAAAATAATCATGGCTGTGCTCGTACATATCACTAACGTATCTGTCAGCACGCCAAACGCCTGAATAAGTCCCTGTTTCACCGGATGTGTTGTATCCGCCGTTGCAGCAGCATTCGGGGCGCTACCCATGCCCGCCTCATTGGAGAACAATCCGCGTTTCACACCGTTCATCAGTGCAGCGCCCAACGTTCCGCCAGCCACCTGTTCGATGCCAAAGGCATTTTTGACAATCAACGCAATCATGGCCGGAAGCTGGGTAATATTCGCCAGCACTACAAAAGCCGCTACCCCAATGTACAATACAGCCAGTACAACAACGATGTATTCCGATGCTTTTGCAATCCGTTTGACACCGCCCATGATAATTCCTGCAAATATCACAGCCATAATGATACCCACCGTTAACCGATCCGTGCCAAATGAGTTCTCAAATGCAACAGTAATCGTGTTAGACTGCACGGCATTAAAGACCAAGCCAAATGAAAGCGTAATGAGAATGGCAAATAAAATCCCCATCCAGCGTTTGCCCAACCCACGTTCCATATAATATGCAGGACCTCCGCGGAATCCGCCCTTATCCTTCACTTTATAGATCTGAGCCAACGTACTCTCCACAAAACTGGAGGCTGACCCGATAATTGCAATGATCCACATCCAGAATATAGCACCAGGTCCACCCAGTGCGATCGCCAGTGCAATACCGGTAATATTCCCTGTACCTACACGGGCCGCCATACTAATACAAAACGCCTGAAAAGGTGAAATTTTGCCTGGTTCCTTGCTTTTTGGCTCTCGAAGCACCTTTACCATATCTCCAATCATGCGGAATTGCATGAATCGGGTCTTGGTGGTGAAGTATATACCACATACTACCAATAATATAATTAACACTTTGGACCATAGAAAATCATTGAAAATGACGACAATATCTTGTATTGTTTGCTCCATCGGTATGCCCCTTTTTATGGTGTATTTCAAGCACAGAGATGGTTACGGGAAAAGTTTGTACCATTCTGCACAACACTAGCCCCGGACTTCGGGATGTTACTTATACTACAAGGGCATCTACGGAAATCGACAAATACCTACATGCAATTTATACATTTATTTTAAAAACGGGCTTTGATCGCCCTATCATTGTTATAGAACCTGACATGTCAGGTTCTATGCAAGAAGGAAAGGAACGATTACACTGGAACGAGAGTTCATCGCGGCGTTAACCGCCTTTACCATAGATTTATCAATCACACCATTCGCAGAGAAAGGGAATGACTGACATGCGTTATTTTATCGTGGATGATGATCCTGGCGTTCGTTCCATGTTGATGGATATTATTGAGGATGAAGGCCTTGGCGATATTGCCGGGGAAGCTGAGGACGGAGCACATATTCACGCGGAACTATTGGAACTGCATAAGGTGGATGTACTGCTGATTGATCTGCTGATGCCCCAACGAGACGGGATTCAGACTGTGCGAGCGCTTGAAGGAAGGTTCGAGGGCAAGATCGTCATGATCTCTCAGATCGAGTCGAAAAATATGATCGGAGAAGCCTATTCACTAGGCATTGAATATTATATTACGAAGCCGATTAACCGGTTAGAGATTCTATCTGTTCTGCGGCTGGTGAGCGAAAGGCTTCGGATGCAGCAATCCATCGCAGATATCCAACGGACATTGCAGGGATTGTCCGGTTTGAATTCTACCGAACGTGCTGGGGCTCCGGTTCCGGACAAAACAATCACGACTGCAGGACATTTCCTGCTGTCCGAGATGGGCATGATCGGCGAAGCGGGCAGCAGGGATCTGCTGGACATGCTGGAATATCTGGAGCAGGTAGAGACAGATGAACATAAGCTGTCTCCTTATACGTTCCCATCCCTCAAAGACATCTTCCAGAATGTAGCGATACGTAAACTGGGAGAAGATGCCTCTCTCGCAGAGGTGAACAAGGAGATCAAGGCATCGGAACAACGTGTGCGCAGGGCCATCTTCCAGACTCTGAGCCATGTAGTTTCTCTGGGATTAACAGATTATACACATCCCAAGTTCGAGAACTATGCATCCAAATTTTTCGATTTCACTGAAATTCGTAAGAAAATGCTGGAGCTGCAAAACAACGTGGAGCCCTCCTTGTCCCAGACACGCATTAATACGAAAAAATTCGTACAGGTCCTTTATTTGGAAGCCAAACGATTACTGCATTAAACAGATGCATGATGGATACGATGCAAAAACAAACGGGCATGAATATTACACCGGTAGGACACCACCTCTTCAACTGAGGCTGTCCATACCGGCTATATTCATGCCCGTCTGTACGATCAAGCGTTACAATCTATGTGATTTGTTCCGTGTATAAAATTAAAATCGCTTTGGGTTTAGGCCCGTGAATGGTTTCGGCTAATTCGGTTATACTCATTAATCAATTCGTCCAATGCCATAGACTGCCGAATCACATCGGGATGCCCAAGACCACCCTTGTTATGCTCTACCAGCATATGAAGGTTATGTCTGGCCTTCTCTATTTTATTTTTCAAATCCAAACTCATAACCATGACCCCTGATACCTCCTTATTCTGTGAACCATTTTAGTTTTTCCTGTCAATCTATAGTTGGATTAACATATGGCATAGGAGACAAGGATGTTTTGTATTCTTCTCCAAATTTTGATAAAGATTATTTTATCACACTAGAGCTTATCCGAAAATGGCTGATATGACGCAATTTTAGTGGTACCACCGAGGGTTGGAATCTAACGTTTGGCCTCATCATTCACGGCCAGAACGGATTGTGTCGTAAATGTGTATATTGAAAAAACAAAAAGTCTATTGGTTCAAAAGGTAATAAAATCCCTTTCCATAATGGGGTCATTCAGGTACAATAGGGCGATGTGTGTGTCCGGACCCGGCGGATACAAATGATGTAATGTAGAGGACGGCCAACGACGGCCATTGATCCTGATTTGATATTATTGGAGGCTTATCATCACCATGCAGACCGATTCACAGACTAAAGTCAAAATTGTTAACGCCGATCCCAGCGCAATGGGATTATTTGGGTTGGCTATCGTAACCCTGGTCGCTTCTTCCCAAAAGCTTGGCATTACAGAAGGTCTTAGCTACGCTATTCCTTGGGCGATCTTTTTGGGTGCTTTTGCCCAGCTATTCGCATGTATTCAAGATTCCAAACGTAACAACACCTTTGGCACAACAGCTTTTGGCGCGTACGCATTCTTCTGGTTTGCCATGGGTGCCAACTGGATGATCAAAATGGGCGTATTTGGCTCCACTCTCGCTGAACAGGCCGATGGCAAGCAGCTCGGATTTGCTTTTGCCGGATACCTCGTATTCACCCTGTTCATGACGATTGGTGCTATTGAAGCGAATAAAGTATTGCTTATCATCTTCATTCTGATTGACTTCCTGTTCCTTGGCTTGACCTTTGACGCTTTCGGCGTAGCTCCTCACATTTTCCACACCATTGCAGCATACGCTGAACTGGCGATCGGAATTGTGTCCCTGTATGGTACAGGTGCTTCGGTACTGAACGCTCACTTCGGTTATGCGTTCTTGCCGATCGGCAAACCGTCCGGCATTTTCAAACCCAAGGCTTAATATACAGCAGTAAACCGCCAGCGCGCCGGTCCGCGCCTGGCGGTTTTTTTGCAGTCCAACTTCATTTGAATATGTATCAGACCGACACCTATACTAGGGATAATAGATCAAAAATAGACCCTGCAACACACGAAATGTCACAGCAGCCATACTGTCAGGAGGAAAAAAGCATGAGAGAGATACCGAAACCAACGGAGATGGATCAGGTGGAGAAAAAATATGTACGCGAAACACGTTGTTTCAAGACGGCACGGGTGTTCCCAACCGATGTCAACAATCATAATACACTGTTCGGTGGCAAGCTGATGTCCTACATCGATGATATTGCATCCATTGCCGCTTCCAAGCTATGCCGGGTCAATACTGTAACGGCTTCAACCGACTCGGTCGATTTCCTGTACCCGATTAATCCAACGGATTCGGTTACACTTGAATCGTTCGCGTCCTGGACAGGACGAAGTTCCATGGAGATTTTTGTGAAAGTGATTCGAGAGGATCTGAAGACCGGAGAGAAGAAAATTGCGGCGACTGCATTTCTGACCTTTGTGGCCTTGGACGAAAATAATCGCAAACTGATCGTACCCCGCATTATCCCGGAGACGGAAGAAGAGAAGAAACTATACGAGACCGCTCCGGATCGGGCGGCCATGCGGAAACAACGGCGGGAAGAGAGCAAGAAATTCGCTGACTTCCTGACCGTTACTTATCCTTGGGAATAAAAACACGCTAAACCATAACAAGATTGAACATCAGCATTACATTATCTGGACGATGCCGGATAGATGGACACCGCTCTGCTGTCCGGCAGTTCGCCACCCATGGAGACACACCACTGCTGATAGATGCGATACGCTGCACCACTCTCCAGTAATCCCTGACACGTGTATATGCCCTCTTCGATGGAATTGACACGCCCCGCCGCATACAAGCGGAAACCTCCATTTAACAAGACCTGATTCACAAAAGCAATATGACCATCACCGCTTAACACACTTTCCGCCACTTCAAGCTGCTTCGCAGCCGTCCAGACCAGTTCCGGCACGGGCATATCCAGTTCATAGGCTGCAGGATCAACCAGTTCCAGCTTCATATCGCCGTCTTCCACGGCGTATACGCGGGTTGGCCGATCAATATACAGATCCTCAGAACCTTCCATCCCCTGTACAACATAAGCACGACGATAGTTAAACCGGGTGAGCAACTTCGCAATCCGATCCAGAAAGGTATTATGAAACACACCAAACACCAAATACGGTGAATGGTTATAATCAATCAGTTTCTCTGCTGTGTTAAACACCGTTCGAAAACCCAACTCTTCCCGTAACGGACGAAGTTTACGAAGAGGTGCGCACCAATCCTCGGAGGATACGTACATGACACCCAAACGCAATGCAGCGCTCCGGGCATCTTCCCGATCCATCTTGTGTGTATCAATGCCCACTTCCTTCAAAAGTACCGACAACGTGACGCCCCACTTGGGTGGTAAAGGATCACTCCCATGTAAAGTCACCGGCAACCCGGCTGCCGCGAGTACAAATGCAACCGGAAACGTGGCCATGAACGACTTTGTCCGTCCATCATAAGGACCCGCACAATCCAATCCATCCTGAAATATGGAGAAACGTTCCGCACTGTTACGACAAGCATGAACAAAAGCTTCCAGTTCCTCGACGTTTTCCATTTTCATACGTTCAGCCATTAGAAACGCAGCCGTCTGGGCAGGGGAAACCTCCTGTTTCAGGATGTTCTCTGCAACGGTCAGTGCCTCTGTATAATTCAGATCACGCGAGCCTCGTTTCCCACGTCCGACCTCTCGGAGTATCTGAGACATATCCATGGAGAATCCTCCTTCCAATTAAGACTGGAGCAGTTGATGGGCCTTCACAATCGCTGTGGCTACATCGACCATCCGTTTGCGTTCATCCATCGCTTTCTTGCGTAACAGGTCATAGGCTTCGGCCTCTGAAATCTGCTTCAGATCACTAAGAATAGCCTTCGCCATATCAATCCACTTCCGATCCTCCAGCCTGGATTGCAACTGCTTCCGTTCCTGCTCCCACTGTTTGCGTTCCATGTAGCGTCGGGCTGCAAAGTGAAGAGTCCAGTGAATCTCGGGCCCAGTCATGGATGGTGTAAGTATTCCATCAAATGAAGTTTCGACCTCGCAGGATTCTGCGGAGGAAGAGGCTGTATCTGGCGCGCACCACCAAAGCAGCGGTGAATCCGACTTCCCCTTTCCCAGGCAGTTCACCCAGGACTCCACATCAGCCAGCGACAGATGCAAAATGGACGCTTCGGCCGCACGAGCTAGCTTCACCGCTTCCGCTTCACTGCCCGCCACCTGTACATGGTACCCGTTTGCTCCCAGTAGCCTCTCCGGTGTCAGAGGGATTGCATCGGATGAGGCAGCTATCGTTGGTTGAACACGGATGACCAATAAAGATCGCATGATGGATCAATCCCTCCCCATTGCTATAATCAGAGTCCACATCATTTAATAAGTTAATACATGAAAGTAATAAACGTGTTACATTACCTAACAAAAATTAAGTAGTGACGATTATGCGTCTTATTTTTAACATTAGAATGATCTTTTCATGCCTCATCATGTTGCAATAAAAAGGGTGAAACACTATACATGGCACCTTTTCTACAGTATTTATCGTATCCAGCGTGCTAATGTTATCTAAAAGCCTTTAAACTAAGAAAGATATACTCGTAAAACTTCGTCGTCCATTCGATATTCCAATAAACTCATGTAAACATAATTAACTTTAAATTTCAAATACTTTTTTATGTTAACTATATTGACATGAATAGATCGATCTTTTATAGTTAAGCCATAACAACTCCATATTTGAATCGATCACAGTTACAACGGCGTAGCTGGTTGAAACGGCAATGAAGCCTGTTTTGCAATCTCGGAGCAAGGGATGCGTATGTATATGCGCAGTCCTCCGAGGCATAACAGGCTTTTTCGATTTTAGAGACAAGGTTTTGAGGCAGTTTGCAGAATGGACCTAAGGGGGCTAATCATAATGAGTACAACGAAAAAACTGGTGCTGGTCGGCAATGGCATGGCGGGAATCCGCACAATCGAACATATTCTTAAGCTTGCTCCACACGCTTATGAAATTACAGTCTTCGGCGCAGAGCCGCATCCCAACTACAACCGGATCATGTTATCTTCCGTACTGGCTGGCGGAACATCCATCGAAGATATCGTAATCAATGAGTGGAGCTGGTACGAAGATAACGGCATTCGGGTGTACCCGGGTGACCCGGTCGTTCAGATCGATACCAAGCACAAGGAAGTTGTATCTCAAAATGGTGTACGCGCAGCCTATGATGAGCTGATTATGGCAACCGGTTCACAAGCGTTCATCCTCCCTCTTCCCGGAGCTAACAAGGAAGGCGTGATCGGTTTCCGCGATATTAAAGACTGCGAGACCATGATGGCAGCATCACAAAAGTATCGCAAAGCTGCCGTCATTGGAGGTGGATTGCTAGGACTGGAAGCAGCGCGGGGGTTGCTCAATCTGGGCATGGACGTCACAGTCATCCATATTAACGGTCATCTGATGGACCGGAACCTGGATTTGCCGGCAGGTCTGATGCTCCAGCGGGAGCTTGAAGATCAGGGCATGAAGTTCCTTTTGAACAAACATACCGAAGAAATCACAGGCAAACAACGGGTGAAAACCATTCGTTTTACTGATCAAACGGTGCTTGAAGCGGATCTGGTTGTCATGGCTGTCGGGATTCGTCCGCAGATTGAACTGGCTCGCAATACCGGCCTCGATGTGAATCGTGGAGTCATTGTAGATGATTATATGCATACCAGCATCCCTAGTATATCTGCCGTCGGCGAATGTGCAGAACACCGCGGTATTGCCTACGGACTGGTTGCTCCATTATATGAACAAGGTATGGTGCTCGCAAAACGCCTGGCTGGCGCGGCAACCGAAGGATACGAAGGTTCAGTCACTTCTACCAAACTGAAAGTATCCGGTGTGGACGTATTCTCTGCCGGACAATTCAAAGACGCTGCGGACACTCGCAGCATTCGTATTCAGGATGACGTTGATGGTGTGTACAAAAAGATGGTGATCAAAGACGGACAGCTGATCGGAGCTGTATTGTTCGGGGATACCACGGATGGCGCATCGCTGTTTTCCCTCATTAAGAGTGGTGAGAACATCAGTGGTCGGGAGAAAGAAATTTTGCTCGGTGTACCTTCCGGTGGTTCAGGCTCGGGTCCATCTGTCGCAGAACGCATGGCGAGTATGCCGGATGACGAGATCGTCTGTGGTTGTAACGGTGTGACCAAAGCTTCCATTGGAGACGCCGTTCTGAATAAAGGCTGTAATACACTCGGTGCAATCAAATCCTGTACCAAAGCTTCCGCTTCTTGCGGTGGGTGCAAACCTATTATCGAAAACCTGCTCACATATTATGCCGGTGATAATGTAGGTGAACAGACTAAAGAAGGCATCTGTGGCTGTACATCCTATGATCGGGATGAGATTGTTGCACAGATCAAGGAGATGGGACTCAAAAGCGTCAAGGAAGTCATGAATGTTCTCGGTTGGAATGAACCGGAAGGTTGCTCCAAGTGCCGCCCTTCCCTCAACTATTATCTCGGGATGATCTGGCCGGCTGAATACACAGATGAGCGTGTATCCAAATTCACCAATGAACGTTATCACGCCAATATCCAGAAAGACGGTACCTACTCCGTTATTCCACGGATCTATGGTGGTGTCACTTCCCCGGCGGAATTGATCAAGATTGCAACTGTCGCAGAGAAATACGATGTGCCGTTGGTGAAATTCACGGGTGGGCAACGACTCGATCTGCTCGGTGTACAGAAAGAGAACCTGCCGAAGATCTGGGAGGAACTCGATATGCCTTCCGGTTTTGGTTATGGCAAGGCGCTTCGTACGGTGAAGACTTGTGTAGGTAATACGTTCTGCCGATTCGGCACACAAGATTCCATTGAGATGGGTATTCGTCTGGAGAAAAAACTCGACAAGATGGTGGCTCCAGCCAAAGTGAAACTCGCTGTCTCCGGATGTCCGCGGAACTGTGCTGAAGCGACCATCAAGGATCTGGGTGTTGTCGCCATTGATGGCGCTTGGGAGATTCATGTTGGCGGTAACGCGGGAGTCAAGGTTCGTGCAGCCGAGTTGCTGTGTACGGTGAAGACCGATGCGGAAGTGGAAGAGTGGACTTACTCTTACCTGCAATATTATAGAGAGAACGCAAAATGGAATGAGAGAACAGCGGCTTGGATTGAACGGGTTGGTCTGGATCATGTGAAGGAAGCATTGGCGGATCGGGATGTACGTCTCGCTCTGGTTGAACGTCTGGAAGTTACACTGGGTCACACGGTTGATCCTTGGAAAGAAATCATACAAGACGAGAAATTACGTAAAAACTTCACCCCACTGTCCGGTGCCGAGCCGGTAACCCACTAGAAGAGGAGGAACAGCGATGAACAAATTCCGGATTGGACACCTTGCAGATATTGATGAAAAGGGAGCACGGACCTTCCTGATACAGGATACCGAAATTGCAGTCTTCAAACTGAGCGACGGAAGTCTGCACGCCGTCGAGAATCGCTGCCCTCACAAGGGCGGCAAGCTGTCGGAAGGCATGGTGTGCGGGACAGCAGTTCATTGTCCTTTGCATGATTGGAAGATTGATCTGCGTAACGGTAAGGTACACGAGCCGGATGAAGGCTGCTTGAATACCTACAAAACAGAAGTAGACGGCAACAGCGGAGAAATCTTCATCACAATTGCGGGTTAAAGGCTAGAGATACCCTGACATCAAGGAGGCGTGCGCTATGGATTTTGTTAAACCTGCAGAAGTGCTGCAATCGATGGTCGAAGCTGGTGAGAGCAAAGCCAGAATGAATCGGGTACAGATGCTGATCCGCGGTTTTCTGGCGGGGGCTATCCTTGCCTTTGCAACCACACTGGCATATACCGCTGTATCTCAAACTTCCGTTGGTTTGGCAGGTGCACTGATATTCCCGGCAGGATTTGTCATCATTATTCTGCTGGGTCTCGAATTGGTGACAGGAAACTTTGCGATGCTTCCACTCGCAGTGTTGAAACGTAGAATTACATGGATGGATATGCTTCGAAATTATTTTTGGGTGATCACAGGACATCTGCTCGGATGTGCATTCTATGCTCTGTTATACGGCCTGACCATTACCAAGATGGGTACGGATATGAGCAACCCTCTAATTCAAACGCTGATCCAGAACAGTGAAACCAAAACATTGGGGTATCAGCACTTGGGCGGGGCTGGCATTGTACTGGTCATCATCAAAGCCATTCTATGTAACTGGATGGTCACACTCGGGGCAGTGATGGCAATGACGTCCACTTCTACACTGGGCAAAATCGTAGCGATGTGGCTGCCCATTACCATATTTTTCGCTCAGGGATTTGAGCATGCTGTGGTAAATATGTTTGTCATCCCGGCAGGCATGATGCTCGGTGCACAGGTCAGTATGGCTGACTGGTGGCTGTGGAATCAGATTCCGGTATTGCTGGGCAATCTCATTGGTGGAGCTGTATTTACAGGCCTCGGTCTATATGCTGCACACCACTGGGGAAATCCGGTGAAACTATCGACGAAACTGGCATCCATTCAGGGTGGTCGTTCAGGATTGGCAAGTTCTGATGCTGCACCGAAATTGGGGACACGATCATGAGTCGGGGCCTGGTTAGTATTGTTGGCGCTGGTCCTGGAGATCCGGATCTGATTACGGTAAAAGCCCTGAAACGTATTCAGTCCGCAGATGTCATTATGTATGATCGGCTTGTGAATGATCAATTGCTCGCTGAGGCTCGCGAAGGAGCACTCCGCATCTACTGCGGCAAGGCTCCAGGCCTTCATTCCATGAGTCAGGAGATGATTGGACGGATGCTTGCTGCACATGCGGCGGAAGGCAAACAAGTTGTAAGACTCAAGGGTGGCGATCCGTTCATCTTTGGCCGTGGTGGTGAAGAAGCGCTTGTGCTGGCGGAAGCAGGGATTGCATTTGAGATCATTCCTGGCATCACTTCAGCTGTAGGTACATCCGCTTCATCCCTTATTCCGTTAACTCATCGCGGGATTGCTTCATCCTTCGCATGTGTCACCGGAACCGGCAGTGATGGAAGTGTATCTTCGGTCCGCTGGGATCTGCTCGCCCATAGTGTGGATACAGTGGTCATCTACATGGGCATTAGCCAACTGCCCCAGATTCAACATGAATTGCTTCACCATGGCAAAAGTGGATACACCCCTGCGGCTTTAATCGAACGGGGAACCACCTCGGAGGAACGGATTATTACCGGCACACTTGCCGAACTCCATTCCCTCGCCAAGTCGCATCAAGTGAATAATCCCGCATTAATCATGATCGGAGAGTCGGTCCTGATCCGCGAACAGCTGCTTCAGATGCAACAGGCCGCGAATGCCTCCATGACCGGATAATCGAATTGGATTTCTTCATCTATATCAATTGAACTAAACATTTACACAAAACGGAGAGGACAGAAACGACCTGAAGAAGCGGAGCGTTCGCCTTTATCCCCGGATTTACCCTTTATAAAAGGAATCAAAAAAATCTGGGGATAACAGCGATCGGAAGGTTGTTCTGTCATCGGAGTGTGCAGTGTAAATATTCTTTAGTTCGATTGATATAGAACAAAACTCTCATTCGACCTTTAATCCAACAGCATACGCTCGTGAATAGTCCGACCCTTCTGCCCTGGTTCAATCAGCAGACGGGTCGGTTTGATGTTAATCAGCGCCGTAAGCTGCTCTCCCATATAATGCGCAGAATATTTGAATCCAATCTCCGCCCAATGCATGATTACCCCTACCGTTGCAGATACCAGATAACTTAGCATGATGTCGTAATTAATCGTCCATTCACTATCCTCGGTCACCAATACAAAATCTTCGGTTAGATACGTTCTAAACATATTGCACAGCCGGGAGCTCATATCTGAATGCATTGTTATTAACGCACGAAAGATATCCTGATGGGCTTCAATATATTCGAATACAGGCATCGTGGATGGTAGCAATGCAGTCATGTCCACTTCTTTGAGCTGTGCGTATGGTTCTGCATAAGCTCGCCCCACTCCCTGCATGAAATCATCCAGAATGAACTGCAACAACTCCGGTTTGCCGGGAAAATGTAAATAGAAGGTTCCACGGTTGTAATCCGCCCGTTCCGTAATATCCCGGATTGTGAGGGCATCCGCTCCCTTCTCTAGTATCAAAGAAACCGCCGCAGCGATGATCGCATCCTGCGTTCTTCGTGCTCTCCGGTCCTGAGGATGTTCAATGATCAACATTTTCGCCTCCTTTGTTCATTATTGTAATATAAATGAACACCGCTTACACCTCTGTCCGATAGCTGACATATGCGATGTCAATGATTATTGTCACATTGCTATGTATATCTTAACATTGAGACAGGAAAGATAGACGACAGGTTGAAACTTTTTTTGAGAAATACCTGCCAATAATGAATAAGGAGCGGATAGTTCATGAGTACATCTTATACACATACAGCCGTAATTACAGGAGCAGCCGGGGGCATTGGTAAAGAATTGGCACGCCGCCTGGCTGAACGCAAAATCAACTTGGTGCTGGTGGACCTGAATGAAGAAGCCATCCAACAGACAATTACTGATCTGAACCTCGACAAAGAGCACGTCATCGCCGTAAAAGCGAACGTATCCCAAGAAGCAGACGTGAAAAACTATGTGCAAAAAGCATTGGATGCTTTTGGTCGAATCGATTATTTTGCCAACAATGCTGGGATTGAAGGTCCAACAGGACTGATCGAAGACCTGAGTGTTGAAGCACTCGACACTGTATATAACGTCAACATTCGTGGGGTATTCCTGGGTCTGCAAAATGTCATTCCGGTTATGAAAAAACAAAAATCCGGTGCGATTCTTAATACCTCTTCCCTCGCGGGTCTGATGGGTGCACCTGCTGTGTCTCCATATATTATGTCCAAACATGCCGTAGTTGGTCTCACGCGTACCGCTGCAAATGAATTGGCACCTTATAATATCCGGGTTAACGCTGTATTGCCAGGTACAATCAATACACGCATGATGCGTCAGATCGAAGCTAATTCCGGTAACGTGGAAGATTATCAATCAGCAACCGTGTCCAGCATTCCAATGGGCCGTTATGGCGAACCGGAAGAAGTCGCTGCGGTGATGAACTTCCTGTTGTCCGAAGAAGCATCTTATGTAACAGCTTCCCTTTACACCGTAGATGGCGGTATGGTGGGTCAATAAGAAGCTATAAACGGTGGGATTGATAGGGATTTCCTAAAATCTCACCTTACAGCGATGTCCAATAGGGACGACTGTAGGGCAAACAGATGAGTGATGCGGTAAGGTTGTCCGATAGGTCAACACTCATCGAACTTTACTCATAGCGAGACTCGACAAATAATCCGATATAGTGGTCAGGTCCGATAGAACTTCAAGTCCATCCTTAAAAAAGTTATACCGACAGGTGTTCCCGAAGGAATGCTTGGTCACTACAATCTAAAAAAGGCCTCAACACCACAGTATTGTGGAGTTGAGGTCTTTTTGACAGTACAACACTTGCCATGCATTAGGCTTCATCTGTGAGATTTCACTTTTGAAACAGCCAGTTAACGCCTCGTTGCACCTTGTGATCACTCTAACGAACCTAGGGCACCTTATATCAGCTAAAAGCGCTTATTTCCCGAATTAACGAATCTCAGACACGCTAATTCCGCGGAAATGCTTTAACTGCATGGGAAAGTCCTAAAATCCAGAGAATAACGTGTCTGAGGTTCGTTAGATTTTGCCCGGATCACAGAAAGGCTTAATCGCTGGACTGAACAACCTACGCACACCAATAATCTAGCCCCTCATGCGCCGATCATTGATACAAATCTCATTAAACCTCACGCCACAGTCCAAGCTCCAAATCCACGCAGAACTTAATCGACGTATCCCGCGTGACCCTTGTCCATCAAGTAGTCCATCTCCGCATCCAGGATGCTTTCCACGGTCAACTCATCCAGCTTCACATCTTTACGACTAAGAATGTAGTCAGCCAGATCATCGCCGTCAATGTCCACATCATTGCCTTTGGAATTTTCGTGCGCCTTGTTGATGTACGCTTGCTCATGCTTCAGCACAAGGGCGATATTCTCCTGGCTTGCCTTCGTTTTATCTGCAATATATTGCATCATTTCTTGTTCATTAATTGCGTTTGCTTCTGCCACGTTCAGTTCATCTCCTTGATTCATACATACTGTTGCCATTGTAGCATAGGTTAACCCATTACAGGCAGAACTTATGCCTGAGAACGATTATAGAGCGGGAGCGAAGGATTAGTGTGGAGCTCGCCCATCACTCCGCCCCTACGACAACCGCACGTAAAATGTAGCACCCTCTCCAACTACACTTCGAGCATACACCTCTCCTTTGTGCTGATCCACAATGGAACGAGCAATCGCCAGACCCAGACCATGCCCACCATGTTTGCGGGCTCTTGAAGAATCCGTACGATAGAATCGATCAAAGATCCGATCCAGATGTTCCGGTTCAATGCCTTCACCTGTATTGGATACGGCCAGCACGACATCATTATTCTGTTTCTGGAGGGTGACGTTTACGGCGCCTTTTGGACCGGAATACTTCACCGCATTATCGAGCAGGATCAGAATGACCTGTTTGATCTGCTCACTGTTCCCATGAACCGTAAGATTCGGCTCAATGTTGTAGTCGAGGGAAATGTTTTTCTCAAAAATAACGGCCTCCATCGGCAAAATAATACTCTCCACCGCATCACTCATATTAAACTTCGCATGAATCATCGTGGAGCGTGAGTCATCCATCTGTGTCAGATAGAGCAGATCATTCGTAAGTCCGGTCATGCGCTCGGTTTCCGACTTGATATAATGAAGCCACTTCGCCTGGTTCGCTATGGTATCCTCCTGATTCGCAAGCAGTACGTCCGCATTGGTATTGATGATCGCCAGAGGTGTCTTCAGCTCATGTGAAGCATCCCCGATGAATTGTTTTTGCTTCTCAAACGCTTCTCTGACCGGTGCAATAGAGCGATTCGCAAAATAACGGCTCAGGAAGTAGATCACAATCAACATGACCAGTCCAACAATAGCAAATGTATAGATCAGATTCGTCAGAATGCCTTGTTGTGCCGTCACATCAATAAATACGATCATATGCCCGTCACCGCTCGGATCAACCACATAGGCCCAGTCCGTTCCATGCAGCGTAAATTGTCCCGTCTGCCGTTCGGAATCACCCACTTTATTCTGGTCAACCTTTTGTAACGCCTCGGTGTAGAACGTATCTTCCATATCAAATCGGGAATGTGTATCCGTAATCTTCCACTGTTCATCCGTCTTAATCATGAACGAAACGGAACGTGCCGGAGGTGAGTTGGGATCCCCTCCCGGTCCTCCATTATCACCACCCATGGTATCGGAAGGAAACGAATCTGAACCAGAACTTGAACCAGAGCCTGTACTACCCCCTGTACCGGAACCCTGCCCTTCCCCGCGCGGCATCTTGGATGAATTATAAGGACTGTGATAGAAATCAGACACCTTGTACAACTCCATATTGGTCTCACGTTGCACATTCTGATAAGTAATCGTATAGATCGTCGCAAATGCCACCAGCATCATAATGGAGATGGACACCAGATTCACGATCAAGAATCGATTTCGAAGTTTCTTGAACATCAGGACGTCACCTCAAGTACATACCCCACACCCCGAATCGTGTTAATGCGGACGGCAGAGTTCAGGAAGGTTAATTTTTTGCGTAAAAAAGAGATATATACTTCCACATTGTTATACTCCACTTCCGAATCAAATCCCCATAACTTCTCAATAATCTGCTCTTTGGAGGTAATCGCCTGTTTGCGGGCAATCAACAGCTCCAGCAGTTCATTCTCCTTCAGATTCAGCTTAATCTCCTTACCCTGTACGCTCAGCTTCAGTTGAGTTGTATTCAGCTCAATGTCGCCAAACTTCAGCCCATCCTCGGGAACCACTTCACCCTTCCGCCGTAAAGCTGCTCGAATCCGGGCCAGCAATTCCTCTGTGGCAAACGGCTTGGCGATATAATCATCGGCACCATAATCGAGGCCTGTGACTTTGTCCGATAGTTCACCTTTCGCCGTAAGCAGAATGACAGGCGTATGATTGCCTTCACTGCGGAGTTTCTTCAGGACGGTGATCCCGTCCATCTCCGGCATCATGATGTCGAGTAGTAACAGGTCGTAGATACCGCTCTGCGCATAATCGAGTCCTGACCTGCCGTCGTGGACCATGTCCACGGAGTAGTTGTTCTTTTTCAAAATCTGCGATACAGCCTCTGCCAAATGAACCTCATCTTCCGCAATTAATATTCTCATCATCTATTCATTCCTCTGCTTGAATTATTTCTCTCAATGATCTTGTTTTATATGTTCTTATTCTATCAATCAAACCTTGAATCAATCTTAATTCATTTTGTGTATGCGCACTATTATAGGAAGGTAAAAAAATGTTAACGCAATGTAAAACCATTTAAGATTCATTCAAGGTTGGGGCTCTAAGATACAGACATGGAAGCAATACACGATGCAACAAAACATACAACCCACCAACGAAAGGACTGAGTCCCACATGGCTATTGAAGTATTCAACCGATATGAGAGCAAGTATCTTCTGACGGATGAACAGTACGCACATTTCTACAATGACCTGCTGAAATACATGGAGCTGGATGCCTACAACAAGAAACATGAGTATTACTCCATCAGTAACCTGTACTTCGACACTCCGCAGGATTCGCTGATCCGCGCCAGTCTCTCCAAACCAAAATACAAGGAGAAGCTGAGACTGCGAGCTTATGGAATCCCTGAAGAGAACGCCAAAGTGTATCTGGAGATCAAAAAGAAAGTATTTGGCCTGGTGAACAAACGCAGAACAGCCTTGAAGCTGGATGAAGCTTACGAATTCGTCCGTTCGGGACAGGCGCCGGAGCTGGCGGATTACATGAACAAACAAGTTGTTGAAGAGATCAAATATTTCCTTCGGGTATACGATCTGGAACCAAAAGTGTATCTGGCGTATGAACGCAAAGCACTCTTCGACAAGAACAGCCGCGATCTCCGCATTACCTTTGACACCAACATCCGCAGCCGCAGATACGATCTGAAGCTGGAACAGGGAGATTACGGTGAGCCGCTGGTGAAGGACGGTCGATGGCTGATGGAAGTGAAAGCCGAGAAAACCGTTCCGATGTGGCTGTCACAACTGCTGTCCGAACATGGACTGTACCGTACCGGATTCTCTAAATACGGCAACGAGTTCAGACATCTCGCGAGAACAACCAACCTGAATTACCAGACCGAGCGCATTCTTGTACCAGGTACCGATTTCAACCCATCCATAGAACAAGATAAAACGATTATAGAAAGAGAGCGTGTCCTATATGCTTGATTCACTATTCAGTTCAGCCCTAACCGATACCAACCTAACGTTTAACAACGCAGTCATTACCATTGGTCTTGCCATCATTCTGGGATTGGTCATCAGCCTTACCTACATGAAGACTAACCAAAGCACATACTCCCAGAGCTTCACCTTAACGATGGTTGTCCTGCCCGTCATTGTCGCCATCATCATCCTGCTCATCGGCAGCAACATCGCACGAGCTTTCAGCTTGGCAGGTGCCTTCTCGATCATCCGATTCCGAAGTGCCCCTGGTGATCCAAAAGACATTGCTTACGTATTGTTCACGATGGCTTCCGGTCTTGCCTGCGGTGTAGGCGCTTTTGGATACGCGGTATTGTTCACCATTATCCTGTGTGTACTGATGTTTGTTCTGAGTCGCTTCAACTTTGGCGGCAAGAAGAGTCAGCTGAAAACGCTGAAAGTCACCATTCCCGAGAACTTGAGTTATGAAGAAGCTCTTAATGAAGTGTTCCATACATTCAACGTACCTTTTGATCTCAAAAAAATCAGAACCACTGAACTCGGCAGTCTGTATGAGCTGGTCTACAGTGTAACCATTCATGAAAGTGTTAGCCAAAAGGAATTCCTTGATGCGATCCGCACACGGAACGGCAACCTGGATATCTCGTTAACCATGAGTCCAACAACGGAATATTAATTTATAATTCGAAGGGAACGATCTAATATGAAGAAAAACATAATAACAGGTAGCAAACTTTGGTCCATCGCCATGATTACCAGCCTGCTCGCAGCATGCAGTTCACCAGCAACCACAAGCACAACGGCCAATGCAGCAACGTCAACGACAGGAACAACCAAAACGGTATCTGTCAGCGAGCGAACTTCAGTAAAATATGCAGACCTGGTCTCTCTGGATGCTGACGATACCAACATTATTTGGAGTGAGGCGGATTCCACAGCGATTAAGTTGAACGGAACAACTGCAACGGTGACCGGTTCAGGCGCTAAAGCAGCGAATGGTTCGGTAACCATCTCTGAAGCAGGTACTTATGTACTTAGCGGTGAGCTAACGGATGGACAGATCGTGGTTAACGTTGCCGATAAGGGTACCGTACATCTCGTATTAAACGGAGCAACAATTCATGATAACGACAGCGCCGCAATCTACATTCAGAAGGCTAGTAAAGCGGTGATTACACTCGAAAAAGGAACCAAAAATACCGTTTCCGATGGTAAAACGTATGTGTACGCCGACGCTACGACAGATGAGCCTGATGCTGCAATCTTCAGCAAAGCAGATCTTACATTCAATGGTGCAGGTCAATTGACCGTCACAGGTAACTATAATGAAGGTATTACGAGCAAGGATGATCTGAAAATCATTAGTGGTAACATCGGTGTCAAAGCAGCCGATGACGGCATCAAAGGTAAAGATATGGTCGCTATCCAAGCGGGTACGATTACCATTGAAGCCGAAGGCGACGGTATTAAATCAACCAATGACACAGATACCACTAAAGGCTATGTTGCTATTGCAGGAGGTTCCTTTGATATCCAAAGTGGCAATGATGGCATTCAGGCCGAAACCGCACTCGTGGCGGATGGCGGCACATACAACATTGTAACGGGCGGCGGTAGCGCCAATGCACCAGCCAAAGTAGAAGAAGGTCCATTTGGCGGCGGCGGTGGCGGTGGATGGGGTGGCGGCACACGTCCAACGGATATGGGCACACCAACGGATGGCGAACCTCCTGCAGATATGCCGGAGATGCCTAATAACAGCGGTACGAATGCAGGTGCTAATACAAACGGCGCAGCAGCATCCAACTCTGCCAACACAACAACAACAACAACGGATAACAATGCTGATGCGGACACTGCAACAACAGCAACGGAGTCCACAAGTGCCAAAGCACTCAAAGCAGGTACAGATCTTACGGTTAATGGAGGTTCGTATACCATTGATTCCATGGATGATTCCCTGCACAGCAACAATAACGTGACAGTTAACGACGGAACATTCAACATTGAATCTGGTGATGACGGCATTCATGCCGATCAGGCCCTTACGATTAACGGCGGAACCATCACGATTGCGAAGAGCTATGAAGGACTTGAAGGTGCAATGATCACCCTGAACGATGGGGAGGTAGATGTAACGGCATCCGATGATGGCGTCAATGCTGCAGGTGGCGAGACGGAAACAGCTACGAATCCAGCGGCAAGTACAGATAGCGTGACTACAGCAACCGATGCAACAACGACATCCAACATCTCTGTAACCGAAACGACAGGCACAACATCAACTACCGATCAGACATCCGAAGGTACAGCTGCTAATCAGCAAGGACGTGGACCGGGCGGTATGGGTGGTGCAGCAGCAAGCAATAACGAGTTCCACATTAACGGCGGTTCCCTCACCGTGAACGCAGGTGGTGACGGGCTGGATTCCAATGGTTCCATTAACATGACTGGCGGAACGGTTATTGTGAACGGACCGACAAATAGCGGCAACGGAGCATTGGATTATGACGGCACATTTGAAATCAGTGGTGGATACTTGGTAGCTGCTGGCAGCTCGGGTATGGCACAAGGAACATCCGATGCGTCTACGCAAAATACCATTGTGATGACATTCCCTGCAACGCAAAAAGCTGGAACACTTGTACATGTACAAGATAGCGAAGGCAACAACATTCTGACGTTTGCACCAGCAAAAGATTATCAAACCGTGGTTGTCAGCTCACCAGATCTTGCGAAAGATGGCTCCTATGTAATCTACTCTGGTGGTACGTCTACAGGTAAAGCCGTGGATGGACTCTACACAGGTGGTACCTATAGTGGCGGAACTCAAGTGGTTGCATTCCAATCGACCAGTAATGTAACTTGGGTGAATGAATCTGGTGTAACCACTGCCAATACAGGTATGGGCGGTCCTGGTGGCGGCGGTGGACAAGGCGGATTCGGAGGCGGCAGAAACAGATCGCAATCCGGTACAACATCCGACAGCACAGACACTACCGATTCTGCAAAATAATACGTGCGGTAAGTAATAATCAAGCAATCTCTTGCCCTAACTCAAAGCCGAGACAAAAAGGCCCCGAATCACTTCATAGTGAGTTCGGGGCCTTTTTCGCATCCTCGTTCTTACGTGGTATCTGCATTACTATGATATGGAGCACACTCTTTCATCCATTCACGTTATGGCAGAAGGTTTGCAGCACTCCAGCCGAGCAAACCTGGTGATCACTTTCCTGTTCTTTTCTTTAAAAGGAATACACATACACCTTGGTACGCAGGGCATCCCGGCATGTTATGGTGCGTAGCGGTTCTTTTCCTGGCAGGGCAAAACAGACGCTAATCACCTTGGCACCCGGCGGAAGCTCTCGACTGAACTTGTCCAAAAGCTTAGTCATGGCTCCCGGGAATAGATAACAGATCACACAATCCGCATGTTCATAGGAACTGGTGTAGATATCCCCGCGCATGAAGCGCAGCCTGCCCTTGAGAGAGTGTTTGTTTCCCTTGGCTCCACGTAAGCGAACACTGAGATAGGCAATTATTCGGGAAGACCATAAGGGTATGATAGAATTCTCAATACCCGTTAGCCTTTTACCAGGACAATGCCTTACAACATCCAGCCCCAGTGTGCCCCATCCAGAGCCCGCTTCGAGCACATCCCCGTACCCTGGAATACGGTTCACTTCCTGAATGACCACCTGTCTGACACGACTGGATGTGGGCATCGGGGAAATACCGTTTTTCCAACTGACAAGTACGATGGATATGACACCTATCAATGTCACCACGGCAATCAGCCATGGAATCAGGTAAATGATGAACATGAACTCATCCCTTTGTTATGACTCATTATTCCGGCACATGAGACTTCATATATACACCCTTTTTGTAAACGGACTTGATGGTAAAGTGTACACCCAGCTTGCGATTCGTCCGATAGATTAGCGAGTTAATCTCGTCGATCCCTACCGCTTCACTCTCCAGCATACTACGCTCCGGCCACACCTGAGCCACAATTTGTTCCCTTGTCACAAAGTGGTCCAGTTGACTATACAGCAGCTTGAACAGCTGATACTCCTTCTTGGACAGCGGAATCTCCACTTCGCCGATCTGTACGGTTTGCAGGTGATCCAGTAAACGTACGCCCTCACCCAGCAAGTCCGACACCCGATATTCCCTTGTCTCTCCAAGATCCCCTTCAGCGCGAAGCTGGATCAGGCCGTTGACCAACGTCAGGCTGTCTCCCTCGCCAAACGGATATTTCTCATAGGGAATGAGGCGCTGCCCGTTCAGTTCCGTTCCATTTTTGCTATCCAGATCCTCGATCCATAACTGTTGCTGTACATCATAATGAATGCGGCAATGCCGCTTCGATATCATCTGATTATAGACAGACAAGTCCAATTCACTGCCACCTGTGTAACGTCCCACCGTAATGGAGCGACCCTGGCTTACATAAGCAAATGAGCCGTCACTTTCCTGTCCTGGCGTACGAATGACGATTTTTGCCGTCTCCCGCATGTTATTCTCCCACCTTCAATGATCACTCACTCGATCTCTATAAACATATCTTCAACAATAATGATAAGATCATCAGATTTGTTCCATTGTTTGCACCGCTATAGTTCAATATAGTGGTACACAGGAACGATTTATGTTCGGTTCTACTCACTCTACTATACCAGACGTTGTGCTTTTTTTCTCATGACGGCCGGATGTCTACTTTAGCTCATTCAACAAGAGAGGTACCTTCTAATGAACAAAAAAAACATTTTCATATACGTGCTACTCGCCTTTGCCCTGTCCATGACATTAACCGTGCTCTCCCGTATGAATGATGATGGCGGAGAATCACTGAAAGGCACCTCGGCTGCCGAAACCTCATGGTTACAAATGAAGATCCAGCCCTGAGTCTACTCTATTATAACGTGATCTCTGCGCAAAACGTTTCACGAATGTCATATTAGGCTAAGCCATAGACTCACATCAATAAGGCCCCAGATTGCTGGTAACAGCAGCCCGGAGCCTCATTTTGGATTGAAAAAATCTATATTACACGACTTATTTCCCAAAGCGAAGTGAAGTGGACAGCGGACATTCCCGCCATCTCACCCACACTCACGTCATTGCCGCTTCTTTCTCGCGCCGAATTTCCTCCAGCCATGCACGACAAGAGCTACAGGGCCAGCAAGCCATAACAGTTGCCAAAGCATAACTTTCAGGTCGAATCCCATCTTAAGAATCCCTCCCCATATGATCCCAAAGGTCACTACAGTCGTTCAAAACCCAAATCAATCTTGGTCTTCCTCCGGCACAGTCGGCTCGTCGTCAGGCTTCACTGTCTCTCTGGACTGTACTTCCTCCATCCGGCTGGACACCTTCTGATATAGGTAAGAGATCCCCAGCAATAGTACGCCGAAGCTGAAATAGGCAAAGATTTTGCTGCCTGAGGTAAGCATCCCCACATCATAGAACACCATCTTCCCCGTAGCGAACAACGTTAGGCCAAGGCCGAGACGCCGAATCATGACATATTTTCTACGGAATCCATAGGCAATATAGAGAATCGCGAGCAGCAGATAGATCAGGCTGAACATCAGCCCCACATCACCCCACTGGAACTGAATCGTCAGGAATACGGTGATGACACCGAGCAGATACACCCCTGCGATAACCGGGTACCATTCAATGCTCTTGAACTGCCCGCGGATGCCTGCAATCAGCAGATCCCTTCCTGCAAAGAATACCCCTACGTTAAAGATAATTAACACCAGCAAACCAACAATCTCTGCCGCTGTATGCTGTTGAACTTCCGGCTGAAGCGCTGGCATGGTTAAGGTTACGGCCAGTGCAATACAGCAGCCAATAGCATGCAAGAAAGTGGTATACACCTGCACGTATCGATCACGCAGCAGCTTCACCTTGTTCAGTCCATAGGCCAATGCAATGGTGAGCGCTGCGAACATGAGCAACTTGTAGAACATGTATAACAGGAACGTCCCATCGACAGCTCTGGTATACAATTCATTCGACTCATACAGCACATATAACCACAGATTCGCAAGTGTCACATACTTGAATCCGTTCAGAAAACCCAGCTCCAGCGGGCTGTAATTGAATCTCTCTCTGGAAGATGAGTTGCTGTGAACAGCCCAGGCATAATACAGTGTAATAAGCAAGGTTCCCAGCGTGATACTGGAGTATTTTAACATGAAGTAAGAACGTTCCCCGATGAAGAATAGCGCCAGCAGATCATAGTACACAAAAGTGATTAGACATAGAAGAACAATGCCCCATCCGGCACGTTCCACCGACTTGAGCCGTTTCAGATGTCCAAGCGTAACCAACAAAACTCCTTCGATCAACCAGCCCATCGATAACCACTTGGCCCCGAACTGGAACGGAATAATCAGAATGGCGAACGTCAGGGATGTGACATAAAAGAGCAGAATCGTCTGTTTCTCCTGAGCCATATGGCGCTGAACGAATCGTGCGAGGCCCAGATACACCAAGCAGAAGATTAACGCCAGCAAACCCTGAGCATCATTCCAATTCGCAACATCAAATAATACGTATAACATCAGACAGCTGATGCTCGTATTCATGGCGAGTAGAGCGAAATCCCACCAGGTTAACTTCATTCGGTGTTTGAATGGATATGCCAGCGTAATGCCCAGATATAATGCAAACGTCACAATGGAATACAACATGCCAATTTTCTCACTTGGCGACAGCCATAAGAGGATGAGCATGGATGGTGTGTTGAACAGGAAACTGATATAGTGCACCACCGGCCACCGTTTGCCAAACGAAATGAACACAATAATGCCGTTTAAGAGCAGCAGATAGATCATGGCTACATAGACAGCAGGGCCCTCAAGCCCGAACGAGAACATGTAGGAGAATAACGGAAGATATCCGCCTACCAAACCTAGTGAACAGATGGTCTTCGACTGGTATCTCAAGGACAACAATACGGAGATTGCCGATACCAATACAGACAGGGCAAGTCCCGTATATAACCCGATAATATGCAGTAAAAAGTAACTATAGAAGACGGAGCCGAACAACACGGATATCCCACCGCCGAGCAGCCCCATCGCAAACGTCTGCCTTTTGCGGCGGAACAGCCACTCTCCTCCAGCAAGCATCAGTGCACCGAGCAGGAAAAAGGCTCCACTCTTCATCTCGTCATTGAACCAGGTCGAGTACGAGTATTGGAACGCTGCTCCAACCCCCAGAATGAGGAGCAGGATGGCTACCTTGTTGATCCAGCTGAGTCCAATCTTCATCTCCATGCGATTCTGCTTGATCCGGCGTTGAATAGTCTCTTCGCTCAACCCTTCCTCCGCCATATGCTCATATCCACGTTCCATGTGCCCACGCAGAGCCTCTTCTCTATCCCGTACAGCTCGTCTGTGCGATTCAATGCGCTCATTCACCTCTGCCGCAAGGTAAGCAATCCTCTCATTCACCTCGTGGGAGTCCTCTTGCAACTCCTGTGCTGCCTGGTTGTACAGCGCGTTTAGATTGGATTTGGTTCGATGCTCATGGAATGCAATTCGATCATTATGTACTGCTGTTTTCCCTTGAAAATAGGTCTCCATCTTCTCCCGGGATACCCGGATCAGATTCAGCTTCTCATCCAGCATCTGTTCAGATAACGCCATACGAAGACGTGCATTCTCTTCTTCCATCTTGCGCGAGCGAAGTACAAGCTGTTGCAGCTTGAGCTTGTGGGCTTCATACTGTTCCTGTAACTGTTCATTCTGAACGATCAGGTCATCGGACTGGTACTCCTGGAGCAGGGCGTGATACTCCTTCGCCAGTTGCTTTTGCTGCTCCTGAACCTGCCCAAGCCGATCCTTAAACTCCTTCATGAGCTTCCTCCGTTGGTTGATGTTTAATCTTTTCCCTATATTTTACTATATGTATGCCATAAAAAGAGGTTTAAACATTAGATATATCTGTGCAATATTTCATCCGTAGGATCTCAAACGCAAAAAAGCCGGGAAGCAACTGCTTCGCCGGACTTATATTCATATGAGCATTTGCACAAGAATGGATGCTTATGCCGCATCACTCGTCTCCGATTGTTCGGTTGACTCCGGTTCAATAATCTCGGTCGCATCCGGGTCCAGCCAACTGGCGATCATGCCACGCACATATTGCAGATCGTCCTCCGACAGATCGTAGTACCATGTGCCACTGCGCGTTGCACCCTCACCCTTCAGCATGTAATTGCTGATCGTTGGTATGCTATCTTTCATATATAAGGACTCGGCAAATTTCACGATAAAGTCCGAGGTCATGTTGGTTGTAAAATTCGATCCGGCAATCTGGATTACGTCCGGGATCTTGGTCAGATTTTTGACCTCCAGCGCACGATTCATGAAGGCACTTAAGAAAATCCGGTGACGCATCGTCCGATTGAAATCGGAATCTTCCCGGTAACGCACATAACCAAGCGCTTCTTCACCGCTATAGATCGGTTTATTCGCTTCAACAAACAGCTTCTCATGAATTTTGAGCTTGTTCTCAATATTTTTCTTGATTGGCAGTTCAACACCACCCACCGCATCAACAATATCCTTGAGCCCGTTAAAATTAATCGCGGCATAGAAATCCACTTTGTTTCCCAGCAAATTCTCAACCGTATCCATCGCCATCCTGGCTTCACCGTGGGCATACGCCGAGTTAATCTTCGACTTCACATCCCGGCCGACAATCTCGGTATAGGAATCACGTGGAATGGACAGCAGCAGCACTTTATTGTCTTCTGGACGCACGACGGAATAGATGATGGTATCCGAACGGCTTGGTTCGTTATCTCGTTGGTCAATACCCAGCAGCAAGAGCGAGAACGGGTCGGTATGTTCCACAACAGGGGCATCCTTATCGCCAGTTGGTACAAAGGAGTCATCCAAGGCATCCTTCACTGTAGCTGAAGCAAACAAATTAAAGGCAAACACGACGAGTTGCTTTTGATAAATAAATCCGAGTCCTCCCAACACAAGCAGCACACTTAGGGTGATGATTAATGGCTTCTTCCATTTCTTCTTCGGTTTCTTCGGCTTCCGTCTTGTTAAATGTGCGGCACTGTTTTCCATCATATCTCCTTTAATAACGGGTTCTTAGAATCATTTAACTATATTAATAACACGTTTTCAATAGATTACGTTATAATCTGCTATACATAAATGAATAGAGAAGGAGCGATGAATGATGGAATATCGACGTTTGGGCAATAGTGGTTTGCGTGTGTCGGCACTGGGGCTTGGCACCAATGCGTTTGGCAAACGCGCGGATGAAGCAGCTTCTACCCACATTATTCATGCAGCGATGGATCAGGGCATCAACTTTATCGATACCGCCAATATCTACGCAGGCACGGAATCGGAACGCATCATTGGACAGGCTCTCACAGGTCGACGTGAAAACGCGGTGCTTGCTACCAAAGCCGGATTACCCCGGCATGATGGTCCTCATGGGCGGGGTTCCTCCCGCTACCATCTGCAACAAGAGCTGGAACATAGCCTGCGGCGTCTGCAAACGGATTATGTCGATCTGTACCAGATCCACACTTTTGATCCGCATACACCGCTGGATGAGACACTGCGCACATTGGATGATATGGTCACTTCCGGCAAAGTCCGTTACATCGGAGCCTCCAACTACGCAGCTTGGGAGCTGATGAAAGCTTTGGGCATCAGTGAACAGAAAGGTTATGTGCGCTACATCTCCACCCAAACCAGCTATTCCCTGGCAGACCGTACACCTGAGTTGGAACTGGTACCAATGTGTCTCGATCAGGGTGTAGGCATTATCCCGTATTTCCCGCTGGCAGGTGGTATTCTGACCGGTAAATATAACGGACAGACCCGTGTGCCTTCTGGTTCCAGAGCAGACACCGATCCGTCTTTCAACCGTTTCCTGCTGGAGCATAATATCCAACTGAGTGAACAAGTGAGTGCTAAAGCTGCCTCATATGGATGCTCCCCGAGTGTGCTGTCGCTTGCATGGCTACTGACACGTCCAGCTGTATCCACAGTGATTGTCGGGGCTACACGCACCGAACAGCTGGAACATAATCTGGCTAGTCTGGACATGTCACTGCCCGATGAGCTGTTGGACGATCTGGACCAGATTAGTGACTCTTTCCGTCGCCGCGAGCCGTTTGCGTCCTATCGAATCGATTGAGCAACCCAAATAGACCTTCCGACAAGATGAAGTCAGGAGGTCTATTTGTATTTTACAGAGGTGTTACAATTATTAATAATCAGAAAATTTTCCAGTTCCACTACATTCTGTAGTTTAATACATTAAAAAAAGATATATTACGGATCAACTCTCTGTTTTTTGGCGAAGAAACTCCTGCATGATTTCCAAATACTCTCCCTTACGTTCATCCAAAGTTTCGAAAAATGCCTTGTCCGATTCCTCGACCAGATGGATTCCCTCCACAGCCAATCGGGTTCCTTCTTCCGTTGTTGTGATAATATTGGCACGCGTATCTGTCTGATGACGAGCGCGGGTAATTAATCCCCTTTTTTCAAGCGCACGTAGAACCTGAGAAGTCACGTTAACATCCACCTTGGCAAACTGAGCAATTTGAACCTGAGTCACTCCCTTGCCTTCCTCATCGTGTTCATTGAGCCATAAACAGGCGTGCAATAATACAAATTGAGGTTGTGTCAGTTCGAGGGGCTCCAGCACCCTGCGTACTTCCTTTTGCCACATGGCTGTAACCTGCCATAACAGATATCCCGGACTTTCTTGTGCGTTTTTATACCGTGAGCTTGTCATCTCATACCTCCATGATGTGCGACCTTATGCAACAGAATATATACCCGTCAGTCAATGAAGTAAATCCATTATTCATATAACGATGATGGAAACATATCCGTTGCAACTCTGTGTGTTCTTTCTCAAAAAAATAATTAGCGCGCAGGGATAAACTGCTTCACCCATTGTCCGAATCCTTGCGGATTGCGGCTCTGTATAAGAATAGTTCCTTCTCCCCGGAACCTACATACCAGTCCTTCTCCACTTGTAACACTGGATAACCAGCCCTGTGAAGCTTTCTCAATACGGTAATCTACATAATGAGGCCATGCCACCAAATGGGCGTTATCGACGATCATTTCTTCACCTGCTGCCAGATTAATCGCATGGATGGCACCATAGGAAGACAGAAATACAGTTCCACGTCCGCTGATCTCAATAATGAAGAAACCTTCTCCCGAAAAGAGACCTTTTTTCAGGTTTTGCATTTTGGTATTCACCTGAATGCCCTCGGTTCCTGCCAGAAATCCGTCTTTCTGCACATAGAGTGAATAGGAACCGTCCAATTCAACAGCTTCTACATCGCCCATGCTTGAAGGTGAGAGCAGAATCTCTGCCGATCCGCCCGTAGCCGTCAGTTCCTGAAAGAAAAACTTCTCCCCGCTCAGCATCCGACCGAACCCGGCAAACATCCCACCTTCTGCTGAACCCTTCAGTTCAACCGTAGGAGTCATAGATACCATCGCACCACTCTCGGCCTTGAACCGCTCTCCCCGCTGCAAATGTACCTTGAGCATCGCAAAAGCACCATCATATAAAATCTCATAGTTCACGGTTGCACCAGCTCCCTATTGTCAGAGTTAAAATCATTGAGTCCATTATCTTCCAGAACTGCTGATTTGTCTCCGTATTCCTTCACAATATGTTGATCTCCCCAATTGCAGAGCGCATTGAGAATCGGTTCAAGACTTCTCCCGTAATCACTCAATTCGTATTCTACTTTGGGAGGGACCTGATTATATACGATGCGGTTTACGATTCCGTCGTTTTCAAGCTCTCTCAGTTGCTGTGTTAACATTTTTTGTGTAATTGCGGGCATAATACGCTTGAGATCACTGGTTCGTCTTTTCCCATGTGTCAGATGACAGAGAATGACGCATTTCCACTTGCCACCGATCACCTCTAAGGTAGCTTCAACCGAGATGTTATATTTTTTTCTAACCATAACTTGCTTCCTCCCTGATGAATTGAATTACATCCGTCGCATGCTGTATAGGCACCAAAAAGTACGTAGGGTACTAAAAAGTACGTACTATTCAATCTATACCGAATAACTCATAATAGCATTTGCCGGTACGTAAATCTACATTCTGGGGAGTTGAGCAAGAAATGTTACAAGATTCAAAACGCAGCACATGGGCATTGCTTGCGCTGGCCATTAGTGCATTCGCGATCGGTACCACAGAGTTTATCAGCGTTGGGCTACTGCCCCTCATTGCAGATGACCTGGGCATTTCCGTAACTACAGCGGGACTGACCGTTACTTTATATGCATTAGGCGTTACCTTTGGGGCTCCTGTTCTGACCTCACTGACGTCTACCATATCACGCAAAATGCTATTGCTTGCCATCATGATTGTCTTCATTGCGGGTAACACGATGGCTGCACTATCGACGGGCATCACCATGTTACTCATTGCACGAGTAGTATCCGCTCTGGCACACGGGGTGTTCATGTCCATTGGCTCCACGATTGCAGCCGATCTGGTGCCTGCCAACCGTAGGGCGAGTGCTATTGCCATCATGTTCTCCGGTCTTACCATTGCCACAGTAACCGGTGTACCTCTCGGTACACTCATCGGCCAACATTGGGGCTGGCGCGCTGCCTTTATCCTGATTGTTGTGGTTGGCATCATTGCAATGATCGGGAACCTGATACTCGTGCCATCCACGTTGAAGCGAGGAACACGGACGGCATTTCGGGATCAGCTGAAGCTGGTTACAGGTGGACGCTTGCTGCTTGCTTTTGCCATCACTGCTGTTGGGTACGGAGGAACATTTGTTGTCTTTACGTATCTGTCCCCGTTGCTGCATGATATTAGCGGTTATTCTGAGAAAACAGTAGCGTTCATCCTATTGTTGTACGGAATCGCCATCGCTGTTGGCAACATCATCGGTGGCAGAGCAGCCAACCGCAACCCGCTCAAGGCGCTCTTCTACATGTTCATCATTCAGACCATCATTCTCGGCGTGATGTACTTCACCGTCACGTTTAAGTTGGCAGCACTACTCACCATTATGGGTATGGGCCTGCTCGCCTTCATGAATGTGCCTGGTCTTCAGATGTACGTTGTAACCTTGGCTGAGCGTTATGCACCACAGGCCAAGGATGTAGCCTCAGCCTTTAACATCGCCGCATTTAATGCAGGGATCGCTATAGGTGCCTATCTGGGTGGAGTGATCAATGATTCCATCGGTTTGATTCACACGACATGGGTCGGAGCCTTGATGGTTCTCGTAGCTGTAATCCTGACAGCTTGGGCTAAAATGCTAGAAAGCAAGGATCAACATGCATCAGTCGAAATGGAGAAAGCCTCGTTCTAATTTCCATTCCGCCCATGGGTCTCACTCTTATATATATCAGTTCCAGCCTTCGAGGGGAACCGGTTTCATATGGTATTTTATTATACTATAATACGTTGAACCCAATTTGATCTACTATGATTTAATTTTGTATGATAAAACAACAAAAATTTAGCTTAATATGACTGGTTTTTACACACTTTAAGGAGGAAATCTCATGACAACTGCTCAAACCGCACAACATTTACAATCTACAGTAACTCTGCATAACGGTGTTTCTATGCCTTGGTTCGGACTTGGTGTATTTAAGGTAGAAGAAGGATCTGAACTGATTGAAGCCGTGAAAAATGCGATTAAACATGGATACCGCAGCATTGATACTGCTGCAATATACGGCAATGAAGCCGGTGTTGGTCAAGCGATTGCAGAAGCTTTGCAAGAAAACAACCTGAAACGCGAAGAACTGTTTGTTACATCTAAAGTATGGAATGCAGACCTCGGATATGAAGAGACACTTGCGGCTTTTGATACAACCTTGAACAAACTGGGACTGGAATACCTTGACCTGTATCTGATTCACTGGCCTAAGGCAGGCAAATACAAAGCAGCCTGGAAAGCAATCGAGGAACTGTACGCAGCCGGCCGTATTAAGGCGATTGGCGTAAGCAACTTCCAGATTCATCATCTCGAAGACTTGATGCAGGATGTCAAAGTGAAACCAATGATCAATCAGGTGGAATACCACCCTCGCCTGACTCAGGTTGAGCTTAAGGCTTTCTGTGAAAAACATGGTATCCAGCTTGAAGCTTGGTCGCCTCTGATGCAAGGTCAGCTGTTGGACAATCCAGTACTCACGGCTATTGCTTCAGCCAAAGGCAAATCGGTTGCACAAGTCATCCTGCGTTGGGATCTGCAAAATGGAGTCATTACCATTCCGAAGTCCACCAAGGAAAACCGGATTATCGAGAACTCCTCCATCTTCGACTTTGAACTTTCAAATGAAGAGATGGATCAGATCAGTGCTCTGAACGAAGATGTACGCGTTGGACCTGATCCGGACAACTTCGATTTCTAAATTGAATCGAATTGCTGTTATTCTGTGCTGATTTGCAGGTAAAATAAAACAGTGAAAAGCCTCCAGACTTCTCGTTACGTACGAGAGTTGGAGGTTTTTCACTGTTTTTTGTTTCTCAACAGATGACATTGTCACTTCTAAAATTCTGAAACCTCAATCTCTATAATCAATCAGCTTAACTTTCAATTTGATCCGCAACAAATTCATTCTCGCATTGTCAAATTTATAAGTGACATTGAATTCACACACATATGTGGTGGTAGACCGGCCAACAGATCCCCTGAGGTTCAATTTTTTCCAAAAAAAATAAATGTATACACCACCAAACCCAAGGCTATCTTGCTCGTGATAATCCGGAACTGGATCAAATTCATAATTGAAGTTGTATTCTTTTCCTTGCACTTTAACCGAAAGATGTTTTTGTTTGACTGCTAGTGTATTTAAAAGAGTAAAATAGCATCTACTTTTTCGTTTAGTTTAAAATTTTCAAAATTATTCCTTTTTTCCTAGTAGATCGCAACCTTTTGTTGAAGTATGACGTTAAGTATATGTGGAAGCATTTTCCAAACCACTCAGAAAACAAAAGCAAGAATAAAAAAACTATGAGGTGATAATGAATGAAGGTTAATTACGTAAAAAATGGTATTATCACATTAGCTCTCGCTGTACCACTTATGTTCAGTTTTAACCTTACAACAAGCGCAGAACTTACTAACTCCGGTAGTCCAGACGCAGGAATTAGCGTAAAGTCTCCAGATAACCTGAATGATACCTGGAAGACACCAATCAATGAAGGAATTATTGCTTGGAACGGTACTCCTACTCCAGTTACAATTGGATACTTGAGTTCATCAACCAACACAATTACAGCGGCTTCTTATCCAGATACCTGGTATGGCCTAAATTCACAGTGGTTTTCCCCAAAGTATAGATACACAATTCAATTAAACTCAAGAACAATTGTCAGAGACGCCACTAATTTCTCCAATTTTGTTAAAGGAGCGACCGTTCATGAATTTGGGCATTCCTTCTTCTTGAAAGATAACCCGAATACAACTAAGGCGTCTATTATGAAATATAGCAATGATTTTAACACAGTCACTACCCCTAGGCAGTATGATATTGACGATGTAAATACTGCTTACTAATTTAAAAGGATTGGGAGGAAGATAGCATGAAGAATTTTACATCTGTAGCTTCAGCATTTTGTATCACTGCAATGTTACTCGCCGGATGTGGAACAGCAGAGCCATCAAAAGAAGGATCCGCTGCAACAGAAACAGCAAAAAAAGAAGTGGTGCTGATGGATGCCTCTTTTCCAACTTACAACAACATTGATGAGTTGGCTAACCAGGCGGATTTAATTATTGAAGGAAAGATTTTAAAATCATCTTTTAAACTTATAAATATCGCAGAAGAACCTGCTGATCCTAATGATGAAAAATTAAACCCAGGTGGGGATATATCAGACAGCCCCGCTATTCCATATACGATCTATGATGTTGAAGTACAAAAAAACTATAAAGGGGAAGCAGCCGAAAAAGAAATCATTCAAGTCAAACAAGTAGGGGGAGAGGATCAAGAACATACATTTAAGGTAGAAGATTCTGAAGAACTCAAAACGAATGAAAACTACGTTATGTTCCTAGCGACGTTTGAAAATTCACCGGCATCACTGTTAAATCCAGTTCAAGGTTCATACACGGTAGAAGATGATGGTACGATTAAAGGGAATGAAAAAAACCAAATCAAAATTGAAATGAACAATTTGTTGAAGTTAGAACAACAGTAAATACTCGAAAGAAGGCACTGACTGGATTAATTTCAGCGCCTTCTTTTTATCCCTCTACTAGCCATTATTTTTCGAAAAACAATAATGGCGTATAGCGCTTGAACAACATTATAATCATCATGATCGGCAATAATGCGAACTTCCGGATTTTGCTCTTAATGAGTTTGGACGTACTGGTATACCTCCGCTACCGTTTCTAATGGATCTGGCGGAAGATACTTTCGCCACGCTTTAAAAATCTGTACGCCTTAAACATCAAATTTCCCCAATTTAACAAAACCATGATGTGAAAGATACACTTCTATAAATCTAACTTCCATTTTGGAATCATTATTATATGAATCGTTCTTGAATCCCCTCTCTAGAAATAGATCGGTAGTATAATCATTGCTCATTATGAAAAAGCCATCTTCGGCACTACTTTTAAGCAGTTCCACATTCAAATTCTCCCACAAAAATTTTTACGATTAATACAACTAGTGTTACCTGAGCGCCAATGTAAGACGTTATAACCTGTAACGCCTACATTAACGTTGAAGCAATCTAGGCCAGCGTCACCGAGTCTACTGTTACGCCTGTAGAACAATCGCGTTGGAGGCGTTACAGCGATAAGGCCCCTTGGCAAGTATCGTTCCAGTACCCCGTGTATCAGTTTTTGTTAATGTAAGCCCACAAAAAAGGCCATCCACCAAGTCCATAAGAGATTCGAAAGACAACCTTTCATTATAAATATCGCAAAGTAAATATACTTGGCTTAATGCCGATTAATCCCTCTCTCCCCAAAAGGCTGCCACCCGTCCTCACCAGACAAAATAAGCGGCAACGCATATTCGGCGGCTTCCTGTTCGCTCAGCACTTTTGCCCATGAAACTCTCGTTGTCGCTTTTCCCGCCCCAGGCCCGAAACTGTTATATTCCACATACTGAACGGTCTGCTCTGCATCTGTCTTGTTCCAGTTGTGCCATCCCTCCCGCTTCACATGAGCGCCGATCCAGCAGTTCACTTGTCCATCCGCATCCTCCGCTTCAGTCAGGCGATGCTTCGTAACGATCTCGTAGCCCTTAAACACCACCGTAGCCGAGCCAAGAATAAAATCGATATCACCTTCGATGTAACAGTCCTCGAAATACTACCGAAGTTTGCGCCGCACTGAACGAAGATGTATGCATTGGACCTGATCCGGACAACTTCGATTTTTAATGAATAGCCTTTTTGGAGCCTGCTTTGTTTGACATAGCATAACGAAAAACCACCGGACCAGGTGAAGTGACCCCGTAAAGTTAGACAGATTATAACGTTAAACAACTTGTTGGGCATTAGTCCGGTACCGTACCGGACTAATGCCTTTTAGTTTTGCCTTGATGCGTTTGTTGATGTAATAATCGATGTATTTGGATAGCTCTTGTTTAATATGTGAGATATTTTCAAATTTCTTTAAAAACAAGAACTCGGATTAATGATGCCAAAGAAGTTCTCCATGACGGCGTTATCGTAACAGTTACCTTGCCGGGACATACTTGCGTGATGCCAACTTCTTTAAGGGTATGACGATATGTTCTCATCTAGTAGTGCCAGCTTGGTCCGAATGAATAAGGAGTTTATCTTCATTTGTTAAACTGCAAAATGGTCGGTCTAACATCGTGGAAACAAGCGAGTAGACCGGTCTTGAACCATCGTATATGTAATGATTTCTACGTTATACAGATCAAGTATGGGAGATAAATATAGTTTTTCTCCGAACAATTTAAACTCTGTAATGTCCGTTAACCCACTTCTCGTTTGGCCTTTCAGCGCGGAAATTGCGTTCTAATAGGTTCGGTGCAATCTTGCCAATCGAATCTTTATACGAACGATATTTCTTCATATGTACCAAATACTTTAATCCCAATACTTTCATCAAACGCTGTACCTTTTTTATGATTCACATGGTGTCCACGATTGATTAACTCATCGCGATTACGACGATAACCATAGCGTCCCTTATGCTCCTCATAAATCGCTTGTATCATGTCTTTTAGCTCTAATTCTTGTCTACCGTACCAAATGCTTTTACCACGTAATAATACGTGCTACGAGGGATATCTGCTAGTTGTAGAAGTGCTTTCACCGAAAATTCGTTCCTTAGTTCATAGACTACTTGCGCTTTGTCTTATTTGGTGAGTTTTCCTTGTTTCGAACTAAGGCATTCAACTTTTTTTTAAATAAGCATTCTCCATTTTCAAACGCTCTACCTCTGCTTGTAAAGCCTCTACAGATCCTTCTGTGCTTTATATCCTTTTTTCATGGATGGGCGCCCCTTTTTCTTTGGTTGAAGGGCGTCTAGTTTAATCTGTGTAGGATATGATGTATAGCCCTTTATAAAAAGCTTTTTCCCTATGATGCTCATATTGTCTAATCCAGTTTAAAAAGACAGAATCGTGAAGCCCGCTCGATTTTGCAATGCTTTTCAAGCTTTCTGATCCCTTTTCATAACGCATAACGGCTTGTATTTTTTCATCTGAACTGAATTTAGTCATAAAAAAACTGCACCTCCAATTGGTAGTTGTGTCTAACAATTGGGGTGCAGTTCAACCAGAAACCGGTGTTTTTTCGTTATGTTCTCTTCCCTATAACCAAGCCTCGCTAACACTGCACGTTTCAATTCAAAATGTTGTAATCCATTTTTTAACTATTGAACCTGCCACAATGCAGGGACATTGGATGGTTCCCACCCAGACAAGGATGTGTGGGATTGCAAACATTTATACGTCTTACCGCTATAGGTGACCAGCTGTCCTACAGTATAGGCTGTATTCGCCTGCCAGGCGGAAACGCCCGGATTTGTCGTTCCTGCTGTTGTTTTCACAGTCACCGCATTGCTCGCAGCAGAACCATTCCCCGCCGCATCCTTTGCTTTTACCGTAAATGTATACGAGGTATCCGCTGCAAGCCCGCTGATCGTTGCTGTCGTTCCGGTCACGGATGTCGCCAGAGCCGCTCCATTGTACACATCATAACCCGTTACACCCACGTTATCCGTGGATGCCGCCCAGCTCAGCGTTATACTGGATGTTGTTTGCGCGGTTGATGCGAGGTTCGTTGGCGCAGTTGGCGCCTGCGTATCTCCACCCGGCTGAGCTGTCGTGCTTACAGTTACAGCATTACTGGCTGCAGACAGATTACCTGCCGCATCCTTTGCTTTTACCGTAAAGCTATAGGATGTACCCGCTGACAGTCCGCTGATTGTTGCGGTCGTCCCGTTGACGGAGGTCACAAGATTGGCACCATTGTAGACGTTATAACCGGTAACACCCACATTATCTGTTGAAGCATTCCAAGCTAGCGTAACCGAGTTGGCCGTCACGCCTGTCGAACGGGCATTACCGGGTACGCTTGGCGCCGTCGTATCTGCTGGAGGCACTGTACCTCCGGTAGGCAGATCGGCTTTCAGTTTATTTTGAAGTGTTTTGTTCCGGTCACCGCTAAGTTCCCAGAACATCGCTCCGCCGAGTCCTTTGCTTTTGATATAAGCCGTTTTATATCCAATAGACTCCGCATCGTCATAACTAATAAATCGCTTATTGGTCGCATTATAGAGATATGGCACCTTGGCCGTGTCATTCCAGTAACGCGTGTACCCGTTTTTGTTAATGTAGTTGGTCTCCAGATCATAAAAATCAAAGGAGCCTGCTTCCCATGTTCCAACGGAAGAACCTCCCGCACAGGTCTGATACTGGCCATTTCCCGTCTGTGCGCATCCATCCCAGCCGCGGCCATAGAACGGAACACCAAGCACAAGTTTAGCGGCTGGTACGCCTGCATTCAAATGCCCTTGTGCTCCAGCAGCCACATTAAATGTATTGGCATCCGGCACCCCAGCAGCCGAAGCCGCAGGGTCATAGTTCAACGGCGCGTTATGCGCGCTGACTTTTTGCCAGGCCCCGTTAAAATCGTATGTCATAATATTAATCCAGTCGACGATGGCAGCTATATTGGCAAGCTCAGTATTCGCAGCATAGGTCGTCGATGCACCGCTTGCAATCGTAAGCAGATACTTCTTGCCGTCCACAGCTCCGGCAGCATCCAGCTTCTCACGGATTTTGCTCAGAAGCAGCGTGTAATTTTGCTTATCCTCAGGACGTTTGCTGTTACCATCAAGTCCGCCTGATACCGGGTACTCCCAGTCCAGATCTACCCCGTCAAAATTGTATTTCCGCAGGAAGTCGACGGCAGAGTTTGCAAATACCTCTCGCGTTGCAGCAGTCGCAGCTACATCAGAGAAGCGGTTGGACCATGTCCATCCTCCCACGGAGATGATTGTCTTAAGATTAGGATTGATCTGTTTCAGCTTGTTAAGCTGATTGATATTGCCTGCAATGGGCTGATCCCACGTATCCCCTGCAAATGTCTTTCCGGTATCGATCCATGGATCGCCAAGCACAATCGTTCCATTCGGTACATTGATTGTCTGGCTCTTCTCATTCTGACACGTCCAGGTCACCGGGTTAGGGCCCGAAGGGTCCGGATTTCCATGAATACCGTTCCAGCAAATATCGGCAAACGCATAGTTGATATGCGTGACTTTGGTTGGGTCGATGTCCGTTACATTATAGTTTCTCCCATACGCAGCCCAGGACGGGTAGTAACCAACAATTTTATAAGAATCTGCAGCTGCTCCCGTAGCGGGTTGGAGCACAAAAGAAGGAATAATGACGGATAAGAGCAGGGATAGACCCAGGAGAAACTTTGCGGTTTTCTTGAAAGCAGTGTGTTTATTTAAATGTATCATCTTAATACACAACCTCCTTTGTCGTTTGCGTACTCAGCCCGTTCAGGAACGGACGATTTGCGCTCGAAAACTGGTTATTCGTATATGCATCCCAGTTGATTGACCAGGTCATAATCCCTTTTATCCCCGCATAGCCCGCAGGCTGGAGCAAGGTATAGGAACCGCCGTATGACACACCTTTGATTAGGTAATTCAGTGCCTTTTGCAGCTCGGCTGGCGTTGTATAACCACCTCCGGCAGCCTGTTGGGAAGCCGGCACACCGATGGCAATCTGGTCCGGTCGCAACGGACTAAAGAATGGGCCTGTGGTACCGCCTACATGAAAGCCTTGAAGCAGCATCTCCGCCATGGCCACATGGAAATCAGCTGTTCCTTGGGCGTAAGAGCGTCCATCCAGCCCTACCATGGAGCCCGTGTTATAGTGCTGTACATGAAGCAGGGTCAGGTCATTACGCAAGGCATGGATGACTGGCAAGTATGCTCCCCAAGGACCGCCGTAGCTCAGATATCCACCCTGTACATAGGCCGTCTCCGGCGCAGCCGTCAGGATGAAATTGGCGCCGAAGTGTGACTTAACCGCTTTCACGCCTTGGATGAGGTTAACAATTTTCGGTGTAGTTGGACTACGGAAATCGGTATCCCCTGCATTCAGAGACAGGGAACTTCCTTCCAGATCGATATCTAGACCATTGAAACCATACGTGGAAATGATTGATTTTAACGAATCTTCGAACTGCTGTCTCTTGGTCGCATCGGTGAGCTCAATGGTACCGTTGGCTCCACCCATGGAAAGCAGTACTTTTTTCCCTTGGCTTTGAAGGTAGGCAATATCGGATTTGAATTCGGCTACCGTTGCATTGTATGGAGTAAAAGCAAGCGTTCCGCTGCCATGTGAAATCGGTTCGGCAAAGGAGACATTAATGACGTCATAGGCTGTTGATACGTTACGAAGTCTGATATTGGTTGAACCATTGTCGAAGTTATGCCAGTAGCCGATCAGCCATTTGCCGCCGGTTGGCCCAGGATTGGAAGATCCATTGGAAGTTGTCACACTGAGGGAGGTGCTCGCAGCGGATATATTGCCTGCGGCATCTTTGGCTTTTACCGTAAAAGCATAAGTCGTGCTAGCTGTCAGTCCAGTGACTACAGCTGTTGTAGTTGAAGTACTTGTCACAAGAACGCCGTTCCGGTACACCTCATACCCCGCCACGCCCACATTATCCGTGGATGCATTCCAGGAAAGACTCACGGAGGTGTTCGTGATGGAGGATGAAGTCAGACCCGCAGGAACAGAAGGTGGTGCCGTATCTGGCGTCGGCGTTTCCCCTCCCGAACCTTCCCCGACGTATTTCCACAACGCGGGCACAACAGAGGGCTCCCATCCGGTCAACGCCGTGTGGGCCTGAATACACTCATAATCTTTATTTTGATATGTTACGAGGTCTCCTTTCTTGTATGCGGTGCCTGCCTGCCATTGGGCGGCGGCATCGGCTCTCGGTGCAAACCACGAAATAAGTAGAAGAAATGTCAAAGCAAATGTAATGACCGGGCGGAATCGAACAGCTTGATTCAAGCAAAATCCCTCCTGTACTAAGGATACGTTCACCTTGCAAACAAAAGCTTTAATAGTCCACCTGCATCTGATCTGTGATCGATTAGAGCCAGCCTCATTCAGCCATCTGATTTTGCGTGTCACTTCACTCCCTTCCCTTACCAAAATGGACCTTCCCTCTCGTGTTCTTTTTTTTGCAGGCACCATCCAAATTTTACAGGGAATTTACAGATCCTCACCCTGTATTTAATCAGTAAACTGCAAAAGAGATAAGGGATAAAATAGTTCTATTGGGGGCGAAAAATGTAATATAGCGCACAAAAAAGGTTTTCTTTCAACTCCTTAGGAGACTTGAAAGAAAACCTGTGTTAGATATTGCGCAGAGAAGAGGGCGTATCTTACTGCCGCTGCTCCCCTCTCCCTTCCAAAGGCTGCCACTCATCCACGCCGGACAGAATCAGAGGTATAGTGTACTCGGCCGCTTCCTGTTCGGTCAGTATTTTGGCCCAAGGCACACGATCAGCAGCACATCCGGCACCAGGCCCTGCGCTGTTGTATTCCGCATACTGAACGGTCTGCTCTGCATCTGTCTTGTTCCAGTTGTGCCATCCCTCCCGCTTCACATGAGCACCGATCCAGCAGTTCAGAAAACAGACTTTGGCATGATGACGCCACGGTCTGCCCAGATACACCGACTGCGGCGGAGCATTGCTGGTCAGATCACAGTCCAGAAACACATAGCCGTAACGCACATCCTCCGGCGTAGAGGCTGCGGTAATCCAACCGTTCACTTGTCCATCCGCAGCCTCCGCTTCAGTCAGGTGATTCTTCGTAAAGATCTCGCAGCCCTTAAACACCACCGTAGCCGAACCGAAAATAAAATCGATATCACCTTCGATGTAACAGTCCTCGAAATACTGCCGCAGTTTGCGCCGCTCGGCACCATCGCGTGGCCCGCCAAAATAACTGCGATCCATGGGCTGCTCCGGCAGCGGGCCGGTGAAGATCGTATCCTGGTGACCGATCAAACGACAGCGGCGAAAGGCAGCCCGGTCTCCATCCACATAAACGGCCAGCGCCTGACCAACCTGCTTGCCCGGCCCGGCAGCATTTACGAAGGTAATTCCCTCTGCCGTGAAATCATCAGCACCAATGAAAGCCGTATAGGAATGAAACGTATGATATGGCGACCCGTCCGGGAACTTCTTGAGTGCATGATCATCATACGTAATGATCGTCTGCTCCGCCCCCTCACCAATCAAGTGGATGCCCGGCTTCTCCATATGCAGCTTCTCATGATAGACACCAGCCTTCACTCGAATTGGAACGGTTCCGATGCCATTCTCCGGCAGCGCATCAACTGCGGCCTGAATCGTCACATAATCCCCTGTCCCATCTGAAGCAACAGTCAGACAGGGAGCTGATGGTTCCAATGCTGTATTTGGCAATCTCTGCTGCATCATGGCAGTCGCTCCATTTCCAGTGCTGCCAGCAGAAGCGGAGCCACACCCATAAAGGAATCGCTTACAACCGCTTCGGTTACATAGTAGTTGTACGAGCCATCCCGATCCAGGCTTAGTCCTGCGCCATGACAGATCCCGTTTAACCGAACGCCGTCAGCCGTCTCCTCCACCAATCGGGAGGAGAGCCCCTGCCATCCCTTCTCCGCCGCAGCTCTGAAATGCGGCTCCAGATACCTTAGTCGCACACCCTTCGCAAGTGCATATACAAACATGCTTGACCCGGATGCTTCCAGATAGTTGCCTTTGCGGAAGCCCTGATCCAGCACCTGGAACCATAACCCGCTCTCCTGCTCCTGCACGCGTACCAGAGCATGACACATCCGTTCGAAGATGCCGATGATGCTTCCGCGCTTTGGATGATTCACGGGGAAATGCTCCACGCTGTCTACAATCGCCATGGCATACCAGCCCATCGCCCGGCTCCAGAAGTGTGGTGAGCACCCTGTCGATGAATCTGCCCAGACCTGCTCCTTCGATTCATCCCAGCCATGATAGAGCAGCCCGGTCCGCGGATCACGGGTCTGGCGCTCGATCAGCAGAATCTGATGTGCAACTTCATCCCATAACTCGGGACGATGAAATGTCTTCGCATACTCGGACAAAAAGGGAGAGGACATATACAGGCCGTCCAGCCACATCTGGAATGGATAGATTTTTTTGTGCCAGAAACCGCCCTCCGACGTGCGGGGTTGCCCTACGAGCTGTGCTGCCAAAAGATGCGCCGCTTCTGCGTAACGCTGATCTTCAGCACCATCCAGTAAAGCAAACAGGTTTTTCCCCTGATTAATCTGATCCAGATTATATTCTTCCAAAGTATAGGTGCCAATAGAGCCGTCCGGCTGGATATACAGGTCCATATGTTTTTTCATAAAATCAACAAACTCTTGCTTGCCATAATACTGCCCGGTTCGTGCCATCGCCATCAAGGTCATGCCTTCCACGTATGCCCATCGTCCCGACGGGAACGCATGATAACCGTCCCCGTCACATTGCTGGATGATCGTTGCTGCAATTCGCTCAGACCAGGATAACTGTGTCTGTACCTGCATAAGCAATTCCTCCTTGAATGTTGTACTCACCTAATACATGTATGATTAAAGGATAACCGCTTCACTCTTCATAGGTTGCTGTCTTTATTGCCGGCACATTGCCGTTGAATTGCGAAGGTTCAGCTTGGGCTGAATAACTACCGGAACATCGACCTGTTCATCACGGATCAACGAGACAATCAATTCTGCTGCCTGCACGGCCAGTTCATCCAGAGGCGGGCCAATTGTAGTCAAGGCCACTTCGGCATATTGCATATCCGGCAGATCATCATACCCGATTAACGAGATATCGCTTGGAACGCTGTAACCTGCCTCAAGCAAAGCCCGGAGCGCACCTCGGGTGACCAGGTTGTTCAGTCCAATAAAAGCTGTTGGCGAATCCGCCCCAAACGCATGATTACGTATGGCAAAATACCCGTCTTCCCAGGAGGAATACGCTGGCAGCACATGGTCTTCGTTAAAATCCAGACCCGTACGCTGCAACGCTTCCCGGTACCCCTCCAGCTTGACGTGCTGGGAGTTGCCGATGAATCCGATTCGGCTGTGCCCCAGCGATTTCAGATGCTCCACTGCTTTGAACAACCCTTCTTTGCGATCAATCTTGATGTAAGGAGAGTTCGGCGCTTCATCAGTACCCAGCACAAAACATGGCATGTTGAGTGTTGCGAACTTTTTCCAGAACATCTCCCGATTGTCCAGTGCATAGTCCCACAGAATACATCCGTCCACGCGCAGCTGGCTGAAGACATCCACGCCATCATCCGCCACAACCAGGATCATCTGATATCCCCGCTTCTTCAGCTCGGTGTGCAGACGGCCGGAGATGTTGGAGAATAACGGATTGCTCAGCTCATCCAGCACAAAACCGATGATGTTGCTTCTGCCGGTGGAGAGCTGCCGGGCCAGCATGTTTTTCCGATATTGATGTTTCTCTGCGACCGCAAGCACCTTCTGCTTTGTTGCCGGTTTGATTCGGGGATCATCATTCAGCGCCTTCGATACCGTGCTATAGCTCACCCCCGCCAGTTTGGCAATGTCTTTAATGGTTATCAAAATCAATCAACACCTCTCATACGCCTAAAACCCTAATTTCCTATTTCTGTGCAGATTTATAACGATCATATTGTGCCTGTCTGCCCGCAATAACCTGCTCTATATTCATCTTCTTCAACGTCTCAATATAACTGTCAAACTGGTCCAGACTGGCATCCCCGCTAATAAACTTAAAGTTCATCTCTTCCACATATGTGGTGATGTCAGGCATCGCCATGCTTTCCACACTCGCTTCATCCGGCAGGGCATAGACAAACGGGAACGGTTCGCGCACATACGGCTCCAGTTCCTTATCCATCTTCGCATGCCAAGGGGCTACGACGGAATCAGCAGAATCGGTGGATTGGATGTTCGGCAGATTCACCGGACCAATGCCAAGCTTCTGGATGTATTCATTGTCCTTGCCTTTGTCCGTAAATGTCTTCACGCCATTCTCTTCCGTATACGTGTCATCCTTGATGCCCCACGTATAATACGTCTGTGCTTCCTCACTTACGGCATAGTCCAGGAAACGGAAAGCAAGTTCCGGATTTTTACTATCACGTGTAATGCCAAAGATGCCACTCACTGGTGTACGTCCTACATAGAACTGATCCCCATGCGGTCCTTTCAGTGGTAAAATGCCTTTGATGATTGGCTCTTCCGGATTGTAATCCTTGAATAACGGACTGTAGACCATCGACATATACCAGCTAAAATTAAACGTTGCTCCCGTCACATCCTGAGAGATGCGCGACGTGACCTGATCACTCGTAGTACTCGCATAATCCACCCCAAGCAGACCTTCCTTGTACAGTCCGTTCAGATAGGTCAAGTACTCCTTGTAGGCAGGCTCATAATAGCTGAAATGTACTTTGCCCTGATCGTCTGCATAGAACTGGTTGGACAGATCAAGTCCAAATGCCGGGCCAAAGGCCATTGACACAAATTTTGCTTCCATGGACAGCGGAATCTCATCGGCTTTTCCGTTGCCGTTCGGGTCATCTGTCTTGAATTTGCGCAGCATCGCCGTGAATTCATCCAGCGTGGTCGGCTCGCTTAATCCCAGTTTATCAAGCCAGCGCACATTGACCATAAATACCGGCATGTAGTTGCGGGTTAACGTCTGCTGTGGGATATAATACATTTTACCATCTGGCGTTGTTAAACTGGCTTTGACCGAAGGTGACTTTTCATATATTTTTTTGAGATTCACGCCGTATTTCTCTACCAGTTCATTAATCGGAATGAATAGACCGCTGTTAATGTACTTCATCAGCTGATCCTGATCCGGCAGGTACACGATATCGGGCAAGCCGGTACCAGCAGCCAGCCTCGGATTGACGGCATCCGCATAGTTCTGCGGCGGAATCAGATCCCAATCCACCGTCACACCAGCGTTGCTCTCAATTTTCTTCACGATGGCTGCGGTGGACAAGTCCACATTGGTCGTCCAAGCGTTGGTGCCGAGAATAGACAGTTTGGCATCCGGTTGATCCGTCACCGGCCCTGCTCCGGTATAATTGAAGGCTGGCTCCGAACTGGACGGGGTGCTCCCCGCATCGGTTCCCGCCCCTGTTCCGCCGCTACATCCCGCCAGGCTGATTGCCAGTATCGCTGCGATTACACTTTTTCTTCCTGCCCCTTTAAATCTCATCCATCATTCCTCCTTGGTATGAACCATTTTGAACTCCTTTGAATGACATGACACTTAAGTAAGTAAAGCTATCCTTTCACGGCTCCGAGGGTGATCCCCTTAACGAAGTACCGTTGGATAAACGGGTAGATCGTAACAATAGGCAGAATGCTGACCACAATGGATACATAACGAACCTGAAGGGAGGAGACCGCCAGCGCACCGGATGTCATCGTACCGCCCATCTTCTGCATCACTTCCGGCGAAGCCATGATCAGCACTCTTCGCAGGAACATCTGTAAGGGCTGCATATCCTGTTTGCCCAGATATAATAGGGCCGTGAAAAAGTTGTTCCAGTGGAATACCGCGTAGTACAGCGTGAGCACAGCCAGTGTTGGCTTGATGATCGGAACCGCCAGACGATACAGCATCGTCATCTCGTTAGCCCCGTCTATACTGGCACTTTCGAAAATTTCATTCGGAATGCCTTCGAAAGCTGAGCGGCAGATCATGACGTTAAACGTAATCACCAGCACAGGCAGCACCATAACCCAGCGGGTGTTGTACAGCCCAAGCGAGGTAATCAGCATGTAGACCGGAATGAGTCCACCCGAGAAATACATGGTGAAGGCGATGAAGAAATTCAGCTTGCGACGTAAGAAAAACTGCTGTCTGGATAATGGAAACGCCGCAAGACATGTTGCCACAATGTTCAGCAGTGTGCCTACCACGGTGTACCAGAGGGTGTTGTAGAACGAAACCCATAACTCCTTGTATTGCAGTACCATTTGGTAACCTGACAGGGTAAATCCAACGGGCCACAATACAACTTTTTGTTTGTCGATGGCATCCACCGAGCTGAATGAAATACTAATGACGTACAGAAAGGGATACAACGTGACAACAACCGCCAGTATGGTCAGCAGGTAGACACATCCGTAGAACAAACGGTCACTTCTCGATTTTTGCATACAGGTCTCCTTTGGTCCGGGGTATAGTCTTACCAGAGTGACATCTTGGTCAGGCGGCGGGTCATGGAATTGGCAGCAAAGACAAGCACAAATGTGATAATAGAGTTAAACAAGCCGACCGCTGTGGCGAAGCCGTAATTCTGGCCCTCAATCCCCATCCGGTATACATAGGTGGACAGGACATCTGCCGTTTCGTAGGTGGCTCCGTTGTAGAGCAGATATACTTTCTCGAAACCTACACTCATAATGCCGCCAAGCGACAGAAGCAGAAGAATGACGATGGTTGGTTTGATACTGGGTAGGGTCAGGTGCCATAGCTCCTGGAATTTGTTGACGCCATCAATTTTGCCGGAATCATACATCTCGGGGTCGATCCCCATAATGGCTGCAATGTAGATGATGGAGCTGAAGCCAAAGCTTTGCCAGATGTCGGAACTTGTGAAGATGGTACGGAACCAGCTCGCATCCATCATGAAGTTCACTTTTTCCATGCCAAGACTCGCGATGAGGGTGTTCACAATACCGTCTGTTGGTGACAGGAAGTTAATAATCATGCCAGCTACAACAACAGTGGAGATGAAGTGAGGAAGGTACGTAACGGTCTGGGCAAATCGCTTGAATGTCCGGTTCTTGATCTCCACGATGCAGACAGCGAATAAAATCGGAATGGAGAAACCAAACAGGAGCGGCAGGAAGGCGAGCAAAAATGTGTTACGCAGCAGTCGCCAGAAGTAGATGGAATTCACGAACTGTTCGAACCAGCGCAGTCCCACCCACTCCCCGCTGAGCATGCCCTGACCCGGCAAGAAATTACGAAATGCCAACAGCACGCCAGGCATCGGAAGGTACATGAAGATGAGGTAATACAGAAAGATAGGCGAAAACATCAGTAGCAAATATTTATCCCGTCTGATCAGGCTGAACAGCGTGGACATGCGTTTTTTCAACGTGAAACACTCCCCTTCGCTACATAATTACAACGTTTGAATTTTTGAATAAAAAGGAACCGTCATTTCACTGACGTATTTGTTATTTATCTCATTCACATTTTGTAACAACCTATATCATTCTGCGTAATAACGAGATAACTAATTTGAAATAGTCCTCCTTACACCGTATTTCTTTCTTTTAAATACTTGCCATAACCATAATTACAACGTTGTAATTTTAATCTAAATGTATACGCTTACATAAACTTTTTCCCATCTTAGCAAACTCTTCAATGTTTGGCAACAACAAAAATGAGTGGCATGCTGTAACGTACTAAAATACAGTCTCGCATATGCGAGACTGCCCGTTAAAATCTACACATGATTCCGATATTCCATCGGTGTCATAACATACACTCGCTGAAAGGCTCTGTAAAACTGACTGACACTGGAAAATCCCAGTTCATAACTGATTGTTGTTACTGAATCCGTTGTAAGGCGGAGCCTCCTGGACGCTTCTTCTACGCGCAAATTCAGCAGATATTGATACGGTGTTGTTCCCGTAAGAGCCTTGAAAGAACGCATAAAATGATATCGGCTCTGATGTGCAACCATCGCCATCGAATCAATATCCATTGGGCCTGTATAGGCACTGTGAATGTAATCCAGCACTCGTTGGAGATGAGGATCCATGAATGTACCGGGATTTACAGTTCTTTTTCCATTTTCCTGCCCCGTCAACACACGTCTTAGATACGTCTCGATGGCTAGTTCTGTTTCCTGCACTTGCAGCATTTCGGGCACATCATCTAACAAAATGGAATTCCAGACTCGAAACAGACTGCTGATCTCAACAGGATCAAAATTCTGGGTAGGTCGAAACTCAGCTCGCCCCCCACTTAACTCCGCACCTTCGAAACTGCCTAATGGCGGTTTACGGAACTTGATCACAATGACAGCCGAATCCGACCCTATCTCAAAATAATGCTCAGTCTGGGGATGAGCAATAATCCCTATGCCTGCTTTTAGCGGGTATGCATGCCGTTCCTGTACCAGATGACATTGACCTCTGACCGGCAGCGTTAGCTGATACCAGTCGTCATGTACATGCGGCTCATTCGCAAACCCTCCGGTAGCTTTCCATAATTCCAACCCATTTAGCGTCATGTTTAATTCCATCGTTTGCTCACCTGCTGACATTATAGCAAATCGTGCTCACTTTCCAAGCACTTTTCACAAAGACATGATCTGCTCCCATCTTTTATCATAGAAAAAAATAATTTGAGGTGATCTCCCATGGCTCAGGCCACTTTAAGCAAAATGCAAATCAACTCCTCCGCCAATTGGGCACTCGCCGGAGTCAGCTTCGCCCATCTGCTGAATGATGCGATGCAGACAGTGGTTCCGTCTGCATTCCCGCTATTCCAGCAGACCATGCAGCTCAGTTTCGCCCAGATGGGCTGGATTGCCTTCACCCTGAATATTACCGCATCCGTCCTTCAGCCACTGGTCGGTTATATGTCGGATCGCAAGCCCATGCCGATCCTGCTTCCCGGAGGTATGCTATTCTCCCTGATCGGTGTTCTCGGTTTAGCTTTGTCTTCCGAGTTATGGATGCTGCTTGTTTCGGCAGCATTAATTGGCATAGGCTCATCCATCCTCCACCCCGAATCCTCACGCGTGGCTCATATGGCAGCAGGCCGTGGACGAGGAATGGCACAGTCGATCTTCCAGGTGGGAGGCAACACAGGACAGGCTATTGCTCCATTACTGGTCGCCTTCATCCTGCTGCCACATGGGCAGCGTAGTTTTCTATGGCTGATGGGCTTTGCCCTGATCGGCATCTTCATTCAGTCTTTTGTCAGTCGTTGGTACAGAGACAAGCTTGCCGAGAATCGCATTCGTCAGCAACGCCCTCTAAAATCAAGCGGCGCAGAGCCAGCAGCTCGACCTGTGAGCAGGGGATTCATCGCTTTTACAATGGGAATTCTCATCCTGCTGCTGTTCTCCAAATTCGTATATATTGCAGGCATGACCGGGTACTACGCCTTCTATTACGCCGATGCATATGACTTGCCTCTCTCCCAGGCACAGATCTGTCTGTTTATTTTGCAATTTGCAGGTATGGTCGGGACCTTGCTCGGTGGCCCACTCGCTGACCGCTACGGACGCAAACCGATGATCTGGTTCTCCATTGCAGGCACTGCACCGTTTTCCCTGTTGCTACCTTATGCAGGACCCGTCTTGTCCATGGTATTATGCGGAATGATTGGACTCATCCTGATGTCCGGCTTCAGCGTCATCATTGTTTATGCACAGGAATTGCTTCCTCGTCATATTGGAACGGTATCCGGATTGTTTTTTGGCCTGTCGTTCGGAATGGCTGGACTTGGCTCGGTTGTGTTAGGTTCCTTAATTGACGTGACTAGCATTTCGTTTGTTATCAAGTTATGTTCGTTTTTGCCACTGCTTGGTGTGTGTGCTGTATTTCTGCGCAAGGACCAACCAAGAACAGCATGATAACCGTTGAAACCTCACTGATTTTGTGACTACAATACACCTAAGACACTCGAGGATATCAGAAGGAAGGAATAACGCATGATTATTGATGTACAGCATGTCACTTGGAAAAGGGGACCCCTTACCCTGCTGAACGATGTAAGCTGGCAAGTTAATGACGGTGAACACTGGGCGTTGCTTGGCCTGAATGGCTCCGGCAAAACAACACTTCTGAACATGATCACCGGATATCTCTGGCCGACCGAAGGTAAGATATCCGTGTTAGGCCATGAATATGGGGATGTGGATCTGAGACAGCTTCGCAAATCCATTGGCTGGGTCAGTTCATCTCTGCAAGAGAAATTGCATGGCACAGACCGCACACAGTATGTCGTGATCAGCGGCAAACATGCCACCATTGGCTTGTATGACAAGCTGTCGAATGATGATCTGGAACAGGCACAGGAATTGATGCAAACGCTGGGCTGTCGGCACCTGTGGGATCGCGAATATCGTACCTGTTCTCAAGGGGAGAAACAGAAACTTCTCATTGCACGAGCACTTATGGCCAACCCACGGGTACTTATTCTGGACGAGCCTTGCAATGGACTGGATCTGTTCTCAAGAGAGCGACTGCTGGAGAGTATTCGTGAATTGTCCCAGCGACCGGATACCCCATCGCTCATCTATGTCACCCATCACACGGAGGAAATATTGCCCGTATTCAGTCACAGCCTCCTGCTTCGACGGGGCGAAGTCGTCCGTAGCGGATTAACTGGCGATCTGATGAATACGGAAGTGCTTAGCGACTTCTTCGAGGCACCTGTGGAAGTTGATCAGCATGGAGAACGTGTCTATGTCAGAGCTGCGGCGGATTTATAATTGCGGGGTTATACACAGCAAACGTAACATAGGTGAAGAAACTTAACAGTAAAAGCCCGATATCTTATCCACATGTGGATAGATTTCGGGCTTTTTACTCCTATATCTAGTGTTATCCACCGTTTTCTGTGTAGAACTTTCTAATTTATGAGTATAACTTTACGGTTTCATCTATTTATCTATACGTTTACCAATATCCTATTTCCGGGCACTTAAAAACAGAAACAATGGAATGCGTTGCCTGCGCAGATAGGTTTCCTCGTTTACAAAATAAGCACGTTGTGGTGCTGACTCGCGCAAATGTTCTACACGGAACCCTGCCCGCTGCAATGCCATAAAATACGATTCAATGGAACGATGCATCTTTTTCACAGAACCGCCCAGCCACTGCTGCTCCCGATATCCTTCTACAAAATACTGATCAACCACCCAATCCGTTCGAGTCCCGGAGGGTTGCAGTGTGGACGTGATCACAGGATGTTCTACAGAGAATACAAATGTCCCGTTCTCTTTCAAAGTATTGTATATGTTGCGGAACAGGCTCTCCACATCTTCAATATAGTGAACAGCCAGTCTCGATATAACCAGATCATATGCTCCCGCCGGATAGGTCCAGTCTTCCATGAACGCTTGCTCAATCTGTGCATTCGTGCCTTTAACCGATTCGTTAGCTGCCCGCACCATATTCAGTGAACCTTCAACTCCCGTGTAAGTTGTACCCTCTTGACCAGAACGGAGCAATTCTACGCCAAACCTCGCATCCCCGCAGCCAAGATCCAGTATGCTCTTGCCCGCAACGTCTCCGATCAGCTCTAGCATAACAGGTTTCTCTAACGTATCATTGGCATTCTCCTGCCACTGGCGGCGTTCCATATACTTCTCAAAGTTTTCCTCATTATCGTAAAACTCAGGTCCTCTGTAGCCCATTCCACACGCCTCCGTTTCCTTTATGCAACGTTCAATATGTACAGCCTGAAAGAGTATACATAATGCCAACCAATCTTTCCATAGTAAAAAAGACTGCCTTCTGAACGAATCCAGAAAACAGCCCTTCATTTATAAGTTGATGTTTCTCAGCCAAAACGCTGCGTTTTGTACCATTTGGTTTCTCTCCGGAATAGCTTATCTCCAATAAGCGAGATAAATGCTTTGACGGATATGACCAGAAATAACTGGGCATATGTGAAATAGGAGAGGCAGGCCACAATAAAATTCTGCGTATTGCTTTGCCCAATATCTGCTGAGAGTGCGAGATTAATTTGTAGTACATAAATGTAGTACATTAATGCCCATGCTATTACGAGATACACGTAAACATCCCCTGAGAACTGGAAGGGAGAAATGACATTCGGATTAAATAATGCAATAACCTGATACACTAGATTCGAGACAAAAATAATATCCGATACAATAATAGCGATCATAAACCAAAAATAACTTGCAGCATAGTACAGAACATGCAGTTTAATTCTCCAGCTAGTACGGTCAAATAAATGCTTCACATTGTCGATAACAACCTGGTAATTTCCCTTGGACCAGCGCTGGCGCTGTTTCATATATACCGATAATTGCTCAGGTTCCTGCTGGTAAGCCTCTGCTTGTGGCGCTAATGCAATAAGCTGACCCCGAGTAAGAATATCAAACGACACGGCCGTATCTTCCGTGATCGCATCAGGGTCCCATCCACCAATCTCACGGATCAGTGCTGCCTTGATAATATAGTTCGTACCAGGAATCGTGCCCAGTTTGAATAACTCCCATAGCCCCGTATGGTGAACACGTTGGACCGTTACAAGTTCCAGATTAATGCAACGGGAGAGAAAATTCTGACCCCGATTACGAGCTTTGTTTCGACCAAATACAGCACCATACTTCTCCGGGTTTTCCAATGCTTTTTGTGTCAAAAACATCAATGCATTCCGCTCAGGCGCCGCATCTGCGTCATAGATACATATCCATTCTCCCCACGCCAGTTCAAGGCCATCATTCAAAGCTCCCGACTTCCCACCTGTACCGGTACGCTCCAGAATGGTAAAGTCACGATCTGCATAACTCGTCTTGGCCTTGAGTTCCTTCAGGCGCTCTGCTGTATTATCTGTACAATTATCTGCAATAACAATAACTTGAACTTTATGCTCAGGGTAGTTCAGACGCAATATATGCTCAACGGTAGACACGATAACTACCCCTTCATTATGCGCAGGCACCATGACAGTCACAGTGGGGTAATCATCCATACTTTCAGGAATTTGAATTCCCTTTTTTTCTTGTTTGTTAATGAAACGAATAGCTCCAGCCATAATGACAATCGACTCGGTGACGGATATCCAAATACTGAGGATGGACATCAACAGCAGGAAATCAGCCATTCAATTTCCTCCGATCATATTTCCTGTTAATTTTCCCTCGAAAACGAAGAGTCGCAAAGGTTAATATAAGAATCGTAATGGCAAAGAAACTGCTAACTACAATACATAATGGAACAAACCATGTTAAATAATTCACAGAAATACTCCTCCCCCATAGCATCTAGATGTATTCACCAATGAGATCTGTCTCTGTGTTCCGTTCCAGTGCCGCAATAACAGCATCGATATCCTCATACTTACTGAATTGTTCCTTCTGAAATACCAGTGCACCCGATCGAATAACCGTCTGCAACTCATTTCCCTTTTTATCGATGATTTGCAGATCCATCATGGCTTTTTTGATCCGTTGTGTCAGGATGGGCAAGTACTCCACATTGGTCATTGGACAGATAATCACAAAACGTCCTCGATCCACAAAAAATTTATAATCCTCAAACCGAATCTGCTTCTGTATGGTAGTGGATAGTTCAAGAAGGAACTGTGCATAACGTACGGAACCGAGTGATTCCAGTACCAACGGCAAAAACTCGATCTTGAACATCGCCATGCTGAATCCATATTGCTCCGAATAACGTCTGGCTAGATTACTTTGCTTAACAAGCGTATCCGCAAGTGCATCCTTATTACCCAGAGAGGTATCCAGGTCAATCTCCGGATTACGCTCCTGAAGCTCCTGCAGACGCTCCATGACACGCGCATTGCGCACAAGACTTGCCTTGATAAAAGCAGCCACAGCCACATTGGCTGGAATGAGCAGCCACCAAGAGAACGTAAGTACACTTACATCCGCGTAGGTAACAAGCCATACAAAATAAGAGACCAGATAGATAAATCCGGCGACGACAGATACCCCGACAGGTATCACAAAACCCAGGATCAGCGCTCCAAGCGACACAATACTAAACACCACATCCAGTGTAGTATAACTCTGATTCATATAAATCTTAAGATAGACAACGAGCTGCTGGATTACGGCTAATCCAATCAAACTCGCATATCCCCATGCAATACGAAGGATGGGTGCTTTATTCCTCATAGGTTTCTTCTCTCCAGTAGATTGGTTAGTGATATTTCGAGTAAACAATATATGACATGAATAGACAAACATCATGTTAACACATTGTTGAATATATTAAATGACATTTTTATTACTTTTTAAGTAACTTTTGTAATTCAGTCTCCCCAAGCAAAGGAAACAGGTTATCAAACATATGTGTGTTTCCACTAAATACATATCCGCCTGGATAACTGGCGTCCAGACTACGCATGCTGATCATATGCTTATACAGCTGTTTCGCCCATTTTGGATCACCTGACTGAACCGCAAGCAGCATCGCGAGTCCATATACGGATGGAGATTGGTAAGATACCGCAGGTGTGCGAGTACTACGCTTATATTGTCCCGGCAGCTGATGACGGGTATTGAATTCTTTTTTCAAAAAAGCAATGAGCTTGTCCGGTTTGCGGCTGGTCGCAGTTAGATGGTTCGCTACGATCAGCTGATCAATCAGATTCACTGTGTCATCATATGTATACTCTTTCGTCCCCACATTGAATGTTTTCGGATAAAATATCCCGTCATCCGGCATACTCTTCAACATAGATTCGTACTTGGCATATGTGCCCGGCTCCAGCAATTCATGCTTCTCCATTAATTGGAGAGACGGTAGATCCACATAAACCAGGCTTAACATATCCGCGGAGTAACCATTGCCAAAATCGTGAAAATCAACATAATATCCTTTATTCTGAACCGACTGCGTCAGTGTACGGGAAATATCCGAGGCCGTTGCCATTTTGGCTTCTCTTCCCTGTTGCCATTGATCTGCTGCCTTTAATAAGGCACCGACAATTCGGAAATCATCACCGAGCGCGTTGGTGGTCACGTGAGATTTTCCCTCAGCATCCAGCTTCCAGGCAATATATTTTTGCGGCATGAGGAAATAGGTCGTCAGCAGCTCATAGCTTTGCTCAAATAACGCCTGATCGTTCTTGGCTACAGCATATTGCATCCAAAGACCAAGTGATTCAGATAAAACCTCTCTGCCTGCTACGATATCCGCTTTTTCGGATGTGGCATCCTGCAAATAGGACGCAAGTAAACCATTGGGATTGGTCATATGATCTTGGACAAAGGATACTGTAGGGGATAATTCATTCATCACGAACCGCTCCTTCATGAAAATAATGAACGCTGCTGCAATACTGACCACCAATATGACCAACCACGTTACTGTTTTCCGGTTCATTCTCTTCATGATTCCCTCCTGTACTTTTGCTATTGTGAGATAATGACTACTCTGCTCCTTGAGATCGGTTCGGCTAGGGTCTGGGGTGTAGGGGTCAAGGATAGAGGTATTGTTCATTCTGAGATATCCATGTAGGACCGCCGTCCGCCCTTTTTGACAAATTTCCAGTCTACCTCGATGTTGTGGCGCATTCGGCGGAGAAGCTTAACCGCGGTCTCTATCTCTTCATCCGTAAAGCCGTCCAGCGTCACCTGGTCGGAATGCTCGCCCTCTTTACGAATGAATTCCCATGCTTTCAGGCCAGCTTCTGTCGGATATAACAACTTGTTCTTCTTATTGTCTATTGCCGACTGTTTGACAATAAATCCATCGGATTCGAGTTTGCTAATCGCTCTGGCCGCTGTCGTTCGATCTACTTTGATTAGTTCAGCCAGCTGGTTGGGAATAATGCCCGGATTCTCACATATGCGATAAAGATACAGATATTGGCCTCGGGACAAGTTCAGATGTTGAAATTCGACATTGCTGATCGAATCCAGACAGCGGGCAATCATGCCAATTTCACGCAACACTTCTTTTTTATCAGTCAATGCGCTCACGCCCTTTTATAAAATTGTTGCATTCACAACATAAATAGTGATATAACTACAGTTAAATTGAATTGAATTTTAACCATCATACTCACATGGAACGGCTGCAATGATTATGCTATACACCAGTTTATCATGCCCGGTTATGATTACTATCGTCCAAAGGAGAAACATTCATGAATACAACGATTGTTGAAGTTAATAATCAGGAATTGCTCGATGCCTGCTTCGCCATTCGTACGGCTATTTTCGTCGAAGAACAAGGCGTATCCGCAGCGGACGAATTCGATGCTTATGATACATTAGACGCGGAGGTGCGCCACATTCTGCTCTACGTAGACGGTGTACCTGCTGCTTCCTCCAGACTGCGCATTGTGGAAAAGGTCGCCAAATTGGAACGGATCTGTGTCATGCTTGATTACCGCAAACACGGCCTGGGCCGTGTGCTGATCGACAAACTGGAGCAGATGGCTGTTGCTGATGGTCTTGAGAAAGCCAAGCTGCACGCACAGGTACAAGCTTCCGGGTTCTACGAACGTCTCGGATATGCACCCGCGTCGGAAGTATTTATGGAAGATGGCATTCCCCATCTGCTGATGACCAAAAAACTGAAATAATGACATTCCAAAAAAACGCCTCCGTTATCACTTCTCAGTGATATACAGAGGCGTTTTGCATTCAGGCAACGCATTCGCGAACTCAACAACGGGCGTACAAAGTACAGGCACTAATAATTATACAACCAAGTATCCTAACTTACTTGCCAGCTCCGCGTTGTATCTTATCCCAGTGCCAGACGGCCTGGTTCGGATTCGACAGCGTTGTTCTTCATTTGTTTACTGCGCAACTGTCCGCAGGCAGCATCGATATCGGTACCATGTTCCATACGTACAGTGGAGTTGATGTTGTTCTTTTTGAGTGTATCATAGAAGCCCAGAATCGACTCTTCTGTACTCCGTTGATACTGACTGTGCTCATCCACCGGGTTGTATGGGATCAGATTCACACTGACCATACTTCTGCGACTGGACAACAGTTCAGCGAGCTCCGCGGCATGCTCACGTTGATCGTTAACATCACGTAACAGGATGTACTCAAACATGATGCGTTTGTTCGTTGTAGCCAGATAATAATCCACCGCATCCATCAATTGCTCAATCGGAAAAGCCCGGTTGATCTTCATGATGTGTGTACGCAGTTCATTATTAGGTGCATGCAGAGAGATCGCTAAGTTAACCTGCAGACTGCTGTCTGCAAATTCCTTGATCTTGTCCGGAAGGCCACTCGTGGACACAGTAATCCGTTTGGCGGCAAGTGCCAGTCCTTTGCGATCCTTGATGACTTCGATGAAATCACTCATGTGCTGGAAGTTGTCGAATGGTTCACCAATCCCCATCACAACCACGTTAGTTACCCTCTCGTCTTGACCCGCTGCATCCAGATGTCGCTGCACATGCATAATCTGTTCCACAATCTCTCCAGCGGTCAGGTCACGGCTCTTCTTGATCAGACCGCTCGCACAGAAGCTACAGCCAATATTACAACCCACTTGTGTGGTTACACAGACGGTAAGTCCGTATTTCTGTCGCATTAATACCGTCTCAATCAGGTTGCCGTCCTGCATCCGAAGCAGAAACTTCACGGTACCATCTGCCGATTCCTGCTTCACATGTTCGCTCAGCGAGTTCATGGTGAAATGCTCGGAAAGAACATCCAGACATTCTTGACGGACATCAGACATCGCGGGAAAATCGTGTACACGCTCTTGATATAACCATTCCCAGATCCGGGATGCACGGGATTTTTTCTGCCCATGCTCCGGCAGCCAGGAACGTAATTGCTCTAATGTTAATCCATATATGGATGATTTGTTCATTGTATAATCCTCTTTTCGCAAAAAAGCATATGGCTTATCGGTCCTACCTAAAAAACCTCTACTCCGTATTGTCCCAAAATTGACGAGGGAAAACAAGGGCTTTTGCATTTCTTCCAAGAGGTTTTATCCATGGTAAATCTGCACAACAGACCATATTTAACCCTATCGGGCCTTCACCATTAGAAGTGAATGATGCCGGATGTGTGCAGTAGAACCAGCAAAACCAGGATCGGAGCCACGTAACGCAGCATGAACAGCCACACCCGGAACCATCCGGAACGCAGGCCGGAAGCTTCCGCAGCCGTTTTCCAGAAGTATCCGGCAAAAATCGTTACAAGCAGTCCACCTACAGGCAGCAGGATGTTGGATGCTACAAAGTCCATCCAGTCGAACACACTCTTCGATCCAATCGTCCATTCAGGCAGCAAGCCGAGCGACAATACCGAAGGAAGTCCTACGATGAAGACCGCTAGAGAGATAACCCACACCGAACGACTGCGGCTCCAGGACAAACGTTCCATGAAATATTTCACCGGAACTTCCAGCAAGGATACTGCTGACGTTAATGCCGCAATAGCCAGCAGGATGAAGAACAGTCCACCAAACAAGAAACCAAGTGGCATCGCCGAGAAGGCCGCCGGAAGTGCCACAAAGATCAGTGAAGGTCCTTGGTCCGGTGCAATACCAAACGAGAATGTTGTTGGGAAGATGATTAGACCCGCAATGAATGCATAGATCAGGTCACCTGCACCAACGGCGACGGTTGCCGCACCGAGAGATTGATTTTTATCCACATACGAACCGTAGGTTACAAGAATACCCATCCCCAGTGACAGGGAGAAGAAGGCATGTCCAAGCGCTACCAGTGCGGATTCCGTTGTAAGCTGTGAGAAGTCCGGATTCAGGAAGAAGGATACCCCAGCTCCCGCACCCGGCAATGTAACTGCACGAATCATCAGGATAATGAGCAGTACCAACATCGCCGGAATCAGTACCTTGTTAAACTTCTCGATTCCGTTAGATACCCCTTTGGCTACAATCCAGCCTGTAATGAGGACCGCGACCAGTTGCCATACAATCGGCATATAGCCACCTATGAAGGAGTCGAACTGTCCGGCATAATCCGGATTGTTAAACAATGTTCCACTGAATGACGTAATTGCATATTGCAAGGTCCACCCTGCAATAATGACATAAAAAGAGAGGATGATAAAAGGAGTCAGTACTTGCAGCAAACCGGCTGCGAGCCAACCTTTATGTCCACCTGCTTTGATAAAAGCCGTAGCTGCACTACCTCTGCCACTGCGACCAATCGCAAGTTCAGCCAGGAGCACTGGCAGACCAATCAGCAGCAAACAAACGATGAAGAGCAGGAAAAACGCAGCCCCTCCGTTCTCACCCGTAATGTATGGGAATTTCCACATGTTGCCCAGACCAACCGAACTACCAATGGCCGCCAGGATAAATCCAGCTTGGGAGAAACGTTCTCCTTTGCCAGCGTTGTCTTGATCTAGATTAGGCTTACTAAAATTCATCGTATCTACTCCATCACATTAAAGTTTTCCCGTAATTATATACTACTCAACTTGTCAGGTCATTCGAAATTCGAAATTTGTCGAAATGTTATTTTTTTACATATAAAACATACGGAAATCTTCAGCTCATAAGTTCCTTAAACACAGTATGTGATAAAGTCCGTTAGTCCAACCGTATGAAGTTTCAACAAATCCGTATTCCCAACCGTTAAAGCCCAATAGAATCAAAAAGAGGTGTCCCCTCAGCCATTTGGATGACTGCGAAGCACCTCTCTTTTTGAATTACACTTTAATTTGAAGTAACTCGTACTTGATAACGCCCATCGGAGCATTGACATGAATGACGCTGCCCACTTCTTTGCCCATTATCTCCTTGCCCAGCGGGCTCTCGTACGAAATTTTATTATCCGCAACATCGGCCTCGGCAGGGCCAACCACTTTATATTCAATCTTCTCGGCGAACTCAATGTCATTAAGCAACACCGTGGATCCAATGCTCACTTTGTTGGAGTCTATATTGTCTGAAGAGATGACTCTGGCTTTTGTCAGCATCTTCTCCAAGATCAAAATCCGGGTCTCCATAAAGGCCTGATCATCTTTGGCTGAATGATACTCACTATTTTCCTTCAGGTCACCGTAACTGATCGCGAGTTTCAGACGAGCTGCCAATTCCTTACGCTTCACCGTCTTCAAATCCTTCAGTTCGTCCTCCAGCTTTTCCAAGCCTTCCTGTGTCAAAATCACTTCATCATTAGCCATTTTTCCATCTCCTAATCCTGCTATCTATCTATATTCTAACCTATATCCACTCCAAAGGGTTAGCATACCCCGGAAAAAGAAATAGCTCATCCATATATTGTATTTCAATGAAATCAGAACTATGCCCATCTCTTGAGATGAATTTCAAGGCTTTGTTCAATAATTGTACCGTTACAATCTGCACAACTGATGATGTCGTTTTCATCCGTTCGCTTTTACAATGAACACAGGGCAGCAGAAGTTTATAACCATCGCCTGCAGCCCACTATATGACGTGAGGTGATCTGAATAATGATTGAACTATTGAATACAGCTGAAATACAGGCCTATCTGAAACGGATCGGCATAGATGATATAAAGGAACCTACACTGGAATTCTTATTTGAACTCCAGCGAGCCCATGTGCAATATTTATCCTGGCAAACGCTCGATATTTTTGCAGGTCTTCCTGCGGAAATCAGTCTTCAAGATTCAATTCAGCTTATATTACAGGGACGTAGCGGCTACTGCTTTCATCTAAATGGTGCATTTAGTGTTCTTCTCCGCTCGCTGGGTTATACGGTTGATTGGCATCGCGGGGGAGTACAGCCTCATGGGGAACAACCCCGTGTGAACTCATTCCATCTCGGTCTATCTGTGCTTCTGCCAGATGCTGACCCGACAGTTGAACGCTGGATTGTAGATGTAGGTCTCGGCGGAATGCCCTTTGAACCTCTGCCACTTCGTTATGGAACCTATGGTTCAGCTCCGTTCACGTACCAATTGATGCCATCATCTGTTGTGGCTGGGGGATGGCGGCTTGAGTACGAGCCGAATGGGCCAAGTGAAGGTGTGGACTATGCTCCTGAAGCAATTACCAGCCTGGAAGAGTTCATTCCCAAACATGAATTCTACAGTCGGGCAGTCGAATCACCTTGGCATAACGTATTTTTGCTTCGTCAGCGGAATGAGATCCGCAGTCATGAACTACGTGGATGTATGCTTCGAACACATGATATGGAAGGAATCCGGAAAAAGGAGATCCGGAATTATACCGAGTGGCGTAACGTATTAACTGAAATATTCTATGAACCCTTGGTGAATTACAGCGAACTGGAATGCCAAGATATGTGGGAGCGAATACAGGCTGCGCATACAGAATGGAAACGAGTACAGGAAGCATGAAGAGGAAGATGCAAAACCTGAGGCCTTAACATGAAAAGCGAGACAATCGGCTTGCTTGTTAGGGGCATCCGTATAGTGATGATTTGGGAGGAAGAGTTGAGGGGACGTTCCATATAAAGGAAAGTTACTGAACTGCGCCGAATACGTATTCAGGTGATTAATGATGATAACTATTCGTGTACTCCAAGTTCCAGAAGTATTGCCCGAGGCGAACTGGAACCAATTGCTATCGCAAGTTTCTGCGGAGCGACGTGCTCAGGCTTCGCGTTTTGTGCGTCAGGCTGACGCGTATCGCTCCGTGCTGGGAGAGATATTGACTCGTGTGACTTTGAGCAAGTTAACTGGACTGAGACCTGCTGAGCTTTCTTTTACCCGTAATTCCTACGGCAAACCTTCGCTCAGTCACCATTCGGATGTACAATTCAACGTCTCCCATTCTGGTGATTGGATTGCTCTGATCTCCGGCAGTACAGATGAACTAGGCGTGGATGTGGAAAAGATAGCTCCAATTGACATGCAGATTGCAGAGCGTTTCTTCTCTCCTAAGGAAAGCCAGTTCTTGGCTGCCGAGCCTGACGATCGTCGGCTGGAAACCTTCTACCGTCTATGGACACTGAAGGAAAGTTATATCAAGGCAGTCGGTATGGGGTTGTCCATACCATTGGACTCCTTCGCCCTAATTCGTAATGTGGACGGAGACTGGCACTCGCCAGAAGCGACTTCTTATCAATTCCTAAGTCTACGGCTTGATCACGGACATATGTTGGCAGCTTGTTCCGCAGGAGAAGATTTGCCTGCTCAGCCGGATTTCATCACAACTGAAGAAATGTATCAAGTTTTATTATGAAGGCAGGGTATAAACCAATGTTATTAATTTAAGCTCAAAGATAAGACCAGGATAAAAAAATTGAAGTATAACGGCATGGGAAAAACCCTGTGCCGTTTGTTTTTTTTGTGCAGGCAAGAAAAAAGTAAAGAGCAAACCAAGCGAAAAAAAATGCTAAAAAATGTTCTTATGAAAAAATTATGCTGTTATTTAGACGAACATACCAAATCTTGAAGTTGACTTGGTGAGAATAGTAAAAACCATCTCCTTTTACATTACCTTAGGACGTTTATTCGTATATTCACACCGAAACTGCGCCTGTGTTTCAATTTCTATCAATTTAATTTGAAAGATATCTTAGATTTCGCTCTACTAATCAACTTAACGATATAAGCTAAAATATTAATTCACTGGTTATTTTTTAGACTTAATTTATAACTTATTAAAATTAATAAATAAAAGAGTATTGATATTCATTGGTTAAATATGTATTATAAAGAATATAAAATCAAAATATATATTTTTATAACTTAAATGGGATATATTAATTTATTGTAATCAAAATATGTTATCTCAAGTATCCGAATTTTTAAAGAAATAGTCAGGGTATGTTATTAAAAATATAATTAGAATTTTTGATTTAATCTTTTTGAAAGGGGATTTTGATATGTAACATTAGGCTCTCTTTTTTTAATATAGATATGAGTGGTTTATATTTTCAATTCGTGCCTGCCAAATAATTCTCTTAACAAAGAAATAAAGATACTCATTATCTTTTGAAGACATGAGCAATTAGGGATTTTTTTGAATTATAGAATATACTGAGAGGAAGAAAATTATGAAAAGAAAAAAAATTGCTGTTGCCCTTACTGTTTTAAGTTCAGTAGTATTGTTTTCAAGTTTTGTATCGGCGGATGTTTTCTCAAAAAAAAGGCTTGAGGGCAAGTACTCGGCCTGGTATGACTCTTCCGTAAGTTCATACGGTTATACGGGCTCTGTTGATGCAGGTAGACAAAGCTGGAACGGGATATCCTCAAAGGTTAATATAGGTAAAACTACTGTTAAAACCGGGAATAGCACGGATGAAGTTTATGTTGGAACTACTACAGACGCTGAGACTCTGGGTCAAGCAATGCCATATATGATATCTTGGCCTGCTAATATTATTGCACCACCTGACCTATTTAACTGGGATTACTCTGTAATATCGCTTTATCATAACACTATATCTGCCGGCAAAATGAATACTAGTGACCTTCGTAAGTCAATTGTATCGCACGAATTCGGACACGCACTTGGCTTGGCCCATACAACAGGTAGCAATGCCTCTAAATCAATAATGAAACCAAAGTCTAATTCTCAAGAGACTATTTTTGGACCACAAACGTATGATAAAGCTGAATTAAAGAGTAAATGGGGAAATTAAATCAGTATTACCTTTATTTTAATAATCATCTAATTTAATTGGAGGTTTTGAGAATGTTGATAAATCATAAGAAAAAGTGGATTACAGGCTTTGCTATAGTCCTTGGACTTTTTGCTGCTTATTACTTTTTCATATTTAACAGCTATAAAAGTGGAATAGTGGATGTAGATTCAACCTACATATCATATGATAACGCAGATAGTTTGGTCAGTTCAGCAGAACTGGTTGTCATCGCGAGTCCTGTTGCAGATTTTGATGATCGTGAACATGATGTTACTACTTATTTAACCGGAGCAGTTCAAGATTTTTCTACTAAAACAGAGCTGAGAGTGGAGAATATTCTAAAGGGGGACTGGAACGAAGAGTTTTTAACAGTTATTGAACCCGTCTCTTATGTCCAAAGTTTGGATGGCAAACAAAAAATCACACGTGATGGCTACGTTGAAATGCAGAAAGGGCACACTTACATTATTGCGTTAAAGAAAAACACTTTTGGAGATTATAGTATTATTAATAGGGAAAATGGAGTGTTTGATTTAAATGATAAGATTTCAACACCAAATTCATTCTCCGCTGAACAGAATAATACATCTGATATAATTTCAGTTGAAGGAGAGAACGAAGAACTTTTTGAACATGAACGAATTAAGAATGAGATTTTAGACATGTTTAATATGTAAGAAATCTGATACAGATATAAATGAGGTTAATATTTTTTAATTTACTTTACTTAAATAGTTTTATGTTTTCGGTGAATTCAAAAAATATAAAAAATCTAACAACCAGCCCACTTTAATGATATGGAGGCAGGTTGTTAGATTTTATTTTAGAAATATTATCCATAATGATCAAAATCAATCTCCAAATTGCAAAAAGAATCATTGTATTATATCGCTTTTCACAAAGTTCAGTAAACAGTTAATAAACATATTGGAGATGACAAAACTGATTATGAATAAAGATGTTGCAATAATTCAAGAGTTCTTTAATAAGATTAATCAATTCGAACTTCCATCAACTTGGGACTCACATCGAAATGAGTTAAAAAAGATTATTGGCATTTCCGAGTTTTTTGGTGAAAACTTTGATAACAGCGTAATAATTGGTGCAGGAAATTTATACGATCTTCCATTCAATGAAATCGTTGAAAACTATGAACAAACTGATTTACTAGATGTAGATTCTGCAACCTTAATTAAGGCTAAGGATAGAGTAGATACGGAGTTGCAAAGTAAAGTTAATTTAATTACTAGGGATATAGTAGGTTATCCTGAGCAAATTTCCATTTTAGATCTTCAGGACTTAGACAAAAATTCTGTTGCAGTTAAGGAATTGTTACAACAACTTTTTAGTGCTGAATTATGTCCAATCAAAATATTTCAAACTCAATATTCGTTAGCTATTTCTTCGACTGTTTCTAGTCAGTTAATCCTTCCTATATCTAAGATAACTGATCATTCTTCAAACGACGAAGTGATAGTTATGACAAAAGAATTAGGAGATATAATCGCTGACAGACATGTAAAGCAAGTTTGGGATTTACTTAAACGAGGTGGTATAGGAATAATATCTTCAGAACAATATGCGTGGGGTTCTATAGATAACTCCCCTCTACCTCTTACCAAAGTTATAAACGATCCAGCTTTAATGATGGATGAAAACATTCAAAGTCAAATTGAATTAATAAAAGGGGGATTGGTCATTAATGGACGAGTAACATCTGAGTCTATTTTACATCATATACCTCAAAGCAATATTCTGAAGGAATCTGAATGGATTTGGCAGTTTGATAATGAACTATTTTATTTGGTTAAGTGCTGGGTAATTATTAAAGATAGATAATAAATTTGAAAATAAACTACACCTTATGTAAAGGACATTTCTTACAAAATATCTATACGGCTTCTAGAAGATGATCTCCGTATTTAACAAAGATCATTCATTTTTAAGTTCCACCGGTGTCTGTAGTTGTTCTAAGTCATGTATACTTTGACTTAGTCCAGCATGCTGCAGATTACATCCTTAAAATGACCAAAGAACGACTCTTGTGAAGCGTTATCCCCGCCAAATTCCTCTTCTAAACATAGTTTGCCAACCCCATACGTTTCACTCTCTTCTAAAATCGAGATGAGTGTGGTGGATGCCTCGATCGGAATGAAGGCATTTTCTGTGCACTTCATTTTCCAGTAACATGAGGCTACTCCTTTCGATCTGGTATTAGACTCATTCATAGACAACAACAAAAAGCCAACGGCGTATTTCTACACCCATCAACTTTTTGGGGAATGCGATTCTGAGTCAGAGGAAGAAGGATTTTATGAAACTAGTCCCGGCTCCGCAATTTGCCAAGCAGACGGATGATCTCAATGTACAGCCATACCAGCGTTACCATCAATCCAAATGCACCGTACCACTCCATATACTTGGGCGCACCACGTTCAGCACCACCCTCGATGAAGTCGAAATCAAGGACGAGATTGAGGGCAGCCACAATGACGATAACGACCGAAATACCGATGCCAATCAAGCTGTTATCATGCAGATAAGGAATTGAAATGCCGAAGAAACCCAGTACAAAGCTCAACAGATACATGATCATGATGCCGCCAGTTGCAGCAACAACGCCCAACTTGAAGTTCTCCGTAGCTTTGATCAATCTGGTTTTGTATGCCACCAGCAGAGCGATGAATACAGCCATGGTCAACAGAGCCGCCTGCAAGGTAATTCCGTTATACAGTGACTCATAGGTTGCGGAGAGTGCTCCCAGGAACAGGCCTTCTGCCACGGCATAGACAGGTACGAGATACGGTGCCGCTACGGGTTTGAACGAAATCACAAGTGCCAGAATGAAACCAACAATTAATCCACCATAAGCGAGCGGCATCACTTGTTGTCCGTTAAAGAACATCATCCATGTTGCAAACGCACTGCCCAGCAGAATCACAAGCGTAATAAACGCTTTGTTCACCGTGCCGTTGATCGTCATGTAATTCTGATACCGATCTTCTCCATATCCTCTGTTTTCAAACGTGCTGTCTTTAAGTGTAGGGTTACCGCTACGACCGATCAACACAATCACCTCTTCATATGTATTTGGTATATCTATGATACTAAGCTTGGGTTTACTACGTTTCAAATTCTACAAGCTACTCCCTCAAAAAGATCGGGATAGCACCAGAAGGAATCGGATGCAATCCTTCGATCACATCCTTACCCACTGGCGCAACACTTAGGACATATGTCCCAGACATTGCATGTTCATGTGCTTTTTAAGCGTCTTATTTGTACAAGACTTTATCTACATTGTATTTCGCACGCATCGTGTTGATGATATACGTCTCGTAAATTTCACGATCTACAGGATCTTCAACCAGGCATACTTCAATCTTCGTTACTTCTTCGCGGTGATTCTTAATTGGTGATACTGTGTCTTCAAAATGCTTTTTGATACGTGGTCTTAATTTTCGTGCTTTCCCGACAAATAACAACTCTCCAGCGGCATTGTAAAACATGAAAATCCCGCCTAGTTCCCGGGTAATCAGGTGAAAATCAGTAAATCCATAAATGTGGCTAAGCTGTGGATCAGCCTGCTTTGTGATGGTTACATCCGGTGTTGGCACGGTAATATTAATCAATAGGCTCACTTCCTCATTATCTATAGGTTTTCATCCTATCACATATTATAAAGGGACACCATTTCAATCTATATGAAGTACAATTCACGCAATTTTCGCTATTACGACAAATATTTCAAAAAAAAGGTTAACTTCCCTGATTCAAAGTGGTACTATAGGGGTATGAGGAAGAAATTGGGCACTGAGACATACGTCTTTATATCTACCTCCGTCTATTGTACCCTATGATTGAATATCTTTTTCATGCTGAATTCTGTTACGTGATCACGACAAGAGTACAGTTAGCAAGAACCCTAGCTTATAGATTGTGGATTCATCATCTAATCGACCCTTGCAGCAAGCAAACCTAGAAAGACCTAGATTCATGATTCACTGTAGATTTTAAGTATCACCTAGAAAGCCTGCAATTATAGTCGTACTGAAGTTAATAGACACACGTAGAAGGTCAGATAGCTATCGATCCTAGAGAGACTAGTCATGCAATACAACTGTAGAAATTATAGCAGCAGTACTATAGAAAATGGATCAAGTTTCACCACCAGGCCCCGGCATACTGCCAGGGCTTTTTTGCGTTTGTGCGAACAACCAACCACACGCTCAGGGAAACAGAGGTATCGTGGTTCTTTCTGCGGGGTTTATAATATGACAAGATACCAGTAGAGGGAGTGATGGGATGTATTCCGATCTGCAACTGACGGAGGACCGCCCTGTATATATACAAGTCAAAGATTATATGAAGCGATTGATGCTCAAAGGCGGCCTGCAAGCTAAACAAAAACTGCCCTCGACCCGTGAACTCAGTACACTCATGAAGGTTAGTCGCAGCACGGTCCTGCTCGCTTATGCCGAGCTTGAAGATGAAGGTCTGATCTATGCAGTCAAAGGCAAGGGCAATTACGTCAGTACCTCCATCAAAACACCTGAGGCAGCAGCAAGCTGGGAACTGGACTGGACGACGGAGGTAAGCGAGTATGCAATTCAGGCAGAGCAGTACGATCTGATGAAGCATGGCTCCGGAGCAGAGCGCGGTGAGATATCGTTTACCAGCATAGCGCCGGATGAAAAGCTGTTTGATCTGCACAACGTGAAACGGGCTTTTCTGGATCGCATGTCACTTGAGGGCGAAGTACTGCTGAATTACGGATATGCGCAAGGATACAGACCGCTGATGAACTATTTACTACGTTATATGGAGAACAAAGGTGTTGACCTCCGTGGCAAGGACATCCTGATCACCAACGGATTCACGGAAGGATTCGATCTGGTGCTTGGAGTGTTACGCAAAAAAAGCGGAAAAGCGCTCTGCGAGAATCCAACGCACCACACGGCGATCAAAAATCTAAAGTTGCACCAGTTCCACCTGACCGGTGTGAACATGGAGCCGGATGGTTTGGACTTGAAGCAACTGGAACATGAACTTGAGGCAAGTCCATATGATCTGGCGTATCTCGTGCCATCCTATCACAATCCAACCGGGATTGTGACGTCCCCTGCGAAACGGGTAGAGATCATCCGGTTGATGAACAAGTATCAGGTACCGATTATTGAAGACGGTTTTAACGAAGAATTGCGATATTCCGGTTCGCATGTCTCTCCCCTGATCGCCAGCATGGGCAAAGGCAATGGACTGGTGTATCTGGGCAGCTTCTCCAAAGTCCTGTTCCCAGGTCTGCGGGTGGGTTGGATTATTGCGGATGCGGCGCTGATTGATTATCTGGAGAGTATGAAACGGGCACGCAGCATCCATACCTCCACGCTGGACCAATCATTATTGTATCAATATCTGAGCAACGGTAATTTCGAGAAATATTTGAAGCGAGCTCGCACCGAATATAAGCGAAAATATGAATTGGTTGTGCGTTGCCTGAAACAGTATCTGCCAATGTGCCGAATTTCCGGTGCGGGTGGTCTGCATCTGTTCGTGCAGTTCCCGTCCGAATACAGAACCCGTGAACTGCTGGAAGCCTGTAAAGTGAAAGGTGTAACGTTCACACCAGGGGATACCTTTTATCTGGAACCCGGTCAGGGTGTAAACACGATGCGTCTGGGTTTCTCCAGAGTCAGCGATGAGAATATACGTAAAGGCATTCGCATCATTGGCGAGACAGCAGCTCAAATGAGATAAGGAGGATTTCACATGAAAGTTGGCGTGATTATGGGCGGTACATCTTCAGAGCGGGATATTTCCCTGCTCACCGGACAGGAGATGATTGCAAACCTGAATAGAGACAAATACGAGGTTGTACCCATTGAGCTGAATACCAAGCGCGATCTAATCGACAAGTCAGCGGGGATCGATGTGGCACTGCTTGCCCTGCATGGCAAATACGGCGAAGACGGTACGGTCCAAGGCACATTAGAATCTCTGGGTATTCCCTACACAGGCTGTGGTGTGCTTGCAAGCAGTGTATGCATGGATAAAGACATGTCCAAACAGCTCATGCAGCATGCAGGTGTACTTACTGGAGAATGGCTGCGAGTGAGCCATATGGAGGAACTGTCCTCTATTGCTGTTCAACAATTAACGTACCCCGTGGTGGTCAAACCCAATTCAGGCGGTTCCAGCATCGGTACCCAAGTGGTGAAGGAAGCTTCCGCCCTGCCAACTGCTGTAGAGGCTGCCCTCGCCTGGGATGATACGGTCATGATTGAACAGTATATCGAAGGTGAGGAGATTACCTGTGCCATTCTGGATGGTAAGATGCTGCCGGTGATCTCCATTCGTTCGAGCGCCGAGTTTTTCGATTATGCCTCCAAATATGATGACCACGGGGCCGATGAGCAGGTTGTGCAATTGCCTTTGGACCTTCACAATCGCGTCGAAGCCGCGGCCTTGGCCTGTTATCAGGTGCTCAAATGCAGCGTCTACGCTCGCATGGATATGATGATTCGGGAGGGCATGCCGTATGTGCTTGAAGTGAATACGCTGCCGGGTCTTACCCGTAACAGTCTGCTGCCCAAAAGTGCAGCTGCTGCAGGCATTTCTTTTGCAGAACTGCTGGATACCATTATTGAACTTTCGTTGAAGGAAAGACCCAAGGAGGATACAACATTATGAGCCTGGATGTGACGATTAGACATAGCTCCACTACCGATCTGCAAGATATGGTCATTCTGATGGACCAACTTGGTTATCCCACCACGTACGCCGAGATGGAAGAGCGCTATACCCATATCTCTGCGGACGCAAACTTTACTACACTCGTTGCTGAAGCACGAGGCCGCGTAGTTGGACTGATCGGATTACAGACTTCTTATATGTATGAAAAAAACGGAAGACACTGCCGCATCTTGGCATTGGTTGTACACGACCAGTTCAGGGGCTCAGGCATCGGCCGTCAGCTCATTCTTGAAGCCGAACAATGGGCAGCCACGCATAACGTGGATTCCTTGTCTCTGAACAGTGGCAATCGCCCAGAACGTGAAGCTGCACATGAATTCTATCGTCAGATGGGCTTTACAGCCGGGAGTACCGGGTTTAGCAAAAAGCCGCAAATTCTACAGCACACTTAACCTGCCGGATACGGGATACGCCCCCTTAAATATCACACCAAAAAGAACGCCCCATCCGCACATTGGCGAAAAAGGGCGTTCTTCGGTATATATCTATGTCGCATCGATGTGCTGTTGATGATTATGGGATCAATATTTGGCTGACTGCGCACCATCAATCGGAATAATGGCTCCATTGATAAATGGTGCTTCGCCGGACAGCAGGAAGGCAACGAGACGCCCTACTTCCTTCGGTTCACCCAAACGCTTCGCCGGGTTGTCCTTCACGAACTCTTTGGATGCTGACTCCCAGTCATTCGGATTGATCTGTTTGAACGAACCGATGACCATATCTGTCAGAATGGCTCCAGGTGCAATTGCATTAACGCTGATCCCGTGCTCGGCGTATTCAATCGCTGCATCTTTGGTCATGCCGGCTACGGCATGTTTGCTGGCTCCGTAGGCAACCAGGTTTGGCACGGCGCGAATCCCACCAACAGAGGACGCATTCACGATGTAGCCTTCTCCCTGTTTTTTCATCACAGGTAGAACGTGCTTCAACCCGAAAAATACACCCTTCAGATTGATATCGATAACTTTATTGAACATCTCCGTCTCGTAGTTCTCGATCAGGTTCTGCTTGCCTTCAATGCCTGCATTGTTGAAAAATGCATCAATACTCCCAAATTCATTGACCGTATCACTAACATACTTCTTCACAGCTTCTTCGTCCGATACGTCACCTTCGATTAACAGAAACTCGGCATGCTGTACCTCTTCCGAGATCACACGCTTGGTCTCTTCCAGCGCCTTCATGTTCACATCCACTAGGGCAAGCTTCGCCCCTTCACGTGCAACTTCCACAGCAGCTGATCGTCCAAGACCGGAGCCACCGCCTGTAATCAGTACCACTTTACCCGCAAATCGTTCAGTCATAATCCATAGACCTCCCTTTGCTGTTTTGACATCCTCCATACGTAAATACCCATTTCTTCATTTGCTCTAATCTAACGGGGAACAGTTACAGCCATCATCTCAACCGGATTATTATGCTTCCGTACTGGCCCTGCCATTCGTCCTCAGGACTTCATAGCCTCATAGGCTGCAAGTAATTTCTCTACTTCTACTCCATTGATCTTCATCCCGTTCACTTGACACTGTTCCAACTGAACCCCAGATAGATCGCAATCGATAAAACGACTTCCCCCAAGATCACAATGCGCCCACTGCATGGGTACACGGTCAGATCCAAGGTGTGTATCTTGGAATTGAACGCCATCCAAAGCACAAAATTCAATCTTGCTATCAGTTAGGCGTAAATCAGCTAGCAATATATTGGTCATATTTAAATTGGTAAATTTACTTCCACTCAGGTTGCAGTCGGTAATCCGACTATTGGTCAGATTACTGGTGCTGTAACGGACTGAGTCCAGATTAGCTTGAACATATTCAACCACCGACTCACCCGAGTCCTTGGCTAATGTCTCATCACATGTTGGATCAAAAGAATCAACGGACATGTTCTTCTCATATACAAACTCATCCTCAGATGCATAGATACAAACATATCCCATTTTTTCGTAAAAATGATGATTATCCAGCTGCCGACCTGAGGTCTCCAGCTTCCAGGTTTCAATCTGTGGAAATTCAGCCTCAATAAGCCTCATGACTTGAGTTCCAACGCCACGGCCCTGGCATACCGGGTCAATATAGATCTTATCGATCCTGGCATGTTTTCGTCCAAGCACGTTAACACTCACTCCGCCAATAGCGCATCCATCTGATTCTACAACATAATAATCCCATTCACGGATCACGTAACGATGCATGCGAACTGACGAATAATCAGGCGGGCATAGATTGCTATCGATATCCTTCTCATTATCCGCCCAGACTTTTATGACATGATCAAAAGCACGAGTGCAAATCTCTGTAAGTACAACAGCATCTTCCTGCTGTGCTCGTCGTAAGCGAGTTTCAGAATGTATCTGCTTCGGTTGCACTGGTTCGGTCTTTACTTTGAGCAGTTCAAAATAATCGTAGCACTCCTTGTCCATAAGCATTCTGCGAGAGATATAACGAAAACCCGCATGCTCCAGAACTTTGCGTGACGGCTGATTGAAGGGCTTCACAATGCCCACAATTCGATCCAGCAAGGTATGCTCAAATAAATATGCTGTTAGGGCATGCACCGCCTCTGAGATATATCCTTTATTCCGGTAATCCCGGGAGATGGCGTAGGCCACTTCACGGTCATCACGATCCAGCATGTCATTTGGAAATACGCCACACCAACCAATGATACGCTGATCTTTATTGTGTACAACAGCAAGCAGGATGCGCACATCTTCCGGGTTGAACTGTTCGTAACTGCCAACGACAAATTGTAAGAATTCGCGCAACTGCTCCTCGGTCATCTTCCAATCTGGCAGGACATCTGTGATTTCAGGTTGTTGGGTTAATGCATACACGGCAGCCTGATCTTCAAGCGTAAATGGACGCAACGTAACGGAGTTTGAATGGATGAATAATTGACTTTTCATATACAACACCTCTGGGGATTTATTTAGGATGAAACGACAAAGCGGAGCACCTCCAATAGAGGCACTCCCCGATCCGTTTCAACATTTCAGAAACGCCGAAGCTCCTCGTAATGGGTCAAAAGGACACACGTATCCCGTTCATGGTCTAACGGAATTTTTGCGGTGTTCTTTTCACGATCATTACGAGAAATCTGGCATACTCTGAAATCCCCTCTCATACTAAGGATTACTTATAACGTCTCCCTTAAGGACGGTCAATGTAAATCCAGCCTGTTTCTTGTTCCTTATCTACAGTAGCTCCAAGGGATTCAGCCATAAAGCGCAGCGGCACATACGTCTTGCCGTCCTTGCCTACATAGGCGGATTCCACCATAGTTACTTCTTTACCAGCAACGGTTGCCTTCTTGGAACCTACGGTCAGGACAATCTCATCACCAGTGATGTCGTCAATGACAACGATTTGGTTCGAGCCTTTGGTCCATTTTACTTCAGCATCCAATTCTTCAGACACGTAGCGAAGCGGTACAAATGTTGTGTTCTTAACCGTGATCGCCCCAGCGTATTCATCATCCGGGAAGAGCACTACACTTTTACTCGTGATCCCAGCCTCATCTTTCAGCAATTGGTATGCGAGTGAATTGGAATCAAAATTGCGCAGCATCTGTCCAGGCGTAATATCATCCTTCATCAGATCCATAACGCCACCCGATACATCCACTTCATCAACTGCAACTGTGCCACCGATATTCCACTGTTCACTGTCTCCACTTACGGTTACAGATTTTACCGGCAGATCCTCAGAAGCAGGCAGCGCTACTTTCAGTTCAAAGTTTTGCTTGCGAATATCCAGTTTGCTGTCGAGATAGAAGTCCAATTTCAGTTTGGTTTCTGTGCCAAAGACCGTTTTGAATTCAGGGGTCTCATTCAACAGGTTGTTCAGCTCCTGATCATAATTGACCAGCATACTGTCCAGTCCTACTTTGATGATGGCATACAGAGACGCAACGGCTTCATCTTTCGATTCAGGAACGATCGAATTCAGCGTGTCGTCTCCCCCACCTTCTACCTCATTCACTGCTTCCAGTACAGGGTAGAACACATCGTACAGATCGCCAATCAGATCTTTCAGTCCTTGCTCATCCTTCGAAATACTCGTCAGGAACGGTTTAACCATGGCAAGCATCTCTTCCCCACTAACTTCCAGATGCAGCTTGGAGAGGCTAAGTGCTTCGCCATTCACGGATTCCTGTACCGGTGTTACGGAGATGTTCTTCGGATTGGACAGATGCTTCAGGACAAAAGAGAACAGTTTCGGGGAAATTTCCTCGAGTTGTTTCTCCAGAGCCTTCGTATCTACCATCGGAAGCGCCTGTGCATCCTGGAACGTATCCAGAGACATGTACAGCGGTTTTTGGGCTCCGTCCAGATCAATGACCAATTGGGACTCATTCATGGACACGTGGAAAGGTAACTTTGTTCCCTCCATGCTCAGTGTACCTTTGATCGATGCTGTCTTCGCATCTTTCATTTTGGCTTGATCAATATCCAGGGATATGGAGTTAATAAGTTCGATCATTTCAAGGTCTTTTTCTGTAGCAAATTCCTTAGCCGGTTCTATGTTTATATTCATGGATTGTCTGGATTCACCGGACTTGATACTCGCGCCATTGGCCATTGCTTTGCCAACGTCTACTCCACCCACAGCCTGACATCCTGTAAGAACAACCATTAAAAGTACTAGTGGCACTGCCATCCATTGGACTAACTTCCGATTCGTAATATGAACTCCTCCTTAGAAAAATATGGTTCATTTCCATTATGAAGGTATAGGTAATTCTTGTAAACGGATACGCAAAAAAATAAACCAAAAGGCCGGAACATGTCCGACCTCTGGTCTATCTATATTTCAGCATATCGTATGTTTCGATAAAACATCCTGCTTCATTGTGCAATGCTGGGAGTTATTCTTTCTCCTGATCTTCTGCAAGTTTCTCATCCGTTTCTTCATCTTCCGCAGTTGCGGGAGTCTCGAATTGATCCGGCTCGTCCTCTTGAATCGCTTTGTTCTCTTCGTTCTGATCCTGTGTCATATCGCATTCCCTCTCTCTACCGGATTGTCATGTCATCAAGGCCTGAGCCTTGTGTCTATCAATAACCCGAATAGGCGTAGTTCAAACCTGCCTCAGTGTCGGCCATAGAATTCCCATCATAATTTTAGTGCTCATTTAGAAAACATAAAAGATGATCCCGTTCCCACTTGCAGCCGTGGCCTGAAACAAGGCCTGGACATCATCCACAGTCTGAACGATCTCCTGAAATGTCTCTTCCGCGTCCCAATCTTCCATGACAGGATAGACGCCTTCAGCGATCATATGGTCAAGGCTATACCGCTCCTTTAATTCTTCCGGTGTGAGCTGTTCCAGTGCCATGTAGGCTTCCAGCACCTGCTCGTTACTAAGCAAAAACAGATCCATATCCGAATAGTTTCCCACGTATTGCTCACCTGCGAGAGGCACAACATATCCCAGGGGCGGCTCCCCTTCTACCAAGTTACCGTTCAGCGTGAACTGCAGCATTTGCCACGTTTTATCGATATCCAGATCCACTGCACAATCATGCACACTAACCTCACCTGACTTGATGAATTCAACTAGCTCCTCAGTTACCACAAGATATCTGCCGGACATTCCCATACCGCTACCCCTCCTGTGTAATTCCTTCTATTGTTCCCCATTAACCGTGCTTGTTGGTTCAGAATCGGGGTAATCCCTATCAAGGAGGGTGTATACATGAAAAAATTTGATTACAGTCTCAATTATGATGAGTTGGATCTGCGCAAACATCCTGAGCTGTACACCGTAGGCCGGGGCGAGCAGGGTGTGCTGATGGTAGAGCCGTACAAAGGCGAGATTCTGCCACACTGGCGGTTCAAAACACCCGAGATTGCGACGGAGTCATCGGAGAAGATCTATGAGCTATTTTTGGACTATAAGAAAAAGGGAGATTTCGTGGGTATGGATATGGCACGCAAATTTCTCCAGATGGGTTATACACGGGCCAGACGGTATACAAATCACAAAGGAGGACGCAAATACTCAAAGGAGGATGGCTCAATCTTGCCCTATCAGAATGATAAGGTGAAGGCAGAAGCCGCGGCCATATTCAAAGCGCAATGGGAGATCGCCAAGACCGATCCGGACTATGTGAGGATGAAGAAGGAACATCGTGAAAAGTACGAGTCTGATGAGGCGTAGGATCAACGGTGAAAAGATTGACTTATGGAAACATTTGTCTCAGAATCGATCTTGTTACTGTACATTTTCAACCATTATATTGGAGAAGAGAGGCGCATCCGATTATGACAGACTCGTTCATCCACTCAAACACAGGCCAGAATATCAGTATCAACGAATCCACCCAACTTCAGGTAACCATTCAATGTACATCATCTCCTTCTCCCTTGGATGTTAGCTGCTTTATGGTGAATGAAGAGGGAAAAGTCCCATCTGACGACTATTTTGTATTTTATAATCAGACGGCCGATCCCCATCAAAGTGTACTTCTGCAACAGGCAGAGGAACTGAAATCCTCTTTTGTACTGGATACGAATAAATTACGGCAGGCCCCTGTGGAAAAATGTGTGTTTACGGCTACTCTGGATGCGGGAGGGACTTTCGCCGATGTTCAGGCATGTCAGGCGATTGTACAAGCGGGTTCCCAGCAGATCACCTATGAGATCACCCAGGTCACTGCGGAAACAGCACTTATTTTCATTGAAATCTATAAGTATCGTGACGGGTTCAAAGTTCGTGCGATTGGACGAGGTTTCTTTGGTGGATTGCAGCCGCTGGCAGAGTCCTTCGGTGTTGAAATTGAGAGTAACGACACCTCGGAAGCCGAACAAGTTCTTCTCACGGCACAAGCTGAAGTGGCAGCCGCCTCTCCAGAAGTCTTGGCACCTGTTGCTGCACCAAACACGATTCATCCGCCGCTTAACCTGACCAAGATCGATCTCCTCAAGCGTAAAGTAACCCTCTCTCTGCAAAAGAAAAAGATCGAACCTATACAGGCACGTGTTGCCGTTGTATTTGATGCATCTGGCTCCATGTACCATCTGTATCGCAAAGGCATCGTGCAAGAAGCCTTCGAGCGTATCCTGGCGATTGCATCAGCATTTGATGATAACGGAGAGCTGGACGTCTGGTTCTTCGCCAAAGACTTCTTGCGTGCACCTAGCGTCACCGCCAGGGATTTCGAGAATTATATTGAACGCACATATACGCTGGGAAGCAAAGGCGGTACCAATAACGAACCTCCTGTGATGCAGGATGTCATTCGCAAATATACGATCGAGGAACCCGATGTGAAAATTCCAACGTATATTATCTTTTTTAGCGATGGTGGAGTCAGTCAAAAAGGGAAAATCATGCGGCTTATTACCGAAAGTTCAACCAAAAACCTGTTCTGGCAATTTGTTGGCCTGGGACAAGCCAATTACGGTATCCTTGAAAAACTCGATGACATGACTGGACGTTTCATCGATAATGCTGACTTTTTTGCTCTCGACGATATCTCCAAGATCAGCGATGAAGAATTGTACGATCGTCTCCTCACTGAATTTCCAGGTTGGATAAAGGAAGCTCGGGCCAAAGGCATTTTGGCCTAAGGCTTTTACCCTATACCCCTAATCAGGCTTGTACTTTTTCTGCTTTACCATCCTTGGAACGTGGACGGAGCATACTTCCTACGATTCGCAACATCAACTTGCGTGGCACGAGGCGGGTGAACTGCGCTGTCCAGTAATTACCGGCCCCCGGCACAGCATAAGGTTTGCCTGACTCGAGTGCACTCATGGCCACCGCCACGACATGCTCAGGGGTATCACGTTTACCCACCGAGGCTTCATCAGCACCCACTACATCAAAGAACGAAGTCTCGGTTGAACCTGGGCATAGTGCCAAAAACTGAACGCCACGCTTCCTGTTTTCTTCGTATAATGCCTCTGTAAAAGAAAGTACAAATGCCTTCGTTGCTCCATACACAGCCATATACGGATCAGGTTGAAAGGCAGCCGTCGAAGACACATTAATGACAGCACCATTTCGCTTCTGTAACATGCCTGGCAAGAAAAGATGCGTCATGTTTGTCAAGGCGAGCACATTCAACATAATCTCCTCCTGCTGGCGGGAACCATCCACCTGTTCAAAACATCCATGGGTTGCAAATCCCGCATTGTTGATCAGCATATCGATGTGTATTCCCCGATTCTGACATTCCTCATATACGTTCTGAGGTGCCTCTACTTCGGAAAGATCCGATACAATTACCTCAGCCCTTACTTGATATGTACGTTCTATACGCTCTGCCAATTGATTCAGTTTGGATTCTGTTCTGGCCACCAGCACAATATTTTTACCCTTGGAAGCCATTTCGAGTGCAAAAACTTCCCCAATACCTGAAGAAGCACCTGTAATAAGTACCCATTGATGCTGTTCTTTTATCATCTCTCATCCATCCTCTATGCATAATTTGAACACTTGTTTTTACTAGGAAACACTGTTTCTGTATAGAATCATCGTAATCAAAATCCATGACGCTGTCAAATATATTTGTTAAATTTGGATCTAGAACGTTTTGCTCACTTACCAAACTCGGATTAAATTGACGTCATCCGGCGTAAAACAGTAGAATGACCTTAAGATAAGGAAACGTAGTTTCTGTTCAACAACAATACGGTTACGAGGATGAAATCAATGAAGGATCTTAATTCGGGTTCCACAGAATCTGCACATACGGTAACAACCTTTCAGGAAGCCAGACTCCAGCACTCGGATAATCTGCGGCAAAATATTGTGCATGCTGCTGCTGCTTTACTGCAAGAGCATGGACCAGAAGCCGTCACGGTACGCCGTGTAGCTGAACGCATGGAGTGCTCCACCAAAATCATATATAACCTTTTTGGCAAAAAAGAAGGGTTAGCCAAACATCTGTATTTAGAGGGATGCTCCCTCATGGCCCAGCGATTTGAAACTATACCCCGGCAGGCATCGTTCGAACAGTATTTCCGTGATCTGGCCTACGTCTACTGGGACTTCGGCATTTCTCAATCCAGCTTCTATCAGCTGATGTTTGGAGGATCTTTTTCCGAATTCAAACCAGATGGAGAAACCTTACAGGGAACAGCGACTGCACTTAAGCAAGTGTCTGCCTTAGTGGAGGTAGCCATTGAACAGGGAATGCTTCAGGTACAAGATCCCATGCTTGCAGTTCGGATGATCTGGGCTCCCTTACACGGTGTTATTCATCTGTATTTGGGAGGCCATATTGAGAGCGAAGAAGCTGCCAAAACCCTCTATGATCATACGTTATCCATGGTTATACACTCCCTTGTGAGTACATCTGCGAATGGATAAGCATTAAACCTGTGCTGTTTTAGATACTTTTAGAAGATAAACGAAAAAGGAGCAGACCCATTGGCGTAATACGCCTAGAGTTTGCTCCTTTATTTGGTTGACTCTATCTAGTTCCGTAACGGTTTCAGTCGATTAACGTGCCTCTTCGTTCTCAGCTTCCCAACGTGCAATTTCTTTGCGCACGATTGGAGCGACTTCTTTACCAAGTAGCTCGATTGCTCTCATAACCTCGTTGTGCGGCATTGTGCCGAGGGGGGTGTGCAACATGAAGCGTGTAATACCGACTTCTTTGCGCAGGTAAATAATTTTCTGAGCTACCGTCTCCACATCACCTACGTACAAAGCACCCTCTAGGCTACGCGCTGCATCAAATGTTGCACGGCTGTAGTGTCCCCATCCACGTTCACGGCCCAGTATGTTCATGACCGCTTGCGCTGGCGGGAAGAATTTCTCCACGGCTTCGTCTGTTGTATCGGCAATGAAGCCGTGAGAGTGAGAAGCAACGGTCAGCTTGGAAGCATCATGTCCTGCATGTGCAGCTGCTTTTTTATACAGCTCCACCAGTGGTGCAAATTGTACCGGGCGGCCACCGATAATGGCAAGCACCAATGGCAAACCGAGCAATCCTGCACGAACTACAGATTCCTGATTACCGCCACTGCCAATCCATACCGGAAGTTTTTCCTGTACCGGGCGCGGGTAGATGCCCAGATTGTTAAAGGAAGGGCGGTGTTTGCCTTCCCAGGTTACTTTTTCCGAATCACGCAGCTTGAGCAGTAAATCCAGTTTCTCGTCGAATAACTCATCGTAGTCGTTCAGATCATAGCCGAACAATGGGAACGATTCGATAAATGATCCCCGCCCTGCCATAATCTCTGCACGTCCGTTCGAAATGCCATCTAATGTGGCAAAATCTTGATATACCCGTACCGGGTCATGCGATGACAGCACGGTTACCGCACTCGTCAAGCGAATATTCTTGGTCTGTGAAGCTGCGGCCGCCAGAATGACAGCTGGTGATGAAGCGGCGTAGTCGGCACGATGATGTTCTCCCACGCCATATACATCCAGACCTACCTGATCTGCCAAAACAATCTCTTCAACAACATCCCGAATACGCTGCGCATGACTGATAAGTTCTCCTGTTTTTACATCCGGATTCGTCTCCACAAATGTACTAATTCCGATTTCCATTGTCTGTTCCTCCCTGGTATGAAGCGATCCGTTGTTCATCTTACCTATTGTAAGTAGATCACCTTTTGTTATGTATCTTAATATTGAACTATTTTGATGAAAAACACAAGTACCCCCTGTTTCCAGAGGGCACATTTATGTTTATTTCTTCCTCCCGATGTACAGCAGATGCGACGAGATTCCCAATATGGAAGGGTCTTTGGCGGCTTCAATCATATATTGCATGAGTTCATCATACTCGCCACGCTCTTTCCAGTATTGCTGCTGCTCGTCCGTAAACATCGCTCTAAGGCTGGATGAACCAATCAAATCAACGGTTTCAAATCCATGTTGCTCCATGAAAGGTTTAACGTCCTGAATATTAAAATAGTATGCTCCCGTAAATCGTCCTTGATCCTGATGATTGAATATACCCTTTTCCACAAAAGAATGGATTGCTGCCATGTTATCATTCGGTTTCCAGTGCTGCGGGGATTGCAGCGAATTGATACTCATGCGCATTCGACTCTGCATGGCTACGAACACCACGCCACCTCGCTTGGTCACACGGTACAACTCCCGTACAGCATCCGTGCGCTCTTCGTCTGTCTGCAGATGATATAACGGCCCCAGCATGAGGGACGCATCGTACGTCTCGTCAGCCATACCGGAGAGCGAAGTGGCATCGAGAACATGGAACCCATCGAATTGTTGTGTCAAACCAAACTCCTGAGCCTTTTGCCGCGCAGTATCCACGGAGGAAGGTGTCAGATCCGATAAAGTGACCTTGTACCCCAGCTTCGCAAGCTCCATGGCATACTTTCCTGGTCCTGCGCCATTATCCAGAATACAACCAGTAGCGGGGAGATGTTCCCTGATGTAATGCATGTTAATGATGAATTCAATTGGTTCCCGCTCCAGTCTGCCCCACTCATCAAACCCGGAATAATATTCAATAATATGATCTCTCTTCATCGCTCTGACACCTGCCTTTTCTTATATATAGACTACTCATCCATGTTCAAAAAAATTAAATTCCAACCAGTATATATCCACTAAATATTTCCTGTCAAACAAAAAAACGTTCGATTCCCATTGAATGCGGAACTGAACGTTTCTCAATCTGATCTTATATCTTTTTCACAAACTCAGACTTCAACTTCATTGCACCCAAGCTGTCGATCTTGCAATCAATATCATGATCCCCATCAATCAGGCGGATATTCTTTACCTTCGTGCCCTGTTTGACCACGAGCGAGCTACCTTTTACCTTCAGATCTTTAATGACGGTAACGGTATCGCCATCACTTAGCACATTTCCGTTGGCATCGCGGATTACTTTTGTATCCTCAGCGTTATCATTGTCTGCTTCCAAAGACCATTCATGCGCACACTCTGGGCAAACCAACAGGTTACCATCCTCGTACGTGTACTCTGAATTACATTTGGGGCAGTTAGGCAAATTAGACATATGTATTAAACTCTCCATTCTACGATTGGCATTCCCGCAAGTATACGGGATTTCGACGGTATATTCCATACGCTTGGTCACTGCATGGATGGATTTAAACCAAATTTAAGGTTCATGCATCCCTCACTTTAAGGGTAACTACATATGATGTAACTATTAGATACGCACTACACATACATGAATTTTAATGTCTCTATGAATGTTATTATATTTAATACCAAAGGAGTTCCTACTCATGTCCTCATATGTTTTCCCTGTGCAAATGGCTTTTTTGATCTTTGTTGTTGCGGCCATGTTTTTGCTGGTGCCGTGGTTGATCTATGGTTATCGTAAAGACGGTTTCTTCAGCTGGTCACGGTTTGGCATCAGCTTTTCGTTTATCTTTTATATTCTGGCCGCCTATTGCCTCGTCATTCTCCCGTTTCCAACTACGCGAGATACCTGTGCGCAGCAAGCCGCTGACACGATCTACTACAATCTGGTTCCATTCACTTTTGTCAAAGACATCATGAAGGAAACACCCATTGTATGGTCTCAGCCTTCCAGCTATCTCAGCATGATTCAGGGCAGAGCCTTTCTGCAGGTTCTATTTAACGTCCTGCTTCTCATGCCGCTGGGTGTATATATCCGTTATTTTTTTCAAAAGAGATCATTCTGGAAGTACGCCCTGCTTGGTGGATTCGGGCTCTCCTTATTCTTCGAGATCACTCAAATCACCGGATTCTACGGGTATTATAATTGTCCATACCGCCTTTTCGATGTAGATGATCTGTTATTGAATACTTCGGGAGCAGTCATTGGATTTTTCACAGCGCCCATCCTGCTTGCTTTATTCCCATCACGTGCAAGCATTCAGGCGAAGAGTGAACAGATCGTGGAGCAAAACCGAGTGTATACTATGCCTCAATTGCTCGCGTTAATTATTGATGGAATCATTGTTGTCTTCCTTTCGAATCTGATATCAATCTTCACAGCGTCTGATGTGATCAGTGATGCGCTAAGTACATCCATTGCTATGGTCATTGTACTGTTCTTCATCCCTTGGGTGCGAAATGGGGTAACTCCAGGCTCGGCCATCTTGCGATTCCGCTATGTGAATCGTCAGACCGGCACACCCACCAGTGAATCGTTATTCAAAAGATTTGCCGCACTCTATGTTCCATGGCTGCTCGTTACGATCATTCGCTTGGTCAACGATTATGCTTTTTCAGGTCATCAGGATGTTATGCTTCAGCCTTATCAAATGTGGATCTCCTTGGGGACATTCGGTATCTATATGTTAGTCTACGCCGTACTCTTTGTTCATGTCTTGATCGTACTCTTCTCCCGTGGAAAACGTTCCTTCTACTTCGATGAGGTGTCCCGCACTCGTGCCTCTCGTAAATAATGTTTGGAGTATAACAATGCAATGCATAATGTCCCCCCTAATTGGTGCTTGCGTTATGCTTACTTCATTAGCCAGATTACAAAAAGAGGACGTTCATTCTGAGAATGAACGTCCTCTTTTGATCGGGCGCATAGCAGTTATTCAGAGTATCCATTCAAATAATCAGCCTGGGTTATAATCCTAACAGCTCTCGCTTGGCTGCATCCGGATCATGTACGACCTCAATCTCATGGTTGAAAATTAGTGTCGCACGATCCTGCTCATATTCAGGCCAGTTCACACCTGCAACTTCAGGTTGGCCATTCTTGGCAAAGGAAATCCAGGCATCCTGTACCTTGAGGGCAAGTGCCGCAGCAGCTTCATCCGGTTCTGCATTCATGAATTTGAGGACATGCAGTGTATTAAACACAAAGAACATTTCGATGCTGTGAATCGCTCTTTTTAACAAGGGATGTTCCGGCATCACCCAATCAAATCGATACATCCACACCGGGGCATATTTCTGCTGTGCCGCAGCATATTGCAGCGCTGAACGCCAGAAGAACATATCGGTCATGACTTGGGCTTGTCCATCTGCCGTTTTTGGATAACTGTCCGCAATGGCTACCCGGTTCTCCAGATCTGGCGTCATAAAGTCTACGCCCTGAACCATATCGATTTCTTTTGAAAAAGGCACATGTGGCTGGATGAACAGCGCACCCTCGTGTAATGTCGTACCAATCAGCACCGGAATATCCTGCGCTGAGCCTTCGCTCACTGCCTGAAGTGGCACCTGTGGTAGTGTCTGCCCATCCAATACAGGTTGGAAGAATAATGCCATACCTGCCCCGCTCTGCTGTTTGACCGTTTCACCGGCTGCAATAATCTGCTCTACAGGAATTGTATTTAACTTCTGCAGGTTGTCCCCGTCCACCCCAAGAATCTTTAACATCCCTTCCCGCAACGCTGAAGCTTGCTCTGCCGGCATGAACTGGGATGCACCACTCTCCATAATGGCACGTTGGAACAGTCCTTTGGCCGCTGGCATCGCCATCAGTGCTGCAATACTCATGCTACCTGCTGATTCGCCGAACACCGTAACTTGATCTGGGTTACCACCAAAAGCAGAGATATTATCCTTCACCCACTGTAATGCCGCAACCTGATCCAGCAGACCTGCATTGGATACATATGAATCACCTAATGGAGCCATATGCAGGAAACCCAAAGGTCCTAATCGGTAGTTGATCGTCACAACGATGACGTCCCCCCGAACCGCTAACTGTGTACCATCATACATCGGCTGGCTACCTGAACCTGTTACAAAGGAACCACCGTGAATCCATACCATGACCGGCAGTGGTGTTGCTCTTTTTCCCTTAGGTGCCCAGATGTTCAGATATAAACTATCTTCTGACTCATTCGGAATTTCTGTCTGGCCTTCTGGTTGATGATTTCGTGGTTGTATATTCTCAGGTCCAAATTGAGTGGCCTGTCTGATTCCATCCCATGACTCGGGCTGTACCGGAGCCTTGAAACGCAGCTCACCTACCGGAGGTTTCGCATAGGGAATGCCTTTCCATACACTTGCGTCGTGCAAAAGTTCGCCTTGAACGGTACCATATGTCGTTTGAACTTGAAGTTCTCTCATGCCACTTCTACTTCCTCTCCGTAAATAGGTTAGACTAACGATGAATGAGTTCATGTGTACTTATTTGAGTATAGTTTGTTGTCATACCCATTTACAACTTTACCCAACTCTAGCCTCCCCTGCTACGTTTCACGTGGAACTTTATGGGGTGGATGATCTGATATATATCTTTAAGATGAACACCAAAAAGGCCACCCATTAAGCAATGTCATCAAGTTTAACTTGTCTTAATGGCATTGACCCTTAGAGTAACCCTTTCCTTTTCACCACCCAAATAACTACCCTTTTACAGGATAACGCACCGTAAACTCAGCACCCTCAATCCATTCGCTCGTAACAAAGTTCCGCCCCTTTACAACCACTCGATCCTTATAAACCTCCACATGAAGCCCTTCGCTGCCCTCCAGATGTTCATCCTGATCCGTCCATAGATAACCTACAGACGACGCATTGAACATGGTTGGCATGTGGCCTGCACCATCGTACATCGTATGCTGTGCTTCCAGTTGCCAATGGGTATGACCGGAGAAGAGAATCACTTGCGGGTAATTGGAAAGAACGACCTTGAGTTCCGCATCCTGATTCACACCATACCATCCCTGTTCCTTCAGCGATCCTGCTACCGTATCCATAAGCGGCTGGTGTAAGAATAGGAAGATGGGATGATCGAGTGTTGCATGCTCAGACAACTTCGCATCCAGCCACTCCAATTGTTCGAACGACATATCGCAATCCTTCGGATGAGGTTGCTCGGTGCCCAGGAATATATAATGATACCCATCAATCCAATGGTCGTGGTAAGAGCCCTTCATGCCTGTCGTCCTTTCAAAATCACTTAATCGACGCTGCCACAACCCTGCGACTGTAATGGGGTCTACTCCTGAAGAGATCGGTCCCCCGTCTTGGTCCACCTGCTCCGAAGGTGCAGCAGACAACGTATAGGTTCCACCGGATAACTGCTCAATCAGTGCAGCTGATTCAGCAGCGGTTTGTTTAGTGACCAGCTCTATATCTGCTTCCTGCTCCAACAACTCGGCTACTTCATCCTCTTTCATCTCAAGCAAAACGATCGGCGGATCTTGCCATACCACGGCTCCAATATCATGATTACCTACCGTGTAACGAATATCCGGCAAACTCTCCGCATGTTGCTTCCATATGCGTTGCAACTCACGATATTCGCTCGGCAGCCCCCGATCTGTCACATCGCCCACATGCATAATCCCGCTGCTCCCCTGACTAAATGTAGCTATGTCGGCTAATGCTTGGTCCAGATGCCGGTTATGAATATGGTCTGCCTCATCTCGCACATGTGTGTCTGTAATGACCTGGAAGCTGGCAATAGGTTGCTCCGGTGTATGTTCATTTCTCATCAAGAATCACTCCATTTCAGTCCAATAATGCCAATCAGAATAAAACCGATCCAGACCATCGACGTGAGCCGCAGACGTTCACCAAAATAGTAATGCCCTACGACGCCAATAAGCGTAATGCCCACGCCAGACCAGATCGCATAGGCCACAGCCAGCGGCATATACTTCACTGCAAAATTAAGAAATGTAAAGCTTGCGCCATAACAGACAAACATCAACACCGAAGGCCATAACCGCGAGAATCCATCCGATACTTTCAGCAAAATGGTAGCGCTCAGCTCCAGCCCGATGGCCAGTGCCAACAGTACCCAGCCCAAGTAGGCGTGACTGTTTGTCATCGATTCAGCCCACCATTCAGCAATTCATGGAAGGATTGAATCGTTCTATCCGCCAAGCGGATTTTTCCCGGTTCTCCAATGCCCATCCTGTACCCCGCACCAGCGGTTCGTGCCATCTCCATGTCTCCGTCCGTATCTCCAATGACCACGGTATACTGCACGGATACACCCAACCGTTCACAGGCAAGCAGTAGCATATCGGGAAAAGGTTTGCCCCGCTCCACCAGATCTGTACCAATCACCACGTCAAAAAAGGAATCCAGTCCCATCCACTGTAAATGTTTAATTGCACTGGGTGTATCATCTGCCGTCACGACACCCATAGCGACACCTTCGCTACGGCACTGTTCAAGGAATTCTTGAACTCCCGGTAACGGACGTGCCGGACGATGCTGTTCCATCTCTTCCTCCGCTCGCGCCAAACACTCCCGGACTATAATCTTGGCTTCCGCCCAGCTGAGACCCGCACGATATCCATGCCACGTCAGCACGGCATACACTTCATCCATCGTGCCCATCGCAAGTGGCCCCCGCACGTCATACCCATTCATCCGGCCTTGGTCATCGTGGAATGTACCCCAGATCTGTGGGAATTCCTCTGTATCGATACGAAGTCCCCTGGTCGCCAACTGGTCTCTGAAGTCGTTCAACACACAATCGGTCCAGAACCCCCACATGCCCGTAAAATCAAGTAATGTCCCGTCCTTGTCGAACAAAACGGCTTCAATCGGATTTGGTAATCCGTCCACATACATCTCATCTTGCATTGGTTAAACTCCTTGTCTGCGATCTTGTATGAACGGAAAGGACGGTACAGCATGTACCGCCCTTATCGCGTGAGTCAATTGCCTGTATACGTTTCTTATTTCGTTACCCGATCCAGTTCCTTCTGTGCTTTCTCTTTCGCTTCCTTCAGCGCTTGTTCCGCTGGCATATTATTGATCTGTACCTGATCAGCTGCATCTTTTAAAGCATCATTGATCTTGCCACCCGTTGGATCCTGGAAGGGAGCCGAAGCGTGAGCTGCCTGTTGCAGTGGTACGGTGATCTGTGGATTTTCCTCACTGAATTTCATGAACTCTGGATCTTGTTGGGCCGATTGACGTACTGCGATATATCCGGTGTTCATGGACCATGAAGCTGTGTTCGAAGTTTCAGAGAAATACGTAAGCCATTTATAAGCTGCCTGCTGTTGCTCTGGACTCGCTGCTGACGGAATACCTGCCGAAATGGCACTTGCTACCGGTTTTCCTTCACCAATACCTTCCCAGCCTGGTTGTTGCATCGCAGCGACTACGCTAAAGTCCAAGTCGCCTTGGTCACCACTAGATCCGGTATAACCTGCTGCTTTATTTTTCATCACATCATCAATCGTTTTGTACCAGTACTCCCAGCCCTGACCTCCATAATGAATGCCCATAATCTTGTCTTCGTTAATCCATTTACGGAACAAGTCCCATGTCTCGATCCATTCCGGAGAGTCGATCATAACGGTTTTGCCATCGTCGCTAAGAATCTGTCCGCCCTTACCCAGCACGGCATCAATCATATTGTCTCTACCCCACATCGGTTCCCAACCGTAGAATGTGGTCTTACCATTTTCTTGTTTGCTCATCTTCGCAGCCGCCTCAGCCAGCTTCTCCCATGTCGTCAGAGTTGCTGGGTCGATTCCGTTCTCCTTGAACGTATCCATACGGTAATACATGATCTGAGTTGTACCATACATTGGCAAAAAGTATTGCTTTCCATCCACCTGTCCCTGGTTCAGGAATGACTGAATGAAATCGTCTTTCTTAAAATTCGGATCAGCTGCAATCATCTCATCCATGGGTGCATAATATCCTTTGCGTGCCCAGTCTATATTGGAGCTGAGTACAGCGGCTGGAACCTTCTTGGAAGCAATTGCTGCTTGCAGCTTCTGTTCCGTTTCCGTGTAATCTGCTTGTACAATCCCTTTTACAACGACTTCGTTCTGGGAGGCGTTGAACGCATCAATCGTCTTTTTCATGTTATCGCCCAGATTACCACCCAGACCATACCAGAACTCAATCTCCACCGGATCTTTCGCCTGAGCTTCGGTTCCACTGGCAGCAGCCGTCGTGCCTGATTCTGCGGGTGCTTGTGTTCCACAAGCGGTCAGCAGTGCAAAGCTGGTCGCAAGTACCAGCGACATGCCACCCTTCCAGTTCAACCTCAATCTCTTTTTCCATGTCATGCTTGCCTGACTCCAATTCATTGTTGTTCCTCCCGTTTTAGGTGAATGGTAGTGCATATCAGTTCTTGTTCACACCAGCCGTAATATTCACGCTCTGCATGATCGTCTTCTGGGTGAACAGGAAGAGAATAAGTAGAGGTGCGATGGTGAAGGCACTCGCAGCCATAATCTGTGGCCAAGCAAGTCCATATGCCCCGCCTTCTACAAAGAAGCTACGCAGACCCGCCGATACCAGCTGTAAATCAGGGTCTTTGGTGATGAGCATAGGCCAGAAATAGTTGTTGTACTGTTCAATAAACGTAATCAGCACCATCACGGCGAAGCTTGAGCGAACAAGCGGCGTAATAATCGTCCAGAGAATCCGGAAGTGGGATGCACCGTCCAGTTGTCCGGCTTCCACCAATTCATGAGATACCTGCATGAACGCCTGCCGGATCAGGAAGATCGAGAACACGCTGACACAGTTGGATACAATCAAGCCGGTGTAGGAATCCAGCAGATTAAGCTCACTAAGCACCAAGTAACTAGGCAGATACACAGCCGTACTCGGTATCATATAACCCACCAGAATCAGGGATGTCAGTACACCTTTGAGACGGAATTTCATATGTGTCAGGGCGTACGCCATCATACTGGAGTTGACGATCTGAAATAAACAGATGGCTAAGGCTACACCGGTACTGTTCAGGATGTAACGGGCAAATGGTGCCGCATTCCAGGCATCCACATAGTTGCTCCACAGGAACGTCTCCGGCCAGAAGGTCGGCGGAAACTGCCAGATCTCATCATTGGTTTTGAACCCGCTAATGACCATCCAATAGAAGGGAAAGGCTGTACCCAGCGCGATAATGGCTAACAGAAGGTAGCGAATCAATTTACTTAATTTAAAATTCGGTTGTGACACGTTCTGCAACTCCTTGCGCTTCATCCGTTTAGACTTTTTGTTGGGCAATGTCATTGTCATTAGTAGTGCACCAGACGTCTGCCAAGCAGGAAGGATACTCCCGACAGCAACACGCAGATCAGAATGATCACAACGGCGATGGACGAAGCTTCACCTACATTAAAGGATTCGAATGCAGACTGGTAATACATGTACAGCAACGTTCTCGTTGATCCCGCCGGTCCACCCTGCGTCATGACATTGATCTGGTCATAGGCTTGCAAGGACTGGATGGTAAGAATAATTGAGAGAAAAAACGTCGTTGGTGAGATCAGCGGCAATGTGATACTTCTGAACTTATCCCAACCGTTTGCACCATCGATTGAAGCTGCTTCGAGCAGATCGGAAGGTAGATTTCGTAGTGCAACGAGATAAAATACCATCGCCCACCCAATCGACTTCCAGAGCGTGACGATCAGAACAGCAACCAATGCCCAGTCCGCGTCACGCAACCAGCCAATGGGTGATACGCCAACCCAGCCCAGCATAAGATTAGCGAGTCCCACTTCTGGCTCAAAGATCCAGGACCACGCAATGGACACCGCAACTGTCGGGGTGACCCAAGGTGAGAAGAGTAATGTCCGGAAGATTCCGGATGATTTGATCTTGCTATTCATGAGCATCGCAAGTGCCAATCCGCCCACAATAGTTGGGATTACACTCCCCAGTCCGAATAACAAGGTGACTTTCAATGACCTATAGAATTCAGAGTTTGTCAGCAGATAACTGTAATTGTCCAAACCAACAAACAGCTTATTCGGGCTCATAAAGTCCCAATCGGTGAAACTGAGATAAACGATATATCCCAGAGGTCCCAGCCAGAAGATCAGCAATGGGATTAGAGCTGGCAGCGTGAATAGTACCGCCTCAGACTCCCTCCATAGTTTTAAACGCAAATCCCCCACCCCTTACTGTCCAATTTTTCTTTAATGATTGGGAATTTTTGAGTATAATCAGCTTTATATTTATTCTGTACAAAATTGATTGTACACTCGTATTGAAAATTCTAATTCCGGCTTATGTTAAAATTGGAGCAAGTCATGTAAAATATGAGGCAGCTAGTGGGAACGCTATCATAAACCAGAGGTGACATTGTGGGAAAAGAAACCGCCGGGAACCCGAATCATTCTTCGTTACCTGATCGGCATGCGCTGAGGGAGAGAGTCATTGAGGCCATCGCCAATACGATGGATCTATATGGGGTTAATCATACGTTTGGCAAATTATACGGCATCATGTATTTTGAGGATCGACCGATGACACTTGAAGAGATGAAAAACTCGATGAATATGAGCAAGAGCAACATGAGCTATGCGGTTCGTTCGCTTACAGAATCACAGATGATCTATAAACTGGAGGAAAAGAAGGAGCGCCAGGATCAATATCTGGCTGAGACCGACTTCTATCGTACGTTCCAGAATTTCTTTGGAGCCAAGCTCCAACGGGAAGTAGATGTCATGTTAGAAGGCATTCGTGAGGTCATTCCTGACCTGTCGACAATGATCCTTTCGGAACATACCTCGTCCAAAGATCGAGATGATGCACTGCGTGATCTGCACAAACTCCAACATGCGGAGCAATACTACGTCTGGTTACAAGGATTCGTGAATCAGTTGCGGGATGGTAAGTTTTACGAGAATGCTTCACACACGCCCGATAAAGAGTAGTACAACTTCGTAAACAGAATAACTAATGGGTGATCAAGCGCTAACAAACCTAGACGATCTGACGTACCATTGTTGAGTCACACTAAACCGCAAAAAAGAGCTGTTCCTAGCCAATGTATGGCTTTTGGAACAGCTCTTTTTTTATTCTATCAATTGTATCGTCATATCCTATCCGTCATTAGGGGTTCTCTTTTCCATATGCTACTGCGTTAATGACCCCTTTTTTCTTTTAAAAATATTACTTTTGCGCTGCGGCTTCGATATTTGCATATGCCCAGTGTGTTGCTGGCACATCACTGAACGTTGGCGTAACTTCGCCAGTTAGTGGTGTGCGGTTGAACAATACATTCAACACTTTCACCGCTTCAGCACGGGTCAGCTTACTGTCCGGTTTGAATGTACCATCGTTGTATCCAACCATCAGGCCAGCCGATTGCACGTATGCAATCGCATCTGCTGCCCACAGGTCTGCGGATACATCTGTGAAGGAAACTGCTGGACCATTCACGGTTGTTGCACTCGCTTGTTGCTGCATCCAGCGATACGCAATGGTAGCCATCTGTGCACGGGTGATCGAACCTTCCGGTGCAAATTGGGTGTTGCTCATGCCGTTCATGATGCCAGCGGATTGAGCCTTTTGAATCTCACTTGTTGCCCAGTGTGTTGCAGATACATCCTTGTAGCTCACGCTATTCACGGAACCTGCTGCCGCT
>NZ_ASPU01000021.1:0-403803 GCF_000517905.1 Paenibacillus sp. FSL H7-689
CAGCGTTCGTCCTGAGCCAGGATCAAACTCTCCAATAAAGTATTGAAAAGAGCGATAAGCTCATTTTGAATCTGACGATTCATTGTGAATCAAAAGTTACTATCCATTTGTTCAGTTTTCAAGGAACTTGTATGTCCGTTTATGTTGATGTTTGTCAACCGGACAGGAATCTTATCATATCATGTTAACTAACTTACTGTCAACACTTTATTTTCGTCATCTTTCAAATGATTATGACAATCATTCGTTTGAAGCGACAAGAAATAATATATCACGTAGTGATTTATTTAGCAAGCATTTTTAATCAACCTTTTGATATCATGATATCTTCATCTACGGTGTCTTGTTTCCAACCTGTATTCGACAGATTAGCACATTCTCTGAACAAGTGAAGGGCTACCCTTAAAGTGCATTACATATAAAAGAAATAACTCATTTCTATAATACTGCCTTCTATAACCACAAGTAATAATGATCTAGATGAGTTTTAGTTAGAGTACCGATCGGGATAACGATCCCTGCCCTTCTGTTGGTTTGAAGAAAGTGATCCAAAAACTCTATAATAAGGTATATAGATATAGAGATAAGGTTAAGCAGTCAAGTGAACTACTTTCATAAGTAGCCTATGAACAATCGTATAACCCTCTCGCATTGCACCTTTACACAGATCACGTACTCCATTCACAGCTAGCTATTACATATCAAAGTTCTGAATAAACTCATTACTAACCTATATGGGGTGATCGCACTTGAAGCAATGGTTAAAGAACAGACGCAAAGGTTACGGCAAAAAGTTGGTTTCCATCCATGCGTGGAATGCCTGGATTGTTGTGATCCTTGCTATAACAGGTCTTATGCTGGTGGGCGGCTTTTGGCGCGAGATACTCGGAATTGGACGTGTCTGGTTAAAATGGCTACATATCATCGTTGGGCTAGCTATGCTGGCACCCGTAATATATTACTTGATTTTGGCCGGAAAGCACTGGAAACAACTTCGAAATAGGCCTTGGCAAAGGGTAAACACCATCTTTGTTCTTGCGCTGCTGGTAGGCTGGCTCCTCTCGGGTATTGTATTATGGCAGTTCAAGCTAGCTGGACCTCGATGGTCGAATGCTGCACTTTTAATCCATGACCTGCTGACTTGGGTGGGCTTACCTTATATTATCTATCACTCCATCACTCGGACCAAATGGTTAAAGGATCCTGCACGTCGTGCGGTTAAAACCACTACAACTTCAACACGAACTCAACATACAGCTGATCGATCTGACACAATAATAGATGAAAAAGAAACTCCGGCTGCTATATCTTCTTCCCAGTTTGATCGCAGTTCCGAGAGAGATCTCCTCAAATCAGAGGAGCGACCACAACCGTTGTATACACGACGAGCTTTCATCCGTTCTGCTGTGGGGGTTGGTCTCGCCGTGACTCTTGGTCCTACTTTTATATCCTGGGTAGGACGAAATCTCAAAATCGATAACAGTATTGATAGCATGCTGGAGAACGACCCTAACCGTATGGTTCCTCTGCCACAACCGCTGTCTGCCTCTTCACCTCCCATTGGAGGCGGAGCTGAAGGTCATTTCCGCGTATATACAGTTACGCCTATACCATCCTTCTCCAATGCTAACTGGTCTTTCCGAATCGATGGGCTGGTTGAACGGGCACAGGTATGGAACTGGGAACAATTCGTGAAGATGGCGCGTACCGTACAGGTTAGTGATTTCCACTGTGTAACGGGATGGTCTGTATATAAAAATACCTGGGAAGGCATTTCTCTTGTAAAGCTTTTGAAACAAGCCGGGGTCAAACCGGAAGCTCATAGTGTGAAGTTTTATTCCGGTGATGGTGTGTATACAGATGCCATTACGATGGATCAAGCGCAAATGGAGGATATTATGGTCGCTGTCATGCATGATGGCAAACCCATCCCTGCTGATCTTGGCGGTCCGGTACGGCTCGTTATTCCTCAGATGTATGCCTATAAATCAGTGAAATGGTTGAATCGCATTGAACTCATCGACAGCGAACATATTGGTTACTGGGAAGAACGAGGATATGACAAGGATGCATGGCTTACAGGCGCATCTCAGCGCATCCCTAACAATTTAAGTGGATCATGATCAGATAAGATAAGACTGGTGAGCGTTCTTTCGTTGTAAAAATAATTCAATAAATAGCAAAAGGCCCCCGATCACATATTCGTGTCTTCGGGGGCCTTTTTCTTTTTCCTCATTATGAACTCTCTGAATACACTTTAACCCTGTGGGTTCAAAAGACGTACAAGTTCATCCTCATCCTCAATCGTTGGAATACCGAGATCATGAGCTTTGGTTAGTTTACTACCTGCCTTCTCTCCAGCAATAACCAAATCTGTCTTTTTCGACACACTGCCAGTCACCTTCGCTCCGAGCGCTTCCAGTCTTTGCGTTGCCTCTTCCCGCGTCAATTGATGTAGCGTTCCAGTCAAGACGACCGTTTTACCACTGAAGAAGGAATCTTCCACAACAGCAACGGCTGGTGCCTCAGGTGCCTGAGCTTTCACACCCAAGTTGAGCATTTTCTCAATTGCAGCCTGTGTAAACGGATCTGCAAAAAAGTTTACGATGCTCTCTGCCACAATACCACCGACGTCGGGTAGTTCAACCAGTTCTTCCACGGTTGCATTCATAATGGCGTGCAGATCTCGATAATGATCAGCGAGCATGCGCGTTGTCGATTTACCTGTGTTCGGAATACCCAGTGAGTATAAGAAGGAAGCCAAGTCTCTATCTTTACTAAGCTCAAGCGCAGCGATAAAGTTGTTCGCTTTCTTTTCCCCAAACCGCTCCAGCTTCACCAAATCATCAAACTGTAACGTATACAGGTCGGCAGGCTCACGTACGTTCAATTCATCATACAACTGAATCGCTGTTTTCTCACTGAACGTCTCGATGTCCATAGCATCACGGGAAGCAAAATGGGAAATACGTGCCACCGTTTGTGGTTTACACGCAAGTCTATTGTTACAGAACAGATGCGCTCCGCGTTGCTCCAGTGGGAATCCACATGCAGGACACTGCTCAGGGAAGACGATCTCCTCACCATCACTCTCCTCCGTCACTTTACCCAGAATCTCAGGAATGACGTCGTTGGAGCGACGGATAAAGACCCGTGTGCCCAGAGCAAACTTCAGATTTTTGCGCTCAATATCGCCGACATTGTTCAGAGTACAGTTCTGTACCGTTACCCCGGCAAGTTCAACCGGTTCTACGCGTGCCAGCGGAGTTACTTTGCCAGTACGGCCCACATTCCATACCACAGCGTTAAGAACCGTTGTGGTCTCTTCAGCCTCGAATTTATATGCCACCGCCCAGCGAGGGAACTTATCGGTATAACCCAACACTTCGCGGGTGCGCATGTCCGTAATTTTGATAACAGCTCCATCGATCAGATAGTCTAGCTGCCCTCGGTTCTCCTGAATCGCGGCCAGTTGTTCCATCACATCATCAAACTCATGGAAATAAGTAATCGATGGATTAACTTTGAAGCGGTTCTCACGCAGGAAATCCATCATCTGCTGATGATTGGCAAACTGAATGTCATCCGAATAACCTACATTATAAAAATAAGCATTCAACCGACGCTCAGCCGTCGCCTTCGGATTCAGGTTGCGGAGCGCTCCTGCTGCTGCATTACGCGCATTCTTGAGTGGCTCTGCCGCTGTCTCATTGTATCGGTCCAAGACAGACAGATTCATGATGCCTTCACCCTGTACTTCAATCGTACCGCTTGTGTAAGGAATTTTGAGCGGAACGGATCGGATCGTTCTTACCTGTGCCAAAATACCTTCACCTACGGTACCGTTCCCTCGTGTAGAGGCTTGCACCAACTCACCGTTGGTGTATGTCAGGTTCAGCGTCAATCCGTCAAACTTCAACTCAATGACATAACCTGGTTCCGGTAAAGGCGTATCGGGATTTTTACTGTTATAGTCATTAATCAGTTTTAGTACACGGGTATTCCAGCTCCGAAGCTGCTCAATATTCTGTGCTTTGTCCAGACTCCATAAGGAGGATAAGTGGCGATGCGGGGTAAACCCCTTTAGCAGTTCGCCACCCACACGCTGTGTTGGAGAATCAGGCAGAACCATGCCGCTTTCCTGTTCCAGCGTAACCAGTTCATCGTACAGAAGATCATACTCCTTATCGCTGATCTGTGGCTGATCCATCGTGTAGTACTGATAATTATGCTGGTTCAGCTCGGTAACGAGTTGCTCCATCCGGTGCATCGGGTCCATACAGGGCCATCCCTCCGTTAATTTGATCTATGTAGAACGAACACTCCTATTGCACTGAACTGTGATAACAGATTAACTTTCCGATCGCTGTTATCCCCGGATTTCTTTTAATCCATTTTAAAAGGTGGAAATCCGGGGATAAAGGCGAACGCTATGCTTCTTCAAGTTATTTCTGTTCTCTCTGTTATCGTACAAAAGGGGGTTTCGTTCTTATTCTACTTTTGTAATTGGGGCAAATCCGGCAAGCAAACGTTTCACACCCACCGGAGCCGGGAAGGCAATCTGCAGTTCGGTATCATTACCTGTCCCTTTGACCGCAACAATGGTGCCTGTCCCCCATTTGCCATGCTGCACTTTATCTCCTGCCTTGAATCCTGCTTCACCATCAGAAGCTACCGGCTTGGAAGCAGATGATGGCGTAGAATATGTTGGGCGGGAGACACTTGTGGTCACACGCGAAGTTGGCGTGGATGAGGTAGCAGATGAACCGCTTTTACTTTGGTGATCAAAGAGCTTGGTGCCGCCACCGAAGTTACTTCCTCCACTAGAGCCTAACCCACGTCCACCATATGAGCCGCCTCCGCTACTTCCACGACGGTAACGATCACGAGCCATGGAGGTGTCTTCCTTAAGCTCATCCGGAATTTCATCCAGGAAGCGGGAAGGCGGGTTCGCTGTTGTACGTCCAAACAACGTCCGCATCTGTGCACAAGACAGGAACAGTTGCTCTTCCGCACGGGTGATCCCTACATAAGCAAGTCGGCGTTCTTCTTCCAATTCTTCATTGTCCATAAAGGCACGGCTATGCGGGAAGACCCCTTCCTCCATACCCACGATAAAGACAACCGGGAACTCCAGACCTTTGGCGCTGTGCATGGTCATCAGGGTAACCGCGTCGCTCTGATCCTCTTCATCATCGTTCATGCTGTCGATGTCAGCAATCAATGCAAGATCGGTGAGGAACGACACGAGCGTTTTGTCTTCATTATTTTTCTCAAATTCCATCGTTACCGACAGGAACTCTTCAATGTTCTCCAGCCGTGCACGGGATTCGAGTGTGTTTTCATTTTGCATCTCAAGACGGTATTGGCTCATCTCAAGAATCTTCTCGGTCAGTTCAGTTACAGACAGATACTCTACCATCTGATGCAACGCAGCGATCATGTCATAGAACTCCACCAGCGCATTCCGCGTACGACCAGCAAAACCAAGATCATCTACGACCTGAAGCACACGGAAAATAGAAATTCCACGCTCTCCTGCCGCAGCCGCGAGCTTCGCTACTGTTGTATCACCAATGCTACGTTTTGGTACATTAATGATCCGTGTAAGACTGATATCATCGTCGGGGTTGGATAACAGGCGCAGATACGCCAGAATGTCCTTGATCTCTTTACGATCATAGAACTTGATGCCGCCGACAATCTGATACGGAATATCAGACTTGATCAGAATTTCCTCTATAACCCGGGACTGAGCGTTGGTACGGTACAAAATGGCATGGTTCTGATAGGATTTGCCGTTCTTCACATTTTTACTAATCTCAGAGGTAACAAAATACCCCTCATCATGCTCGGAATCCGCACGGTACACCTTGATCTTCGAACCACCCTCTTTGTCCGTCCACAGTTTCTTCGGTTTACGCCCTGTATTCAGGCCGATCACTTCATTCGCTGCATTCAGGATATTGGAAGTTGAACGATAGTTCTGCTCCAGCAAAATCGTACTTGCTTCAGGGTAATCTTTCTCAAAGTTCAGGATATTGCTGATATCCGCCCCACGCCAGCGATAGATCGACTGGTCACTATCCCCTACAACGCAGATGTGGTGGTGACTGTCAGCGAGCATGCGGCACAGCATGTACTGTGCACGGTTCGTATCCTGATACTCGTCCACGTGAATGTATTGGAATTTCTTTTGGTAAAAGTCGAGGACTTCCGGCACTTCTTTGAACAGTTGAATGGTCTGCATAATGAGATCGTCGAAATCAAGTGAGTTGTTGGCTCTTAACTTTTTCTGATACATCTTATATACCTTCGCCACAATACCCTCGAAATAGTCTCCCGACTGCTTCTCATATTGCTCCGGACTGATCAGTTCATTCTTGGCCGTGCTCATCATGGATTGAACTGCTTTGGGCTCGAATTTCTTGGTATCGATATTCTGATCTTTCATACAGCTACGAATTACAGATAATTGGTCCGATGAGTCCAAAATACTGAAGTTGGAGGTAAAGCCAATACGTTCAATGTCACGGCGCAAAATACGCACGCACATGGAGTGGAACGTGGATACCCATATGTCGCGGCCCTGAGATCCACCTACGAGTTGGGATACACGGTCTTGCATCTCACGGGCGGCTTTGTTCGTAAATGTAATCGCTAAAATGCCCCACGGGGGCGCTTTCCGTGTTGCAATGAGGTAGGCAATCCGGTGTGTCAGCACCCGCGTCTTGCCGGAGCCGGCTCCGGCCATAATCAGCAGCGGGCCATCCGTCGCCTCGACGGCTTGCCGTTGAGGGGTGTTAAGTCGTGCAACGGCATCATGTATATTTACAGGTTGCATGCATGCATGCTCCTTTCGTTGGTTGGTCTATAAAGCAAAATTAATAGGTTACACTCGCCACTCCGATGACAGAATAATCTTCCGATCGCTGTTATTCCCGGATTTTTCGATCTACTTTTCAAAGGTAAAAATCCGGTAATAAAGGCGAACGCTCCGCTTCTCCAGCTTATTTCTGTCCTCTTCGTTCTCGTGTAAAAATTAGTTTAGCTTATATTTAAAGGTAGTAAAAATACAAGAGAGAACACTTCGTTTCTGTGTAAACCTTACTCTTGTATACGAATTGCTTAATTAGTAAGGGCAAAGTTCTATTTTAACAGATCATAAGGGGAAAATGGGGGAATGGTAAACTAAACCGATTAAATGGTTCCTTTTACAGCCAAAACCGTCTCAAGTGCCTTAGTTAAATCGCTGTACACAATGTTACCTACCACGACAGTATCTGCCACCTGGGCAGCTTGCGCGGCTTTCTCCGAATCATCAATTCCGCCGCCGTAGATAAGGTGTGCCCGATCCAATTGTCTGTGTGTCTCACCAACAAGCTCCATATCTCCGAACGTTCCGCTGTACTCCATGTATACAATTGGAAGATTGAGTAGACGCTCCGCAGCCTGGGCATATGCCACCGCAGCTCCTGTCGTCAGATCCGTATCTGCGCCAGTCAACCGAGCTACCGTGGAGTTTGCATTGAGCACAATATAACCCTCGGCAATAAGTAGATCCCACGGGATGAGATAACCATAACGCTCTATCGCTTGCTGGTGGTGCCCAATCATCCATTTGCTGTCCGTTGCATTCAAGACCATCGGGATCAAATATCCGTCAAACCCGGGAACAACAGCCTCCAGATCGGATACTTCAAGCACACATGGCAACTCATAACGACGCACACGGGACATCAGGTCTACCGTGTTATCATAGGTAATCCCCGAAGATCCGCCAACGATAATTGCATCGGTCCCCGACATACAGACCAGATCGAGTTCTTCGTCCGTAATTTCCCGGTCTGGGTCAAGCTTAAATACATGTCTCCACTGCTTAATCATGTCTATCAACGAACATTCCTCCAGAGGTTCTTCTGCATCCTAGAAAGCTTGTAAACTAAGTCTAAGTCAGCAGGCAGCGAGTGTCAATGTTCGTATAAAAAGGGGAACAGAAAAACATGTATTTTTACGGTTTCCAGGCAAAACGTGTATTCATCTCATCCAACTCCTGCTCCGTCAGCACGTCAGAGTATACCCCGTACACGCCCCATTTCTCATAGTTAGCCACCTGTTCAGTGTCGTTGATGGTGTGCACGTAGGTGACAGAACCTGCACTATTCAGCTTGGCGACGAAATTCTGGTTTACTTTATATTCCGGCATAGTCACGGCATCAATATCATTCTTTTGCACAAAATCAACAACCTGAGCTTCTGTATCCTGTGTGGCATATAACGTATAGATAATGGAAGGGAATGCATAGACTTCTTTCACCGTTTCGAGCATCGGTTCGTTATAAATCTGTACAACCACCCGATCCAGCACAGATGGGTCATGTTCTTTGGCTGCATCCACGAGGGATCTTAACACCTGCTGAATATCCTCATCCTTCTGTTCCTTGGTGTCGGTTACGATATACATATCCGGATACTCGGCCAGTACATCTATAATGCCGTCGGCATCCATGGGTTGGTACATGCCTAAAATAGGCGTATTCATAAATTCATCATGTGTCAGTGCCCCGGCTTGTTTATCCTCCGGAAGCTTTTCGTCTTGTCCTAGCATTTTGCTCATATTAGCGGTCCATTCATGTCTGGCTACGGCTTTGCGATCCGATGTTAACATAAAGTCGATCTCAAATACACGTGTGCCTTTCTCGTAATTGGCAATCATCGCTTCATAGGCGTTAGTATATGGTTGATCACGAATGCTGCCCATCGCATGGGCGATTAATCTATAAGCGGTAAATCCGTCCCGCTGTTCCTCACTCTCGCTTTCATAGGCGAAAAAGAGTGTGCCCACGGTAACGATCAGTAGTATTAACACGGCGGCAATGCGTTTCATATCACATTCACATCCTCAGTACCTTTTTGTTAGCTAACTACCCGAATTGATGAGGTGTAAAACAAAATAGCCGCCCGAGGCGGCTGTTAAGTTTGGGAATAAAGCAGAGACCCTCCACATGCTCAGTCCTTTTGCTGTACACTCAACTCTTTCAAAAACGCAATCAGTGCCTCACGCCAAGGTCTCAGAGGTTCCAGACCGTTCGTTCGAATCGCCAGATGATCCATCACCGAGTATGCAGGACGAGGGGCTGGACGCGGAAACTGATCGGTTGTGCATGGCGTAAGTTCGGCTGCAGGCTCGAACCCACTCTGCTTATTGGCTTCTTCTTTTATTGCCTCTGCAAACTCGTACCATGTGCAAGTTCCTGAATTGGAGGCATGATAGATGCCATACTTTTCACTTATGGAAAGGATATGAATGAATCGGGCAAGATCCACCGTATAGGTAGGCGAACCTTGTTGGTCATGAACAACTTGCAGTTGTGGACGTTTTTCCATAAATTCCAGCATGGTTTTGACAAAATTACTGCCATACACGCCAAACACCCATGATGTTCGAATGATAAACCATTGCGTACACAAACTTTGAACCAGCCGTTCCCCGGCAAGCTTCGACTTGCCATATACACTCTGTGGATTCGTTACATCGTACTCGCGGTAAGGTGTACTCCCGCTCCCATCAAATACATAATCGGTACTGATATATACCAGTTTTGCTTTCATTTTCTCGGCGGCAACCGCGATATTTCTAGTACCTGATGCATTAATTGCGTATGCTGTATCCTCATCTACCTCAGCCTGATCGACCGCCGTGTAAGCAGCGCAGTGAATAATGATATGAGGTCGGAACGTTGTAATCATATCTGCGCACTGCTGTTGATCGGTAATATCCATCTGGTTTTTGTCACAGGCCAATACCTGATGACCCTCTGCTTGAAAGGTCTGCACCACATCATAACCCAGCTGTCCTGCCGCGCCAGTCACCATAACTCTATAGTTCATTTGGACGAATCACCCATCCGCTTACCGTACTGAAGCTGAACATAGTCCTGATATGTGCCTGATTGAATTCTCGTCCACCAATCTTGATGTTTCAGATACCACTCGATCGTCTCCTTGATCCCTGTCTCAAAATTGTGTGCAGGTTGCCATCCGAGCTCTGTACGTATCTTGGTAGGATCTATACCATAACGTCGGTCATGTCCCAATCGATCCTGTACATATTGAATCAAACTCGCTGGTTTACCCAGTTGTTCCAATACGCTCTCCACAATGTAAATATTAGTACGTTCATTATTACCACCAATATTGTATACCTCTCCAGATTGTCCATTATGAATCACCAAATCAATCGCGCTACAGTGATCCTCGACATAAAGCCAGTCACGAATATTGAGGCCGTCACCATATACTGGAATGGCTTCATCATTTAATGCACGGGATATAATCAGCGGAATCAGTTTCTCTGGAAATTGAAAAGGCCCGTAGTTATTAGAGCAACGTGTAATATTTACAGGAAGTCCAAAGGTTTCGTGATAAGCTCTTACGAGTAGATCCCCGCCAGCTTTACTTGCAGAGTACGGACTGTTTGGCATCAGAGGTGTATCTTCAGTAAATAACCCTGTTGCACCCAATGATCCATATACCTCATCCGTCGATACCTGAACAAATTTGGTGACCTGATACTTCTTTGCCGCATCCAGCAGAACCTGAGTCCCCATCACATTGGTACGCACAAAGATATCCGGGGACAGAATACTTCGATCCACATGAGACTCGGCAGCGAAATTCACAACCACATCGATGCCTTGGGAAAAAACAGCTTCCATCTGCTGTACAGCTGCAATATCTGCCTTGATGAAGGTATATCGGGGATTGGACTCTACCGTATGCAAGTTCTCCAAGTTCCCTGCATACGTTAATGCATCCACATTGATAATTTCATAACTTGGATGTTCACGAAGCATATATAACACAAAGTTGCTGCCGATAAATCCGGCCCCACCCGTAACCAGTAGTTTCATGCTGTCTCTCTCCCTCTGCCTCCAGATACCGAAGTATCTGAAAAGTCTGATTAATTAGTCGAAATTCAGTTCAGCATCTTTCAGTAAAGGATGCTTCTGATCCTTCTCCGATAATATAGGTTTCGTCACAGGCCAATCAATGGCGAGTGCCGGATCGTTCCACAGAATTCCACGGTCATGTTCAGGCGAATAATAGGCGTCCACCTTATAAGTTACCTGGGAATGAGGCACCAAGGTACAGAAACCATGAGCAAATCCTTGAGGAACAAGCAATTGCCGCTGGTTGTACTCACTTAGAATGACACTTTTCCATTGGCCAAAGGTAGGGGATGACTTGCGGACATCCACAATCACATCATATATAGCCCCAGATATAACCCTCACCAATTTAGTCTGTGCTTTGGGCTGGAGCTGGTAATGAAGCCCACGCAGAACACCTGCTTCAGCCGATAAGGATTGATTGTCCTGAATAAAGACGTGCTGTATCCCCTGTTCATGCAGAACCTGCTCATTATAACTCTCCATAAAATATCCACGGTGATCACCATAAACCTTGGGTTCCAATATGGCAGCACCATCCATAAACAGCGGAAGTACCTTCATGACATCCCTCCGTTTTGCTGTTGACATCATTTCTTCATATTGACTATGTATATGTAAAGTGTCGGGTATGTGTTTGTTCATTGGCCTGTATAACCCTCATATTTGCTCTTCCATAAAATAAATTAAAGCCCAGCCGCGATATCATTCTTCGGCTGGACTTCAAGGGCATGCGGAAAACCATTTATTGATCCTTTACAACCTGTTCCAAATACTTTAAGAGATCTTTCCGTAGATCCGGGCGTTGCATTGCGTAGTGAATCGATGTCTCAATAAAGCCCAACTTTTCACCAACATCATGACGTAACCCATCAAAATGATATGCGAGAATCTGTCGCTGTTCATTCAATCGGGACAAGGCATCCGTGAGCTGGATTTCTCCCCCGACACCGGCAGATTGTTGACCCAGGATCTCGAAAATATCCGGTGTAAGAATGTAACGTCCCATAATAGCCAGGTTGGAGGGAGAGTCTTCGGTCTTTGGTTTCTCAATTAAGCGGCGGGCCCGAAAGACACGATCATCGGTAGGGGTCAGCAACTCTCCGTCCACTATCCCATAGCGGGATACCTCGCTCCAATCAACAGGCTGTACACCTACAATCGGAGATTGCAGTTCATCGTAGACATCGATCATCTGCTTCAGGCAGGGATGTTCCGCTTCCACAATATCATCCCCTAACAGGACGGCAAAAGGCTCGTTGCCGATAAACTTGCGGGCACACCAAATGGCGTGACCAAGTCCCTTCGGTTCCTTTTGACGGATATAATGAATATCTGCCATCTCGGAGGGTTTGCGTACTTCGTTAAGCAAGTCCCACTTCTGTTTGTCCGCCAGATTCTGCTCCAGCTCAAAAGAATAATCGAAGTGATCTTCAATGGCCCGTTTCCCTTTACCTGTCACAATAATGATATCTTCAATGCCTGAAGCTACGGCTTCTTCAATAATGTACTGGATCGTTGGCTTGTCCACGATGGGTAGCATTTCCTTAGGCATCGCCTTGGTGGCAGGCAGAAACCGGGTACCCAGCCCTGCGGCTGGAATAATCGCTTTGCGAATACGCACACGAACCCACTCCTTTTGCTAGATAAGTTGAACTAAAGATTATTTACACTGACACTACGATGACAGAACAACCTTCCAATCGCTGTTATCCCCAGATTTTTTTCATTCCCTTTTTTAAAGGGGAAAATCCGGGGATAGCGTATGCTTCCGATGCAGCTTTCTTTCAGAAAGCTTTTAGGCGAACGCTTCGCTTTTTCAGGTTATTTCTGTCCTCTCCGTTATCATGTAAATGATTAGTCCATCTTGTATAGATTCATATATTTAATGATTCTTATTGCTAGGATGCTTGGACTCCATTATACCATCAACAATTCGCGGATATCCTGTTCGGATAAGGTCGTCGATCCTCCGTCTCCCGGTTCGATCACTTCGGCAATCAAGTCCTTCTTGCGCTGCTGGAGTTCCAAAATCTTCTCTTCGATTGTACCTTCGGTAACCAGGCGGATGACTTGCACCACTTGTTTCTGTCCCATACGATGGGCACGGCCAATTGCCTGTTCTTCCACCGCGGGATTCCACCATAGATCATATAATATAACGGTATCTGCCCCTGTTAAGTTTAATCCGGTACCGCCAGCTTTCAGGGAGATTAAGAACAGTTCAGCTTCGCCCTCATTAAATCTGTGACACATCTCAACCCGGCTCTGCGCAGGGGTCTGACCATCGAGGTAGAACAGATTCCTTCCCTGTGCTGCAAGGGTCTGACGAATCAGGTTCAACATGCTCGCAAATTGGGAGAAGATGAGGATTCGTTTGCCTGCAGCCAAACAATCCTCGACCGTTTCAAGCAACTGTTCCATTTTCCCGGAATCGCCTTGATAGCCTTCCACAAAGAGGGCCGGGTGACAACACAACTGACGCAAGCGCGTGATGCCAGCCAGAATTTTGATACGATTCTTCTGGAATCCGTTATCCTCCATGTCCTTCGATGCTTCATCCTGAAGCTGGGAAAGGTATGCGGCATACAATTTCTTCTGTTCAACCGTAAGCTCTGACCGCTGTACCGTTTCAATTCGATCAGGCAATTCTTCCAACACATCCTTCTTCAGGCGGCGCAGAATAAACGGACGAACCATCCGCGAGATCCGTTCCGGAGGAAGGTCGCGGAATCTTCTGTAACTTGGAAATAATCCTGGGAATACTGCTTCAAAAATGGACCACAATTCATCCAGTGAGTTCTCTACAGGCGTTCCTGTGAGTGCAAAACGACGCGGGGCCTGAATTTGTTTCACTGCCTGCGCGGTCTGGGAAGAAGCATTTTTGATTGCCTGAGCTTCATCCAGAATGAGCGTATGAAAGGTTCGGCCCAGGTAGGTGTCCAAATCCCGTCGCAACAGAGGATACGACGTCACAATTACATCTGCCTCATCCATGCCTGAAAGCATGCTGGCTCGTTCTTCTTTCTGACCTGCGGCAATCAGTACGTTCAGATGCGGGGCGAACCGCGCAAACTCATTGGCCCAGTTATAGGTTAGCGAGGCAGGCGCCACGACAAGTACCGGAGGGTGAATGACCCTCGTTCGGATCGTCAGTCCATCCTGCTGCATCGTGGACCATAGGCCATCTGTATTCACTGATGCCATCTTGTCCAATGGGAGCCCAGTTTCGGGATCGATGTCGGTAGTCGCCAACGTTTCACCACCCCGTAATGATCCGCTCTCCCGGTATTTATCACCGCCCGTATGCTCAATGTTGTAGTCGGGCTTCTCCTGAAGAACCGCTGTGATATAGGCGATACTTTGCAACGTTTTGCCAAGTCCCATATCATCCGCCAGAATGCCGCCAAAACGATAATAAGCGAGGGTACGCAGCCACTGGTATCCACTGTTCTGATAATCCCGCAGGATGGGGGTCAGTGATCCCGGCAATGTAAAATCCATCCGTTCGGGATCTCGGAGATCATCGAGGAAACGTTTCAGAGAGCCTCCCCACTTCACATGACCGGAAACTTCGTCCCTGCCTGGCAATTGTAACGCCCGAACAGCTGGCAGCCGGATATGGCTGCTCTTGATGTCATCTGCTCCCAGCCCAAGTGAATCGGCCATGTTAGCGAAGCTATCTGCACCTTCATTTTCAAGTGAAAGAAAGACACCGCTCTTGAGACGGAAATACGGTTTCTTTTCCACAATGCGACGCATGAGTTCCTGAAGCTCCTGCTCGTCCACACCTTCCATCTCAAATGAAATCTCCAGCCAGTCCAATCCTCTTCCCAAATCTGCCCGTACTTTCGGCGGTGTTGGATAGGATTGCACCATCGCCTTCACGGCGTTTGGCATATAGATATCTACCTGTTTCTCAAGCTCAGGCAACAGATGATACATTACATCATATATTGCATCTTCCCGTTCGCTCGCCCAAACACTACCATCCCTTTCGAGAAAGGATCGATCAAGCCGTTCAATCAGATTCCGCTCTTTGTATCGATCACGCACCAAAATAACCTTTTTCTCTTCTTCATCTATTAAATACTCGGCAAGCGGATTAATAACCATGACCTCATAATCGAATTCCAGACGCGCTGTAATACGTTCACGATAGAAGTCAATGTACAGCTTCGGTGAAAGTTCCGGTTCCGCGATCTGTTCACGCACCTGCGAATCAATGGACAGATGTCCAAGCGTACGCAGTTCTGGCACGACATGCTGTACGAATTCATCCACCTGCTGAGTCGAAATATCGATGCTTTCCTTGATTCCATACGACGTGAGCGCCCCACTCAAGTCCTCCAGACTTCGCATCTGCATCGGCTCCAACATATGCAACTGTCCTTCCACCACAGCGGCATCATAAGCAGGGAGAAGAATCAGCTCACGCAGTCCAGAAATTTCAAGCTGATATCCTTCATTCGCTCCCTGGGCGATCCGGTAAAATAAAGGAAGTACCCCCTCACCCAGTGTGAGTGGTCCATTGGCAAATCCCGTGCCCTCCATCCGGCTGTCAGCCTGTAGCAACAACTCCAGCAATGGCTTCCATACGAGAGGAGCAATCAATATATCCCGTCCGTCCGAAGCTCCCAGATAACCGGAGATGGATTGGCGATAGGCCTCCTCACTCTGTCTCATTCGAATAAGCATCGAGAGAATGGCCTGATCCTGCGGAGTGAAAACATGCATTAATGGATCATAGTGAAACAGCTTGGTAAATGACATGGGCTCGCCCTTCTCGATACAGTTCAGGAATTGCTTCACTTTCTGCACCACATACAGACGTTTGTTACCCACTTTCAATTCAAGAGCAAGTTTCCCACCACCCTTGTGAACCTGTATCAGCTTACATATAAACTGAACCTGCAATTCTTCCCGCAGGGAGGAACGGCTGACAGGGGCAGTGTATTTACGATCATTTCCATGCAGCGGTCTCCGATCCTTGGCAAACATGGACAGAATCTGATCCGCCGTACGGTAAGAAGGTTTATCTGCCGAGCGGCCCCACCCCGAAGCTGAGCTTGGCCGACCTGCTTGGGCAAAGTGAACGGGCGGACGCTCTGGGGCATCATTCAGTTGCTCTCGTTGTGAAGGGGACTGCGGTCGCTCCCACATGCTCTCTTCGACCAACGTCCCAACCCTGGACTTGGAACCTGAACTGGAACTGGTATTGGCTCCTTGGCCTAGAGCAGGTTGAGGAGGCTTCCCCGAAGCAATCGTGGCATTACGCTCCTGCTGCTCACCCCATTCGTGAATAGCCAACAGGACAGCAGCGACATGTTTGCAATAGTCATAATGCCTACCGTCACCCGGACAACTGCAGCCTGCCACAATCTCACCTGATCCATCTACATCCACCGTAACCTGATAACGCTCCGATCCACGTACCTGTGCTTCATAATGAAGCTGATTCTCACTGACCACCAGATTAGTCACCCTGCCAGATTGGTTATAATCTTCTCCGCGCTTGAATGCCGTGACCCCGCACAGCAATTTGATATCCATAATTGTGAATGGCGCCACGCTTCTTCGCCTCCTGTGTCATGATGTAAAAAAACCCCAAGAGCTCCGTAAAGCAGAGATTGGGGTTGCTTCATGCTTGATTGTAAATGTTGATGTAACATACAATCTGTTTATTTCACCAATTGACCACGTGTAACGCCCAATTGGTTCGTTGCTTTGAGTGTTTTCCAAACTTGTGTACCACTGATCTCGCCGCGCAGTGCACGGTTGTATAGATCGATAACTTCGCGTACCTGCTCCGGTGTCTCTTCCAGGAATTCCACACGGTAACGGGATACACCCAGATCCATAAAGTTGGTCAGATACTCGGCACCTGACTGTTCCACTGCATTGTACACCGTATTACGGCAACCTTCATCCACACGTACCGGGTGGGACATGCCAATCCGGTCTTGCAGTGATGCACGCTGTTCCTCACAAGGACGGCCACAGTTCGTGAAGTCCGTACCCTCACTCATGAACGTACAATACACACAGTGCTCGGTGTGGAACATCGGCAGATGCTGATGGATAACCACTTCGGTCTGACTTGTACGGGAGTGACCCAGCAAATCAACCATTTGTTGAATGTTCAGGTCATAGGATGGCGTAATCCAGTCACATCCGGCTTCCAGGAACAATTCTACTGCTTTGTGATTGGCGATGTTCAATGAGAAGTCGCCGATCAGTTCCGGGTGCTTCGCATCCGGGTTTTCCATCCGGTGACGCAGGTAGAAGTAGAGTGCGCCTGTATTACGTACCAATACCGCATCCGGCTTCAGACGCAAGATGTTGTTGTGATATCCATTCTCCCCAGGCATGTGAATACGCGGTGTTGCCAGCGCGATCTTGCGACCAGCGGCATGCACAGCTTCCACGGCTGCCGGGAACTGTTTGATAAACTCGAAGTCGGCATAGATCATACCGATTCCTGCTTCAATCGCTGCCTCCACTTGTGGCAGGCTACGGCAGAGTGCGGTTAGTTCTGCTTGACCGCGAGCGACTGGTGATGCCGGTTTAACCGAATCGCCGTACACATCTACCGCGCGTTTCACGTAGACGGGTGGTTTAGGACGCTCGCCCGCGAGTTGTTCTACAGCCTGACGACGAATGTTATTCAACTCACGCATCGGGATGATAACGTCACCGTGCAGATTGACGTCCATTCCTTCCAACTGGAACACGGTGCCTCCCAGACGACCGAACTGCTCTTCGAGCAATTCATGTGTCATTGGACGCTTCTGGGCGATGTCCAGTTCCATCTCGGAATCAATACGGACGGTCGTGCCTTTCTGTACGTCTGTCCACCATGTGCTAAGCGGCTGCCCTGGGCTGCCGATGACCTTCACCTTCACCGGGAATACACGGTACGGCTTCTCGGTCTCGAAGCTTTGACGCAGACGTTTGTCCAGCGCCGGGTCATTCGTTTTCCACACTTTGTCGCCAACTTTTACGCGTCGCAGATCCACATCACTGCGGCCTGGCACAACGTCAACGATCCAGCCCTCTTCGGCTTCGCCTTCGAGTTTTACGCCTTTGCGACGTACATCGTATACACGTCCGCCCTCTTCCTTCTGAGTCGGGTCTCCGGCGTCAAATACGATCCCGTCTCCACGTTTCACAGGTGCATCCAGCTTCAGGACCACACCATCGCGCAACACTTGATCCACACGACCAAGGTAGACACCACGGCTTTTCGGGAACGTTCCATCCACCAGTTCTTTGTTATTTGTACCGCTCAGGAAACCATGCGTGAAGCCACGGGAGAAGCTTTGCTGCAATTCGCGAACTTCTTCCTTGCTTGGCGGTGTGTTATCTCCATCAAAATAACGGTCAATCGCTTTACGATATTTGCTTACTACGTTTGCTACGTATTCCGGCGTTTTGAGACGTCCTTCAATTTTGAAAGAAGTTACTCCTGCTTCGATCAGTTCCGGCATCAGGTCAATCGCTGCCAGATCTTTCGGAGACAACAGATAGGCTACATCACCCATCGGTTTGTGTACCCCATCCACCATCAGGTCATATGGAAGACGACAAGCTTGTGCGCACTCCCCACGGTTCGCCGAACGTCCTCCCCACATTTCGGAAGTAAGACACTGCCCCGAGTAGGATACACACAGCGCACCATGAACAAATACTTCCATTGGAAGTTTTGCCTGCTCACCGATCTTCTGGATCTGCTTCAGGTTGTTCTCCCGTCCCAGAACGACACGTTCCATATCAAACGGCTTCGTAAACTCGACCGCTTCCGGAGACGTAATTGTCATCTGTGTTGAACCGTGAATCGGGAAATCCGGTGATATCTCGCGGATCATCTTCACCAAACCCAAATCCTGAACAATTACAGCGTCCACACCTGCATCGACACAAGCGTCAATCAGTTCTTTGGCATCCGTTAATTCATTTTCAAAAATCAATATATTAAAGGTCAAAAAACCTTTTACGCCATAACTGTGCAAAAACGCCATAATCTCCGGCAGCTCGTCCATGCGGAAATTGTTCGCCCGTGCCCGTGCATTAAACTTTTCGACTCCGAAGAAAATTGCATCTGCGCCATTAGCTACCGCCGAACGCATACAATCCCAGTCACCAGCAGGTGCCAGAAGTTCAACGTCTTCTCTTCGTATTGTTGCTGTTTTCATGTAGATCCTCCCCATAACCGGCTATCCGCCGGATTTCATCCCTATATCCTTAAACGCCTGAACATCCTAAGCTTAAAACTGCACCTTATCGGGTACACCTGCATTGTCACGGTATTACAATATCTATCTATTATGTCTGTATTGCCTGAACTCCAAGCTTACAGTCATTCATAATCATCAGATCAGCAGTCATAACTCCTGAACTAGTATAGTGTACCACTTCTGCACCGACTCTTCTACGTTTTCCTGAAAAAACCGTTTCCCATTTTCATTTCCAGTACAACGAAAAAAACCGAAAGGTCTTTTGACCCTCCGGCTCCACTACATTTATTTAATAAAAGTAAATGAGTTCACTGCTTTTTCCAAGGCTGCCGCCTGAACTTCTGTCTTGTTGGCATCATTCAGCCCACTTGTGATCGTATAGGTTGTTCCGTCCTTTTCAAACACGATCTGGCGACCAGCATATGGCACGCCTTTGTCCAGCTCATGATACGTAAAGGAAAATGCAGGCACACCCGCAAACGTCAGCTCTTCACTGCCAAGCAACTTGAAGTTCTTACGGGTTTTGGTGGCTTCGGCATAGGCTTCTCTCAATTGGCTGACCGTCATCTCGATCGACTTGTCTTCGCTCGCCGCAATGGAGAATTCTCCGCCAGTAAAGGTGTACACCACAGGTGAATATTCGAATCGATCACTATACGGCGTCCAGTAACGCGGAATATCTACACTGTATTTATAACGTTTGGACGTACGTGTAAGTGTCTTCGTTTTGTCTGTCAAATAAGGATCTTCATCCAGCTGACCGAAATTATCGGCAACCGTATCAAAATCAATCTCCACACTCTTCATAATCCGTTCAAACCATGCCCGATCTGCACTTTGCTCCTCAGGGAACGTATACTCTGCATAATACCGATACCCATTCTTCTGCAAAAGAACATCGAACTCGGTCTGCCAGCCCCCGCCAAAGTTATAACGGAATTCATTCACCTCGGCAGTTTCTCCCGAGATATCCATCGTATATGAACCAATTGGCTCGTAACTCTCTGGTGTAAATGTCTCGCGCATCCACTTATCCAGTTGGCCGCTCCAGTCTTTTACCGTTGTACCTGCCTTCGCCGAAGTGACACGCCATTGCAGATACGCACCATCCTTGGCTTCATAGATCATCTGATTGTTATCCATCGACCAGCCGGCTGGAATCTTCAATTCAATACCATAGTCATCGTTCCACGCGGAGCGCATGCCATTATCTACGGTGGATAGATCCTTAATCGTTCGATCCGACTCTGCATAGGTTGGCTGGAATGAATTGAGTAGCGCTGCACGTTTGCCCAGATCTTTATAATTCAGGGCTTCGTAATCCGCGAGGTACACATCATATTGACGACCTTCACTCAGATACTGACGCATCTCCCATAACATGCCGTCTACATCTTTCACGATAATCCGTGCATAAGGTGTCTTGCCTTTCGACACCGCTTGACGATCCAGCACCGTATCTCCCGATTGTTTGGCCTCCTGGACGAGTTGCTGCAACAAATCATCCGCATCCAGAGCCACATCCTGATCGCTGACATACACTTCAAGATAATAACTGTTGTCCGCAGTGCCAAAAGTCATCATGCGCTCCTGCTCACCGGTCTGGAAAACTATAAGGTCTGCCGGGTAGTTAATGGACCAACCGTAAAAACTGTTACCAATTCTGGTTTTGCCTTCATCCGGATGAATGCCATCCTCGTCATCCACCGAATCATCGGTTTGCAACAGACGAATGACCATTTCTCCGGAGCTAGTTGGAGCTAGCGTCGCCCCGATACCGGCAGCAACCGGACGAAGTGGAACCATAAGTACACCATTCACCATCTTGGGAGCGGCACCCATCTCATGTTTTACACCATCCACCCAGGCAATTGAACTGCCAATCGTTAGGGTAACCGTGTGTGGACCTTCCTTGATTTTGACGACATCATTTTTCTCCAGCCGGATTTCACTGCCAAATGCTTTCTTGAACACTCCCACAGGCACCATCGTAACACCCTTGAACTTGTAAGGTTTGGCTATGGCCTGCTTATCGCCGTTGATGTAGGCGCTCGTGCTCCCCGCTTTCACCCGTAGTTCACTTGTCGTCAGATCAGATGCCCATACAGGCAGTGCCGCGCCAATGGTCAGCATCCCGGTTAATACACCTGTGCTTAGCACACGTATCCATGACTTTTTCATTCCGTTCTTTCGTCCTCTCTCCATCCGGGCTGATCGCCGGGCTTTATTGTTCTTCATCTGCAAGGAACGCTTCATCTTCCTCGTCTACGATGTCTGCGCGATCAGCAAGCACCAACGTGCGGGTGACGATATCGCCATCCGATTGCATCAACAGCTTTACCTTTTGCCCAGGCAGATACTTTTTGAGCAACTCATTGATATCTACTACTGAGGAGACACGTGTACCTGCCACACTATAAAGGACATCGCCCTCTTTGATTTTGGCTTTCTTGGCTTCAGGAGACAGTACGCCCGTAATCGTTAAGGGATCATCTGTAGGCAGGCCCACAATCGCAGACCAGCTTTCTTCCAGCTGTAGCCCCAGACTTGCACGTTTTATTTTGCCATATTTAAAAAACTGATCGATGATATATTGAACGGTATCCACGGGAATCGAAAACCCCAAACTCTCTACGCCGACCGCAGAAAATTTCATGGAATTGATACCAACCACTTCACCCTTCAGGTTGACCAGTGGTCCTCCGCTATTTCCTGGGTTAATGGCCGTGTCGGTCTGAATCAACCGATAGGTCGCCTCAACACCACGATTCAAGCCGCTAATTACCCCTACCGTTGCCGAGTTGCGCAAAGAAAAGGAAATCGGCGTACCCAAGGCAATCACCGTTTCTCCAACAGTGGTTTGTGAAGCTTTGGCAAAGCTCGCCGGTTTGAGTGATTTGGCATTGATTTTGATTAGCGCCAGATCACTGAGTGCATCACTGTATGTTTTCGTAATTTTGTATGTATTGCCATCCGTCGTTACGACAACCGGATTCGTTAATCCGTCGACCACATGTGCATTCGTTACAATCCATCCATTGGACCGGATAATGACACCTGTACCATGTGCAAGATTATAACGGTCGTCTGATGTTGCACCGTCCTGCGCTTCGGTAGATTTCCCAATAATTCCTACGACGGAAGGAGATACCTTTTCGATCACTTTGGGAATGGCTTCACTTCCCTTGTACGTGTACGTTCCTGATTTGGCATCATATTGTCCAGTTCCACCAACTGCCTTGAGCAGATCCTTGGTGTTCACATAGACTTGACCGTCTACCACTTTCGCTTGCATCGCCGCTTTGGATTCAGCTGCACCGGCCGTTGCCGCTACACTAATCGAGAGTACAGCAGCCATCAGTATGGCTATCCCCTTTTTACCCAACACGCTCATATTCTCACCTGACCCTCTCTATACATCCTTCTTGCGCGACTCGACATCGGATTCATCGCTGAATCTATTCTCTCTTTCTCTCATCTGCAATTCCGGTATCCCTCAATGTATCATACAGAATCTGGATATACAATTGTTTTAAGTCCTATTTTAGTAGAGAAGATAGAATCCTGTTCAATCGCTCCATATAAACGAAAAAAAACACCCTCCATGTCTCCCATGGAAAGTGTTCCTCCATATCTCTTTTGGCTTAAATTCCATTCACTTCAGCAGCATTCCTACTGAGCAAACCAACCCGTTATCATCGCATAGTCTGTCATCAGAAATACCAGTAGGCTGACTACTGCAAATCCGATCGCAAACAGATTCTTCTTCGGTGCCCGAAGAAGCCGAACAACTCCGATGAAAATCAGGATCGTAAATAAGATGACAAAAATATCAAATGCATTAAAATTCGATGTACTCGCCGTGGCAGCTTCTGCAAACAGCATGGATAGACAGACCTCCTTACCATAGTTGAACAGCTAACGCATACCCTAATATCTTCCTCTATGTTATCTGTACCCTGCTTGTAATGCAAGCCCTATCATCCATAAAAATGAAAAAAAGACAATTTGGCCGAATATTCCTGTAACGCTTGTCGCAATGCATATGTAAACACTTTCACGAAATAACCTTAGTCCGAAGGAAACACCGTGCATAATTCATAATGAAAGCCCTTCTTCTCAGAAGCAGAGCACATTAGATCGTAATCCAACGTCTTTACCTTTTCGAGAAGAAGGGCCAATACTGCCACTTCATATTGATATAACTACTGGTTAGAGGACCTTAGTCCACCAACTGCAGTGCCTTGCTCCGCTCGGTATCCCGCTCCAGAACCGGCTTCAAGTACTTGCCGGTATAAGAAGCTTCCACTTTAACGATATCCTCAGGTGTTCCGGTTGCAACAATGGTACCTCCACCGCTACCGCCTTCTGGACCCAAATCAACAACATAGTCTGCCGTTTTGATCACATCCAGGTTATGCTCGATCACTAACACCGATTCCCCGGAATCAACCAGACGGTGCAACACGTTCAGCAAACGGTCGATATCATCGACATGCAAACCGGTAGTCGGTTCATCGAGGATGTAGATGGTTTTCCCTGTACTGCGGCGATACAGCTCAGAAGCAAGCTTCACACGCTGGGCTTCACCACCAGACAATGTGGTTGCAGGTTGTCCCAGATTGATATAACCCAATCCCACATCCATCAGCGTCTGCATTTTGCGATGGATCTTCGGAATGTTCTCGAAGAATTGGGTTGCATCTTCAACCGTCATTTCCAGCACATCGGAAATATTTCTGTTTTTATATTTCACTTCAAGTGTTTCCCGGTTGTATCGTTTGCCTTTGCAGACTTCACAAGGGACATAAACGTCCGGCAAGAAGTGCATCTCGATTTTGATAATACCGTCTCCACGGCAGGCTTCACAACGTCCACCTTTGATATTAAAGCTGAATCGGCCTTTCTTGTATCCACGTACCTTGGCTTCGTTCGTCTGAGCAAACAGATCCCGGATATCATCAAAGACACCTGTATACGTAGCCGGGTTGGAACGTGGTGTCCGCCCGATTGGTGACTGGTCAATATCGATAACTTTATCGATATGCTCCAGACCACGAATCTCTTTATGTTGACCCGGGCGCACCCGAGCACGGTTCAGATCACGTGCCAGCGTTTTGTAGAGGATCTCATTGATCAATGTGGATTTACCTGAGCCAGACACACCCGTTACCGCAGTAAATACACCTACAGGAATCTTCACATTCAGATTCTTCAGGTTATTTTCTTTGGCTCCGCGTACTTCCAGCCAGCGGTCTCCTACACTTCTACGTTCTGCACGAATAGGAATGAATTTGCGACCACTCAGATATTGACCGGTTAATGAGTTCTCATCGTTCATGATCTCCTCCGGTGTACCCTGTGACATAATGGTACCTCCGTGGATACCTGCACCCGGGCCAATATCAATAATATAGTCGGCAGCCATCATCGTGTCCTCATCATGTTCAACCACGATCAATGTGTTACCAATATCCCGCATATGCGCAAGGGTTGAAATCAGACGGTCATTATCCCGTTGATGCAAGCCAATACTTGGCTCATCGAGAATATACAGCACACCCATCAGGCTGGAACCAATCTGTGTGGCCAGTCTGATTCGCTGAGCTTCCCCACCTGACAATGTTCCGGCAGCACGACTCAGTGTAAGATAATCCAGACCAACATTCACCAGGAAGCCGAGACGACTGTTGATTTCTTTCAGAATAAGCTTGGCAATCGTCTGCTCTTTCTCCGACAATTCCAATGAATCGAAGAATCGGCCAGCTTCACCAATGGACAAACTAGTCACATACGCCATGTTGTGATCATTAATCGTAACTGCGAGACTTTCCCGTTTCAGACGCTGACCTTTACATGTACCACAAGGCTTCGCACTCATGTAACCCTCAATAAACTCACGGATGCCTTCAGATGCTGTATCCCGGTAACGACGCTCCAGATTATTCACAATACCTTCAAAGGTAACCAGTGCTTCCTTCCGTTGTCCAAAATCATTCTCATACCGGAAACGGATTTTCTCCGTACCTGTACCCTGTAACAACTTGTTCATCTGCTCAGCTGGCAGATCTTCGACAGGTACATTTTGCGGAATGTTGAAGTGCTCACATACTGACTTCAGGAACTGAGGATAATAGGTGGATGTGCCACCTGTCCAAGCATCAAAAGCTCCATCTTCGATGGTCTTAGTCCGATCCGGTACGAGAAGATCAGGGTCAACAATCATTTTGACACCCAACCCATCACAATCCGGGCAAGCCCCGAAAGGGCTGTTAAATGAGAACATCCGTGGTGCCAGCTCTTCAATACTGAATCCGCACACCGGGCAGGCAAAGTTGGAACTAAAGCGCAGCTCTTCTTCGCCCATAATGTCCACCAGGAGTTGTCCACCGGACAAATTAAGTGCCGTTTCAATGGAGTCCGCCAGACGCGCCTGTACATCATCCTTAACAACGATCCGGTCAACGACCACTTCAATCGTATGCTTTTTATTTTTCTCCAATTGAATATCTTCTGAGAGGTCACGCAGTTCCCCGTTCACCCGTACACGGACAAAGCCCTGCTTGGACACATCGGCAAATACACTTTTGTGCTCACCCTTACGACCAGAGATAATGGGTGCCAATATTTGTAGCCGGGTACGCTCCGGGTATTGCATAATGCGGTCAACCATTTGTTCTACGGTTTGGGAACTGATCTCTACGCCGTGGTCTGGGCAATGCGGATGACCCACACGTGCAAATAATAGACGCAGGTAATCATAAATTTCGGTCACGGTTCCTACTGTGGAACGCGGGTTACGGCTTGTTGTTTTCTGATCTATTGAAATGGCAGGAGATAATCCTTCGATGGAATCCACATCCGGTTTCTCCATCTGTCCCAGAAACTGCCGTGCGTAAGCTGACAATGATTCTACATAACGCCGCTGTCCTTCGGCATAGATGGTGTCAAAAGCCAGCGAGGACTTGCCTGAGCCACTCAGGCCGGTCAATACAACAAAGCGGTCACGCGGGATGGTAATGTCGATATTTTTCAGGTTATGCGCTCGTGCGCCTTTAATGACAATGTTATCGCTCGCCAATAGTATTCATCCTCTCAGTGTGTTAATCCAAACCTTTAAAGCTTTTCGATCCCTCCCAAACCCTCCCTTCCAAGGGAGGGCCCCAGAGGGCGCAGCCCTCTGGACACCCGAAACAAGCGGTGCAACGGTGAGGGGTCGGGTCTTGCTATGTGAAGGGTTGTCGTGTGCCCGCGGCTCCACATAAGGTTCCGGCTCATTGCCGGAACCTTATGTGGCCGCTCTACTGCGAGGTGACGCTCTCGGCTTCGCCCTGGTCGCGACAGGGTCGCCATTGCCTTTGGCTCGGCTCCGAGGTCAACACTGGGGCACTCTCGACTCCCAATTGCTTTCCTATAAACCTTTTAACCAATTTCAACATTTCTATCAGTATAGACCTGAATTCAAGATTTCAACATCTCTTATTATCGGTAGATATCAACGATTTCCTTACTCAACAAGAGAACGGCCAATTGGCCGTTCTCTTGTTACAGATCCATCTTTACCGGAGCATATGAATGAGCTGTATCTTATTCAGCGCGAAGTTCCAGCAACGCATCGCGAAGCTCGGCAGCACGCTCAAACTGCAGGTTTTTGGCTGCATCTTTCATCTCTACCTCTAGGCGCTGAATAAGCGCCTGGCGATCTTTCTTCGACATCTTCTCGGCTGCGCCTGTGAGATAGTCTTTCTTGGATTCGGCAACTTTGGTTGCCTCTATTACATCACGCACTTTTTTACGAATCGTCTGTGGTGTAATTCCATGTTTCTCGTTGTACTCGATCTGGATTGCACGACGACGCTCTGTTTCCTTTATTGCTTTATCCATCGAATCCGTTACTTTGTCACCGTATAGAATAACACGACCCTCGCTGTTCCGTGCCGCACGACCAATCGTTTGGATCAGTGAGCGTTCGGAACGCAGGAATCCTTCCTTATCAGCATCCAATATAGCGACGAGGGATACTTCGGGCAGATCGAGACCTTCCCGGAGCAAGTTGATTCCGATTAGGACATGGAAAACACCCAATCTTAAATCACGTAAAATCGCCATCCGTTCCAACGTCTTGATCTCAGAGTGCAGATAACGAACTTTGATTCCAACTTCCTTCAGATAATCCGTCAGGTCCTCGGACATCTTCTTCGTTAATGTTGTAATCAACACACGCTCGTCTTTGGCAATCCGGTCGTTAATCTCACCAATCAAGTCATCGATCTGCCCCTTTGTTGGACGCAGTTCAATGATTGGATCAAGCAGTCCGGTTGGACGGATAATCTGTTGCACCATCGTATCGGTATGCTCGATCTCATACGGGCCTGGTGTAGCCGATACATAGATGATCTGATCCATCTTGCCTTCGAACTCATCGAATTTGAGTGGACGATTATCCAGCGCTGACGGCAGACGGAAACCATGCTCAACCAATACCGTCTTCCGCGCCTGGTCACCATTGTACATCGCACGGATCTGTGGCAGAGTCACGTGAGACTCATCGACCACGATCAACATGTCATCCGGGAAGTAATCCATCAGTGTGTATGGGGTATCGCCGCGTTCGCGGAAAGTCAGCGGACCGGAATAGTTCTCAATCCCCGAACAGAATCCAACTTCCTTCATCATCTCGATATCATACCGTGTGCGCTGCTCCAGTCGCTGAGCCTCCAGCAGTTTCCCCTGTTCACGCAACACTTCAAGACGCTCCTCCAGTTCACGCTCAATGTTCACCAGCGCAACCTTCATTGTCTCTTCTTGCGTTACGAAGTGAGACGCCGGGAAGATGGCAATATGTTCACGTTCACCAATCAGTTCTCCGGTTAACACATCAATCTCCGTAATTTTCTCGATCTCATCACCAAACAATTCAACCCGAATTGCATGTTCACCCTTGGAAGCAGGGAAAATCTCAACAACATCCCCACGAACACGGAATGTACCCCGCACAAAGTTAATATCGTTCCGCTGATACTGGATCTCTACCAGACGGGACAAAATCTGATTGCGCGGTTTCTCCATGCCTACCCGAAGTGACAGCAACATGCTTGAATACGAGTGCGGTGAACCCAAACCATAAATGCAGGAAACACTCGCTACAATGATGACGTCCCTGCGCTCAAACAACGAACTTGTCGCTGCGTGCCGCAGTTTGTCGATCTCTTCATTAATACTTGAATCCTTCTCGATATACGTATCGGAGGACGGGATATATGCTTCTGGCTGAAAATAATCGTAATAACTGACGAAATACTCAACCATGTTATTAGGAAAAAAATCTTTGAACTCACTTGCAAGCTGCGCTGCCAACGTTTTATTGTGTGCAATAATCAGCGTCGGACGTTGCAGTTGGGCTATCGTCTGGGCTATCGTAAACGTCTTACCCGTACCCGTTGCACCCAGCAGTGTCTGGTATCTCTTCCCCTCCTGAACACCCTTCACCAATTCTATAATGGCTGCAGGCTGATCACCTTGGGGAGAAAACTCTGACTCGATTTCGAACGTTTTGTCGCTCATTATAATATCGCTCATTGCCGTATCTCACCCTATCGTCTAAAATAATAGTCACTATATATTGTCGAAGTTCCCCGAATTTTCATATGGGAAAACTTATAGTAATAGGAATATTTGTTCCCGTTTAATTATACCTCGTTCGTTTTAGTGATGCAAACGTGAAATGAAGATAGGAGTGGGTTAATTTATGGATATTGCGACACTTATCGGTATTATTGCCGGAATTGCCGCAGTCATTAGCGGTTTTTTGTGGGAAGGCGGCCAATTGTCTGGTCTCCTGCAAAAAACGGCTGCTTTAATTGTATTCGGTGGAACGATTGCTGCTGTGGTTGCCAGTTTCCCGGCGCATCGCCTTCGTACGATTCCAGCTGCTCTGCGTATGGCTTTTGGACGTAACAATAATGATTCAGGCTTGTGGGTTGAAGAACTGGTGGAGATGTCTTCAATCGCACGCCGCTCAGGTGTACTTGCATTGGAACGCAAGGTTATGGATCATCCGCATCCATTTTTGCAAGACGGTATTCAGATGGTTGTTGATGGTACCGATCAGGATGTGGTTCGCCAGATCCTGGAGATGGAAATTGACTCGATTGAACAAAAACATGAGGGTTATGCCAAAATATTCGAATCCGCTGGTGGGTACGCTCCAACCATGGGGATCATCGGAACCGTGATGGGACTTATTCAGGTCCTTGGCAGTTTGACCGATCCCACAGGACTCGGACCTGCCATTGCTGTTGCCTTTACCGCAACCCTGTATGGGGTCGCCAGTGCCAATCTTATCTTTTTGCCCATTGCCTCCAAGATCAAATCCAGAGGTGCCGACGAAGTTCAGACCATGGAAATGCTTCTCGAAGGTGTACTTGCCATTCAGAACGGTGAGAATCCCCAGCTTGTACGCAAAAGACTGGAGTCCTTCACCCTTACGCATCGTCAGCATATACGCCCCCTAGCAAAGGAGGGATTGGATGAGTCGGCGCAGTAAACGGCGCGGAAAACGTGAAACTATCGATCATCGGGATCGCTGGATGATTACTTATGCCGATCTCATAACGCTGCTTTTGATCTTTTTTGTCATCATGTATGCCATGAGCAATCTCGATTCCGGTAAATATGACGTCGTTACTCAATCGTTACAAAATACATTTAATGCGTCCGACTCTATCCTTGAGCTTGGTGAGGGACTCGGCGAGAAACCCGGTCAAACGATTACAGAGACTCCACCATCCGAGGTGCAGGGTGAAGATCCTTCAAAAGGTGAAGGAAACCCTTCCGATACCGGGACTGCAACACCAGATGATGACAACAAGCCCCTCACAGAACGGGAAGAACAGTTCAGATCACAGGAGCAGGAATTGCAAAATCTGTTCAATGTGATTACCCAATATATCGAGGATAATAAACTGGAAAATCAGATTTTTGTTGCGGACAAGCCACAGGGCCTATCCATTACCCTCAGTGACCGCTTCCTGTTTGATCAGGGACAGGCCGCTCTAAAGGATGGTGCAGCACCAACGCTCAGTAAACTTGCCAGCCTGTTCCGTGATCTGAATACCGTTGTCAGCATCGAAGGACATACGGACAATATTCCGGTCGGGGCCAACTCCACGTACAAAGACAACTGGGAACTTTCTGGAGAACGTGCACTGTCTGTATTACGATTCTTTTTGGATACAGAGAAACTTAACCCGGACGGCTTCCAGTATGCCGGATATGCGGATACTCGCCCAACGGGTGACAACACCACTGCCGCCGGAAGACAAAAGAACCGTCGGGTTGAAATAACGGTCCTGCGTCAACTCCAACCTTAATCATCAATATCTCCCATAATGCATCATTACTTATGCAAAGAAAGCACGCTCTAACTGAATTCAATTCAGCAGAGCGTGCTTTCTTTTATGTCGTATTACCTTATGCCTCTACTCCTGGCTGGCTAGGGCGTAGAATCGCAGAGCCTACAGTCAGCAAAATGGCAGCCATGCCAAACAAAATCAATAGTGGCAATGTGATATCCGACAATGTACCGCCAGCAGAGATCGTCTCCACCGCCTGAATCGCCCATTTCTGTGGAACAAAGTTGGCGAGCTTTTGCATATAATCCGGCATCAACGAGATCGGCCAGAAACAACCACCTATCATGCAAGTTGGCATAATGACGAGTGAATTCAGCATGTTGGCATTTTTGGGATTACGGATTAATCCTGCCACGGTACTTGCGATTCCCATGGAGACCAGCATGAATGCGGCCAAGATGATGAAATGAATGCCAAAAGGAATACCGGCATCATAATGCAGCAGCCACCTGCTGACTCCCAAAACGAGAACAATCTGAATCAAGCCAATGACAAAGCTGCCGAGGAAGTTACCCAGCGTAATCTCATATGCACGGACGGGTGCCGTATATACTCTGGCCATCGTACGTTTCCTGCGATCTTCCATTATCACAGCCACTGCACTGGTCAGCAGCCCCATCATAAACATGATTGTAAATCCAGTCACATTGTTTAGGCCTGGCTTGGGATAGATCTGCAAATCGGTGACTTCACCAGCAACTTGATGTTTTCCTATCTCCTGTAAAAGCTGTTCAAATGGCTTCTGTGTACTCGATAGTATGTCCGTCTCACTTGAGACAGGACCTGCCGCCACCTTAACAGCTGAAGCGGATTGTAACAATCCGCTCGTCAAACCTTCAACTGCTGCTCGTAGGGTATAGGAACTTTCACTTATACGCAGTTCCACCAATTGAATTTCGGTTGGCTTTCCTTGTAACAGATCCTCCGTATAATGTGCCGGAATGATGATGCCAGAACTTCCTTTTTGCTGAGCGATGGCTTCCTTCACTTCTGCTTCGTTTGTCATCGGTTTGAGCAGATACTCCTCTTTGCCAGCAAGTTCATGAATCATCCATGTCCCTGCCACCCCTCCATCCTCATTCACATAGGGAATAACAGTACGTGTAATCTGATCGCTTCCAAAAAGAGCAACCGCTCCTGTAATCACCAGGCAAGGTAGAAGCAGAAACGTAATGAAGCCCATTTTACGGCCAAGTGTACGTCTAATCATCAACCAGGCGATGTGTAGACTATTCATATCGGTATCCTGCCTTTCTATAGATCATTCCTGAGATGAACAGTAATACAGCGCATACCACGCCTAACATTAGAATGTTGTATACAATCTCTCGTAAAGGTGCATCCAGCATCATTCTCAGAAAACTCTGGAGTGCCCAGTGGTTAACCGTAAATTGGCTAAGCCGTTGTACAAAATCAATCGGAATGGGCATGAACCCACCGCTAATGAATGTCATGGCAACGATGATACCTTGTAAGGTTGCACTGGCCGATGCCGTGCTTTTGCATACCAATGCCACGATCACGCCAAGGGTCATGGATGCCAATGTGATACATACACAAGTGAGCACAATATACCAAGGATGCGTTCCCCAATCTACACCGTAGAACCAATACGTCATAAGTATGATCGTTGTTGCCTGTAAGAAAGCGAGTAGACTATTACCTGCAATTTTGCCAGCGAAAATAACTCCATTACCTATAGGCGCAGCCTGAAGGCGAATTAACGTTTTGTTATCACGCTCTCCAAAAAGACTGGTACTGGTTGTCATGCCTGAGTACAACATGAACATCGCCAGCATGGAAGCTGCATAGTATTGGGAGGCACTATACGCCGTACCTGTCTTACCGGGATTAGTGACAGCAATGGAGGTGGAATTCGCCGTACCAGACTCCGAAGCAGAGGCCATGGCAGCAATCACTTCCGGACCGAGTACTTTGGTAATCGCCATCTGTCGGTTCCATTCATCCGTAAAACGTGTGAACAATGTTTCACCCAAGGTATTAAGTGTGTTGTCCTTTCCTCGTATCCACTGTAATCTGGCCTCTTTCCCCATCATCACGTTTTGCTCAAAATCCGAAGGAATCATTACAGCAAAGTCCAGCTTGCCGGTACGCAACGCATGAACGGCCTCTTCTTCTGTCGTAAAGTTCTGCACCTTGACCATCTCAGCTACTTCCGGGGATTTAACGAATGTATCCAGCGCTTGATTAAGCGTACTTGATCCTCCACCAGATTCAGTATTCAAATGGATAATTCCCACACGTACAGTATCTGGAATAACATCATCCGCCGTACCCATCGTACTGGAAAGTGCCGTGCCCAATATAAAAATCAGTAACAACGGCAGAATGAACAGGTTTAACACTACAGATCGAATCTTAAGAATACGCCTTAATTCAAAGATGCAAATATGCCATATATTCATCTCTTGCTCCCCCTAGTCCCGAAGCGTACGCCCGGTCAGATTGAGGAACAACGTTTCCAGATCCGGCTCTTCAACCTTGAGCGACTGAATCGCTACTTCATGTTTGCTGCAAATGAAGAGCAGATCCTGCAGATCCTGCTGTGCCGAAGGCAGCGTAATGGTCAGTGTATTCTCTGAAACGTCTACCATCCGCACACGGGGGTGAAGTTTCAGTTCTTCCACGACGTCGGGACCGATACCGGAAGTGGAGAGCACTACTTTTTCCTCCGATGCTACACGTTCTCTCAGCTCTGCTTCAGTCCCACAGGCAATAATTCGCCCCTGATCCATAATCGCAACCCGGTGACTAATCGCAGCCACTTCCTCCATGTAATGACTTGTATATATGATCGTTGAACCCATCTTGTTGAGTGTCCGTACCGATTCAAGAATATGATTCCGAGATTGCGGATCAATGCCAACTGTCGGTTCGTCCATGATAATTAGATCCGGGCGATGTGTAATCGCACATGCGATGTTTAACCTGCGTTTCATACCACCAGAGAAGGTCGAGGGGGCATCCTTTGCTTTATCCTGCAACCCTACAAATTCAAGGGACTCCTGGACTCTTTCCTTAAGCAGTTTTCCACGCAGTCCATACAGTCTGGCAAAAAAGGTCACATTCTCCGCAGCAGACATGGTTTCGTATAAAGCCAGATCCTGCGGAACGAGTCCGATCTTGCGCTTTACTTCAAGCGGTCGCTCCTTGACCGAGATCCCATCTAATCTGATCTCACCCTGATCCATATTAAGGAGCCCTGCAATCATGCTGATGGTCGTACTTTTTCCTGCTCCATTGGGACCAAGCAATCCAAAAATCTCGCCTTTGCCAACACTAAGGTTCAAATGATCCACGGACAGCTTGCTGCCGTATCGTTTTACTACATGATCCACTTCAAGTATGCCCATCCCTTTTACGCCCCTTTTCCGTTTCGGCCTTCGCCGCTGGATTTCATAATTTTATTGTAACGGATCGCAATCTGTAGCGAAGGTACAAAAAGTCATGAATCGAAGGTGACTTAAGTCATCTCCTGATTCGAATGCTGCTTATGGTATAATCAAGGGCGCATTACCAAGAGATTTTCTATTCCACTTTTTATATAAAGGATGTCATTTACATATGCCAATGCGGTTTCTGCAATACGGATTAATTATCGTTCCAGCAGTGCTGTACCTGTTGATGCTGCCCTTGGAAAATGAAGCCGTCTACACCTTGTATATCATCATCGCGCTTGGACTCTCCGTGTGGAAAGATTTTAACCGTTCAAGTACACAGCAATGGCTGTTGCTGCTGGCCGAAATACTCTGGAGTTGCTGGTTGATTGCTTCGTATGGACCATTTATGTTTTTCCTCTCTCTATCCGTGCTCTACGTGTATATATACAGACTGGAGGGAAGTCGGAGATGGTTGACGTTTGCAATTCAGCTTGTCACTAACAATGTCGCTTTGCATTGGCATTATGCTGTCCCACAGGCACCGCAGCGAGGGTTAACCACACTAAATACAACCGCCACTACATTACTCACCGCAGAGACAACTGCGATGGTTCTTGGCAACCTGCTTCTGCTCATCACAGCGGCTCTGTCCTGGCAGGGATCAAGAACGGCGAGCAGCCGCGGACAACTGGAACAAGTCTATGACGAACTTCGCAGCAAACATTACGAGCTACAAGAAACTCGTGCGCAGCTGCTGTTATTTACAAAGCAATTTGAAGGAGTAGCTCAGGCAGAGGAACGCACTCGTATCTCCAGACAGCTTCATGATGATATCGGGCATCGACTGATTCGCACCAAAATGATGTCGGAAGCCGCCCTGTTGACCCTCCCCCTCGATATGGAACAAGGAACGGAAATGGTGCGACAGATTCGCGATCAATTGGCCGATAGTATGGATGATATGCGCAGCACACTGCACAAACTGCAACCTAATTCCTATGCATCCGAAGCCTACGCCCTGGATCATCTCCTAGAGGAAGTCGGTAGAGATACCGGCGTGAAGACAAATTATGAGGTTCATGGCCCATCCCATGTGCTGTATCCCAGCATACAGATTGTCTTATACAAAAATGCCAAAGAAGCCTTGACCAATGCCCTGCGACACGGAAATGCTTCTTCAATCACAGTAGAGCTGGTATTTGGGGATCAGGAAGTCCGTATGAGTGTAAGTAATGATGGCAAAATCAATCCTCCTTCTTCCAAGCGAAATGGCATAGGACAGGAAGGTATGCTTCTGCGCACACAAATGGTGGGAGGAACCTTGGAGATTCAATCGGCTTATCCGTATACAGTGATTACACGCATTCCATTAACGAACAAAGTTGATATACTCTGAAAAAAGGAAGTGAATGTTCTCATGTCCGAACGTATTGATGTGAACAACAAGAATGATTCAGGCCAGCTCCCACTTATTCGGCTGATTCTCGCAGACGATGATTACTTCATTCGTGAGAGCCTGAAAGTGCTGCTCGGACTCGGCTCCGGCATTCGCGTTACAGGCACAGCCTCAAATGGACAGGAAGCGTTGGCATTGCTTGAAGCAGGAACGCCTGCGGACGTGGTGTTGATGGATATTCGGATGCCGGAATGTGACGGAGTGGAAGGCACACAACTTATCAAGGTACGTTTTCCTGAAATCCAGGTACTCATGCTGACTACGTTTGACGATGACGAGTATATCATTCAGGCATTACAGAATGGAGCAAGTGGATATTTGCTCAAAAATGTCCCGCCTGAGCGGATCATTCAAGGCATTAAGACCGTACATAACGGTGATATGTTAATTCATCCGGATATTGCTCGCAAGCTAACAGGACTTCTTCGTCCTGCTACGACTCCCCTGACACAGAATCCAATCGAAGCCTATGGACTGACACGTATGGAGCTGGCGGTTGCCGGGGCCATATCGGAGGGATTATCCAATAAAGAAATTGCCGCCAAACTGTTCCTCAGTGAAGGCACGGTCAAAAACTACGTCACGGATATTCTCGGCAAGCTGAGCTTGCGTGATCGAACCCAAATCGCCATCTTTATGTTAAAACAATAACAAAAAAAGGTATTTCCCTTGCCTGTGACGGCGCTCGGAAATACCTTTTTCATTGCTTGATTTATGCAACATACTTCATCACGTATGCTTAGTTGTTACATCTCTATGGACCCTTTATCACTGCCCACAGGGGCTGGCGGTAACGCCAAGGGAGCTTCATCCCTTTGTGGTTTTTTCAGACGGGCAAACAATTTGAGGTTGATGATATGGAACAACGTCAGTGGACGTAACCGAATCGCCCAGACCTCGTGATTGTCCGGTGCCATAATGACACCAAGCTGATGATGCTCCCCTTCATAGATCGCTCGTTGCATGAACTTGCTTTCTCCCTGGTGATTTCGCACCTCAAGTTTGCAAAAGGCCGGGTTCATCCGCAGGGCACGATGTAACTCTTCCGGTGAATGAACCAACTTACCATTCACCTTGTACAATGTCTCACCTGCTTCAATCCCCAAATCTGCCGCAGGGCTCTCCGGAATAACAGCCAATACCTTCAACCCATGCTGCGGATGGACAAATACCGGACTGCGGTTTTGCTCTTCAAACGCGCTGTACCATACCAGAAATTCATGTCCAATAAATGCAATCAGCGCAGCAACCACCATGAGTGGAGACCACCAGGCAGCAAGCAAACTGAACACAAGCAATGTTGCCCCGTATATCATCAACCGCTTGGATGAGATCTGTACCTTTTGTCCCGGAAGCATACTCTGCGTTATCTCACCAAATCCGAGCATAATCGGCAACGCAACCAGCATGTAACTATGACCTGCATTCATCAGTGGATTCCAAGCCAGCTCCGCGCCACTACCTGTGACTGGGACAAGAATCAATAGAGGAATGGCCCAGAACTGTTGCAGTTGATATCCCCCAACCAGTTTCCCACGTTTTCCCTCGAAGAGAAGTGGGGATGCCATCGATACCCCCTGCATGCGTACCAACAAGGCTTCACCCATATGTAGAAGGGCAGCCAGGACAAGCAGTGCAGGCATATCCAGGGTACGTAGCGTTTCCGTGATAGTGCCCATCCAACCCGATGGTTGCCAGCCTGAAGCCACATTCAAACCAAATTGCAGCACACCCAGTAACCCGGCCGCATAAGCAAAGCACAGATACCGGATACGGAACAAGGATAGAATTAATGTTGCAGCCCATATGCATATCAGGCTTCCCAGTGTAAGATGTGCACCGAGGAATAGGGATACAATCGAGACGATGCTACCGATGAGTATGCCTCCGAGCACCGCACGAATCGTCTGTGTTATCGAGCTTTGCAAACGGACATGAAACAATTTACGCTCCTGCAGTAACTGACGATGATAGATCAGCGCAATCAGGATCACCGCAATATAATAAAACGGCTGAATAAACAACTGCAACAAAGCTTCCCCTAATGTAGTTAACCACGGCCATACCCATTCCATTGTGGTCGGTCACCCCTCTCTTTCAGCCGGTTCAGAAAAAAAGAAGGCTGAAAATCAGCCTTCTTTATGGCTTCGACACAGCGGACGAAATATCCTTCGAGACATTTTCGATCGCGCGTTTCAGCTGTGCATCATATTGAGGATTGGCAATACGTTCAATCAGAGCCGCTTCCAGTGATTCAGCGGTTTTCTCGTCAATCTGGCCTGTAGCCTGAATGCCTTTTTGCTTCTGGAATGCCTTGACCGCTTCTTCCGTCTTCTGGTCGTAGTATCCATCCACACGATCCGGTTTGAAATCGAGTCCTCTCAGCATCGTCTGCGCACTTTTCACATCCGAGCTATTGCTGTCATATTTCAGTGGTAACTTCTCTTTGTTAATCGGTGCCACCGAGAAATAATCCGGCTGGTCTACCGCAATATCCGGTTTGATTCCTTTTTCATGAATCCAGTCTCCGTTCGGAGTGAGCCACTTGGCAATAGTGATCTTCAGCAAGCTGCCATCACCCATCTGCTTGTCATAACTCGTCTGGACGGTTCCTTTACCAAAGGAGTTTTCACCAATCAACTTAGCACCTGCTGACTGTTGTAATGCACCGGCCAAAATCTCCGACGCACTCGCACTGCCTTTGTTCATCAGGACTGTGACTGGGTAAGCTTTGGCTGATCCATTGGACTTGCTTTGTTCCTTTTTGCCGTTCTTGTCTTCAACTTGCACAATAACCTTGCCTTTAGGAACAAACTGTTCAGCAATATCAATAACAACTTGCAATACACCGCCTGGGTCATTCCGTACGTCGATGACCAGACCTTTCATGTTCTGCTTCTCAAGCTTCGCCAACTCTTCCTTAAAGCGATCGCCTGTATTCAAAGAGAATTGAGTAATGGCAATAACGCCAATTCCGCCATCCTCCATGTGAGCATATACGGTCTCCAGATCAATGTCATCCCGTACAATCACAAATTCAATCAGTTCTGAAGATCCAGCACGTTTGACTTGTACCTTCGCTTCACTGCCCTTTGGACCTCTTATTTTGTTAACAGCCTTGTTCAGTTCCAAACCTTGCAGGGATTCACCGTTTACCGACATAATCATGTCTTTCGCACGAATACCCGCTTTCTCGGCAGGTGATCCTTTGATCGGGGAAACAACAACAACGTTTCCATCCTGTGAGGATACCTCTGCGCCAATACCGGTAAATGAACCTTCGATCGACTCTTCAAACTGAGCAGCTGTTTCCTGCCCCATATAGTTGGAGTACGGATCACCAAGGGATTCCATCATGCCGTTGATCGCACCGTCAATCAATTTGGTCTGATCCACATCTTTATAATAGTTGCTTGAGATCAAATCCATCGCGGTTTCAATCTTCTTCAAATCGTTCTTCTGCTGTGTATTACCGGTTACACTGGCCAGCAAACCTTCGCCCGGTGTGGCCTGGCTCGCTATTCCCGGATACGTCATTAATACCAGGGTTAGTAAACTACCGCCAAGGAGACCCACAATGACAAGCAGTAGCGCCGATCTTTTCTTCATCATCCGTTTGTCACCGCCTTTAGTTTTGAAGCGTGTCAGATTCCATTGTTGCCAGAATCCATTCCCTAAACATGCCAGCTTAGTATATGTCTAGCTTGTACGGAATATGTTTTTTCCATTCGAACGATGGAGCAATAATTACAAATAGTTCATCGGATTTACAGCGGTACCGTTGTCTCTCACTTCAAAGTGCAAGTGAGGTCCAGTAGAGTTCCCTGTATTTCCTGACTCCGCAATGGTATCCCCTTTGCTTACTGTATCTCCCTTGCTGACTTTGAATCCACCTTCGCGCAAGTGACCATATAACGTCCATAGTCCACCGCCGTGGTCCACAATAACCGTATAACCATAACCGCTATACCATTCAGCCATGATCACGATTCCGCCAGAAGCAGCATGAACCGAAGTTCCCTGAGGAACAGCAAAATCGACACCGGCATGCATTTTACCCACTACGCCCGTAATCGGATGGGTACGGGGGCCGAATCCAGAAGAAATACGTCCTCCAGATACCGGTCTTGAGAAGATACCATTACCGGATGAATACGTGACCTCACTGCTACTATCCGAACTCACTCTAGTAGGCGCCTTGGCTGCAGCTTTCGCCCGAGCCGCTGCTGCGGCTTTTGCTTTGGCTGCGGCAGCCGCCTGCTGTTCACGCAATTTATTTTTCTCTTGAAGAAGTGCCGAACGTTTGCTGGCAATCTGCATTAATACATCTTCCTGCTCTTGTGTCAGCTCTTCTGACTCTTCAATTTTAGCATCATATGAAGCGAGAAGCACTTGCTTTTCCGCTTCTTTTTCATTCAATTGGGACTTACGCTGTTTCTTCTGTGCATACAGGCTCTTGGCTTCCGCATATTGCACATCCAATTCTGCCTTTTTGTCCACGACAAGTTGCTTGTCCGCTTTGTGCTCATCCAGCAGATGCTGATCCTGATCCACAATCGTTTTGAGTGAATCCGCACGGGTCAGGAAGTCAGTGAAGCTAGTAGAGGACAACAATACATCCAGATAGGATACAGCACCGTCCGTATACATCAGGCGCACGCGTGACTCCAACAATTTTTCCCTTGCAACAATGCGTTCTTCTGCCGCTTGCAGATCTTTTTTCGTTGTACGAAGATCTTCCTCCGTGTTCTCGATCTGCAAGGATACACTCGCCAGTTCATCACTAACGACATTGATCTGTTCCATAACAACCTTCAGATAAGCGTTGGTTTTGTTCTTGTAATGCTGTGCTTCCTTTTTGTTGGAAGCCGCTTTTTTTTGCTCCTGCTTGGCAGAAGCCGCCTTGCTCTCCAGTTGCTGAATCTGTTGGTCAATATCGCTGATGCTACTCTTGGCATATCCGTCAGAAGGTTGAAGCGTCAAACTGGCCAATAACGTAAAGGCCAGCAGCGAAGCGGTTTTTTTCAAAATGATGATCCCCCATCCTATGATTTCACAAGAAAGCAACCTGCACAGGTGGTGAACAGCATGTTCTTTGCTTTCTTCAATCTTAAAAGACTCCGTCTTTCCTACATATCGTCAAACAGCGTCCATTAATGAACCTGCTTTACCATTCTTTTCGACATATTCTGCAATTCGATCGTTGAAAACAAAATTAAACGTTGAGTGATTTCCGAATGGACAGTGTACTTCCCAAAATACCTACCAGCACACCAAGTCCGATCAACAGTGTTCCAAACAGCCCCCAGATTTCGCCGAGCGGAATCAAGTTAAGCATCTGCATGAAGACATCCTGACCAATCGTCTTCATCAACTGGCTGTATCCAACAAACAGCACACCAACCGTAATGACCGAGCCAATAAATCCAATGAGTGCACCTTCAATAAAGAAAGGCCAGCGAATAAAGGTATTGGTTGCACCAACCAGCTTCATAATTCCGATCTCCCGGCGACGTGCCAGAATCGTTACGCGAATCGTATTCGAGATCAGGAACATGGACATGAGACCCAGTCCCCCGACAAAAATAAATCCGATGTTACGAACAAGCTTCGTAAATTTGAACAACACTTCCACCGTTTCCTTGCCGTAGTTCACTTTCATGATCGGCTTCTCCGGGTGTTTTTCGTTCAAAGCTTCGATTTTTTGCGCCACAAAAGTGACGGTTTCCGGTTCAATGACCTCAACTTCAATGGTCTCCGGCAGTGGGTTGTTGTCCACATCGAAACCGCTAAGCACGTTATCTGCGCTCTCTCCAAGACGCTCACGGAACTCCTTGAGTCCTTCTTCCTTGGAAACAAAACGAATCTCACTTACTTCAGGCATCGCGCTGATTTCTTGCTCCAGTGTGTTACGCAGGTTCTCGTCCACATTCAGTTCGAGGAACGTGCTGATCTCCACCTGGCTATCAACTTGATTCGCCATGGAGTTCACATTGAGCACCAGTAACATAAACACACCAAGAATCAATAGCGACACAATGATGGACATGATGGAGGCCACGGACATCCAGCCGTTGCGGAATACGTTTTTGAATCCCTCCCGCAGATGGCGCAAGAGAGTACTAAAATTCATAACCGTATTCCCCTCTCATCTGATCCCGTACAATCTGTCCACGTTCAATCGCGATTACCCGTTTACGCATCGTATTCACGATATCTTTGTTGTGGGTTGCCATAACAATGGTTGTTCCCCGGAAATTAATCTCATCCAGCAGTTGCATAATGCCCCACGACGTCTCCGGATCGAGGTTACCTGTAGGTTCATCCGCGATAATAACCGACGGGTTATTGACGATAGCCCGTGCAATAGCAATACGCTGCTGTTCTCCACCCGAGAGCTGTGAAGGTTCACGATTTGCCTTACTCCGCAGTCCCACCAAGTCGAGCACTTCCATCACCCGTTTTTTGATATGACGCTTCGGCGCTTCAATAACTTCCATCGCAAATGCCACATTCTCAAATGCTGTCATCCGTGGCAACAGACGAAAATCCTGGAACACAACGCCGATGTTACGACGCACATAAGGAATCTTTCTTGGCTTCAACTTACCAATATTAAATCCGTTAATGGATATTTGTCCTTTGGTCGGAACTTCTTCTCTGTACATCAATTTCATAAATGTTGATTTACCTGCGCCGGACGGACCGACGATATAGACAAATTCATTGCGGTCGATCTTCACCGACACCCCTTGTAATGCGTGGGTCCCATTGGCGTAGGTCTTCCACACGTCCTGCATTTCTATCACATCATCACTTCCTGCTCGCATAGTTAGCCATTATAATTTCGACACAATCCCGGCATTTCCTTTAAAAAGACCTGAATTTCATCAGGAAAAAATCCACTTCGTTCCTGTTTCAATGGTGAAGCATGGATTCATATGAAGTTTATTGTAACAAATTTGTTACCTATTGAGTACCCGAAAGTTTTCCTGCATTGGATCATATATATAGAAAGTGTTACAAAGTCGGGAACAACCGAAGTATAAAGGAGCGTACGGTTATGAAAAAAATACATTTGACGGTCATTGTTCTATTCTCCATCCTCTTGATCGGCTCCGCGTCTTATGGATTGCTGTATATGTACGTGAATCAACCTGCCCTGCCCAAAAACGTTCATGTTGGCGAGATGCTGGTGGAGGGGAAGAATCGTAAGAACGTATTGCATGAATTGGATGAACAGATCCAAAAGCTGGAGGACTGGCCTGTCACCTTTGAAGTGACTGAACCCAACCCCCAGACGATGTCGTATACCGCAGCTCAGGTGGGGGTGAGTTACAACGTTAACAGCTTGGAGTCCGCAATACAGCAGCTGGAGGAAGGTAACCTGTGGGAACGCGCTTATGCACGTTATCATTTTCCGAAAGAGTTCTCTCTCGATATGACCTATAACTCAAGACCACTCCAAGAACATCTCAGCCCTGCCTGGGAAAAAGAAACCTTCGGTACACCTGCGGACGCTGTTCGCCGCATTACCACAAGTGACAAAGTCCAGTATATCCCGGAAAAGGGCGTCCGCCGGATTGATTGGAATACACTCACAAGTCTCATTCAGACGAAGCTGCACAGGGATTTCAGTGTACTGAACCGGGATGAGAAACCCGCCCCATTGCTGATCCAGGTACCACTGTATACGCTGAAACCCGAAGTAACTCTTGATTCGCTGCGCCAGGAAGGCATTGACCGAAAGATCATCCAGTTCTCCACGGGTCTGGGCAATAGTAGTGAAGGCCGGATACATAATGTCAGCGCAGCAGCGGAAGCGATTAACGGCATGATTTTGCCACCAAATGCCACATTCGATTATGAGAAGGTCGTCCGTCAAGCTGAAAAGGAGTATGGGTTTCGTGAGGCCCCGGTCATTGTTAATGGCAGACTAACCCCCGGAATTGGCGGGGGAATCTGTCAGGTATCCAGTACGGTGTATAACGCAGCGCTATTGACGGGTCTTGATATTATTGAGCGTCGCAACCATTCCCTGCCGGTCAAATATTTGCCCAAAGGACTGGATGCCACCTTTGCCTCGGGAGCCATCAATTTTCGCTTCAAGAACAATACAGGAAAATCCTTACTCATTCATGCAGAGGTGAAGAACCATCAATTGATGGTGAAATTTTTCGGCACCTTCCCGGAGAATGTCAGCTATGCACTTGAATCTCGCACCATTGAAACATTAAGTGTTCCGGTAAAGTATGTGTCCAGTACGGTACTGCCTGATGGTGCACAGCAGGTGCTGCAAGACGGACAGCCTGGATATATTGTGGAGACGGTAAGAACCAAGAGGCTGGACGGCAAAGTGGTCGAATCCAAAACGATTACAAGGGATACGTACAAAGCTCAGAATCGCCTGATTGCCCGCTCCGGTCATAGCAGCCTGCCTGACCCGCAAGGGCCTTCTGTGGTCGAGGACGGGATTAGCGATACGAAACAACCTTAATTTTTTTCAAAGCAACCGACAACTTACAGATCACGGAATGGTACAAACAAGGTCCTGCCGTAATTCATGGATAAACATAAGCTGATCACACGAAAACAAAAAGACACACTTCACGTCCCTTTTGGGGATAAGCGAGAAGTGTGTCTCTACATTTTCAAGATAAGTTATTCGAGTTTTATCAAGCTACAATCAGCTTTACTACCGTAGCTTACGGTTTACTGCATTACGGTTTAGTGACCGCCTGTGTATTCGCCTTGCCCTTCCCCTACGACCATCTTCTCTTTTCCCATGAAGAAGGAAGCGACCAACGCGAGTGCAGCCGGAATTACAGCCCAGGCAAATAACTGCACGATGGAAGAGGACAGGGCATGTGTGATGGTATCCAGCACCTGAGGCGGAATCGCCTGTCTGAGTTCTGGTGAGAGCAACGCATGTGGATCGGTCAGATCCACTCCCTGCGGCACGCCACCCGCTGAAGCACCACCTGCTTCCGCAGCTGAACCAGCGAGAGCATCGTTCATTTTACGCGTAAATACCTGGCTCTGTACGATACCAAAGATCGTAATGCCCATCGTCATGCCGAGGGACCGCAAAAAGTTAAGTGTGGAGCTTGCTGCTCCGCGCCTTTGCGGTTCAAACGCATTCATGGCTGCATTGCTAAGTACAGAGAACGACGCACCGACACCCAGACCAACCATCACCATGTAGATACGTATCGTCCAAAGGGAAGAATTCTCATCCAGTGTGGTCAGCAATCCAAGTCCAATGACAAGTAAAGCTAACGTAGGGATCATGATATTACGATACTTGATTTTGGTCATCAACACCCCGCCCAAGGACGCTGTCACAACGGACCCAAGCATCATGGGTAGCAGCACAAGACCGGAGTTGGTCGCTTTACCACCAAGTACCCCCTGTATGAAGATCGGAATGTACACGGATGCTGTAATGAACGCCGCACCACTGAACATACCAATAACGTTACTGGACCAGTAGACCCGGTTGCGGAACATGCTGAAGGAGATGATTGGTTCTTTGGCTTTTGTTTCTGCAAAAAGGAAGAGCAGCGCTAATGCTACAAATCCGGCAAACAAGCCAAGAATCTGCCACGAACCCCAGGCAAATGTTTTGCCGCCCAGTTCCAGACCAAAGATCAGGCACACAACAGCACCGATCAGTGTTACAGCACCCAGCCAGTCGATCTGTTGGGATTGATGCTGATGGGATTCTTTATAGAAGAACGCAATAAACACAAATGCAATCAAGCCTAGCGGCAGGTTGATATAGAATACCCATTCCCATGTCGCATACTGGGTAATGTAAGCACCGAGCAGAGGTCCGAATACGCTGGAGAGGCCAAAGACGGCTCCAAACAATCCACCCAATTTACCACGAGATTCTGGTGCAACGACATCAAACATGATCGTAAAGGCAATCGGCACCAGGGCCCCCGCACCAATACCTTGAATCGCTCTGTACATCGTCAATTCCACAATAGACGTTGCCGTTCCGCACAGCGCTGAGCCAAGCATAAACACAATAATACCAAATACAAAAAACTTCTTCCGTCCATACATATCGGATAACTTACCGAAGATCGGCATCCCTGCCATCTCAGCCACCATGTACGCGGAGGTAACCCAGACGAACTTGTCGAGCCCACCCAGCTTCCCGACAATATCCCCCATAGCTGTTGCCACGATGGTATTATCCATCGAAGCCATTAGTATGCTGAGCAGTAACCCTGCCAGCACCAATCCAATACTGTTTTTACGTGCAGCCATTGTACTCAATCTCTCCATTCACGCTCTATTCATATGACTGCATTAGTATATCCGAAAAGAAGTCTGCGTTAATCAGTCCAAGGACCGATTGCTTTGCAGCAAAACTTCCGATTGCGGATGAATTTGCAGAGATGAACGGTATTCCACTGTACCAATCCGGCAGCCAGGACCGATTTTTATTTTATCGCCACGGACAATCTCGGCCTCCGTATTCTCTAATTCAATGTCATCACCTTCGATAATCTGTGCCTTGAGAATTGATTTATTCCCCGTAAACAAGTCATTCAAACGGCCACTCTTCACCGAGATGATGGAACCACCCATTTCCTTGACCTCGGATGGACCCATGATTTTGAGTATGATGTGTTCAGCGCTGAGCATTCCCGCTATCGTCAAACGGCCGTTCAGCTTGATATTTTCCGCCTGACAATCCCCTGACAGATGAAGTTCACCGACCACTTTTATATGCTCAGCTTTGGCATGCAGGCCAGATGCCTGGATTCCATCCTCACCACCGTTGCTGGCCTCTCGCTCTGTCAGAGTCAGGGTTCCGGTAATTTTAATATCTGTGGATTCAAGCGATCCGTATATGACCGATGTACCCGTACATTTGAATCGATCACAAGATAGATTGTCGTTAAAGGACGCGTCCCCTACGACCTTGATCTTGCCGTACACGCCACCAGAAGAACTGCCATCACCAACGATGCTGATATCCATTTTTTTGTCCAATGAACGCCCCGGATTGTTATTCATGTCGATCCCATCCCTTTCTCTCCATATCCAAACTTTAAATTCGCTGACTGCTGCCCACCTTGGCATCCTGATCTACCTCAAGTTCACCTGAATACTCAACCAGTCTGATGTTACAGCCGCGACCGATAAAAATGTTACTCCCCCGAACAACGTCAGCTTCGGTATCTTCCAGCACAATCTCATCACCCTCAATTAAGGATGTCTTAAATGAAGGGGTCCCGCCCAGACCAATACTTTTCCAAAAGCCATTCTGTTGTTCCTTGCGACGAATATCGATACGCTCTCCGCCAATCTCTTTAGCCGAAGAAGATGTATGCAGCCTGATCTCCACTGTTCCCGCATTCAGTAAACCGCTGATCTTAATATTGCCCCGTACATTCAGGGACTCACATTGGACATCCCCTTCAATATCGATCACACCGCCAATATCAATTCGTTCCCCATCTACTCTTCCACGTACGGTACACTTTCCGTTCACTTCAAGTTCAGGGCTATGGAGATCTCCGTTAATCGTCGTCATGCCATCCACCCGAACACGAGAACTGGTCAGAGGTCCATTCAACGTGCACATGCCGTTAATCGCTGCACTCTCGGAGGTCAAAGCGCCGTGCATCTTCAATGTTCCATTCACTTCCATAGAGGTGCAGTCCAGGTTGCCGTTCACCTTAGCCATGCCATCAATAGATACACGGTGAAAATTCCCGCCTGCCGTTTGACTTATGCCTGCCACATTCAGATCATTCCGCTTATTCCGCTCTTCCATAGATGATCCTCTCCTTATCCCAATTTGAGTTTTAATTCTTCCATAAATGTTCCCATCGGCTGCCTAAGAACCACTTTCACACCATTGTCAAAATAAAACTCCGTTCCTGCTGTTACCAGCATGAATGAAGGAACACCCATCTTACGAATAAGCACGAGTTCGCTGGGTTTGCCTGTAAAACGATAATAATGTTCGGACATCACTTCGATCAGCAACGCACCCTCTTGCCGAGTAATATCTCCGCTCATTAACAGCTTATCAAGGACGTAGAGCATCATAATCTGCTCCAAAGCATACAGCGGTTGTTCTCGACCTGCTTCTTTTAACAGATCCAGCGAGATTTGTGAAACAATGTTTCGCTCTAATAGTTGCTGTGCAGACATCTCTACTTCACCCAACGTAGGTGAGAACACGTCTGCCAGCTCATCCAGCGATAATCCGTCTTTCATATTGAGAATCTTGTCAATGCGCAGTAAAATCTGTTGTTTGGGAAAAAAGGTCTCTTGTCCGGTGTAGGACGACTTCCGAATGAACCATTCTTCCGGAATGAGATTTTTCCGCTTCCAGCGGTATAACTGGCCGTATGAGATTCCTGTCAGGTCCAACAATTCTTTCTTGGAGATCAAATCATCCGTCATATATGGTCCCCCTTTTTATTGAAACGAGTGTAACATAACATTGTTACGTTGTAAACCAGATTGAAAAATCGATGATCAGATTACAGTTTTCCACTTTAACCACTGGTGTGAAATTCTTTGTTTTCTACTGTAGATCTTGTTATTGCAATGGAAGCGTAATGCGTATAACCTGTTACATATAAACACTTTGGAGGCCTAGGCATCCAATTTCCATCCCATCGTCTCATGTCAGAACACGTGGTTAACGAACTTATGAAAGGGGTTTCTTATACTCATGGCACTTATTAAATGTGATTTTTACTCGGATACGCTCGGGCTTAGCACCAGCATGCATGTCATTCTGCCGCAACAAACCCACAATCAGATCGGTATGGAGAATGTGACTGGCAAAGGACTGCACCCAACCCTGTACCTGCTGCACGGCCTGTCTGATGATGATTCCATCTGGCTGCGTCGGACTTCCATCGAACGTTATGTGGCCAACCTCGGGATCGCCGTTGTTATGCCACAGGTTCACCGCAGCTTCTATACAGATATGGTAGAAGGCGGACGTTATTGGAGCTTTATCAGTGAAGAACTGCCGGCACTTGCTCGTTCTTTCTTCCCACTCTCAGACCAACGGGAGGACAATTTCGTTGCCGGATTATCCATGGGTGGCTATGGGGCGTTCAAGCTGGCCCTTCGTAAACCAGATCAATATGCTGCAGCTGCCAGTTTGTCTGGAGCACTCGATATGTCTGCACATATGGATAGAAACGCATCCTCAGCATTGCAACAGACGGAGTTACAACGTATTTTCGGACCAGAGGTGGCAGGCACCGAGAATGATCTGATTCATCTGTTAAAAGAAAGACAATCTAGCGAAAGTCCTCGGCCTTTGCTCTACCAATGCTGCGGAACGGAAGATTTCCTGTATGAGGATAATCAAACCTTCCGTCAAGCCTGTGAACAGACGAACTTCGAACTGACATACGAGGAAGGGCCTGGTGAACATGAGTGGGGCTACTGGGATACCAAGATTCAGGATGTATTGAAATGGTTGCCTTTACAAAAGCGCGATTAGTGGAGAATTACAATGGAGCTACCGCGAGTAACTAAACTGGTACTCCGATAGTAGAACAACCTACCTTCCGTTCGCGGTTGAGTTCAATATATCTAGAGCACATCGCTGTACAACACAAAGAAGCAGGCCGTTGAGAACAAGTTCTCTGGCCTGCTTCTTTGTTGTACTGTTGTATCTGTAAGGGTACCTTATAGTAGCGGTGGTATTAACCGCGGTTCGTAATCCATTGCTCGGTGATCTCCAGTACCTTCTCACTGCGTCCAATCGCTTCAGCAACTTGACCCGAAGCTGTCCCGCCGTAAACATTACGAGCGTTCACTACCGCTTCCGGTTGCAACACATCATAGATCCGGTCATCAAACAGTGGTGAGAACTGACGGAATTCATCAATCGTCAGATCCAGCAAATACTTGCTGTTCTGGATGCAGTACAGCACCGTTTTACCAATCACTTCATGCGCCTGACGGAAAGGCAAGCCTTCTCCCACGAGGAAGTCGGCAATATCCGTAGCGTTGGAGAAATCCTGGTTGACCGCTTGACGCATCCGATCCTTGTTCACTGTCATTGTCGCGATCATTGGAGCAAACAGTTGCAGTGCACCCTCCAGCGTCGCTACTGTGTCAAACATACCTTCTTTGTCTTCCTGCATGTCTTTGTTGTATGCCAGTGGAAGAGATTTCAGTACCGTCAGCAAACCGATCAGGTTGCCGTACACACGTCCTGTTTTACCACGCACGAGTTCAGGAACGTCCGGGTTTTTCTTCTGTGGCATGATGCTGCTGCCTGTGCAGAATGCGTCGTCCAATTCCACAAAACCAAACTCCGTGCTGCTCCACAATACCAGCTCTTCACTCAGACGGGACAAGTGAGTCATGATCAGCGAAGCCGCCGCCAAGAACTCAACGATAAAGTCACGGTCACTTACTGCGTCCAGACTGTTCTCGTACACGCCATCAAAGCCCAGTTGTTCCGCGACAAAATGACGGTCAATCGGGAATGTTGTGCCCGCGAGCGCACCTGCGCCCAGTGGCAGGATGTTAATGCGTTTGTAGCTGTCCATCAGACGCTCCGCATCCCGTTGGAACATGGATACATACGCCATCAGGTGATGTGCGAACAGAATTGGCTGTGCCCGTTGAAGATGCGTATAACCCGGTACGATGGTATCTAGGTTATCTTTTGCTTGTCCAATCAGTGCTTCCTGCAAGGAATGCAGCATGCCTACAAATCCAACCACGCGTTCGCGCAGGTATAGGTGCATATCTGTTGCAACTTGATCGTTCCGGCTACGGCCTGTATGTAATTTACCGCCTACAGGACCAATCGTCTCGATCAGGTTTTTCTCAATATTCATGTGGATGTCTTCGTCCGATACGGAGAATTCCACTTCGCCCGCACGGATTTTGTGCAGAACGGTGATCAATCCTTCTTTGATCGTCTCTACATCTTCCGCCGGCAGAATGCCGCATTTGCCCAGCATCGTCACATGGGCCAGACTGCCCTGAATATCTTCCTCAGCCAAAGCCTTGTCAAAATTGATCGATGCCGTATATTCCTCAACCAAATGATTGGTTTGTTTTGTAAAACGTCCTCCCCACAACTTGCTCACAGTGAGTACTCCCCTTTCGCTCATGGACAAAGCCGCTCCTGCCAGATGTGCAAGAACGGCCTGCCTTGTCATTTATATTGATATAGCTCTATAGATGCAGGTTGAAATTAGTTTTTGTTTTGCTCCACGCCGGAGTTTACTTTCAAACGCAGTGCATTCAGGCGGATAAAGCCTGTTGCATCACCTTGATCGTAGGCTTGCGTTGGATCAGCTTCCATCGTTGCGATGTCCGGATTGTAGAGGCTGACAGGACTTTTCACGCCTGCGCCGATGATGTTGCCTTTGTACAGTTTCACACGAACTGTACCTGTAACGTTCTTCTGGCTTTCAGTCACCAGCGCTTGCAGCGCCAGACGTTCCGGTGCGAACCAGAAGCCGTTGTAAACGAGTGTGCTGTAACGTGTGATCAGGCTGTCACGCAGGTTCATCACTTCACGGTCCATCGTGATGGACTCCATTTTGCGATGTGCGGTGAACAAGATTGTTCCACCTGGTGTTTCGTATACGCCACGGCTCTTCATACCAACAAAACGGTTCTCAACCATATCTACACGGCCAATACCATGTTTGCCACCCAACTCGTTCAGTTGCTCCATCACTTGCAGTGGGCTCAAGCGCTCACCGTTCAGTGCAACACAGTCACCTTGTTCGAATTCCAGTTCAACATATTCCGCTTGATCTGGTGCATCTTCAGGTGCACTGCTCAGCAGGAACATGTCTTTGTTCTCGTCCACGCTTGGATCGAACCAAGGATCTTCGAGCACACCGCTCTCATAGCTGATATGCAGCAAGTTACGGTCTGTGGAGTATGGTTTAGCCGCAGAAGCGGTTACCGGAATACCATGTTTCTCAGCGTACGCGATCATCTCGGCACGTCCCGGGAATTGGTTACGGAATTCTTCCAGACGCCAAGGTGCAATTACGTTAATGTCTGGTGTCAGTGCAGCCGCGTTCAACTCAAACCGAACTTGGTCATTTCCTTTACCTGTAGCGCCGTGAGCGATGGCTGTAGCACCTTCTGCACGAGCGATGTCCACCATACGTTTAGCGATCAGTGGACGAGCAATACTTGTGCCAAGCAGGTATTGTCCTTCATAGAGGGCACCTGCCTGGAACATCGGATAGATGAAATCTTTTGCGAATTCATCGCGTAGATCGTCGATGTATACTTTGGAAGCGCCTGTTGCCAGTGCTTTTTCCTCCAAACCGTCCAATTCATCCTTTTGTCCAATATCCGCTGTGAAAGCGATAATCTCTGCATCATATGTTTCTTTCAACCATTTCAAAATTACAGATGTGTCCAACCCGCCTGAATACGCGAGTACAATTTTTTCCTTAGCCATGTTCAATGGTCCTCCCCAAGATCAGTTAAGTTAAACAGAGCCTTCATACACTGAATCCTACGAGCCAGAAAACCCTTCCGATCACTGTTATCCCCAGATTTTTTCATCCCTTTATGATAAAGGGTAAAATCCGGGGATAAAGGCGACCGCTTCGCTTCTTCAGGCTTTTTCTGTCTCTTCGTTTTTGTGTATGCTTCTTGTTTAATTAACTTTTTAAAGTACATTATAGATGAATCTATCATCGCGAAATCTGCGCCTAAAATCAACCCATAAAGGCAAATAGCATCTATTCGCTCATTAACGCAGCCATTAATGCTTTCTGTGCATGCAAGCGATTCTCCGCCTGATCAAAGATCAGAGAGTTCGGTCCGTCAATTACACCGGCACTCACTTCTTCGCCGCGGTGTGCTGGCAGACAGTGCAAGAACATGTAGTCCGGCTTCGCGCCTTTCATCAGTTCCTCGTCCACTTGATATGCCGCAAATGCCTGCTCCCGAATCTTCTGCTCTTCTTCAAAGCCCATGCTAGCCCATACATCCGTGTACACGATATCTGCATCTTTCGCCGCTTCCTGTGCACTGTACGTTACAGTTACTTCAGAACCGCTCTCCTGTGCGATAATGCGCGCCTGCTCCACAACTGCGCTATCCGGCTCATAACCTTCTGGCGTTGCTACAGCAACATGCATACCCATCTTCGCTGCACCGAGCATCAGGGAGTGTGCCATATTGTTGCCATCTCCGATGTAGGCCATTTTCAGACCTGCCAGCTTGCCTTTTTGCTCCAGCACCGTTTGGAAGTCTGCCAGTACCTGACAAGGATGCGCTGCATCGCTCAGGCCGTTAATGACCGGAACATCCGCATGCTCTGCCAGTTCAGTTACATTATGGTGTCCAAAGGTACGGATCATGATGCCGTCCAGGTAACGGGACAATACTTTGGCTGTATCATGTGTTGTTTCCCCGCGACCCAGCTGGATATCATTTTTGCTCAGGAAGAGCGCGTGTCCGCCCAATTGGAACATACCCACTTCAAAGGATACACGCGTACGTGTGGATGATTTTTCAAAAATAAGTCCGATCGTTTTGCCTTTCAACGGTTGAAAAGGTACACCGCTTTTTTGCTTACCTTTAATCTCAATCGCGAGATCAAGCAGATAACGAATTTCCTCTGCTGTGTAGTCCGTGAATTCGATAAAATCCCGGCCTCTCAAATCAATCTTCTGAATCTTTTCCGTCTGTTGTGCTGTCATGTATAATGTCCTCCTTATTTCCGGTTCCCTGCACCCGCATGGGCAGAAGAGAGAGCAAAATTGACACTTTGTCTTGGTGCTTCTCAAGTTTATTCTTTTCCGCCTTCTGCAAGTTTCACCGCGCGGCTACAGGGATTCATCATCTCGTTCTGCTTCGAGGCCGGTAATGGCCCCGAGACAGAAAGGTTCTCATTTTTAGGTTAGGCTTTCGCCGCTACGTGCTCTTCGATCAATGTGGCTACCAGCGATACGGCCTCGTCGATCTCTTCTTTGCTCACATACAGGTTCGGAAGCAAACGAATCACATTTGGTCCTGCAGAGACAAACAAGATACCTCGTTTTTGCCCAGCAAGCACAATATCACCTACCGGCTCAGCACATTCAATACCGACTAACAATCCCAAACCACGAACTTGCTTCACAAAGGAATTACCCGCCAAACGATTCCGCAGGGAGCTCATCAGGTATTCACCCATCTCCGCTGCGCGCTCTGGCAAGCGATCTTCCAGCATTGTTTCGATTGTTGCTATCACAACGGATGAAGCAAGTGGTGTTCCGCCAAATGTTGTCGCATGGCTACCTGGCGTGAACGCATCCCGCAGGAAACCTTTACCCAGCATTGCGCCTACAGGGAAACCACTGCCGATACCTTTGGCAACGGTGAACACGTCTGGCTCAATGCCATAATGTTCGTGTGCGAATAGTTTGCCTGTACGTCCCATTCCCGTTTGTACTTCATCAACAATGAGCAACAATCCGTGCTCGTCACACAATTTCCGTACATGTTTGACGAATTCCGGTTCAACCGGATATACACCACCCTCGGCCTGAACCATTTCCAGCATAATAGCTGCTGTGTTGGGTCCAATTGCCGCTTCAAGGGCAGGGATATCATGCAAAGGTACAGTTACAAATCCGGCTGGCAATGGCAAAAATCCTTCTTTCACCTTATCCTGTCCGGTTGCTGTCAGTGTAGCGAGTGTCCGTCCATGGAAGGACTGGGCAAATGTGATCACTTCATAGCGATCTGTACCCTTCACCTTTTGGTGATAACGACGTGCTACTTTAATAGCTGCTTCGTTCGCTTCGGCACCACTGTTGCAGAAGAACACTGCATCAGCGCATGTATTGGCTGTCAGCAATGCTGCTGCTTTCTCCTGGCCTGGAATCTGGAACAGGTTGGACACATGCCACAACTCATCAATCTGAGCTTTCAGCTTGGCTCCAACTTTCTCCGGTGCATGGCCCAGGCTAGTTACAGCGAGTCCGCACATAAAATCGAGATAACGGTTGCCCTGGTCATCCCACAACCAGCTGCCTTTACCTTTGACCAGACTGATTGGATAACGCGCATACGTTTGGAAAAGCGAGCTTTCCGTCTGTGCCGCTGCACCTGTTGCTGTTGCGCCCGCTACCGCTGTGCCAGAACCTGGCTGTTCGTTGCCTTTTGCCATGACCATATCACTCCTTATTGGTTGGTGCACGCCTAAGGTGAATAACACATAACACTAAACCTCTTCGATTGCAGTCCATCTTCCGAACGTATGCATACTTCCACTTCGATGACAGAACAACCTTCCGATCGCTGTTATCCCCGGATTTCTTTGATTAATTGTTTAAAGGTGGAAATCCGGGGATAAAGGCGCACGCTTCGCTTCTTCAGGTTATTTCTGTCCTCTCCGTTCTTGCGTCTTTTCTTCAGATTGGTCTGCACTCTTCCGTTATCGCGTTATGCCCAGATTCACAAAAAATCGTGCACATATTTTTATATATAATATAAGGCTATTAAGACCCTAGCGCATCGAGAGCAAATTATTGCATACGGATGATTCTTGTTCCGATGATTTCTCCGCCGAGCACTCGGCTCAGGATTTGGGGTTCGCTGCCGTCTACGATGACGACCTCACGTACTTGACCATGAATACAAGCGATAGCTGCACGCACTTTGGGAATCATGCCGCCATAGATTTCTCCAGTCTGGATCATGTCCTCAATCTCTTGTACAGATACGGATGGCAGTACTTTTTTCTCGCTGCCTACGTTCTTCATGATGCCAGGAACGTCTGTCACGACAATCATCCGGCTTACGCCGAGATGAGATGCCACTGCACCCGCAGCTGTATCTGCGTTAATGTTGTAGCGTTGTCCAGTTGCATCTACGCCAACCGGTGCGATAACCGGCATGTATCCCATGTTCACGATACCTTGGATAATCTCTGCGTTCACACCAGTGACATCACCTACCCAACCGATCTCTGCGTGGTTCGATACGGGCTTCGCCTGAATCAGACCTCCATCGACGCCGGACAAGCCTAGTGCACGGCCGCCCACACGCTGAATCAGGCGCACGATCTGTTTGTTGATGCTACCCGCCAGGACCATCTCCACTACGTCCAGCACAGGTTCAGTCGTTTTGCGCAGGCCGTTAACGAATTCGGTTTCGATACCAAGCTTCGCCAGGTTATCCGAGATCGCAGGACCTCCGCCATGCACGATTACCGGCTGTGTGCCCTGAGACTGCAGATCACGCAGATCCGCAAAGAAAGACTCGGGCAATGCTGCCAGCGTGCTGCCTCCACATTTCATGACAAACATCTGTTTCTCTGTGCTCGCTTCCGTTGCGGTACTCTCGTTTGGCATTATTGAATTCATGAGGGCAAGCTCCTATCATAGTAAAAATTATATTCAAAAAAATATAACACTTTTATAAGGTGACGAAGGCTGGTAGGAGTCCATTCCGAATTCGGATTGTTCTTTCGATCGCTGTTGTCTCCAGGTTTCTTGAATTATCCCTATATAGGGGAACACCCGGAGACAAAGGCGACCGCTCCGCTTCTGCAGAATCAATTCCGTCTTCTCCATTACTATCGCTATATGTCCAACACCAAACAACAAGTTTAAATTTCATTGATAATTTTTGAAACATCTCACGAAACAGCTTCACAATAGAAGACAGCTGTTTCGCAAAACCTTTACCCCAAAGGTTTATTACGTGCGGTATGCGGCGTTAATTCGTACGTAGTCATACGTCAGGTCACAGCCCCAGGCTGTTGCTGTTCCTTCGCCGTGGTGCAAATCCACCACGATGCGAACTGTATCGGTCTGCAAATAGGCCAATGCTGCTTCTTCGTCAAACACGACCGGGCGGGACTGTGCGAGTACGGAGATATCTCCCAAACGAATATCTACCGTATCCGGGTTCACCGGCTGTCCTGCACGCCCTACGGCTGCAATAATCCGTCCCCAGTTGGCGTCTGCGCCAAACATGGCGGATTTCACCAGACTGGAACCGATGACAGTTTTCGCGATTGCTTGCGCGGAATCATCACTTACCGCACCTGTAACTTCTACCTCAACCAGTTTGGTTGCTCCTTCGCCATCGCGAGCAATGGCTTTGGCCAGCACTTGGCATACATAGGTGAATCCAGCTGCAAAAGCATCCCAATCCGGGTGCTCCATCGTCAGCTCTTCATTGCCTGCATATCCACTAGACATCGCTACCAGCATGTCGTTTGTACTTGTATCCCCATCGACTGTAATCATGTTGAATGTATGATTCGTTGCCTGACGCAACAGGCGCTGCAACGCTTCTGCACCAATGACCGCGTCAGAGGTCATGAAAGCGAGCATTGTCGCCATATTCGGATGAATCATACCCGAGCCTTTGGCGGCTCCCGCAATCGTAACCGTCTTGCCGTTAACCAGAACGGAGACGCAAGCTTCCTTTTTCACCAAATCCGTTGTCAGAATCGCTTGTGAAAATTGCTCCGCCTCATTCGACTCCTTGCCCATATGCGCTGGAAGACCAGTAATGCCTAAATGTACAGCATCCATTTTGAGCAATTCACCAATGACACCTGTGGATGCCACAGCCACGTCCTCTTCTGCCACACCCAACTCACGCGCAGCCGCCGAACGCATCGCATAAGCATCTTCTTCCCCTTGTTGCCCTGTACATGCATTAGCATTACCACTGTTAACGATAACAGCCTGAAGGCGTCCATTGCTCAAGCTTTCGCGCGTTACTTTGAGTGGTGCCGCTTGAAACACGTTCGTTGTGTATACAGCAGCAGCTGTAGCCGGTACATCACATCGGATCGCTCCGATGTCATTGCGAGATGTCTTTTTCAATCCGCAGTGAAGTCCACCAGCAGTGAATCCCTCAGGGGTTACAATTGTTCCGTTCTCAACCACGGTAAAAGTCTGTTGCTCCACATTCGTTCCCATATCATATCCCCCGTATGCGTTCAGCTATATGCTGATGATCGCCTGCTTAACCTGATCCGTTCTCCCTAGAAGACTCTGAGAGAGAGCACTCTTACACCGAATGTCCCAGTGCTCCTCCTGAATTCCAATCCCTTATGGATATACCGGTGTCATGTTCAGCCCGAGGTTCTCCTCCCATCCCATCATCAGGTTCATATTTTGAATCGCTTGCCCGGAAGCACCCTTCACCAGGTTGTCGATGACCGAAATAATCGTTAAACGCCCTGTGCGAGGATCCACCGCAAATCCGATATCACAATAGTTGGATCCGTACACTTCTTTGGTAGAAGGCCAGATGCCCGGTTCACGTACACGTACGAAAGGTCGGTTCTCATAATATTTGCGGTACAAATCCACGATCTCCCGGTCGCTGTGTTCCCCAACGAGGTTTGCATACATCGTACTCATAATTCCACGTGTCATTGGCACCAGATGTGTTGTGAAGGTAACTGTAACAGGCGTTCCCGTTATATTGCCAAGCACTTGTTCGATCTCGGGAATATGTTGATGTTTATTCAGTTTATAGGCTTTGAGATTCTCGTTCATCTCTGCATAATGGTACGACAGATGGGTTCCACGTCCTGCACCGGATACGCCCGATTTGGCATCAATAATAATAGTTGAAGGATCAATCCAGCCTGCCTCTACTGCAGGGATCAGTCCAAGAAGTGTAGCCGTTGGATAACAACCTGGGTTGGATATAAAATTCTGCCCCTTCACTTCTTCGCCATACACCTCAGCCATGCCGTATACCGCTTGTTCCAGCAAATCAGCTGGAGGCGCCGGATGTTTGTACCACTCTTCGTACACTGTTCCATCCTTAAGTCTGAAATCGCCAGACAGGTCAATCACCTTAAGTCCTGCTGCCAGCAGGCTTGGTACGAGCTTAGCACTTACGCCGGACGGGGTCGCTGTGAATACCAGATCCGCACGACTCGCAATTTCAGCCGGATCTACACCGTCGAGTGGCCTGTGAATCACGCCCGTCAAATGCGGAAATCCATCTGCGATGGACTCACCACTGCTCGATGATGAGATCACCGATGTGATTTCAACCAGCGGATGGTTCTGGAAAAAACGAATCAGCTCCACCCCGCCGTAGCCGGTGGAACCGACGATTGCTACTTTTAATTTGTTATTCACTCTCGCTCCCCCAATCTCGATGTATGCGCTACTTGTGCTATGTCCTTGCCTGAAGGATACTTGAACACAGCAATTCCGTCGCTTATATGCATATTTGTGTATTATTATACGACTCTGGTTATATAAATACAACACTCTATCATCAATTTCACATGGATTTTCATCCAATCCGAACATATCTTTTTTTCTCATCCGGGACGAATAGGTATACATCTGTTAAAATACGTATTAGTAGGAAACATTACAATCAGGGTCTCATTCATAACTAACCTGCTATCAAGGACATATGAATAGATTCATGATGGTCATTATGAGACGTGGGGGACTATAGTGCATATCGAATCCATTTTACTTATTGTACTCCTTGGCCTGAATATTATTTTTGCCGCAGCAGTCGTTTTCTTCGAACGGAAGGATGCCAGCGCTTCCTGGGCTTGGCTGCTCGTCTTGAACTTTATTCCGGTGTTTGGGTTTGTACTTTATCTTTTAACCGGTCAGAACCTGACCCGATATCGGCTTTTCCAGTGGAAAGAACGTAAGAAGCTCGGTCTTGAGGAACGTATTGAAGCCCAGCTCATGCAGCTACACGATAATCGCACCCCTTTCCGCAACCAAGCAACCGAGACTAGCCAGGATATGATCTATATGAACCTGAAGCAGAACGGAGCTCTGGTGACGGAAGATAATGCGGTCGAGATCATTACGGATGGAACAGATAAATTCCAGCGGCTCTTGGACGACATCGAAGCGGCTCAGGATCACGTGCACGTACAATACTACATTTATAGAGGCGACCGTCTGGGCAAAAGAATTCGAGATGCACTCATCCGCAAAGCGCGGGAAGGCATCAAAGTTCGTTTACTGTATGACGCGCTCGGATCACGGCGGGTATCAAAACGCTTTTTCAAAGAATTGCGCGAAGCAGGCGGTTTGGTTGAAGTCTTTTTCCCATCCAAATTCAGTCTGATCAACTTACGTATGAACTACCGGAACCACCGTAAGATTGTCATCATCGATGGTAACTTGGGGTACACGGGCGGATTTAACGTTGGAGATGAGTATCTTGGCTTGAACTCGAAATTCGGTTACTGGCGTGACACACATCTGCGTATTCAGGGGAATGCCGTTCATGCGCTGCAGACCCGTTTTCTCTTGGATTGGAATGAAGCGTCCAAGCAACACGACACACCTTATGTTCCGGCGCATTTCCCTCATATTGAGGGTACAGGAAAGATTGCCATGCAGATTGTCTCCAGTGGACCGGATGCAGAGACTGAACATATCAAGAACAGTTATCTTAAGATGATTAACGGGGCCAAACAATCGATTCTGATTCAAACGCCTTATTTTATCCCGGATGCCAGTGTATTCGAAGCTATTCGTCTCGCGTGTCTGTCCGGCATAGATGTTCGCATCATGATTCCAAATAAACCCGACCACGCCTTTGTATATTGGGCTACGTTATCTTATATTGGTGAGTTGCTAAAAGTGGGCGCCAAAGTATTTATATATGATAATGGCTTCATTCATGCCAAAACACTTATCATTGACAGTTTGGTTGCATCCGTGGGAACCGCCAATATTGACTACCGCAGTTTCCGGTTAAACTTTGAGGTTAACGCCTTTATGTATGATGAAGCGATTGCGACAGCACTTGTACAAACCTTTGAGCACGACCTGCATGTATCGCGGGAAATGACGCTCGATGAATACCAAAAACGTAGTCTCATTATCCGCTTCAAAGAAGCCATTTCCCGTCTGCTATCTCCGATTTTGTAGTGGTGGCACTCCGATGACAGAACATCCTTCCGATCGCTGTTATCCCCAGATTTTTTTGATTCCCTATTCTAAAGGGGAAAATCCGGGGATAAAGGCGAACGTTCCACTTCTTCAGGATATTTCTGTCCTCTCCGTTATGTGAAATGTTAAGTTGAACTTTTAATAATAGAAAAGCAGGTACTCCCTCTCCGTTATTTCAGAGGAGGGCGTACCTGCTTTTTTTCTTAAATTTTCAAACTTATGAGCCTATATTGGCTCACTCATTATATTTCCAACCAGTTCACACATGCTCTCCCCGCTTAAAACCTTCACCAAGCACTTCATGCGCGTTACTGATAATGACAAAAGCTCCCGGGTCCACAGACCGGATCAATGCCTTGAGTCTTGGCACTTCATTTTGCCCAACCACTACCATCAGTACGGTTCGTTGGTCGTCGGTGTAACCGCCTTTTGCCTCCAGCTTTGTTAATCCACGATCCAAGTCATCCAGAATCACTTTGCTAATCGCTTCGGTCTGGTTGGAGATAATATAAGCCACCTTGGAAAAGCCCAGCCCCATCTCAACAGCATCGATCACTTTACCAGTAACATACAACCCAATTAGTGCATAGAGAGACTGCTCCAATGACAACACAAATGCAGCCATAATAATAACGGTAGCATCCATGATGACTACACACAATGAGTAACTCAGTCCACTGTATTTCTGTACGATTCTGGCAAGAATGCTCATTCCACCTGTTGATCCTCTACCTCGGTATACAATTCCAATCCCTAAACCAACGCCAATCCCACCATACAGTGAACCAAGTAGCGGATTCGTTGTTGGAATGGCCCAATCCTTCGTGAGATAGACTAACAGTGGCAGGACAATACTGCCCAATACCGAGCGAACACCATACTGCTTGCCAATGAGCAGGAAACCCGCAATCAAAAGTGGGATATTAATTGCCCATTGGGTATATGCCGGCTCCCAATTAAGCCATTCCTTGCCCAGAATTGATAACCCGGACACCCCACCCGAAGCGATCTGATTTGGTAATAAAAATAAATTAAAGGCCACTGCAATTAAAAACGAACCTACAATGATAGATACCGTATCCACGACGTTTCTCCATGGACCATTGAGTGGAATGAGGCTAGTTATCCTCTTTTTGCGATTATTGTGAAGTTGTGATCGTTGTTGCATGTTCTCGTGCTCTCCTTTTATGTGACTGATCAGTTGTTCGCTCATTTTTTCTATCCTATAAAATTATTCAAAAAAAAGCTCCCGTATACACCAGCATACGCCTACACGTATGGGTCCATACAGGAACTTATATTAATCGGTTTCTACTTTAATCTGGCTACGCAAATAACCATCGATGAATGCATCGAGGTCGCCGTCCATTACTGCCCCTGTGTTTCCAGTCTCTACGCTTGTACGGTGATCCTTTACCATACTATAGGGATGGAACACATAGGAGCGAATCTGGCTACCCCATGAAATATCCGACTGATCTCCTCGGATTTCATCCAGCTGTTGTTTTTGCTCTTCAATTTTACGCTCATACAATTTCGAACGAAGCATCTTCATCGCCCGCTCACGGTTCTTGATCTGTGAACGTTCATTCTGACACGTTACAACTACACCTGTCGGAAGGTGGGTAATCCGCACGGCTGAGTCGGTGGTATTGATATGCTGTCCACCCGCGCCACTCGCACGGTAGGTATCAATCTTGAGATCCTCTGTTCGAATGTCCAATTCAATCGTATCATCAATCTCAGGAACCACATCACATGATACGAAGGACGTATGTCTACGGCCCGATGAGTCAAAAGGAGAGATCCGCACCAGTCGGTGTACACCCTTCTCGGCTTTCAGATAACCATAAGCATTGTGCCCCTTGATCGATAGCGTGACGCTCTTGATCCCCGCCTCATCTCCTGGCAGATAATCCAGCACCTCAACCTTGAAGCCACGCTTCTCGGACCAACGTGTGTACATCCGCAGTAACATTTGTCCCCAGTCCTGTGACTCGGTACCACCTGCGCCCGGATGAAGCTCTAGAATGGCATCCATCTTATCATACGGCTGGTTCAGGAGCAGCTGAAGTTCGAACTCTGCCACCTTGCTCACGATCGCTGTGACGCTTCTAGCGATCTCTGCAGCGAGGTCTTCGTCGCCTTCCTCGTCAGCCAGTTCTACCATCATCACCGCATCATCATAGTCCTGTTGGAGTTTGGTGTATTGATCCACAGATCCCTTCACCGCATTTAGCTCAGCGATTACGGATTGCGCCTTGTCACTATCATCCCAGAAATCCGGAGCAGACATCTTCACTTCGAAGTTGCCGATCATCTCTTGCTTCAGATCTAAGTCAAAGAGACCCCCTAAGGTTGGTTAGTTTCTTGCCTATTTCACGCAGGTCATGCTTCACGTTTGGATCGATCATGTGCAATTCCTCTTTTCATTAAGATAAGCTCCCCGCATCCAGGGCATTCCTCCAGATCAAGTATCCGATGCGTTACCCTGGTGTTGAGAATACTGTTGTATCAGTATATCTCTTCCCCGTGATCATGGTCATATTATTATAACTATGCACCATTAATCGGTTTTGCATCCTTCACTTCATCCTATGGAATACCCGGCTGCAAGGAGCCATTCATGTCATTCGTGTATAGAAAAAACCTCTAACTACTCTTGACCGTGGCAGTGTTTGAACTTCTTGCCACTACCGCATGGGCATGGATCGTTACGTCCGATTTGGTCAGAAACCTTCACTGGACGTTTCTCAGCAGGTTCACCGCTTGTCGAGATCTGACTTTCCTCAACAACCGCTTGACGCTCCTGATTGCTTTCGATCTGTGCTCTCATCACATAAGTGGCTACTTCTTCCTGGATCGAAGCAATCATCTGATGGAACATCTCGAAGCCTTCGAACTGGTACTCACGCAGTGGATCTGTACCACCGTAGGCGCGAAGGTGGATACCTTGACGCAATTGATCCATTGCATCAATATGATCCATCCACTTGCTGTCTACTGCACGGAGCACAACGACTTTTTCGAACTCACGAACCATCTCTTCGCCAATTCGCTCTTCACGTGCATTGTACTTGTTCTGAACTTTCGTGAACAGGAACTCGATGATCTCTTCTGCTTCCTTGCCCCACAGATCATCTTTTGTAACCGAACCATCATCCAGCAATTTGCTGTTCATGTAATCGGCAACTTCCTGCAGCTCCCAGTTCTCTGGAATATCATCACTGCAATGTGCTTCAACGATACGTTCAATGGAAGGTTTGATCATATCCATAACGATTTGTTTGATATTTTCGGACTCCAGTACCTCACGGCGCTGTTTATATATAATTTCACGTTGTTGGTTCATAACATCATCATATTGCAGAACGACTTTACGCACGTCAAAGTTGTTACCTTCAACACGCTTCTGCGCTGATTCTACTGCACGGGTAATCATCCGGCTCTCGATCGGTTGGTCTTCTTCAAAACCAAGGCGCTCCATCATGTTCAATACATTGTCTGCACCGAAACGTCTCATCAATTCATCGCCCAGTGACAGGTAGAATTGTGTTGAACCCGGGTCACCTTGACGTCCCGCACGACCACGCAGCTGATTATCAATCCGGCGTGATTCGTGACGCTCAGTACCGATGATATGAAGGCCGCCTACTTCAGCTACACCTTCACCCAAGATAATGTCCGTACCCCGTCCAGCCATGTTGGTTGCAATCGTTACTGCACCCGCTTGTCCAGCTCCTGTGATGATCTCTGCTTCTTCCGCGTGGTACTTGGCGTTCAGTACCTGGTGTTTGACACCACGGCGCTTAAGCATGTCAGACAGGCGTTCAGAGTTCTCAATGGACACTGTACCTACCAGAATCGGCTGATTCTTGCTGTGACGCGCCACGATCTCTTCTACAACGGCATTGAACTTGCCATCGATGCTCTTGTACACGACATCTGCCATGTCATCCCGCTTGTTTGGGCGGTTGGTTGGAATTTGCAGTACTTCGAGACCGTAGATTTTTTTAAACTCTTCTTCCTCGGTTTTCGCTGTACCCGTCATACCCGCAAGTTTACGGTACATCCGGAAATAGTTCTGGAAGGTAATCGTAGCAAGCGTCATGCTCTCGTTTTGTACTTCAATGCCTTCTTTGGCTTCAATCGCCTGGTGCAATCCATCACTGTAACGACGTCCAGACATCAGACGACCTGTGAATTCATCGACGATCATGACTTCCTCATCACTGACAACATAATCCACGTCACGACGCATGATTGCATTAGCTTTCAAGCCCTGTACAATGTGATGGTTGAGAGTTACATTGGCATGGTCATACAAGTTCTCGATACCAAATGCTTTCTCTGCTTTTGCCACGCCCGCCTCAGTCAACGCTACGGATTTCACCTTAATGTCTACCGTAAAGTCTTCTTCTGGCACCAAACGTTTCACAAAACGATCTGCTGCATAGTACATATCCGTCGACTTCTGAGCTTGTCCAGAGATAATGAGTGGCGTACGCGCCTCATCGACCAGGATGGAGTCTACTTCATCAATGATACAGAAGAACAATGGACGTTGTACCATTTGCTCTTTGTACAGAACCATGTTGTCACGCAGATAGTCAAATCCAAACTCGTTGTTCGTTCCGTACGTAATATCACATGCATATGCATGTTGTTTCAAAGCATGGTCCATACCGCTCAGGTTAACCCCTACCGACATGCCCATGAATTCATAGATTTGTCCCATTTCCTGGCTATCCCGCTGTGCCAAGTAGTCATTGACCGTGACCACGTGAACACCTTTGGACATCAACGCGTTCAGATATACCGGAAGTGTTCCTACCAGCGTTTTACCTTCACCGGTTTTCATCTCGGAAATACGGCCTTCATGCAGAGCGATACCACCCAGCATCTGTACATCGTAGTGGCGTTTGCCCAGTACACGGCGTGATGCCTCACGTACGGTTGCAAATGCCTCTGGAAGAAGCTCATCTGTTGTTTCTCCCTTTTCAATACGAGCACGGTATTCGTCCGTTTTACCTTTCAGTTGTTCATCAGACAACGCCTGAAATTGTGGTTCCAGTTTATTGATCACATCGACCGTCTTCATCAGACGTTTAACATCACGTTCATTCATGTCGCCGAAGATCTTTTTGACAAGTCCTAGCATGGTATACCCCTTTCGTGCAAAACAGAATAGACCCCCTGTTGCCGCCACGCGACACCATCGGATGGATATGCATCCACTTGCCCGGGGGTGACAAACAATATGATTTGAGCTTAATGAAGGTTACACTTCGTCAACTCAGTTGCCAGAATGTCCTTTCGATCGCTGTTATCCCCTGATTTCTTTTAAACTCTCTTCTCAGAGGGGGAAATCCGGGGATAAAGGCGAACGCTTCGCTTCTACAGATCATTTCCGCCCTCTTCGTCATCCGTGTAAAAATCAAATTCAAATCATATGCTAATAAGTAATATGATGAATCAACTCCAGGCTTGCCAAGGGTTCCTCATGAAGCTGATTCGGTATTCAAACGGATTCGGTTATTAAAAAGTAGCCGAAGCCCGAGCCTTGCGAATCATGTTCATGGTGCTGTGCCTGTCATTGATTATGATTAGCGATCATTCGTTGACAATTCCTCATCAGGACAATGATTCTCTTTGCATAAATTGTAACAGTTTGTAAGAGCCGCCGCAACACGCCACGGCACACTTCTTTGAACTTCTGAGACATATCAAACCGAGTTTAAGTGCAAAAAATCATAGTCGTTAGCGGAAGCGTCCGATTGTCATGTTTCGTTTTGCAGGATAGACAGCTCTGTCAACGAATTTTGATGGTAAATTTGGATGGAAATCTCAATATCCAGTTCTCGAATGTAGGTATACGAATATTTTCGTAAGCATCGGAATCTGGTGATAAACTTGTACCAATTATGATTATTCTTACTATCTATTAGACGCAGCAGCATAGGGAATAGTTTCACCATTTTATTTCCAAAGGTGATTTCCCAGCTCCTCTACGCACAAAAGAGCCCCATCCCCTAAAGGATGGAAGCTCTTGTTAAGTCCAATCCAGGAAACTACAGTCCCTGTCTTCATTATTATTAGATATTCATACGCATGTCCGTTCCGATGATCCTGTACGTTAAGATTAACCTTGTTCGATCAATCCGTACTTACCATCGTTCCGTTTGTAAACAACGCTAACTTCTTCACTGTCAATGTTGGAGAATACGAAGAAATTGTGACCAACCATGTTCATTTGGAGGATGGCCTCTTCCACGTCCATTGGTTTCAACATAAAGCGTTTCGTCCGTACGACTTCAAAATCATCGTCATCCGTATCCGCATCCAGTTCAGCTGTAGCTACAGTACCTGTTGGATCTTCAACGAAGAGCGTTTTCAGGCTACCTTCCTGGCGGAACTTACGGTTAATTTTTGTTTTGTGTTTGCGGATCTGACGTTCCAGCTTGTCCACCACGGAGTCAATGGATGCGTACATATCGTCGCTCTCATCCTCGGCGCGGAGCACAATGCCTTTCAAAGGGATCGTCACCTCTACCGTATGCAAACCTCTCGTCGTGCTCAATGTAACAGCACCGTCAGAGTTAAGGGGTGCATCGAAATACTTCTCGAGTCTACTCAACTTTTTGTCGACATAATCCTTCAAAGCATCAGTAACCTCGATTTGTTGACCTCGAATACTTAAATTCATAGGGCACTCCTCCTTTTTCCTTTGCCACTTCATTATAACACGAATGTAAGCGCCATGTAAAAACTCCCGGTGACCGAATAATGACATCTGTTCAAGCCACATCTGCCAACGTAGGCATAACGCCATATTTCGCGATATTTCATCATATTCAGCCATAATCGAATATTTACTTGGTATGTCTTATTAGGCGCTTGATGATGTATTTAACCGTTTTTGGGCCTGCTCAATCTAATATGTAAAATGAACTTCAATCTATCTCTTAAATCTCTTGAATCCACTAGAATATTGTTCCTCGGATGATTCTCAAATCTCGAATCTATTAAAACAAAAAAAGACCCCGGAAACGCCGGAGTCTGATGCTAGCGATAATTCAATTTGGTAACCATCTAACCATATATGTAGGTCGGATTGTCCGGATGATTATAATTTGATTACGTTAGCTGCTTGCGGTCCACGCGCGCCTTCGACGATGTCGAATTCTACGGATTGACCTTCTTCCAAAGTTTTGAATCCTTCGGATTGAATTGCGGAGAAATGTACGAATACGTCGCCGCCGTCTTCAGTCTCAATGAAACCGTAACCTTTTTCTGCGTTGAACCATTTTACTTTACCTTGCATGCACTAACATTCCCTTCGTCATCAAATGAAGTGAAGCTTTCGGCCTTAACCTCTGCCCACAATTCAGATAATACCATCCAAAGTTATCCATTGTCAATTGGAAACGTAAATGTTTTCTTGGAATTTTTTGTAGATTAATTGGGGATTGTGTTGAAAGGTGGGATAACTTGAATATATCAGGTAATTGGCGGGTTAATAAGTATATTTTGATGTATTGATGATAGAGAGCCTATTGTTTAGATAACGAGTGAATGCCAAAATTTTCGAAAGTTAAACATTTTATAATTTTACTATTATAGTTAATTAGTATAAGGGTTTATTTTAGGATTACAGAAAATTGACCTGTACTAAAAAGTAGTAGATCACTAAAAACATCACTGTTGCTTAAATTTATTAACTCATATTTATATGAGCAATCAAATTATTTAGTAAAACAATCTTCATTTTCATAGATAAGACGAGCTAACAGACTAAGCTTAAAATAAAACAGGGTAGATCTTAGATCTACCCTGTTTTTAATATATCATTTTCTTCTATCCATTAGCATACTATCCGACGCATAGGTAGTCTCATATACATTCCGCTGCATTTTTGCTTGATTGCGCTTATGCAACCAATCTTGAGCCTCAATCCGAAGTGTGTTCATGCGATCAAGTAAAGTTTTATCATAGGCCAAAATCCGATGAACTTCCCCTTTTTGTTTTACATCCAGAGGAAAACTCTCACTCTCTTTAATTATAGCATCAACAATATGTTGTCGATCTTCTATGAAGGTTTCCAGTTCCTCATAGGAGGTCTCCTCAATCCGTTCAATAACTACCTGAGTCATAGTAGACAAGCGTTCAATAAGATTATCCATGAGCACTTTCAGTCTGCGTAGAGGCTAGTTTAGAGGCTTGCATCCAAGTTTCCCGCAAGTCAGTCAAATATCCAATGGCTTCTTCCGCTTTTTCTGGACTTTTACGAATGTTAGCTTCGATTAAAAGATAATTCGTATACTCATACAGAGCAAATAAGTTTTTGGATACATCATATGATTGGTCCAATGTAGACATAAGTTCACTAATAATAGTCTGAGCTTTACCCAGATTAAGATTTGCTTTCTCAATATCCTGGTTATTCAGGCCCTCAAGTCCAACTTTTACAAATCGGATTGCCCCATCATACAGCATAATAACCAATTGAGCTGGCGTTGAAGTCTGAACAGAAGATTGACGATATTTTTCATAAGGAGATTTAATCAATTAGGTCACCCTCTATATAAAATTTCTCTTAGCTTGTGGTAGAGAATAGACTGGACGACTGTGAACTGAGTTTGTTCATTGCTGTTTCCATCGCAGTGAACTGTTTATAATAACGAGTCTCTGTGTTTTCCAAAATTGTAAGCATATTGGTAATTCGATTATTGTACTCTTTGAGTTTTCTACCCATAGCACTTTCTTCTTTGTAACTGACTGTGAGATCAGCTGAGAATTTACTGGTTCCGACACGTGTAACGAGACTATCCAACGAACCTGATATTTTGTCTGCCAACTTGTCAAAAATACCATTATTCGCCTCACTGCCTGTGCCCTGGAACAGATCGACCGCTTTTTGAGGATTCTCAGTCAATGCTTTTTTCAAGACGACTTCATCCAGAACAATTTTGCCGCCTGAGTTGTAGGATCCCATTGTAATTCCCATCTCAGACAAAGCGACGACTTGACCCGATATAATTCCTCTCATGTTAGAAAGTGCTGATCTCAACAAATCATCATTCTTTAATAGACCACTCTTGGCCTTGTCAGTCCAGTTAGTAATATCCGTATCTTTCATTGCAGTCTTTTGTTCGTCGGTCAACGGTTTGAAGTCACGATACTTATTCTCGTCTAACTTGGTATTCAACAACGTTATTAACGAGTTATAGTCCTCTACGAAGCTCTTAATGGTTTGCAAAGCAGTTTCAGTATCACTCGATGTCTTAATTGTTACCGGGGTATCACCAGTGGTAGGATTCACTTTAGGGTCTGTCTGGTTTACCGTTGTTTTCTCGACAGTTAACTGTATACCATTTATTGTAATCGTGTTACTTTGACTCTCATACATTCTGTCATTAACGAATATAAAAGCATTTTTGGCATCAGTGGTTTTATACTGATCAGTACTATTTTGAGGGTTAAAAAGATCAAGCAAACTATTATCATCAGTTGCCACAAGGTCTGCCTTACCATCCGTACCACTTGTTTTTGAGCTGACAATCAATTTCCCGCTTATCTCATCATACTTTGCAGTAACATTAGCATTGGTATTACCATTAATCGTAGCGACCATCGTAGCGATAGACGTAGATCCGGTGAATAATGACTTACCATTACTATCTGTAAAGCTAACACCATTAATCGTAAATTTAAACTCTTCAGCGTTGAGGGCAGTCCGATCTGCCTCTGTCAGTGTAGCTGGATCTGTACCATCTCTCATAATCTGCAAATCAGCCAAGGTTTTATTACTAGCTACAGGTGCAGCAAGACCAAAGGTCTCTACTGTCTTTTTGGTAGCTACTTGAGTGACACTAACTTTCATATCGATTCCATTGGCAGTAGCTGAAGCTTCTGCTTTAAGGGCATCTGTGTTACCACTCACTACAGCTTTTTGTGTATTTAATGCTGCACTCTTACCGTACTTATCAATGAGTTTGTTCGTACGAAAGTCTACGAGTTTACTATTGATTTCTCTATAACTATCACGTTTCCATTCAAGGATTTGCTTTTCCTGATTCAGTTTATCCAGCGGAATACGCTTGGCTGTCATCATGCTCTTAACCATACTGTCTACGTCCATACCTGAGAAGCCGTTAATGCGAGTAACCATTAAATCCCTCCTAAATTAAATTTTCTCGTCTACCAATATTCCTGCAATCTCCATCATTTTGGCGACCAAATCTAATGTTTTCTCTGGTGGAATCTCACGAATAAGTTCCCCCGTATCTTTGTTCATCACCTTCACCATAATATCATGGGTCTTCTCATGTACACTGATTTCCAACGTAGTTTCGGGGCCTTGCAAAGATTGCACCGCACGTTCAATGGTTTTAATCAAATGTTCGTCTGCAATCGAAATTTTGGCACCTTGAATTTCTTTTGTACTTAAATCTTTATAATTTTTAATAGCTGATGCTGAAGATATTGATTCACTTGCACTTTGAACAGGAGCTACTTCTGATCGGGGCTGTCCGTTAGATGCGCCGGATGCCGAGAAGGAAAACTGTACATTCATGTGCTCTATCCTCCAAGAACGCTTGATTTATTATATATATCGGTCATTGGTCATCGTTATTTTAGGGAATTCCTAGCAAAACAAAAAAAAGCCCCGGAATAATCCGGAGCTTTCGGTATTGAAGTGAATCTTAACGAAGCAATTGCAGAACGCCTTGTGGTTGTTGGTTCGCTTGAGCCAACATCGCTTGTGCAGCTTGTGCAAGGATATTGTTCTTCGTTTGTTCCATCATTTCTTTAGCCATGTCTACGTCACGTACACGGGACTCAGCTGCAGTCAGGTTCTCGGAAGATGTGTTCAAGTTGTTGATTGTGTGTTCCAAACGGTTTTGAACCGCACCCAATTTAGCGCGCTCGCTGGAAACGGAGCTGATCGCTTTATCCAAAGAAGTGATGGAAGCAGAAGCACCAGCTGTTGTAGAAATATCTACGCTAGAGATTCCCAGTGCAGATGAACGCATGTCATTCACACCGAAAGTGATGCTTTGACCTTTGTTGGCACCAATTTGGAATGTCATTCCACCGTTGCCTGAAGCATCAGTTTGAGCTTGGCTCAGACCCAAATCTTTAACAAGAGATTTACCTTCAGCTTCTTTGAAAGTTACCGGTCCGTTTGCACTTGTGATAGAGAAACGTCCATCTTTCGCTTCAACAAATACAGCATCTTTGTCAATAAATCCATCTTGTCCTTTTGTAAGTCCAGCACTAGTGTTGTATGTGTCAATAGCTGCTCTAATTTTTGTTTGCATATCTGTCGCAACTACAGTTGCATCAGAGTTAGCAGTTGCTGTAGCCAAAGCTGCAGTTTGCAATTTAACTCCGCCAATTTCGAAAGAAAGGGTGTCAGCAGTAACTGCTTTAGCAAGTTGATCTTGTCCTGTGCTTGCATCCGCTGGTGCCGCAGCGTCAACAAAATTAGCAAGAACAGCAGCTCCAGAGATATCTAAACCGGATTTTTGTCCAGCAGTACCACTTTCAGCTGTCAATTTACCACCAGCTTCAAACAATTTAACGTTAGCCACATTTGTTCCATTAGCAGCATTGTGATCTGTAATTGCTTGGTTGATAACGCGTTCCATTGCTGATTTGATGTCAGATTTTTGGGAATCTGTCATATTTGTTGTGCCATAGTTGCCCTTAATTAGGGTTTTCTCGGCATCGGACAAACCTTTATCCCAATCAATTTCTACTTCAACTGTATCAACTTTAATTTTGTCTTTTACAGTTAAATCCAACCCACTACCATCAACAGCGTTAAAGTTTGTTGCACCAACAACTTTAGCAGCAGTTTGGTTCAGAACTTTAGCACCGTTAGTAGAATCAGTTCCTACCACTGCGCCATCCGTTTTCAAAGCGCCGTTCAACAATTTCTTAGTATTGAACTCCGTAGTATCACCGATACGGTCGATTTCTGATTTCAATTGGGAAACTTCGCTTTGCAATGCTTTACGATCTTCTTCAGTGTTCGTACCGTTAGCGGATTGAACGGAAAGTTCACGTACACGTTGCAGGATGGAGTGAGTTTCGCTCAATGCGCCCTCAGCTGTTTGGATCAAAGAGATACCATCTTGAGCATTTTTGGAAGCCATATCCAAACCGCGAATTTGACCGCGCATTTTTTCGGAGATTGCCAAGCCTGCAGCATCGTCACCAGCACGGTTGATACGAAGACCGGAAGACAATTTCTCGATGTTTTTGCTAGTTGCAGCAGAGTTAGTGGACAGTTGGCGGTGAGTGTTCAACGCCGTAATATTATGGTTGATAATCATTTGATATTTCCTCCCTGAAGATAAATTAGTTCCACATCCTTGTGGTAAACGCCGCGACATTAAGGTCGGCCGCCCTGCCGAAGCAGCGTCTAAATTATATATCGACGGAAGGTGAGCAACTGTTTATAGCAAATTGGAATATTTTTAATCTTTTTTGATATCTGTGTTTCGCAGACGTTCCATAAAGGCTTCAATATTGGCTGCTAGCGGCGTTGCAGACTCCCGATTAGCCTCTTGAATGGATGCATATATTTCCTGACGGAATATATCAATATGCTTGGGTGCGGAGATTCCAATACGTACTGTATCTCCCTCTACAGCGAGTACAGTCACCTCAATCTGATCCTGAATGATAATAGACTCTCCTTTTTTACGTGATAATACCAGCATTTACACTCCACCTTTCACTGATTTGGCGTCTTCTTCTGCCCAGATCAGATGGCGTGTATCGTAAGAAGACTGATGGAGCACGACTTGCTTACCTAAATGTTGCTCGGGATTAAGAACTACGGGTGCAAGCAGGTTCATTGTTGATTTATTTGCCTGTGAATGAATGGTGACCATAGAATATACGGACACTTGCTCTTCAATCTCCAGTTCTTCTTTATCTACCTCTCCCAATTCAAAACTATAATCCGGTACGAAAGTAAACGGACTTACCAAGAGGAATGCCAGTCCTGGCTCTCTTGTAGATTGCAAATAACTAAAAGGTGTATCTTCCCAAGGAACCAATGCAAACTCGGTTTCCTCTTCAAATCCAGGTAAACCTTTAGGAAATTGATATACATCTTCTGTTTTAACCTCTAATGATCCCCACATGCTTGTCTGAATATGAATAATAAACGCCTCCCTGGCGAAAGTTTTATGCAAAAAGAGCCATAGATGTCTAAGATCAAGACCGTCTATAGCTCAACTTTATAATAACTAGAATCCGATATCTATGGCAGGTGGCGTGTACTGAATCGATGCATACTGCTTCACATAGATATCAAGCTTGCCCCGATTATACTCAATCTCCGGTCTATTCACAATAACATTCATTTCCGAGACGGCTGGAGTAAAGTTAATATCCGGCGCCTGTGCATAGACACGAGTCTCAACATTCCCAGAAGAAGCGGGTGTCCGCGTTTCCGGGAATGGCCTCGCCTGCCAGTTTGAGCCAATAATATTCGCAATAGTATTTCCTGGCTTATGAATTGCAGCCAATTCATTACCCTGCTGAACTCGTTCAGCCATATTTTGCAGAAATATCTGTTGAATGCCTGAATAGATCCGTGCATTCATATCAATCATGTTGCCGCCCGTGTAAGCAGAGAATGCTTTGCTCTGATCTACACTCAGTCTCATCGGATGACTCTCCACCGTTAGCTTGGCAGGTCTGGTATTCAACTGAACCTCAGCTTTGGGTTGACGAATGGAGAACTGTCCTGGATCAGCATCAATACTTAATAGAGTAGGCGTTGTCCTAATCTGAAGAACGGGAAGAGTACTCAAAAGTTAACTCCTCCTTTTTATCTTAAGAAGTCCACCAAAGATGGCGAAATAATTTTGGCACCTGCAGACAAGGAAGCGTTATAGATATTTTCCTGAATCTTGGATTGCATCGCCAGTTCCGCATAATCCGCATCCTCGACTTTGGATTGAAGATCTGTCAGGTTAATGCCGAGATCATCCAAACGTCCCATCATCAGATCAACCCGGTTCGTTTTGGCACCAATCTCAGAACGGATCGCAAGCATCTTGTCGGTACGGCTATCAATATTGTCCAACTGATTGGATAACTCTTTTTGATTTCCCTCTGTGAGAGCTTTCATGATGTTGTTCACGAGGTTGAACAAGTTATCATCTTCCGTCTCTGTGCCAAACACTTCATTACCACTCACATTAATAGGCAACTGAACACTTTCACCTACGATGAAGTTAATCTTCCCTTTATCCGTCACAACAGAAGTAGCATTCGTTGTATCTAAAGTACCGTCTGGATTAGACGGGAAATCATACGGTTTAACATCATACGTCTCGCCATTAAAAATATATTTTCCGTTAAGTTTACTGTTTGAGATATCAACCAGCTGCTCTTTCAACTGTTTGACCTCTTCATTGATACTGTCCAGCGCTGACTGCGGATTCGTTCCTGTCGAAGCTTGTACCGTTAACTCGCGCAGGCGCTGTATGGCGTTACCCGCCTGATTCATAACCGTATCATTAAACTCAAGCCATGATATAGCACTATCTACGTTTTTCTGATATTGATCGTTCGATGAAAGTTCTGCACGATAACGAAGGGAGTAAGTGATCCCTACCGGATCGTCCGAAGGTTTGTTGATCTTGCGACCTGTTGCCAGTTGGGTCTGGGTGTTGTTCATCTGCTGTGCATTCCGGTTTAAGTTCAAAAGCAGTTGTGAACTGAGCATGTTATTCGTTATTCTCATGGTCTGTCACTCCTTTCTATTATCTGCCTACTGTCCCAGTGGAGTTAATCAACTTATCAAGTAATTCATCATATGTGGTCATAAATCGAGCAGATGCATTATATGCATGCTGGAACTTGATCATATTGGACATCTCTTCATCCAAAGATACGCCACTTACGGATTGACGACGGGTGTCCACCTGCTCAACCAGGAACTCCGAGTTGGATGTCTGACGTGCAGCTTCCTGAGATTGTACCCCCAGTTGTCCCACAATGGCACTGAATTGTGCACCGATCGTTGCATTACGTAAACCGTCCGCTGATTTCATCGGTGTATCTTTCAGATTCGCAAGCAAAATAGCAAGCGTATTATTACCTTTGATTACAGTCTCTGTTCCAGAAGCATCGGATGTACGGAGCGAAGTCGCAATCTTATTAGGATCAGCCAGGATCTCTGCGTTCAATGAAATATTGCCAGCTGTAATGGCTGTTCCACCACCCGCTGCTGTAAAGAATGGGACTCCTCCAGAATTAGTTCCATCCATGCTGTATCCAAGCTGATGTAGTCCGTTCAGACCTTTGACTGTAACCTTGAGATCTGTAGCTAGTGTCCGTGCTGCACCCGTGTATGTAACACCATCCAGGATAGTATTATCCGGCAAGACAGAACCCGCAGGAAGAGTAATCTCAATATCACCGTTGGCAAGCGTATTAGCTAAGTCATCCATTTGTTTCCGGTAATCACTTACCAATGTATCTCTGGACTTAATCATGCCATGAACTTCACCATTGGTGAGTGTGCCCGCAGTATATGCATCATTCAGAAAAGCAGAATCTACCGCCACTTGTACTGCCCCGCCTGTAACGAGTGCCTGTCCGTTCATCTGAATCTGGTAGCCTTGTTGAGAATCAGTGACCGTAATATTCATGATTTTGGAGAGCTTATCCGTCATCAGATCACGTTGGTCACGCAAATCGTTGGCATTGTCGCCAAGAGACTCTACTTTCACAATGGCACTATTGAGGTTTGCAATGTTACCCAGGTAACCCTGGATCTCATTACTTTTCACAGCGATGTTACTATCCAAATCCTGACTAAGCGCATCCAATTGGCGGCTAATCTGATTCATCGCATCCGTAAGAGCTAGAGTTGTTTCTTTGACAATCCGGCGTGCCGTAACGTCCTCAGGATTCTTACTCAGATCTGACCATGATTTGTAGAAATTATCCATAACGGTTCGGAATCCGGTGTCCGATGGTTCATTTACAATAGCTTCGAGTTTCTCAAGTGTGTCTCGTTGAATGGACCAACTCCCGAAGTTGGTATTTTCATTACGATATTGGTCGTCCAAGAATTTCTCGCGCACACGGGTAATGGAGTCGAACTCCACCCCTGTACCGAGCTGTCCTGGTGTTGTGCTATGCAGAAATGCAAATGGCTCCATTGGAATGGATGCCTGCATGTTTACCTTTTGGCGTGAGTACCCTTCTGTGTTGGCATTGGCTACGTTATGGCCTGTTGTGCTAAGAGCTGTCGTCTGTGTGAACAAACTGCGTTTAGCCGTTTCGATTGAATGAAATGTAGATGTCACCTGGTTTCCCCCTAATTAATCAGGCACGCGTGTCAAACAGACCGATTCGCCCTGGATTGCCGTTCTTATCAGCAGGATGCTGATATGTGGCATCCTGTTCTGGCCGAGAAGCAAAGATATCCATTGAAAGATCAATAAACATCAACGATTGCTCGATCAGCTTTTGATTCAGTTGATTAATTTCTTTTAATTCCTGCAGTGTTCCCGCCAGGTTCTTCTGGACTTCAAGCAATCGCAGTTTGTCAGCCGGATCAAAAATCAGCTTCGAGATCTCCGTAATGTTCAGGTTTAGCATGGACTTGATACCACGCTCCTGAAGCAATTCGTGAACTGCGCTCTGCCGTTCAATCTCCAATGGCTCCTGTTGTTTCATGAAACGGGATTCTTTGTTCAGAACGGCAATGAGTTCATCCACATCGTTTTTGACAATGACCTGTCTCTTGACCTCGCTGAGTGCCAGCATATCGCGGTGACTTTGTTCCATTTGCTGCAAAACTGCAATTAATCTGTCCAGTGCTGCCATTACGTGATCACCTATTCCTTATCAAAAGACTTAAAATACGGTAGTAATTTGTCAGCAAGCTTGCTGCTGTCTACCTGATACGTTCCCGAACTAACCTGTTCCTTCAGTTCCTGTATCCGCTGTAAGCGTCCTGCATCTTGTGTACGACTTTGTTCCTCAAGCATCTTCATCGCCTCCGGAGAAATGGATACTTCGTCCTTACGGCGGCTCTTCTTGGCATCAGCCTGCTGATTGGATTCAACGTTCCTTTGATATGAATTGATTGCTCCAATTCTACTCGGTTCATTGATTTTCATATGAACTACACTTCCTTCCACGTTAGAATTTTACATTGATATACGTTTTTCTTACTTTATCTTTATGTTATCGAAATGATTAGGATAATAAAAAAAACCGATAATCTTTAATAAGTTTATCGGTACGTTTCAAAACATTTGTTATAGCAAAACATGTATTTGAGCCCTGACTCCTATTAATCGCGTAGTTTGTCGAGAGCATTGTAGGTTCGTCCGCCTATATTGCCGTTATCCTTCTGACCTACATCACGAGCTGCACTAGCTAAGTCTTTCGTCAAGCGATGACGACAAGAGTCACACATATGACCTTCACGAATCAATGTTCCGCATACTTCACAAGGATACATCATATTCGGGGCATTTTCGATGGAAATCCGTCCCTCACGGATGAACTTGGTAATGGTTTTGATCGAAACTTCTGTTGCATCAGATAGTTCCTGGATATTGGTGCCCTTGTTTTCGCGCAAATAATCTACACAGATCTGATATTCCTGTTCCATTTCTTTAATACAATTCGAGCATACATCTCGAAAATTCAACGCATATAATTTACCACAGCGAGGACAATTACCCAGATTCATCGCTAAAACGCCCCTCTCAAACTTCCATTTCCGAATAGATAATAACTATAGATTACCTTATTTTCTCTGATGAAGCCATAGTCTATTTGCAAAACAAAAGAAGGGAGCAGGATGCATATATACGCAACCCCGATCCCTATTATACATCACTAATTCAATGTTCTAATACTTAATACAGGAGACCATACGCTTGTGTTCTGATCATTGAATGCCCGAATGCGATATTTATGCAAACCGGACGGTAACAGGTCAGAATGAATAAACGTTGTATCACTGACAGTCGCCACAATTTGCCCATCGGCTTCAATTTCGTAAGACGAAGCTCCCCCAACCGAGTCCCAAGTCAGAAAAACGTTTGTTTTGTCCGAAGTTCCCTTCAGCACAGGTGTAGTTAATTGAGTCATTCCCGCTATGATCTCACTCCAAGCTCCCGCACCAGAAGCATTTTTGGCACGAATTCGGAAGGTATGCTCCGTATTTGGTGCAAGTCCGCTCTTCGTATAAGCAACTCCACTCACGGCAACCACCGTACCATCAATCTCCAGATCATACCCGGTAGCTCCAGTTACAGCACTCCATCTCAGCGCAATAGCCGCTGTGGTTGCAGAGTTAATACTCAAGCCTGAGACACTTGCAGGTAACGTAGTTTGGGACAATAGTGCTGTCCATGCACTCACATTAGTGTCGGTCAGGGCACGAATACGATATTTATGAATTGTTCCACCAAGTACTCCATTATGGACATGCAAGAGATCACTTACAGTAGCAACCACTATGCCATCTGCCTCAATCTCATATTTGGTTGCACCAACAACTTCATTCCATGTCAGCGTAACTGCGGTTTCTTCAGGTACAGCTTTCAACGTTGTTGGTACATTTAATTGGGTCGAGGCGGTTACAATCTCACTCCAGCTACCAATGCCAGCAGCATTTTTGGCACGAATACGGAAGGTATGGTCTGTATTGGCTAGAAGACCACTTTTTGTATAAGCAGATCCACTTACAGAAATTACAACACCGTCAATTTCCAAATCGTAAGCGGTGGCGCCTGTAACAGGGCTCCATTTCAATGAGATAGCAACAGGTGTAGCGGTATTTAACATGAAACCGTTAACGGAAGCAGGGATGGTATTTTGCGTCAGCACTGCTGTCCATGCACTTGTGTTTTCACCCTTTAACGCGCGAATTCTATACTTGTGTGCCGTTCCAGGCAATAAACCATCGTGTGTGTATACTGGCTCACTAACTATTCCAACAATTGTTCCATCGGCTTCAACTTCATACGCGGTCATATCTTCTACATCCGCCCATGACAGATTGATTGTTGTTTCGTTCGATGTTGCCTTTAATACAGGTGTATTTAAAAGAGTCATACCACTGATTAGATCGCTCCAAGCACCTACTCCTGCGGCGTTCTTTGAACGAATACGGAAGGTATGCTCAGTGTTCGCAGCAAGACCACTCTTCGTATAGGTTACTCCCGTTACCGGGACAATGGTGCCATCAATTTCTAGGTCATACCCCGTTGCCCCGGTCACTGCTGTCCATTTTAGAGTGATGCCCACATTCGTAACAGAACTAATATTAAGTCCTGCAACTGAAGCAGGTATCGTACTCTGCGTCAGCACAGCAGTCCATGAACTCGTATTAGTATCCGTCAACGCACGAATGCGATATTTATGGGCTGTTCCTGGCATCAAACCATGATGTGAATATGTCGGATCACTAACTGTGGCAATCACTGCACCATCAGCTTCAATTTCATAAGTAACTGCATCTGAGACCGCTACCCAAGTTAAGTTAATTGAAGTTTCTTCTGATGTTGCTTTTAATACGGGTGTATTCAGTAGTGTTGTTCCGCTAATCAGATCACTCCAGGCACCTACGCCTGCCGCATTCTTCGAACGAATACGGAAAGTATGGTCTGTATTTGCTGCAAGACCGCTTTTCGTATAGGCTACTCCCGTTACTGGGACAACCGTTCCGTCAATCTCTATATCATATCCCGTCGCTCCAGTTACTGCTATCCATTTCAAGGCAATGGCCACGTTCGTCGCAGAGCTAATACTCAACCCTGTAACCGAAGCAGGTATTGTACTTTGCGTCAACATCGTTGTCCATGCACTTGTATTGATATCCGTAAGAGCACGGATTCGATACTTATGCGCAGTCCCTGGTAACAGATCAACATGTTCATACGCCGGATCACTAATTGTTGCAATTACTGCACCATCGGCTTCAATCTCATAAAGAGCAGCGTCTGCAACAGCTGCCCAAGTTAGGTTAATTGCCGTTTCTTCTGATGTTGCTTTTAATACGGGTGTATTGAGTAGTGTTGTTCCGCTAATCAGATCGCTCCAGGCACCTACGCCTGCCGCATTCTTCGAACGAATACGGAAAGTATGGTCTGTATTTGCTGCAAGACCGCTTTTCGTATAGGCTACTCCCGTTACTGGGACAACCGTTCCGTCAATCTCTATATCATATCCCGTCGCTCCAGTTACTGCTATCCATTTCAAGGCAATGGCCACGTTCGTCGCAGAGCTAATATTCAACCCTGTAACCGAAGCAGGTATCGTGCTTTGCGTCAACATTGTTGTCCATGCACTTGTATTGTTTTCTGTCAAAGCACGAATACGATACTTATGTGCCGTTCCCGGCAATAGATCGCTGTGTACAAATGTTAGTTCGCTGGATGTTGTCATAACAGTACCATCGGCTTCAATCTCGTATGTAGTCGCATCTGGTACATCTGCCCAAGTCAGGTTGATATTCGTTTCTTCTGATGCCGCCTTTAATACAGGTGTATTCAGTAATGTCGTTGTACTGAGCGGATCACTCCATTCACCCACACCTGCAGCATTTTTTGAACGAATACGGAAGGTGTGTTCTGTATTTGCTATAAGGCTGCTCTTTGTATAGGCTACGCCAGTGACAGGTACAATTGCACCGTCAATCTCCAAATCATATCCTGTCGCCCCTGTCACTGCTGTCCATTTCAGACCAATAGCTGCATTAGTGACCGAGTTTATAGCGAGATTCGAAACAGGACCAGGGAGTGTACTTTGGGACAACATTGTAGTCCATGCACTTGTATTCGTATCATTCAAAGCTCGTACACGATATTTATGAAGTGTCCCTGGTGATAGATCTGTGTGTGTGTAAGCCGGATCTGCAACAATTCCTACGTTAACTCCATCAGCTTCAACCTCATAAGAGGTAGCCCCCTCAATTGCAGGCCACGCCAAAAACATATCTTCTTGCGAAGAAATCGCTTTAATAACAGGCGAATTTAGAAGTGTCGAAACAGTTAGCATGTCAGTCCACTTACCTACGCCGCCTGCATTTTTAGATCTCAATCGAAATGTGTGCTCGGTATTGGGCGTAAGAGCCGTCTTGCTGTATGTTGTACCAGAGACCGGAACAACGACCCCATCAACCTCCAGGTCATATCCACTAGAACCTTTAATTGCAGTCCAGCTTAAAGAGATTTTATTGAATGTATTTTCTGTAATTTTTAAACCACTTGCTGAGTCAGGTACGACAAGTTGCGTAGCCGTTCTACTCCAGTTGCTCTCATTATCTGAAGATACTGCTTTTAACGCATAGGTATGACTGGAATTGGCCTCCAAACCAACGTGTTCGTAATTAGTTACATTACCCAGATCAATTGGGGCTCCACCATCAATCTGTAGTTGATATCCATCGGCATGATTAATTGCAGCCCACTCTATTATATTTTTCCCTTGCTCAGAGCTCGTGGAGATAACAGGCTCGTTAAGAAGTGTTTTGATATTAAAGACACTACTCCATTCACTTTTCCCTATAGAATTTATAGCACGTATTTTGTAAGAGTAATTTTTGTTAGGAATGAGTACGGCATCATCCAAGCTCGTACCATAATAAGGCCCCATTAAAATACCATCACGCTCAATTTCATACTGTACAGCTTCCTGTGCATGATCCCAGCGAATATGAGTCGTGTTTTCACTTGAGTTACCCGTTATATTCGAAGGCACAGAGGGTACGTTATTAATCGGTAACGGATTTACCTCCTGTTTGGTAAAAGAAGCGGGTTCAGCTTTACGTGTATAATACGGATTAAGTTCAGAGTAAAAGTCTACAACTTCTCCCGTATCTGCGTTCACAACCAGACTCAATTGTCTAACATCATAATCGTGTACATCAATTGGCGTTAGTTGACCTAGCACATTATAGTGTCTGATCGTCCACTCGCCAACTTGGTTATACGGTTGTCTGTACGTCATCTCAGTAGCAATCTCACGAATTTTGCTCAGATCGATAAGAAAAGCATTGTCGATCTGTCCAGAATATTTTGAAGTATACGATCCAAAACTTATATTAGTAATATCACTTGTGAAACCCAGGATAGACTGCATTCTGGTGAACGAATAACCTGTTGATGAAATATTGTAGGATCTCGCCCAACTCAGTTTAACTGATTTTTGGTTCACTTGTAGTTGGCCGTTGTCGTTGGTCATTACATATTGATAATCATTACTTGATGAGACTATCCCACTTCCTACGGCTGCATGTGCCCGGTTCCCCCCGTACACGCCAAACTGTCCGAATACCAGCATGAATACTAGTAGACGGACAGTCCATAAGTAAAATCCATTTTTTCTTTTTCCTGCGACCACTTTTGTTCTCCCCTTCAACAGATATGTTGTGCCACTCCCTATGCTGTCACCTGTGGTGAACGGCAAAACTATCTATTCTGCGCGAGAAAACCAATTCCTCTTTTTTACATGTAAAAAATTTCTTATTACGCTTTCATTTATAATTTCATCAAACAACTATACTTCAAACGGTATAAATGGAATGGAGACACGCATTAACGTACCAATGATTAATAAAGGAACATATTTTCCTGTCTACTTTTAATTATACAGTATAGATCACCCACCTAAAGTGGCTGAAGAATGCTGGGCCGTCATTTATTACTTGGATTTACTTTCTAGGATCTTGCCAGTGTCAGCGTGTAAATCTCGACCGGAATCTCCATATGGAAGCCAGCATTTAGAATAACCCGCCCACAAGCGTCCAAGGTGCTGCCTGTTGTATAGATATCATCAATCAGCAGTAGCTGTATGGGTTTGGCATGAGATATGCCCATATGTGTTGGCAGATGAGATCCCTTGTATAGCTCTTCAATTAACTTCGTGCCATTCGGGTTGATGGAAAAAGCGTTCTTCATCGTTTCAATACGCTCACCACGTGATTTGAAGCTTTGTTTGGTGGTGTTGATCTGGCGCTGCAACAGATCCACGATGGGTAGGCGGCAGGCGCTGGCGAGTCCAGCAGCCAGCCGCTCCGCCTGATTGAAGCCACGCTCGGCCAGACGCTCGCTGCTCACCGGGACATAGGTGACCGCGTCAGGCCGCCATTGTGGCTTCGTTTGTTGAGCATGTGTGGCTGAATGAGCCACGGGAGCTAGGGGTTCTTTTGCCAAAGCAGAATTCTGCTCCTCTCTCATCGCTTGAAAGGCTTGAATCAACAGCGCGGTTAGGAGCGGCGCGTATCGTTCATGACCTCGAAATTTGTACATTCCAATCCATTCTCTCATAAGAGCGTTGTACTGTACGGCGCTGCGGTTGGCGATAAAAGAACGGTTTTGCATATGTGGACGAGCACAGTCCGGGCACCCAACATCCCGACCACAACGCAGACAGCGGATAGAACGAATCCATGGAATCTGCTTCACACAACGTTGGCATATGCCTGGATAGGTAGAAGACAGAATCGCTCGAGTCCCACATGTCAGACAAGTCGCTCCCGGCGGGGCGAGCAGGTGATGAAGACGCCCGGTCATGTGCTGCGCATAATCGGTTAAGTTACTGAGCCAGTTGAACATGGATGAGCAAACCTCCAGTCTTGGGAATGTATTGTGAAGTGTGGATACGAACATGGCAGATGGCAATTAGGTTTGGGATGGTGGATGCAGGTAACCTTTGCGACGAGCGATGGCGTTCATTTTCCGAATTTGTGCAACGGCCTTCACCTGAGAGCGTGTCCGACGAGATGATGCAAAAACCACTCTACCCGCCGGGTCATCCATGGAACGCCCTGCTCTACCCGCCATCTGGACCAGTGACGCTTCATCAAAGAGACTATTGTCTGCATCCAATATAAAAACATCACTGCGCGGAATGGTCACGCCACGCTCTAAAATCGTTGTCGTTACGAGCAGACGAATGTCGCGATCACGAAAGGCTGTAACTTTGCTAGCGCGATCGGGGTCTTGAGATGAAGTTCCTTCAATATGGATTCCGGGAAAAGTACGACGCATCAGGTTAACAAACGTCTCAATCTGGGCAATGCGTGTCACAAACAAAAATACCTGGGCGTCACGCTCCAATGAGATTTGGATGTTAGTCCTCAAGGCAGAAGGAAGATTTCGTTTCTTAATACATTCAGCAACGGTAACCATTTTGACTAAGCGCGGGACAGGCAAAGGATGTCGGTGGAAACGTACTGGAACTTTGGCATGAGTGAGTTTTCCCTGCGCTGCTTCCCTCTGCAGCCGAGCTGGCGGTGTAGCAGATAGATATACGAAATTCCCGTCTGGTTTACAGGAGGATGCCGCCGCGTGAGCGAGCATGGGATCGTTGTGATAAGGGAAAGCATCTAGTTCGTCGATGATGACGAGATCAAATCCCTGATAAAAACGCATCAGTTGGTGTGTGGTCGCAAGCGTGAGCTGAGCGTCTTTCCAGCGTTCGTCACTGCCTCCGTAAAGGGTAGCGAGCGAGGTGTCCGGAAAAGCTTTGGCCAGACGCGGAGCTAGTTCCAGCACCACATCCCTGCGCGGCGTAGCGACCAAAGCTCGTCCGCCACGATCCAATGTATGTTGGAGCAGTGGGAATATCATCTCGGTCTTGCCGGCCCCGGTCACGGCCCACAGCAAAAACCGACCCGGCCCATCCCCTGCGGGTGGGCGGGCCAAAAACGCAAGCGCCGCGGCTGCTGCCGCGCTCTGCGCTGCGCTTAGCCCCCACCGGGCGAGCCCGCCGCCGGTGGGGGCCAAAACCGTGCCACGCGGTGCTTCGCCGCGTCGTGGCACGGCCCCTTGCGCTGCACTGCGTAGCAGCAGCGCACAAGCACGGCTGCGCCCTAGCGCGAGGCAAGCCTCGCAGTAGGCGCACGCCGCCAATCCGCAGGCAGCGCAGGGCACGCGCTGCCTGGCTTTGCTGCCACAACGGTGGCAGCGGGGCGCGCTCCGCGCGCGTCCAAGCCACGCGTGCCGACGGCGCGTGGCAGGCCCTTCGAGGGCGGCTGTGATACTCAGCCGCCCGTGCAAGCGCGCGAGCTGCGCAGCCGCGCGCCAATCCTCTGGCGGCTGGGCGGTATCCGCCAGCAACGCCTCCGCCTCGGCCGCCAGTAATTGGCGGCCGCTGATCCGCTCAGCCAGCAGGGCCGCGTCCCGCTCCAGCTGAGCCCACTGCCCGGCGGGATACGGCTCTGGCATCCCGCCTACCTGATTGCCACGCACAGCGGTACTTCCCGCTTTGCCCGCTATGCCTTTTCTGGCCTCTGTTTCCCCAGAGGCCAATTCATACACATCCAGCTTCCGTGCAAGATAACTCTGCCATTCGCGCTGGCCCCACTGATCCATACCTCGCTCCATCTCATAATGTTCAACCAACCAGGATGCCTGACTTAACGGTAACGCCTTGTCTAACAGCAACCAGCGCAGCACATGTCGCCCACTTCCTCCCTCCAGCCACCAAGCCACATCCACTCGAATATCGAGTGATAACAACATGCTCCACCCTTCCCCTACACGGCACACATACAAAGCAACCTTCATTTACTCTCCTCCCCCATCGTACTTTCTCCTAAACGCAAAAAAAGCACATGCCAACCCGGCTGTTCGCCGGAGCATGTGCTTCATGTCCATATTCCATCTTCGTATGATTAATCTTACTTATCACTATACCAATTGAATCTCTACATCACAACATTAGTCACACAACATGATCCATCATAAAATTCTGCTAATAACCAGAATCTTTCTCTAAAATTGCGAAACTTTTTCCAATCTGAATCGTCTATACTTTTAAATTAAGAGTTCTGACTTCGAAAAGTTTATTTTAATACTCATGAACTCGTCAAAACCCAGACAATAACCATAGATTGCATAAAAACCCATTTTTAATTTAAAAGCAGACTTGGCTACAATTACAAAAAAAGACTACAGCTTCTGCTGTAATCTTTTCACTGTAGATCTGCGAAATGCTAATCCCATTTCCGTTCACATGATGATTTATTGCTCTGACTCACGCAAATCAATCAGGCGAAACGTGTGATCGGTCTGTGCTACCCGTTCAATATCAGCAGGGACAGCAGGCAGATAAGATGTCTCCATGCCTTGCCTTTGCATAAGCTTTTCAATAATCGTAATCGTTTCCGCTTCTGTCCGATCAGCAACAACGGTTAATCTGAAGCTCTTACCACGGTATAACAATTCCCGGCAAAGTTCTCTTACAATGCCTTCGATCCGCCCTGCCTGATTGGAAGGGATGAGCAGAATCTGCTCGAAACCTTCAGATTCCGGACGGGAAAGATGGCGCTGGTGCATGGCATGAACGGCCATTGCCGCCAGGAAGTATATGAGCAGAATCATAGTCAGATGAGCAACCATGGCAACTGCACCTCCTCGGAAGGTCATGCTCACCCATGGCGAACATCCCTGTATACAACAAGTATATGCTGTACTTCCTGAAGGGTTACACTTGCATTTCCTATCACTCATATTCCACGCTGATCGACACCGGACGAAGAAAGACAGGCCAGGTCATTCATTCACGCCTAAGCTTGAACATATGTTCCGCACAACCTTACACTTTGCTCATTTGCAGTGATAAAGTCCATTAACCCGCAGACCAATCCAACATTCTGGAAAGGGCGCGAGTGAACACCAATCTATACTTCATCTAGGTTGAATCAACCAATGGACTGACTTACCGTAAGAATACTGCTTCACGAAAAACATAAGGTATTAGAGCGTAACCCAACCATATTTGATCGAATTGATAACAGCTTGAGTACGGTCGTCCACTTCCATCTTCTGCAGAATACTGCTGACATGGTTTTTTACTGTTTTTTCACTGATGAACAGGAATTCACCAATCATTTTGTTGCTCTTACCTTCTGCCATCAAGCGAAGCACTTCAGCCTCACGACGTGTAAGCGGGTTATTGTCGCCAGCAACAAATTTAACACCTGCTTCCTTCGAAGCTCCTTCACTCATTGCCCCTGTTTCATTAAGATACGTCATACGACGCAGCTGCATGATCAGTTTGCCTGTTACTTTCGGGTGTATGAACGCATGTCCTTCATGCACGGAACGAATCGCATTGATCAGAGACTCGGCCTCCATATCCTTCAGCAAGTATCCGTTAGCCCCTTTACGAAGCGTCTCAAATACATAACTTTCATCATCATGAATGGACAGGATAATTACTTTGACATCAGGGAACAGCTCACGCAATTTCTCCGTTGCTTCAACCCCATTTTCGATTGGCATGTTGATATCCATCAATACGATATCAGGTTTATCCTGATTGCAGAATTCGAGCACTTGAATTCCATCGCCGCATTCGCCGATGACCTCAATGTCGTCCTCCATATTTAAAATGCGTTTCAGTCCCTCACGGAACAGCTGATGATCATCAGCCAAAAGAACTTTAATCGATGCTTTACCAGTATCACGGTTTTCCATCATCCTGCTACTCCTTTCCCTTATCCACGTTTGTTGGGATATGAATCACTATTTTGGTTCCTTGATTTTCTCCGGATTCAATCTCTATTCTTCCTTCTAACAGTTCAACCCGTTCTCTCATCCCAATCAGACCGAAGTGGGTATGATCCTTGCTTTTCTTCGCAAGAAGCTCCGGTTTGAACCCAAGCCCATTGTCCTGAACGACAATTTTGACGAGCTGAGCCTGGTATGTAATTTCCACTACAACATATGTGGGATAAGCATGCTTTGCAGCATTCGACAGACCTTCCTGCACGAGGCGGTAGATTGCAGCCTCCATGGCTGAAGATAAACGATGTTCCTTACCTCTTGTTTCAAAAAGCGACCGGATTTTCGTTTTTACCTCAAAATCCTGCACGTACTTCCGAAGCGTTGGAATCAGTCCCAGATCATCCAGTGCCATAGGACGCAGATTGAAAATAACTTTTCTCATTTCTTCAAGACTGGAACGAACCTGGCCTTTCAAATCTACTATTTCGGCCTGGACCATCTTAAAATCCTGCTTAATGAGCATTCTTTCTACAATTTCCGTCCTAAGCACTAGATTGGCGAGCATCTGGGCAGGCCCGTCATGAATTTCACGAGCAATACGTTTCCGCTCTTCTTCCTGGGCCAAAATTATTTTCAAACCAATCATTTGTCGATTTTTGGCATTTTCAATGATCCGGGTCACTTGACCCAGTTCACCTGACAGGTATTCGAGTACAACACCCATCTGCGAACCGATGGTCTCGGCACGCTCCACAGAAGCTTCCACATTTTTGGCACGCTTCTGTAGGTCATCCCGACGGGCCTTCAGATACATTTCCTTCTCACGATAAATCATCAGATCCAGCTGCAGCTGTGTTGCTTTCTCATATGCCTGCTTGATATCATGCTCGGAATAACGGACAAAGTCGCGGCTAACCTCAGTCAGCCGGATCCGGGAACGGCGGTAGTTCAGCTCCAACTGATCTACTTTCTCGATCGTTTCCGCCGTCTCCTTCAACACCGACTTCAACTCCTCGTTGAGCGTTTTCAGCTCATCGCGAGTCGAGTCCATGATTTCGAACATTTGATATTTGCTGTTTTCCATGACTTGTATGGCGTTTTTAATGACGCGGTCTATGGCATCGGCTTGTAAATCCACGTTTGTTCGACTCCATTTCTATCGTTTCCGGTATATATCATACCATATCACGATGAGATGGTAACGGTCTTCGTTTTCTGTTCCCATTTTACAGTGAGACCAAGTTGCTCGGAAACGAGTCTGAGTGGGACTAAAGTCCTACCACCCGTTACGTATGGTGCAACAGTTGCGCTCTGTCTTTTACCATTCAGAATGAATTCTTTCTGCCCTACAACCAGATCAATCAGCTTGCCACCACGTAATACCGTGATCCGCTGATTTTTGCTATCCCAGCCTGCCTGACCACCAAAAGCGTCCAAAACATGTTTGATTGGCACATACGTTGTACCATTTTTCAGGACCGGTGCTGCATCAATGGCTTTTTTCGTTCCATTCACTGTCATCGACTTCTGTCCAAGTACAAGTGAGGCAGTCCCCATAGGCAATCCGACTTCACTGGACTTGGAAGGCATCGTGAATGCGATGTTGTCAAAAGCAACCGTACCTGATTTCGCACGCTCATCCTGACCTTCCTCCACGTTCACCACATAGACCCGCTTCAGCTTCGCCGGATAGGCGATGTTCAGTCCATTCAGGTCCACGCTCAGCTTCTTCCACCCGTTCCAGTCAATCGCCTTGGCGAGATCGGCATATACCGTTTTGCCATTGGCATCCGTGAATTCGGCACGTAACCAGTTCAGGCTTTTATCTCCCATAACATCCATCGACATTGATGTAGCTGCAGCAGATACCTCTCTACCGGTAGAGCCATTCAGTTGTGCATAAGCGTACATTTTGCCTGTTCCAGCAGTCATATCATAACCGAGTTGCAGTACATTGGAGCCGGCTTTTTCACCAGTTCCTGCTGTAACGGTTGCTGTACCAGTTACACCCGCTGCGTTCGTTGTGAAGTTAATCGGATAATTCACATTCTCGAAGTTCTCCCAGATCGTTTCGCTGGCAGAAGCCGAGAGTACAACAACCGTGCTGTAACCATCATAACGACCAATCGCATATCCTACTTGTGCACCAGAATTGACAGAAGATACGGTTAATTGGTCAGCAGAAACTTTACCTTTGAATCCGATAAATTCCCATGTCAGCGAGTCTGCCGGAACCGTAACACTTTGTCCGCTCTTCGTTGTTGCCGTTACAGGAATGGACATCGTTGTGCCTGCTTTGAGCGAACCGAGACCTGATCCTGCTGTCAGGGAAGCCAATTCACTTCCACCCAGTACCGATACTTTAATGGAAGATGAAGCTCCATTGCTCGTTGCCGTCAGTGTTGCTGTGCCTGGCTTCACGCCTTTGATCGTTCCGTTGCTAACACTCACGATACCGTTGTTGCTGGACTTCCAGGACATGCTGATATCGCCTGTTGCAATCGGGTTGTAGTAGGTGTCATATCCTTTGGCTGTGTACTTGCCCTCTTGCCCCACCAGCAACGTTTGGCTGCCACTCACGGCAAAGCCCTTCAGTTTACCTACAGGAGCCGTAGAGAACACACCCAGCGTGTTTACAACCTGACGTTGCTCGGTGCCATACTCTGTGTTGAACGTCAGACCGGCGTTTTGCTCACCCAACGGACGGGTTACCATTGTTGTGGAGCCTCCTCCGTCCAGGTTCATGCCTTTCCAGACACCTACACTGGTCATAAAGGATTGTAGTTCCGTCAGCGACATCCCACTGCTGTTACTGTTTTTCTCCGCTGCAATGATATAGACATACCGACCATCCTGAGAGTATCCTACTGCCGTTCTTGCACGAATGCCACCGATGCCGGAAGATGCGATATCACGGGAAAAGGAAGCTGCCTTGCCACCGTTTACCAAAATGGTGTGACCGCCAATCATCATCTCCAGATTACTCGGATCAACCGATTGTCCGGTTGTTTTGGCTTTTAACTTGTAATCCGCATCCAAGGTTTGCCCAACGGATAGATGGCTCATGATCCATGTCGCCGCTGTTCCATGCGCACGCAAAATGTACCCATCCTTCGGCACCGTCATGTTTAACGCTTTTTTATCCGAGATTTGGGTAACTACTCCGTTCTGCACGAGTACCTCTGTCGGCGTTGTGGAAGGGTCATTTGGACGTTTGGTGGATGTCCATGCAGGTGTATAAATATACATCGAGTTGGCATGACTATACTTCACCGCACCCGACTCTACTGTATAATCCTCTTTATTTATCCCACGCAAAGCAAAGGTTGAACCATCCTGTGCCTTCACTGTTCCTTCAAAAGAATACTCATCGATCATCGGTTTGCCATCCTTGGTCACCGTGAGGGCATACATGCCCGACAGTTCGGATGGTGTGGAGACCAGAACGCCATCGGAGACCTGTCCACCAATTGGCGAGAGTTCCCCGGATACATTGAAGTAATCGCCATTTACAGCAGCTACTGCACCGTTTTCCTTGGCCATGGCACCTGTGCTCTGTTTACTGTTCAGATTACCGCCCTTGCCTGTCATTACATCCAGCTTCACATACGGGTTCTGCAGATCCACCTGAACTACATCCGCCAGTACGTTGACCTTGGAACCGGAACGTGTTGTTGTATATCTGTATTTCATGAGCTTCGCACCCGAAGTCAGAATTTCCTCACTCAACTTGCTTGTATTTGTAGATGCCGCTGCAGCCACCGATTGCCACGAAGTGCCTGACCACATCTGTCCACCTGCACTCATCACCGGTGCAATCCAGATCACACCCGCCAGCGTCACAATCGCCCATTTCTTCACCTTACTGCCCTTAACGTCTTCCAGCTGTTTCCCATGTTTCCCCAGCATGTCTGAAACGTCTCTCCCATCTTGTATATCAATCTTAGACATCACGAACACTGCCAAGTAGGCAGCCGATAGCGAGATCTCTAGTATACTCTTCTATTAATAGACTGCTTTTTGTGGAAAAAGTTACGCCCCCAGCTAACTTTGAGGGGATTCTTGGCAAAAAGAAACCCATGTATGCAATTAGCTACTCATACATGGGAATTTATCTGTATACTGATATTCGTTATATTTTCAATTTAACTCTGGGAAATGAATTTCGGGTAACATTCGATTGGGGTCCTCTTCGTTCTCACTAATGTCATGATCATAACTATAATTCCAGTGCCCATTGGCGTAATCGAGGTAGATCAGCGCCTCATATATAGAATGGTTCTGCTCTATGTTCTCTGAGATGTAGCTCCATTCCAAGGTTGCATGAACAACAGCTTGGTTCTCCCCAAGAAACACGACTCGTTCATTAGACATATGATACGTAGTGTCTCCATACTCAAAGGAAGCTCTTGTAATGTGCTCCCATGTTCTCCATTCATCAACTGCATTTGCGTTCATTCGTTCAATATCAAATGGCGAAGTATATTTATACGTTAAATCAAAGTCTTTCTGATTAAACGCTCTATAATATTGCCTCAGGTCAGATAGGATATTTTGTTGCTTCTCATTAAAATTCTCTTTTATCATATGTACAGATTTATCGATATCTTCTGGAAGCGTAGTATTACTGGAAAGATATCGATCCTGAAGTATTTTCCACCGATTGTTCTCCTTTATAATTCGAAACACGACCTCATGTTGGTCATTTATTACCTGATTATTATGGATATATGTAACATACAATAATGCCTGGTTCGCAGATTCGTATGTAATGCTTGTTATATCTATACTGTAAATTCGATCAGGGATTTCGCTCACTTGGGGTGCAATCTTACTATCCGTCAGATAGGATCTCTGCATATGATCTGAAGCTAGTAGTTCTACAGTGAAAGCTCTATCATATGTTGTTATCAAATCAAGTATCTCTTTCTCTTGACCATACCCATACTGCACCATCCACGCCGTATTTGACTTTTGATCATACTTAACCGCATGCTTGGTTAACCAGGCGGCATAACGGATAGGTAAAAAGAATTTTCCATCAATCTGAATACCTGGCCTTTGTAATTCGTAGTAATCTCCCGATCCACTAATGTAACCATCGTCCGGTAGAAAGATAAATTTTGATATCCCGATCTTAACTGAAATCTCTCGATCTACCACTGAGTAATCCGCTTGGTACCCCATTAGTTGAATAAACTCTCGAAATGGAACATACACCGTTCCTGATTTTGTCATCAGTTTAATATTTGTTGGCTTTTCATTTACGTACAGTTGTATGGATTCTTTATTATCTTGAGCATACGCCAGTGATGGTATAGATATTAACCCCAGAACGAGGACAAAAACTAGCATTTTTTTAAGCAAATTTACACCCTCTATCCATGAAATTTATGACTTTATAATATAAAGAAGCGAAACCAACCAGTTGAACTTATTCCCCTGATCGATTTCGCTTCACTAAGATAAAGAGCTAATTACTATTATAGATATCCTAATTTGTCCAAAACCCGCTTCAACATCACTGCTGCCTGTGCACGAGTTGCATTTCCCTGAGGTTCAAATGTTCTGGCTGTCATGCCTTGAATGATTCCCTCCTGCACAGCTTTGGCAACAGAATCCTTGGACTGGATTTTGTTGCTGTCCTTGAACTTGGATAGAGTGGTAGCAGCCGAAGATTGAAGAGAGACTGTTTTCCCACCGTAGTTCATCGCACGTACCATCATAAGTGCCATCTGCTCACGCGTAATAGGGCGATCCGGCTTAAACGTACCATCGGTATTCCCCGTAATGATCCCCGCTTCAGCGGCAGCCCCGATATAGGCACTTGTCATACTTCCACTGCGAACGTCCCTGAAACGACTCGCTGCAGTTGGTTCTCCATTTAAACCCAGACCTCTGGCGACCAATTCAGCGAATTCTGCACGTGATATATTCTCATTTGGTCGATAGTAAGAACCATTTGGTGCATTAATAATCCATTTGGCAGAGAGTTCCTTAATAACTGCACTAGCCCAGTGTGATGTGGTGTCCGGATAATTAACAATATGGTTGACCGGAACTACCGATTGATTCCCATTCAGTTGTCCTTGGACAACTACACTTCCTGGTGTATTTTTAAACGAGCTAGGTACGTTTGATAACATGAAGGTAACCGGATCAATATAAGTGAATCCAGATGTTACTGTAGAAGTACCTACTGGTAATTGCATGGATAACTGACTTTTCACTTTCTGCTCCACACGTTGATCGGTCGTACCATTACTGGCAAACAGGTACACATCCGTATAATTCGCAAGTTTCTGCGCTCCTGCACCTGCAATCAAGCCTTCCATCGTCCCCGATGAAGACACAGGTACCGTCTCTAACTGAACGTATAAGGATGGAACCGCTGCTCCTGTCGTAGTACTTGTGTTTGACGTTCCTACACTCCGACTCATAGCCGCCATATCTAAATTAGACAGTGGCACCGTCCAGAGAAGATCGCCATATTTCACACCAATAGTACCTGTTCGATAACTTGCAGCAATCTGAGTCAGTGCATCTAATGGGAATCCAACATACGCAGCCGATTCACTGTCCGGAATCTCAAATACCACCGGCTGAGTCAATTTCCCGTTTGCTCCAGCGTATTCAAAGGACTGAATCAACTTGGTTGCATCCACGTTGAATTGACGAGTCGGGCGATTATAGTGGGACATCGCAGATACAGCAGAAGCCGTAGTGTTATTCATCACAAGTAAAGACTGACCATAGCTCGTTGCATCCAATTCCGACAACCAGGAAGGACGGTTTCCCGACTGATTATTGTTGTTGGAACTATTATTCGTCTGTTGCAACGTAAGTGGACCAAATGCTGTTATCGTGACATTCGACGCATCACGTAACGGCACTGCCCCAGGTACATAACTCACCGTTCCCGTCTGAGTAGCTGTCGATGTTACTGCTGAAGTATCCACTTTCAACGTCACCACAGAGCCAGAAGCTGAAGCAGACAATACAGTTGTGGTTGAATTACCAATCACTACACTGAACTGAGATGCTGTTAGTGCAGCCTGGGACTGGATTGAATCACGGAAATTAATTTGAACCGTGTCTCCCTGAAGCGTAGCCGACAGGATTTTGCCATTTCCATATGTGTACGTTACTGGAGTCAGATTGAGATATCCTGCTGGGTTATTGTTCAGATCCGTTAATCGCAATGCTCCAGGTACATATGATAACGATATATTTTGTGTATCCTTCACCGCTGAAGCCAGCGTTAACGTGACCAGATCATTTTCGATCTCAGAATCATTAACGAAGACTGGCTTACCATCGACCAGAACAGAATATTGGCTGTTGAGCGGTTTATTCGTCGTGTTCAGTGGTTCATTGTAACGCATCCATAACTTGTTACCACTCACCTCAGCACTCTTAAACTCAGGTGGTTTGGTATCAATTGAATTGCGGACATAGAAGCCGCTGAATCCAGCAAGAGCCTGTCCACGTGTATCTTTTACAGGCCATGAACCTGGCGTGTATGCGACCCGCACGACTTCACCATCCGTAATGGATCGACTAAGATTCAACGTCACCACAGAGCTGCCATTGATCGATATGCTATTGATGCCTACAGCATATTGATCCGCAGTTACACTGAATTGTCTTGCTGCATCACTTGAAGTGATATATACCGTCTCAGGGTAGTACAACGTAATAGTACTGTAATACACGTTACCTTCTCGTGGCTTGGACATGACAGAATCTAAACCGTTCTCCACATCTCTTGCGCCAAAAGCAGCCGCAGCATTGGAAGATTGATCTGTAAGACGATTACCTGTAGTACCGGGTGTATATGAAATCCGCACAACTTGTCCTACCGCTACACCCGTATCCAAGACAACATATACACTGTCACCTGAGATATAAGTGGAGCTAACATTCCTCTTTTCACCATTTACAGTTACAGCATAAGTACTACTCAGCGAATTAGTGCTGTACAGCCACTCATCATAAGTCAGGCGAATGGTGTTATTGCTATGCATCTTAGCATTTTTCAACACAGGTGCAGTTGTATCTGCACTTAATGTTTTAAAGGCCCATGATGTAGACCCATTAAGACCTGTAAATGTATTTCCTGCTTTATCACGAAACGTATTGGCTGGAATATCTACCACGTAATTTGTGTTGCTATCCAATGCGTTCGTAGGTGTAATAAGCAATTGTCTATTGTTTGCACTATTAATGACTGTCTTAGATGCAACGGTTGCTCCATTTGATTTTTTGAGCGTTACATTCTGAATGTAATTCGGATCAAGTTCTTTGTTGAACGTAACTGTTAAATTTCCCGTTAATGGTGCATTGGTAGTACCGTTTGCGGGAGATACAGTAGATACCATAAGGGACGTCGGATCGGATATGACATTGAATCCCCAAACATTCCCACTAATTGCACTGATATCATTCTCATTTCTATCCCTCAAAAAACCTTCTGGCATTACGATGTAATATGTAGTGTTGTTGTTCCAGTTATTCGTGGGAACGATCGTAATCGTATTTGTTCCAAAACCTGTAATTCGAGGTGTTCCTGCGTTTACTGGAATCTGCTCAAATACAGTACCACCAACTCTTCCCTGATAAATAATGAGATTCCCTCTACCTGCGGTTACCGGCTTATCGAAAGTCATCACTACCTTAGTTGAAGGAGATACCATTGCTGCGTTATCAGGAATTCTACTCACAAGGGAAGTTGAGCCTAGTCCCAGAGTGCTGAAGGTCCACTCTTTGTTAGTCAGTCCCGGAAATGGAGTATTGTCCGCGTAAACAAATGATTTATTATCTATCTCTACGTAGTATGTTGCTCCCGGTAGAACCTTGTCCTTGCCTAGTGTAATAGTCACTCGTAGGCCACTATCTAGCGCAGGCGTACTGTCTCCCGCATCCGGTGTCGTTGGGTCTGTAATCGGTGGTGTGGGATCAATTACAACTTGGTCACTGGATACCAGCACCGAACCCATCGTTGTATTATCATCCAAACGCTTAATCAAGATTGAACTTTGTGTACCCGGTGCCTTCTGAACAGATTTATCAAAATCAATAACGAATGGTACTGAACTATCCACATTCGTTCCTTTCACGGCAGGAACAGTGTTCGTTATTCCATTTGCACTTAATTCATTGGCCGCATATGCTCCCTGCTCGACTCCACTCCAACCCGTAAGCCAACCTTGAGCCGTCAGCATAACAATTAAGATTCCGAGCATGCCTTTTCTTGCAATTCTCTTCAATTCCACTGATCTTCCCCCTTATCTGCATTTCTTCTCCTGTCTGATGTACAGACCTCATTATGTATTTCGGTTAGAGAAGGGATTTCATTTAGTTATTTGGGGATTTATTCCATAATTTTTCCTTTGTCCATGACAAGGCAGTTAAATCGATGGAAGCACAAAAAAGCCCTTAATTCCTTAACGGAATCAAGGGCTTCATTACTATTACACCTAAATTACAGACCTGCTTGAGTTTTCAAAAGGTCTACTTTATCCACTTGTTCCCAAGGTACATCCAGATCTGTACGGCCGAAGTGACCATAAGCAGCCGTTTGTTTGTAGATTGGGCGACGCAGATCCAGCATACGAATAATGCCAGCCGGACGAAGATCAAAGTTGTTACGCACAAGCTCAACCAATTTCTCTTCGCTGACTTTGCCAGTTCCGTATGTATCCACGTTGATCGATACCGGGTTGGCTACACCAATCGCGTAAGCGAGCTGGATTTCCACTTTGTCTGCAAGACCTGCAGCTACAAGGTTTTTCGCTACGTAACGTGCCGCATATGCTGCGGAGCGGTCCACTTTTGTCGGATCTTTACCAGAGAACGCACCACCGCCATGACGTGCATAACCGCCGTAAGTATCTACGATGATTTTACGTCCAGTAAGGCCTGCATCTCCCTGAGGTCCGCCAATAACGAAGCGTCCTGTTGGGTTGATGAAATATTTAGTCTGCTCATCCAGCAATCCAGCTGGAACAACAGGCAAGATTACATGTTCTTTGATGTCTTTTTGGATCTGCTCCAGCGTAGTCTCCTCAGCGTGCTGAGTAGACACAACGATTGTATCCACACGTACCGGTTTGTCACCGTCGTATTCAATCGTTACTTGAGTTTTACCATCCGGACGAAGATATTCCAATGTACCGTTCTTACGCACTTCCGCCAGACGGCGTGCGATACGGTGGGACAGAGCGATTGGCAAAGGCATGAGTTCTGGTGTTTCGTTCGTTGCAAAACCGAACATCAGACCTTGGTCACCTGCACCAATGTTTTCTGTTTCACGAGCGACTTGTTCCGGGTCACGGTTCTCAAGCGCTGCGTTAACGCCTTGAGCAATATCAGCAGACTGCTCATTCAAAGAAGTCAGAACTGCACAAGTGTTATAATCAAAACCGAACTTGGCACGTGTATAGCCAATATCCTTAATTGTATTACGAACGATGGACGGAATGTCCACGTATTCAGAAGCTGAACTGATTTCACCGATGACAAGCACTAAGCCTGTGGCTACGGAAACTTCGCAAGCTACGCGAGCATTGGGATCGTTCGCCAGGAACGCATCCAATACGGCGTCTGAGATCTGATCGCAGATTTTATCCGGATGTCCTTCAGTTACAGACTCCGATGTAAATAGATGCCGGCCTTTAACAGACATGAAGTTTCAACCTCCCATAACTAGTAGTATGGCGATTGCCCGAACAAAACATGACAGCGATTCGTTCACTGTACCCTCGAAGCTTTCCAAAATGGAATAAGGACGCAGGGTCCGCAGTACCGAAGATAAGGATTTTTCAGGTAATTGCCTCAAACGAAAATCAACCTTTCCCTAGTGGAAAAGGTTGCATACCTCAAGTGCCATCTTAACGTATTTGTCAAGACGTGTCAAACGAAATGGGGTAAGGAAAATGCCCTATAAGTGCTGTTCTGCCTGGCGAATTAGCCTTTTGGTGATCTCTCCACCAACCGATCCATTCTCGCGGGAAGTCAGATGTCCCCACCCTTTGTATTGCCCATAAGAATGATCACTTACTTCACCCAGTTCAGATCCAAATTCTGTATCCGCACCAGCTAAACCTCTGCCACCATAACCTACATTGAGACCAAACTCTGCAGCAATCTCATACTTCATTTGATCCAGCATTTGACGACTTTCGGGCACCACTTTGCGATTGCTTCTAGCCATGATTCCTGCACCTCCATTAATTGATTGTCAACAGTTATAGAGTGAGCAGGAACAAGGCTGGTTAGCCGTATTAATGTTTGTTAGAACTGGGTAATCTGAGCAAATGAAATGTATGACTAATGAATAATTCCTTTAACAGCTACAAATCCTATTTCAGAGTATATCCACCACGAACCATTACAGTCAGGCTATATTTGTTTCCTTCCAAAACCGTGATCCCCCGTCCATCCCTTGGAAAAGAGAGCAGGTGATTGGTGGGCGCTGCCTGTCCATTCGTCAGGTCAATCCCGTCCGTCAGATCAGCTACACCATTCGTACCCTCACTGACAATCACAGCTTTGCCACTACGTACAATGAACTCCGCGCCAGACTTACCGATCAGCTGTTGACCCGGCTTCACCGTTACAATCTCAACGGCATCAGAAGCGCTTGAGACCAGTGGAGGAAGGGATGTGTCTCCACCTGTGCTACCGGAGTTCCCGGTTCCTGCAGAGCCGGTGTTGTTACCATTTCCTGCATTGCTGTCTGTTCCTGTATTGGTACTGCCGTTTCCAGTCGGAATCTTACCGCCCAAAGCTTGTTGGATCTGCTGATCTACATAACTCTTTGTTACAACCGGATCATCTGCTGTTCCTGGCTGGCTTGTACCTGCACCGATGGCTGTATTACTGTATACCGACCCAACCCAGACGCCAACACCAATCGCGAGCGCAGCAAGGGATACTTTCATATAAGGTTTCATGTGAATCATTTTCCTCCTCTGGTAATCTATTAGCTTTAACTATAGAGAATAAATAGACATGCGACAAGCAAAACCTCACTTCCGTAGATGTGGAAGCGAGGTCTTAGCTTTAAAATATCTTAATTTTCGTACAAATTACCGATTATTATTGGGATTATTAGAACCCTCTTCCGGGAACTCCGGGATGATCGGTTCTTCTTTAGGCAGTTTGGATACATCGTAACTATAGCCTTGTTCTGCAAGACGAATTCGTTGACCTTCGAAAACATCATACAAGGCAACACGATATGAGCCACCACGTATTTTATCAAATACCGTATCATCAATACTCCAGTTAAGCGTCTGATTAATACCTGTCTTCAGATCAGTTCCTGGTGTGAGCTCTTTATCAAACACTTTTCCTGACCCATCAGTTATAGATAGAATCAGCTTGTGTCCGTACTCTCCACTATCCACAGCTTCCTCCTGTGTTAAGGAGTAGATCATCTCGATCTGTACTGCCGTTCCACCTGTAAGGTAAGCTTTAATATTGCTGCCCGAGAATTTGAACGGATACAAGTCGATATCATTCAGAGAAGATAGAACAGATAATGATTTCGGCTGTACTTCAAATGACATGGCATTAACATAAGCCGTTGCATCACCTTCACCGGTTACAAATTTGTTGTCAGCAACCCCTTCACCTACAATCAGACGCATATCAGATAATGTTTTCACACTCTTCGGCACTTTGGCCCAGAACGTAACGATACTCTTCTGACCTGGTCCCGGTACACGGTTTGCCTGCTTAGCTGTTGCTTTGTAGTATTGACCATCTGCTGTTTTGTAGTATCCTACCAACTTCGCAAGGCCACTCTGACGTAGAGACTTATTCGTCATCTCGAATTCAGTGTATACAATATCGGACGAAGATCCTGGATATACATATGTTCTGCGTATGCCCAGCTCTGTTTCTTTATCTGCAGTTCCTTGGGTATAAGTCTTCCCTTCGCCTACATAAGAGAGGGGCTGAATTAACCCGGACGTACTCAGGGTAATCCAATCATTCTTTTCTTCCTCACTTACTTTCTCCAGCAAAGTTAATTCCAAACGGCTCATGTTAAGTTCAGATGGAATCTTCGTAAGAAGATAAGCTTCAGTGACCATACCCGAACCGAGCAACTTGCCGCCTTGCGCGCTAATCAGCTTCGTATCTCCATCAATGCGCGCGGAATCGATTGTGAACATCGCTTCCAGCTCAGGCAATTGGACCGTTTTGGCTGATGCATTACGAATAGTGACCTTGGCAGCAATAATATCACTGTCTGTCCAAGGGAGACGTTGTAATGAGCCTACAGATACACCGAATGTGCCTTTACTATTCTTAATTACCGTTTCTGTCGTAAGTCCATCTCCACTTGTTACGGATTCAGGAATAGCATAGATGCCAACCGGATAGGAGAACTCAAAACCACTCGTGCCTCCGCCAGACGTCTCCCCTTCTTTGCTCTCATCTTTGGTTGTAGGTGTCATCGCATATAGTTTGATCTTGCTGGTATCCCCATCCCCTTGGATCGTAGTGATCAGCTTGATCGTTTTAGTCGCACCTGGCTTCAACTTCAGATCATCTAATGCCTTCGTCTCGATCGGATAGGAAGTTCCATCTTCTGTACGGATCTCTAATGCGTATTTGGGAACCTTAACTTCTTTTTTCCCTTGGTTCTTAATGACCCACTGCATCGTTAGATCAAACTCTTCATCCTCACCACGGACACGAGCAGATTCCAATAGAGTCGATACAGGTTGTCCATCAATCGAGATGATATTCGGTTGATTCGCTACTACGTTTACATTCGTTTGGCTAGCTTCAGGAAGCTGTAATGCAGCCACTGGCAGAGCAGTCTTCTCTTCACCTTGTTCTTCCACAAGAAGTAATTCAGACTTTTCCAGTTTCAATGCTGTAGGCAAAGAAGCCATTAAATTTAACGTTTTATTGGCCTGTGCCTGAATGCTGACACCTGTACTATCCTTATCCGGGGTCAACGGATAATTCGTACCACCTGGTGTACGTAGAATCCACTTGATGTTTGGATTATCCAATAGCTTATAACTGATATTATTCAGGTTCACGCCAACTTTGACGTATTGTTTCTTATTCTCACTTGGATACACTTTAATCCCAGAGACTTTAACCTTGACGGCTGAATCACTCAGACGAACCGTCTTCGTTTTACCTACAGGTGTAGTGATGCTATATGATGTGGGAACATTGAATTTCCCCAGCGTGCTTTCATAATTCGGTTTACTGAAATCCCATTTTACAATCAGGAAGTTCAGATCACTCAATTTCACTTCACGTCCAACCTTCATAACATATGTGAGATCCACCGTGGAACCCGGTGATACCGTCTTTTTCTCCTGATCCTTGGCGATCAGCTTTGGAGAGAAGCTTGTTCCACCTTTTGTTTTCACTTTGCTCCAATAATCGAGCATCATCATCTGTGTGCTGTCATTATTTTTATACGTCAGTGTATACGTCACCGTATTCCCGTCGTCTTGCGACAAGATATTGACGTCGGTTAATTTCACGGTACTCCGTGCGGTTACTTTAACCGCAGGCACCTTAGCCAGGGTATGTACGACTTTGTTCGTGGTTGTTGTCTGTTGCTTCTTTGTTGTTGCGCTGTTATTTGTAGCAGGTTTACCTGAGTTAGCTGGTGTACTTGCGGCAGCTACTAAACCTCCACTTGAACTGATGAATAACATACTAGTTATCAAAGTCGTTATGACCTTTTTATGATCCACTTCCAAACCTCCCATAAGTTGCTTGTTGCTATATAGTATAAACGTTTGGGGGGGCGAGAAAGTTACGATGTTGTTGGTTTTGGATACAAAAAAACCAGAGAACCGAAGTTCTCTGGTTTAGTGATAAAAAATTAGTTGATTGCACCTGTAGTAAGGTTAACTTGTTCGTTGTTTACGATAAGTTTACCAGACAATGTGCTACCTGCTTTAATTGTATCAGCTCCCAGTTTAACTACGAGCACTTGGCTTGTAGTAGCACCTTGAGCAAATTGCAATTCAGCAGAATAGTTTTTAGTTGCTTCGGAATTAGTGATAGCAACTTGGTTCACAACTCCACTTGCAGCTTTGCTAAGTGCAACTCTTACTGTTGCTTGTTTAGCATCAACTCCACCTTCAAGTTCATAATCAGTAGTTCCAGTAGTAGGTAATGTACCAGTACCACCAACAACCGTATAAGGAAGGTCTGCTTTACCTTGAGCTACCAAAGCAATATCAGATGCTGTAGCAGTGGTATCAACTGTGATAGTTTTTCCGTCTGCACTGAACACAACTTGTTCTGTTCCAGGTGCAGCAGGTACTACAGTAAGAGCTACAGTAATGTTACCAGCTTCTCCTGCTTTAGAAGGAACTGCAGTAAAGCTCAATCCATTTTCATTGACTTTAGCAATAGTTGCTGCTGTAGCAGCATTATATGTTGCAGTACCAGTCACATCGTTATTTGTAGATGTAGAACTAGCAACTACAGTATATTTGCTGGATTCTGCAACCAATGGACCGTTAGTTCCAGCTGCTTTCAGATACTTAGCACCTTTTCTAACTTGCACAGTAACTGGTTGTTTCTCAGTAGCAGTAGCACCTTTAATAGTGATCATTACTTGATTGCCGTTAGCAATTTCTGCTTCAAAACCTTCACCCAGAACAAGTTCTTTTTCAGTTGCTTCATTAGTTACGATGAAGTCATTTCCGATTTGTGTTGCTTCTCCAGCCAAATTAGAAGAGAAAGTTACGTAGAACTCATCATCAGAATTTCTTTGTGCAACAACAGCACCATTAACAGGGATACCTACGCTCTGTACTTTAGGAGAAACATTACTGTTAACAGGTGAAGTTTGATCGTTAGTCAAATTCGTTCTGTTGTTAGAGTAAGTTTCAATGTTGTTGTTAGAAACCAATGTGATATTAGTGCTTCCACCTACATAGTCACGATCTGTTTTCAAAGTAACTTTGTTCTCATCAACAGTTACAGAGACAGGATATTGACCAGCAATACGGAAATCACTAGAGCTTGCATTAGCAATTACTTGGTTGAATTCCAGTTCGAAAGTTCTAGCATCTTTTTGAACTGCACCAGTCCATTGAAGACGATTGTTAGTAGCGTCATTCAATTCTTTAGTATTAATAGAAACGATTTGACCAGTTTTAGATTTCAAACCAGCTGCAGTAATGCTCTTAACAGTTCCAGCAGGACCAAATGTAACGCGTGTAGCATCGATGTTTTCAGGGAACTGAATAACAACAGATTTACCACCGTTTACAGCATTTACAGTTGCTTCTGTTGGCAATGCAATACTTTGCGCGTTTCCACCATTTTTAACGAAGGAAATGTAGTAGTTTCCTTTGTTATTCAAAGTAGACAGATCCATTTCTCTACCGAAGTTCAGTGTAACCTTACGTGTAGATTCATTGTAATCTACGAATTGAACAGATGGACTTACGCTATCATTAGCGATAAATGTTCCATTGTACTCAACCAAAGTATTTCTCAATGCAGTAGTGTCCTGCACATCTGCAACTTTAAGGTTATAAGTTCCTGTTTTCAGTTCGCTGAAGAATGTAACATAGAAGATTTTGTTAGAGCTATCAGCTGCAGTAACGTTATTTACTGGAACGTTATCACTGCCTTTTTTCACTGTGAAATACTTTTTATCAGCTGCACTTACAGCTTTATCAAAACGTACAGTCAAAGTGTTTGTACGATCACCGAAAGTAGTTTCAACTACTTGTGGACGAACCAAGTCAACTGTAGCGTTGATTTTGTGTTCTTTCACAGCATTAGCGTTACCAGAGTAGTCTTTTACTTCTACGAACAAAGTGGACTCATAACCTGGCAGGCGGTTAGCTTGATCAAACTCAACTTCGTAAACATTGGAAGCAACTTGTGTTACTTTACCAGTTTTCTTAGTGTCGCCTGATTTCCAGTAGAAGCTATCATTAGTAACGGAGTTAGGATCGATTTCTTCATCGAAAGTAACTGTTACTTTTTCCAATGTAGCAGAGATTTCAGATACTTTAGGACCTTCAGTATCAGCTGCTACAGTGAAGTCAGTTGTTGCAGCCAAAGATTTCAGACCAGCGAAGTCTTCAACCAGGGAAGTAGTCAATTTGTGAGCACCTTCAGAGATAGAACCAGTGAAGTCACGCAGAATTACTTCGCGTTGGTTAGCACCTTGAGTTACAGAACCAACAAAAGCTTTGTCATCCAATTGGAAGTTGCTGCTTGTTGGAGCTACAACTGGCTCGGAGAAAGTTACTTTGATAACTTTAGTTCCCAGAGCTTTAACTTCTGCTACTGTAGGCAGTACATTGTCAGAAGATGTGAAGGAAACTTCACCTTGTGGCAATACAGTACCAGTAGAAGATTTCACGTTTTTAACAACTACTTTGTAAGTTGTTCCTTGCGTGAATTTGCTGGATTCGTTCAACAACAGGCGAGCTGTTTTACCGTCAGCCAACAAAGTGATGGATTTGATTCCTTTGGAATTGCTGTCCACAGAGTAGTTGTTTTTGTCAGTTGCAGTAGCTTTATCTACTTTACCGTCAAAAGCAACGTCAACTTCTTTCAAGTTAACAGAAGAAGCGGATTGTACTTTAGTTGCAGCTTCTACAACATAAGTAACTTTTTCAGTGAAAGATTTTTCTTTGTAAGTAAATTTCACTTCAGTTTCTTTGTTAGCTTCAAGAGCTTTATCCAAAGTAACTTTTACAGTTTCGCCGTCGCTGATTTTGAATTCAACAACTTTTCCACCTTCAGTTACTGTGTAAGAAGTTACTTTCAAGCTTTGTGCTTCGTCAATTGCGTAAGCAGCGCCTACAAGCAATTCACGGGAAGCGTTAGCTGTGAAGTTAGTGTTTGCATCAACCAAACCAGCGTTGATTGCTGCTTGAACATAACCTTTAGCCCAAGCTGGAGCAATGTTGTTTGTTTCAGCTGGGATTTCAAGATCCAATGCACGAGTCAGGATTGTAGCCATCTCGGACACAGTCACTTTACCGTTGAAGTCGAAGATTTTCTTCTCAACGTTTTTACCTTCCATGATACCAGCAGCAGTTACTGCTTCGATGTAAGGTACAGCCCAGTTTTTAGCTGTGTAGTTTTTGTCAGTGTAAGAAAGAGTTCCAGTGATCTCTTTCAGACCCAGCAATTTAGTGATAACTTTTGCAAACTCAGCGCGAGTCATGTCTTTGTCAAGACCTGCTGTACCATCCGGATAACCGTTGAAGATACCTTTTGCTTTCAATGCATCAAACTGTTGTTGCGGGGAAACTGCTGTGTCACCGAATGCTACAGATGCAAACATTGAGAATGCCATTGCTGTAGACAATGCTACGGATAAAATTTTCTTCATAACCTTTTTTTCTCCTCCTTGGGCGTTCATAACATTTGAATTTTCTTTTTTAATAGGGTCGCTCGTATTCCTCATATATTGTTGCACCCCCTTTCCAGAGTTGTGAGCAAGTTAATATAAATGATGTCTGTGAGCATATCACAGAAACTTGTAAACTAGTTTGTAAAGCAGAATCACACGTAAATAGAGTAGTTTCCTAATCCTACCTTACGTATTATACAATGGGTCTCTCGTGCCGTAAAGCAATTTTTTCTAAAAAATAGACAAGATTCTTCACGAGGTCATTCTTGGTAACAGGCCCAATGTTTTCGACTCTACACTTTAAACGCAGTAGATTTCAAAAAGTTGCGGATTGCACAAAAAAAGTTTTGATTTTTTTTATGTATAGGTACAGTGCGGGTATTGAAGCCATTCAAAACCTTTTCAAACCGTTGATACAGCAGTGAATCTGGAATTGTGATCTCTGTTTTGTCTGTGCTACCAACGTTTATCTATACCCGCAACTTCAACCTATGAAGCGACAAAATTCACAAAAAATAAAATAAAAAAGCACCCCTATTGGGATGCTTCTAGTGCAGTTCTGGAAATATAAGTTATTTAATCTTCATCGCGAGTTCAATAATTTGAGCACGCATATTTGGATCACTGTTCAATCTCAGATACATATCATCAATTGGTTGTCTGTTCTCACGGTACGTTTTCTCATGCTTCATCGTCGTGTGAGACCATTCAATCAACTCATTCTCAGCCAGAACCAGATTGTTATACGCATCATGGAAGCCAGTGGACTGTACAAGCCCTTCCATAACTTCCTGAGAGATCTCCTGAGTCTTGCGTGTATCTTCCAACTTTTTCTCCAGAATGACTGCCTGCTTCTCAAACTGTGTCTTTGCCTTCATGTAGCCCAGCTGGGCTTTCGAATAAATCGGTTTCATTAGCTAACTTCACCCTCTAGATCATTGTGTATTTACCGTTATTGTATCTTAAACTCTAGCAAATTACAAAAATAGTTATTGGTAATAATTCTGTTTCTTCTATTATAAAAGTATTCTATGTCCATTCATTGACAGCCATGAAAAGGACCTGCCCCTTTAGAGTAAGGGACAGGTCCTTCCTAAATTGCATCGATGTATCAAATGAATTAACTCAAGGTTTTAGGGAATACTTTTGTGCTCTTCTTGAGCAATTCTACTGCAATTTTACCCGCTTCTGCACGTGTCAGATTACCTTTTGGATTAAAAGCGAACTGTGGCTTCTTCTGACCTGCAACTGTGACTGGAGATCCCTCCATAATTTTAGCCTTCGTCACCGCTTGTATCGCTGGTCTTGAATAAGCTTCCATGCTTCCTGAGTCAATAAAGGATTTGGCCAATGCACTAGTTAACTTGCTATCATTGCTGGCTAACTTTAATTCAAGGGCTCTTGCGATCATTACAGCTGCTTGCTCTCTTGTAAGAGGTTGATCCGGACCAAAGTTTCCATCCGTAAGTCCTGATACAATACCCGCTCTGGCTGCCGTTTCAATACTTGCGTAGTCCCATGTAAATGAACTTGTCCCTGCTCCTACATCTGTAAATGTAGGTTTATTATCAGCAGTAATCGGCAAGTTCAATCCTTTGACGAGAATGGTAGCAAATTCGCCACGGGATGCACGATCATCTGTTCCGAATTGTTCGAAACGAATCGGTTGCATGAAACCTTTAGCATATAACGCATTCAGAATATTTCTAGCCCATCCATGATTCGTGATGTCGTTGTAACTTCTTCTTAATTTCATGACTTTATAATATCCGAACTGATCAAATGGCACAGTAACTGTGTGTTTCTTGGAATCCACTTCTCCACCAATTCGTTTCCACTCGCGTCCTGGTGTGTAATAGAAGACGGAAATAGTCGTTCCAGCATCATCTACTACATTTGAATCATAGGTCAGTGTCAATGTTCCACGCTGTGAAGGCTTGATTGTACGCTCCGCTGGTACTTTAACATCTCCGTATAGAGCGTCAGGTGTATACGGTCCGATACCATTTGTCGGCGCTTTATACGTTGTTGAATCTCTTGAACCATATTCTCCGAGACCACCGCTGACCCAATAAATATCAGAAATTGGACTGAAGTTCAATGTATCTCCTACAATGGCAGAAAATCTTCTGAAGTATTCTTCTTGTACATCGAAGTTTACTGGGTCACCCTCACCTCTCTCTGCACCTACGCCCATGACAGTGCCATAATCATTGCGACGCTCTACAATACCATTATTGGGATCTGCGATACCAAAGAGAAGTTTATTGTCTGGATAAAATTTCTTGATTCCGCGAATATCAGTACTTTCCATAACTGTACCTTTCGGGAAACTCAATTCCAGCTTTTTATTAAAGGCTGAATACTTATTAGCTACTTTCGGAGCCATGTATTGGGAATCTATACCTGGACTTGTTGTGTAGAATACATCAATAGTGTCAGTGGTTGTTACACCATCACGGTTAATGGTTAGTTTAATTTTATTAGATTTGTCCGGCTTCAACCCTACATAATCCAGGACAAAGCGATCTGTCTCTACACCTTGCAGCTTCTGTGCAGGTTCTTTATCAATGATAACCCCTGTTGCACCTTCTGCTTCGATGTCAAAATGAACAAAGTTCTTATTTACAACTACACGATCACCTGAAGTCGGTTTAGGTGATAAAATACGGTATCCAGTTACTTCTTTAACAATTTCAAGTTTCTGACTGGTCTTCGCTCCCGTCCGATTGAAGAGGTCTAGTGTATAGATATACGTTCCTGGTGTATCCATTTTCAGATTACGCAGACGAATAACAAAGTCCTGTTGGCGACCTGCTCTGTCAACTGTAACAGTACCATTATCCAGTGCATACTGAGGATCAATCTTTGCATTGTCCCAAGTTGCCGTGTTTCCATCTGGAATGTCCTGATCGAATATCTTCTGAGTCCCCATGCTCAAACTCATCCGTGTCGCACCTGCTCCGCGAATGACAATATCAAAGTTCTTCAAGCTGGTGGTGATTTTATTATCAGAATACACAAACTCTGGTGACATATTGAAAGCATCTTTGACCCATTGTGCATCCTGGTCTAATGGTTCAATAAATTCTGGTCGACCTTTCGTAATTGCAGGTTGGAAGTTTCGAATGTTCGAAATATTATTATCATTAATATAGATTCGAAGTTCCTTAGATACCTCTTTAAGTTGTCCGTTCTCATCCTTAGTTGTTCCTGTCAGCACAATTCGGTTCTCACCGAAAAATAACAAGCCATCGGGTTCTCCAATAGGAATGATCACGCTATTAATTGTTCCATCTGCCCCCAGGTTCAACTTGCGTGGGAAATCCGTATTTCCGCTACCCTCAGTAGAATATGCTTTTGTACCGTTGGCAAAAATTTCAGCTACAAAATATGGACTGCTAAGCGTATCAAATCCAATGTACTGACCCAGAATTGGAACGCCTGTGGCATTGTCTTTCAAATCATGAGTTTGACCATCAGTAAGATTTTCTACAGAGATAAAGCTCTTTGAAGCGAATGAAATCGTTGCATTCCGACCTGTGCTCGATCCGGAATACTTAAATTGAACAACTTGATTTCCCGTTTTGAACCCTTTAATCTCGTAAATATTTTTTGTAGTATCTGTCGCACTAAGCGGACCTACATGGTTCACGGTAATTGTGCTTGTTCCTCTAGGCAGATAGTCCGCAACCAAAGTTTTTGGATCACTCGGTGCTCTGCTAGTCTCCACTAAAATATAAAAGTTAGATCCACTTACGCTGGCACCATCAAGTGGTATTCCATCTGGAACAGTACCAGACCCATTGTAGTCTCTAAGATACTTCAATCCTGTAATTACAACTGCATCTTGTACATATTCAAAATTCATACTTGTTGTAACTTTTTTATCCCCATAGTCTACCGATAGACTATGATTCTGTAATCGGTCAGGAGCTCCGTTGAATGTGATCGGGTTAATATCAAAGGAAATTAGGACATAAGCCGGTGTGTTTTGTCCCACGCTAGGGATATGTTCCACATTTACATTACTTACACCCGTGTTCCCATTTCCATCGACATCAATGACCGGAACTTCAGTAACATCAGCTCCCGGAAGCAATAACTGTGCTTTCACATTGGCACTAGCAGGAGTGCCTCCATAGGTCGGTCTAGCTGATGAAAGCATACTCTGCGGCAGCCCGTTTGCACCTTCAATTAAATCCAACTGAGTGAATGGTTTTGTTTCATCATAATATAACAAAGAATAATTAAATACTTTCTTATCGACGCCACTCTCAATCGTCATTCTTAGGGTATTCTCACCTGATTTTAGTGTCAGTACCGGAGAGAAGAATGTACCATCCTGCAATAGTGATGTAGGCAGCTCCGAGCCACCATTCAACGATATCGTTACTTTGGATGAGTTCTGCGCAACACCTTGAATTGTAACTTCGCCGGTGTTAACCACAACCTGAGATCCCTCATTCAAGTTGAGGTTATCCGCTCCACCAAGGACTTGCAACTTCTCAATGTATGGGACGGAATCGTATAAAATATAAAAACTCTCAGAGCGTTCACTTGGTCCTTGGGAACCTGTAAACGTAATTTTATTCATCCCTGGGAACAGTGTAATGGTTGATCTAAACCGATTATCCGGTCGATTAGGATCAACAGTTACTACCCCTGGTGCAACACGTGTACTATCAGGAGTCCAAGTGTCACCTTTGAGATTCATCAGCTGAACATTCACTCCGAGTGTTGAACCTGTAACATTGGTGAATGTTCCTGTTAAAACCTGTTCCTTTCCTGTAACAACAAAAGCTGATGTACGAGACAACACATCCGCATTGGCACTGTTTCCGCTCAACTTCAGTCCTACTGTATCTTTCAATTGGACATTCCCAGCATTGTCAGGAGTAAAGTAACTTGTCTGTCCCGCGGCCGATGCAACTGGTGCATAGCCAGCGGGAATCAGAGTTACTACCAGCGCTATCAGCATTAGCCAAACAATTGGCTTTTTCATACGCAGCATTAAATATCATCTCTCCTCTTTTTAAGTCAGTTACCTTTATATATCGGCAAAAGGTACCAATTATTTAGTAAAAATCTCAAAATAAACAAAAAACCTTATCCACTAGGGATAAGGTTGGGTCTGGAATAATATTCAAGAATAGCTGTAACCATTACATTTATCTATTTATGATTTCGAACGGGTCTCCGGATTCAACTTGACGCGCATACGCATCAGGAAGTTAATAACCGGTCTTCTCGTTTTGCTAACAAGCCCGATAACTTCTGCTCCCACTTGGAGGAAGAACATCATGATACAGATGACCACAAACGTTACCCAGTTCGCTTCAAACATGGCAGCGGAAGATTGGATAATCGCCAGAACTCCGAAGAACGCGGCAATTCCGTATATGATCAGTACCGTCTGACGGTGACTGAATCCAAGTTCACGCAAGCAGTGATGAAGGTGACCTTTGTCCGGTGCGAAAATCGGTTTCCGTTGTACCGCACGACGGATAATCGCGAAGAAGGTATCCGAGAGCGGCACACCGATAATGATAAGCGGTGTAATAAAGGACACGATAGCAATTTGTTTGAATCCCAGCATGGACAGCATCGCCAGAGAGAAACCAAGGAATAGTGATCCGGTATCCCCCATGAAGATCTTGGCAGGGTGGAAGTTGAAGAATAGGAATCCGATAATACTACCCAGCAATACAAGACACATCAAGGCAATCATCATGTTACCCATCAGGAAGGACATCACGGCAATGGTACCAATTGCAATACCAGATACACCGGCAGCCAGACCATCCAGACCATCAATCAGATTAATCGCATTGGTTACACCAACGATCCATAAGATCGTCAGAGGAATGGATACCCAAGCTTCGAGTGAAGAATAGGAATCCTGAAAAGGAATGTTAACGAAATCTACCCGGATATTAAATCCAAATACAACGACAGAAGCAGCAACGATCTGACCAAGCAACTTCACTTTGGCCGACAGTTCAAACCGATCATCGAGTGCTCCGATCAGCACGATAATTGTTCCACCAATGAGAAACGCACTGACAAAACTCATATCCCGAGTTGTGAACCATGCCGATACAAAAGGAAGCAATGCAGCAACTGTAATAATAAAGGCCAGGAATATCCCCAGACCACCAAGACGTGGCATGATCCGTGTGTGTACTTTACGTGCATTCGGCGTATCCATTGCGCCAATGCGGACTGCGAACTTTTTGACAAGTGGTGTCAGGGCAAGAGCCAGTCCCATTGACACGATAAATCCAATGATAAAGATCGCTACCATTTGAACATTCGACCCCCAATTATAATACCTGTACGAAATTATAAATCCCCTGATCTCTTTTTATATATAAAAAATTATTTGTTAGTCACTTTTGATGAAAAATGCAATTTGCACCAGAACGGAGAGGGCAGAAATAACCTGTAGAAGCGAAGCGTTCGCCTACAAGCTTTCTGAAAGAAAGCTACATCGTAAGCATATGCTATCGCGGGATTTCAACCTTGTAAAGGTGGATAAAAGAAATCCAGAGATAACAGCGATCAAAAGGTTATTCTGACATCGAAGTGGCCGTATGCAACAACTTCCGTTTTTCATGGAGTGGCACACATGTAATCCGGAATGAATTATACGCTCATCACACCCGAAAAGCCATCCTCAATTTCTAGCAAAAACACGCATTTATCTCGCAATTACCTGTTTTTAACGGACTTTCGTCACGTTTTCTTTGTCACGTATCACCTTAACAGCGAATTTCGGAAGCGCAAGCATCCGTCCAGCCCGGCTTGGTTCACGCAATAAGCGATAGAACCACTCCAGTCTTAACTTTTGGAACAGCATAGGCGCACGTTTGGTTTTGCCCGAAATCACATCAAAGCTGCCGCCAACGCCCATGGTTACAGGAACCTGTAGTGCATCTTTGTGCTTGTGAATCCACGGTTCTTGGGTGTCCGCCCCACGTGCTACAAACAACAGATCAGGTGCCGCTTCCCGAATAGAAGCGATGACCTGTTCATCCTCAGCCGGACCAAAATAACCGTCGCGATAACCCACAATTCGAATCGCCGGATATTGCTGTTGTAACCGAACTGCCGTTTCTTGAATCACCTCAGGGGTGGAACCAAGCAGATATACGCCCCATCGATAGTTTTCTCCAACACGCAGCAATTCATGTAAAAGCTCAAAACCCGGCACTCGCTCAGCTACAGGATCTCCACAATAGTTTGCAGCCCATACGACACCTGTTCCATCAGGAACAATCAATTCCGCAGCTTGCATGACTTCCATGATTGCGGGATTTTCCAATGCGGCCATAACCATAATTGGATTGGCTGTAATGACCTGATGTGGTGTCTGCTTGGATAGCACAGCTTCCTGGAGAACCTTTACCGTTTCTTTCATCGTCAGTTTGGAAAAAGGAATGCCGTAGATCGAAACGGTAGGTATTGATCCGGTCTGACTCATCTTTATCTCATCCTTTGCGGCCTAAATAGTTAATAATCTGCTGTGCAGGCACTCTGGCTTCCTGCTTCAGTTGGGTGATGCCTTCTTCATGTTCCTTCAACCACTGTGAACGTTGATCCAGCAGTCCAACAACAGTCTTAGCGAGTTTGTTCCCATCGAGTGTATCCGTATTGCCTGCTGGTTCACTGTCCAGACGAAGCAGGAATTGATCAATTTTCGGATCATACGAGATACCCACCGGAGGCACATATTGCGAAGCCGCATAGATCAGACTGTGCAGACGCATACCGATGACAAGATCACACTTGCTGACTTCCTCCAGCATAAGCTGAGGGTCGGTCAGATCTTCTGTGATGCTAATCTCGCTGCCTTTGCTGGTCACATCACCTAGCATTTCCATAAGGAATCGTGATGCCTGTTCATCCACTGGCAGATGAAATGGTAGAAAACGCAAGTGCACGGCTCTTTTGGAGCACAGCTTTTTCAATCCGGCGGCAATAGCCGTAAGTTCCTTCCGGTCTGACTCCCAGAAACGTACCGATACGCCGATCACAGGAAGCTTGGTATGTCCTCCAGTTGAAGGTTCCACTCGATTAGCTTGAGTAGCAGCATTTGCTGAGACAGCACCTGCGCCCCTCTCAACTTTTGTTTCAGGTAATGGCAAACCCATTACGGGGTCGGGTACAACATGGATCTGATTCCACTGTAACCCGAGCCCACGCAGGTAGTCTGCAGATTGTTCATCCCGAACGGATACATAGGTGCAGGTCTTGAAGACTGATTTGATCATCGGATTAAAAATTTTACGATTCACAGGGCCAATCCCCTGTGCATAGATAAACGTTGGTTTTTTCAGCCACTGGGCCAGCTTGATTACACCCAGATAATAAGGAATGGATTTCAGTCCAGTTGCATCCTGTAATAGACTTCCCCCGCCACTGATTAACCCGTCGCTCTCCTTGAGTGCTTCACGGACTTCCTTCAATTTCATACGATGCACGGAGCGCACACCGTACATGGCGGTTGTCGACTCGGGATCACCCGAGAGAACAATAGGTTCAATCGTTATGTTCGACCTTTGGCTTTCCTCTTCCAGCGCTGTCAAAATCGACTTTAGCACCGCTTCGTCTCCGCTATTGCGGAATCCGTAATACCCCGAGATGACTAACTTTTGAGAAGTGGTGACCATTTTTTCCAACATCCTTCCGCTACTTGCCACACACCCACAGCAATGATACCGAAGATTAAGCCAAGTCCCAATCCCATCACTCCACGAATGAGTGACAATACAGCCGGCGTATGGATATGCGCGAACGTATCCACCATGGACAACTGTCCAATCGCTGCAATAATGAGCACAAAGATGACTTTACGATATTTTAAAGCGGCGAACACGCCGACGATAAACAGCGGGTGTCCCAGCATAAATTCTTTGAATCTCGGACGTACACCGAACGTATCTTCCAACGTGGTACGAAGGAACATCTCTAATGGTGTTACTGAACCCGAGTTGCCTGTACGGCTCAAGTAATAGTACCCAACAACGGCAGCAACAAGCGCCAAAACAACCATTAACACATTAATTGGCATACGAAGCATTTCTTTAATTTTCTTAATAGAGAATGAACCCGAGCCACGATAAAACACAATATAGATCGCTACCAGTGCCATAGGTGCAAAGTGCAACAGACTCACGCCGCGGAACTGGTTAATGACCAGACTGTACGTAATGCTGTTAAGCAACGCGATGACAAAAGGTACCGCCAGGAATGACAGAATCGAAGTTCTTACATATAACACCAACGTTTGTTTCAAACGACGACCCGCAGATGCGTCGGGTTGACGCTGTTGCTGATAGTTCACTGTACGAACGGCCAGCACCATCGCTATGGTCGGCGCGGCGATTGCCACAAGCAAGGCAATTCCTTGCTCCAGCAGCGTTGGTTTCAAGAGGAACAATCCTGCACTACCCACCAAAGCAACCACAAATGCGATCAAGGTCAGTAGTGGGATGAAATAAGAAACCATAAGTGCAATCATCGCAATTGCACCAACAAGAGCAACCAGTTTGGCATAACGCTGAATCGAAGAATCCTTAACTGTAAATGCCTCAGCTTGTCCTAACTCGAATCCATGCTTCGCCATGCGTTCTACGGCATGACCCGGCTCACCCAGGCTGTTGATCAGATTCTCAATTGGATCTGTAATCATGGCCTTTGCTGTATTCCGGCTTGGTGATGCATTCATATAGAGCATACGAATGTTGCGATCCTTGGTTGCGAGAACAAAACGGTCAGCAATCGTGTCTACGTCCAGATTGGCATCGCCATCACTAAGCGAGTACAGACGCGTAACGTTGTAATCCGTTTTATACGCAAGGGTCTGGAATCCAGATTGCGGTTTCTTCAAGTTCTCGATGGCTGCAAGACCAATATTGTGCTTGTTCAGCAACTGTGCGAATTGGTCGAGACTTTTCATGTCTGCATTATCATTGTACCCTTTCACAGCATCACCATCAAACAAGATACGCTTTACGCCATTCTCTTCGAAGAAGGTAAGCAAGCGCTCCATCGATTCCTGGCTGTATGGCACACTGTCCGAGATCCGCGGCAAAATGTAGAAACCTTTATCACGCAGCATCTTCACGGCAACCGGATCGGGCTGCAAAGGCTGCATGTTGGCATTCTCCGGAGGAGTCTGCAATATTAAGCCGCTACGACCTTCATATTCCCATGGTACTACCGGAATCTGCCGATCAGCGAACGTTTGTTCAATAATAGGGGTATACGTCTGTGCGTTTTCCTCCGATGTAAATAACACATACGTGTAATTTGCATTAGAAGGGATCACATCTTTAGTCAGGTTCGCGAGATCCTGGCCGTTATATACCATTAGTCGGCGTGTCTTTCTCAGCTCGTCCAATGTACTTTCGAACACAGCCATCGTTGTTACGCCTGCGTCTTTTAGACGAGTCAATTGTTCATTCATGAAATCTTGCGGATGTGCCTGATACGCTGAGATATCCAGCAGTCCTCGATAGTTGAAAACAAGTTCCACCTTTTTGGCAGAAGATTCTGTCTGCACCCGATCACTGATTACAGGGATGGACGCAACCAGACCGATGATAACGACGAGCCACAACCACTTCCGAGAAGCGTTATTCCAATAAAGCCATTTTTGACGCACTACATGTACCTCCTCAAGTGTTGGAACCAAATGCACGTTCAGCTCAAGTAATTCGTTCATTTAACATTCATACAATAGGTTACAAACAGCTTGTGTCAACAAGCCCCCTTATATGCTAGAACCATCTACACTTTTATTTCAAAGAAAAACCCCTCCGCCAACCAACCTTACGGTGCGGAGAGGCCTTCTCATGTTCTTGCTCATTGTTGCATTCGTATTATTGTGCGTCTACACGCGACATCACTGTAGTCACCAGACGCTCGATCCAGCTTTCCGCATCTTCCAAATTCTCTCCACGCACGGCGAAGTATACTTTGATCTTCGGTTCTGTTCCTGAAGGGCGCAAGCAGAACCATGAACCGTCTGCCAAAATGAACTTCAGTACGTCCGCCTTCGGAAGACCGTCCAGACCAAGGGAGTAGTCCAGTACATCTTGTACAGCAATTCCCGCTACTTCTTGTGGCGGATTGGAGCGCCAGTCCGTCATTTTGGCTTGAATCTGAGCCACGCCGTCTTTGCCTTTCAGCGTACGGGACTCCAGCTTCTCCAGGAAATATCCGAATTGGTTGTACAGCTCTTGCAAGACATCATACAACGTCTTGCCTTGGCTCTTATAATACGCAGCTGCTTCAGCAATCAGCATCGAGGCAAGGACAGCATCCTTGTCACGGGCATAGTTACCGGAAAGGTAGCCGTAACTCTCTTCATATCCGAACAAGAATGTATGACTGCCTGTTGCTTCGAACTGGTTCATTTTTTCACCAATATATTTGAAGCCCGTCAGTGTGTTCATCACTTCTGCACCGTAATGTTCAGCAATAACAGCACCCATCTCACTTGTTACGATTGTTTTGACAACCGCACCATTGCTTGGCAGTGTACCTGTCTCTTGCAGGCGACTGAGCAGGTAATGTACCATAATGGCACCAGACTGGTTACCGGACAAGACGAAATATTTGCCATCGTTGTCTTTCACCACAGCACCCATACGGTCTGCATCCGGATCTGTTCCGATCAGAATATCAGCGCCCACGGATTCTCCCAGCTTCATTGCAAGCGTAAACGCTTCGCGTTCTTCCGGGTTAGGGGATTTCACTGTAGAGAACTCAGCATCCGGCTGTTCTTGTTCGGCTACAATATGCACTTGCTCGAATCCGATCTGCTCCAGCACGCGACGTACAGGAATGTTACCTGTCCCGTGAAGTGGTGTGTAAACGATTTTGAAATCACGGCCTATGCCGGATTGAATCAGTTCGCGGCTCAAGCTGCGACTCGCTACGGTATCCACAAACGCTTGATCTTGGTCTTCACCCAACCAGATCAGGAGCCCCTGAGCTTCTGCTTCTTCCTGCGTCAGTTTCTTCACGTCAGCAAGGGAAGGCACTTCCTGAATGTACTGAATGACCTTTTCCGCTTCATTCGGTACCAATTGACCGCCCTCATGATTGTAGACTTTATATCCGTTATATTCCGGTGGGTTATGGCTCGCTGTTACAACGATCCCTCCAGTTGCCTTCTGGTGACGCACTGCGAATGATAACTCAGGAGTTGAACGAAGGGATGGGAACAGCTTGGCTACAATGCCGTTTCCAGCCAGTACAAGCGCAGCATCCAGTGTGAATTCAGGTGAGAAATGACGGGAATCATGAGCAATGACAACAGAAGGTTTGCCTTCTTGGTCACCATGTTGCTCAAGCAAATAACGCGCAAATCCTTGCGTTGCCCGACCTACGGTGTAACGGTTCATCCGGTTGCTTCCGGCACCAATGACTCCGCGCAATCCCCCTGTACCAAACTCCAGGTTTCTGTAAAAACGTTCCTCCAGCTCTTTCGGCTGATCCTGCAAGTCACGAAGCTCCTGTTTCGTTGCTTCATCAATCGAAGCATCCTCCAACCATTGCTGCAACGTCTCTGCTGCTGCTGTGCTTAACTGTTCCATTCCGATAAACCCCTTCCGTCTATATAAATTCAGGTGTGCTGAGTTACTTCAGCATCTTGCATCATTCGGTCCGTCTACGTTCCTGCATGATGTCAATGCTCACGTATGTAATCAGCTTGGGTCAGACAGTGCAAACATGATCTCGCCTTCAGCGACCACTTTGTCGTTCACTCGGGCAGTTGCTTTACCTTTACCAATAGAACCCTTGAGACGTGTAATCTCCACTTCCAGAATCAACGTATCTCCGGGCACAACTTGTCCACGGAATCGGAAGTTGTCCAGTCCCGCCAAAAAGCCGATTTTTCCTTTGTTGCCTTCCAAATTCAGAATGGCTACTGCACCAACTTGCGCCAGCGCTTCTGTAATCAGTACACCCGGCATTACCGGATACTCTGGGAAATGACCAATGAAGAAAGGTTCGTTAATGGTTACGTTTTTCAAACCAACGGCACGTTTGCCATCCTCAATCTCTAGAATCTTGTCCACCAGCAGAAACGGGGGGCGGTGCGGGATGATTTCTTGAATCTGTTTGATATCGAGCACAGTGTAATCTCCTCTCGGGATGTTTATATGAGCGTTCTTCATCATGGATTGACTCTTAGCGTTACGGTGGTCGTTACGGTTACGGATCGTCCCTCTGATCGCTGTTGTCTCCGAATTTTTTTGATCAACCTCAGAGAGGTCAAAATTCGGTGACAAAGGCGAGCGCTTCGCTTCTTCTGAACGATTCCGTTCCCTCCACTTACTTCGGTGCTGCAAGGTCAACCCCCACATGATCAAGTCGAAGCTCATATAAAAGGTTTTTAATTTAAATTTTGTATGGAAAGCATATTTTCGGTTAACACTAGTTATATCCTTCATGACTGCAGTAGTGAAGGTTAAGATAAGGGGTCTCTCTTCGCGATGACGAATGTCTTTCGCAGGGGAGGCCTCTTTTGTGACGTCAAACGTCATCCATCATTATACTGTTTTCAACGTCAAAAAGAAAACTCCTGCCTGCGCAGGAGTTTTCGCTTAACTCGTTACATTATGGAGCGAATACCAGATTATATACATGTTCCCATGTACTCCATTGCCATACGGAACCGATATCTTGTTTGCCCAGTACCACATATCCAGCTACCATTCCGCCAGCGAGGGCAAGAACAAGCAGGACCGGAACCAGGAACCATCTTGCGATGCGCCATCCACTCTTCTTCTTCTTGACTTCCTTTTTCTCCGGCTTACTGTTCTGCTGCTGTGTTTCTGTCATCACATTCACCTTTTACGCTCTCATATTGTTGGCAAGACCCAACATGGAATCACTTGAAGTTAGCGCCTTTGCCGCCAGCTGATATGTCCGCTGTCCTTGCATAAGCAAAGACATCTCCTGTGTCAGATCAACATTGGATTGCTCCAGAAATCCTGGACGGATCAAGGCCGCTGCTTGACGTGTAGCTGCATTAGCGCCAAATACATCATCTTCGGTTAATCCCGCATCCAGACCAAACAGGTTATCCGCAAACTGCACCAGCCCCTCAGGACGTTCAATGTCTACCACTTGCAGCTGTGCTCCAATGGTTGCGTTTGCCGCATTACCGCGTCGGATTAACAGGTTGCCATTTTCATCAAAAGCAACTTTGCTATTATTTGGTGCCGTAATACGATTGCCTTGACGATCCAGGGCAAAGTGGCCTTCGCCATTGACCATCACCATCATATCAGGTGAATTCGGAGTAGGCTTAGGTCTTGTATCAGGTACAAAATGAAATGCACCCTGACGTGTCCACATTTTCTCCCCATTCGCTTCAACTGCAAACATCGCATTTCCCTCAATGGCCAGATCGGTCGGAAGGCCAGTCTCGTTCATGGGGCCTTGAGACATATCCTTCGTTACATCTGCCAAGCGAGCACCGAAACCGAGGTTATATCCCATCGGTGTGGAACGTCCATCCAGTTTGTACTTGTCCGGTTGTTGTTGAACCCGGGTCAGCACATCCTCGAATGCCGCCTGCTTGCTCTTATAGCCTGCCGTATTCACGTTGGCAATATTATCGGAAATGACATCCAGACGCTGCTGTATGGCAGTCATGGAAACCTTGGCACTAATCATGGAATTATTCATTGGTGGTATACCCTCCCTTGTGTCCTGTCCACCCTCCCAAACCCTCCCTAGTAGGGAGGGCCCCAGATGGCGCTGCCCTCTGGACTCCCGAAACAGGCGGATTAGGTAAGTGGGGTACGATCTTGCTAAGTGACGGTGGTGTGTGTGCGCCGCGACTGCCCGACTATGATTCCCGCCATCGTTTCACATGGCTGAATCATAGTCGGGCACGCTCTTTATGCGGCGTGTAGCTCCGCGTGGTCTCTTCCCTGCTTTGCTCCGCAAAGGACTGTCGAGACCATCGCTTCGCTCAGGTACTGCCACGCATTCCTCGCATAGGCTCGGCTGCGTCTACGCTCTTGCGCTCCGCGGGGTCTCTTCCTTGCTTTGCTTCGCAAAGGGCTGTCGAGACCGTCGCTTCGCTCAGGTACTGCCACGCAATCCTCGCATAGGCTCGGCTGCGTCTAGTCTCTTGCGCTTCGCGTGAGCCTCTCTGCTTTGCTGCGCAAAGGGCGTTTGGCTCTCCGCTGAGCGGTTATATTTAAACGTCGGCGTTATACACGCCCGACTTCATTGACGGCTTTATCCAGACTGCGGTCGTAGAATTGTACGATCTTCTGGTTTGCTTCATACGCACGGAATGCGGCGTTCATATCAACCGTTGCCTGTGAGGCATCCACATTGGAACCTTCCAGGTATCCCTGACGGATCTGCACATTATCACCGGCAGCCATCATCCGGGACGTTGCCCCGTTTGCATCGCTGAGACTGAAATTGCCATTACCTTGACGAACCAGTTGATTCGGCTGGTCAATGACACTAATGCCAAGAGTAACCCCTGTTGGTGCACCCGTTGCTGCATCTACCAAACGGCCTTGCTCATCCACTTTAAATTGCTCCACAGGACCTGTCAACACTACAGGTTGTCCATTATTATCCAACACTTGTGAACCTGTTGAACTCAGCAATTGTCCCGTTCCAGTGATCTCGAAGTGACCATCGCGTGTATATCCGGTGTTACCTTCTGCATCCTGAACTGTAAAATACGCCTGAGGCTGGTAAGTCACCGTGCCGTCGGCCCGTACAAATTTGCCTGATGCGTCAAACGGGACAGGTTGTCCAGTCTGCGGATCATTGACAGTCATATTGGATGAAATGGAAAAATCATTTTTCTGCCCAGTCTCCATAATGGTCCCCTGCAAATTCATGGACAAACTCTCTTCCGCGAACACCCCCGTGTTCAGCTTGCCCAGCCGCTTTGTTGGAAGATTTGCATCTCCGCCTACCAAAGTAATGAGCATTTCCGGGAAGGAACGGCTTACGCTGTTCACCTGTTTATATCCCGTGGTGTTCATATTTACGATATTCTGTGTTGCTGTGTCATGGCGGCGTTGTTGCGTAATCATTCCCGCAGTAGCGGTGTACAGACCTCTTAACATGAATTAACCCCTCTCCTCAAGCGCTTGACCTGCATCACAGGTTGGCTGCTTGTCCGTTCTGCTTTCCGAGCATGGCGAACCTTTGCTATTTATATCGGCAGATTAGAACTTTTTCTTAACCACCTGATCCAAATTATTAAGCATTATGCCTGTCCCCTTCACGACACAGTGCATCGGATCTTCCGCAACCCATACCGGTACATGCAATTCATTGGACAAAAGCTCGTCCAGTCCGTTCAGCAACGCACCTCCGCCAGTCAATACAACACCACGGTCGATAATGTCCGCTGACAATTCAGGCGGTGTACGTTCCAATACCGATTTGGCTGCCACGATGATGGATTGTACGGAATCCCAAAGTGCTTCCTGTACTTCATTTCCCGATATCGTTACGGTAACAGGAAGACCGGATACCATATCGCGTCCGCGAATGTCCATCTCCGTTTGATGTCCACCCGGATGTACGGTACCAATCGCAATTTTGATATCTTCAGCGGTCCGTTCACCGATCATGAGCTTGTACTTGGCTTTGATAAACTTGATAATGGCTTCGTCGAACTTGTCCCCTGCGACTTTAATAGAAGAGGCGGTGACCACGTCGCCCATAGAAAGGACTGCAACGTCAGTCGTACCGCCGCCGATATCCACGACCATATTGCCGCTCGGCTGAAAAATATCCATTCCCGCACCGATCGCTGCCGCTTTCGGCTCTTCTTCCAGAAACACTTCTTTGGCACCGCTGCGTTCTGCCGCCTCACGGATGGCCTTCTGCTCCACGGAAGTAATGTTCGTTGGTGCACAAATCAAAATCCGAGGGTGGCTGTACCAGCTTCTTGCACCCACACGATTAATGAAATGTCTGAGCATCGCTTCTGTAATCTCGAAGTCCGCAATAACGCCGTCACGCAGCGGTCTAATGGCAACAATGTTACCTGGAGTACGCCCCACCATACGACGCGCTTCTTCCCCAACAGCAAGGACACGCTTCGTATCTCTTTCAATGGTCACGACGGAAGGTTCATCGAGGACAACCCCACTTCCTTTCACGTGAATAAGCACGTTGGCCGTGCCAAGATCAATACCGATATCCTTGCTAAACATAAAAGAGCCCCCAAAGTGATATTATTTGGTCAGCGTATCCTGTGAAAAAGAGTCCCTTATCACGTCACCGCTCGTTCGACAAAGTGCAACATATATATGTAAAAATCGGGCTGATAAGATGTCATAATTCGATCCTGTACCAGCATTTAACATATCATACTTCAGGGGAGGGATTCAATGCATGTGTGAGCTTTTTGGCCTACGTCTTTGTGAAGATGCTTACGATTTGGCGGAAGCCAACACCTCACGTTTCTTGCCACTCGTTTTTTTGTATTTAATTTTGGTCGCTTCACCGCCCCGCAAATGGCGGATCGACTTGTGATACTCCAAAATGTGTTTCACCTGGTCAGCAAGATCAGGGTTGATTTCCGGCAGACGCTCCGTCAGATCCTTATGCACAGTACTCTTTGACACGCCGAATTCTTTGGCTATGGTACGGACCGTATTCCTCGTCTCAACAATGCAGCGACCAATTTTGATGGTCCGTTCCTTGATGTAATCGTGCACGCTCCCGCCTCCCTACTGTGTGGATAGTTTGGTACATTATATGAGGAGCATGCCTATATATTCGCGGTTTAGAGGTGTGACAAGCTTCGAAGGTCCCATTATTTTCTGAAAAGCACAAAAAGAGCAGAGGTTTAACCCCCTGCCCGTCATGTTGCTGCGGTAAAATTCATTTATTTTTCCGGAAGATATCCTTGAGGGTTAACCGGCTGTCCGTCTTCGTACACTTCAAAGTGAAGATGGTTGCCAAGCGTTTTACCCAATTCATTGACGCCAGCGGATGCAATCGCATCTCCCTGTTTCACTTCGTCGTCCTGTTTCACTTTGACGTCTGCCAAGCTTTGGTACACCGTCTTCAGGTTATCGCTATGTGTGATTTCCACAACTTGACCTGTGAGCGGATTTTGCTCAACCCGGGTAACTTTACCGGCGAGTGCTGCTTTGACTTCAAACGTTTTGTTATCCCCACGTGCCAGATCCACACCCGTGTTCGGGATGAATGTATCATTGTACTGCACCATTGCCGCTTCATGTTCCTCGGTTGAAGCTTCGCTATCATAGAAAGGTTTTACTACCGAAATTTCAGACGGTACCGCTACCGGCCAACCAAAATTCTCCGACTTTGCAACAACTTCCACACTTTCTTCTTCTCCGCCTACTGCTGTTCCTTCTGTACCCGCCGATGCGCCTGTTTCTACTACCCCGCTAGCAGGGTCCGAGTTCAGCGTTTTGTCGCCTGTGCCCTGATAGACCCACACTAAGGTTAGTATAATGCCTGCTGCTGCGATGTAGGCTGCCGGGAAGACCCAGCGTTTGGACATTGCTCTTTTCCATGAAGAGGGCTGACTAGCCGGTACTCCTTGAGTTGTTTTAGGAGTTTCTTCTTGGTTTGTTTTTTTGTTTTGTTCATTCATGTTAATCACCTCAGTAACAAGTGTTACCGGGTGCAACTCTTTTATACACGCGCGACTCTAATTATTTTCACGGAGGTTTCAGAGAGTGCTATATATGTGAAGGGTGAGTGGTTAGTGCGTGCGCCGCTTCGGGGCCAGAAAACCTTTCGACCGCTGGTTACTACCAGATTTCTTCTATCACCTTCTTCAAAGGTGAAATCCGGTAGTAAAGGCGGACACTTTGTTTCTACAGGTCTTTTCTGTCCCCTGCGCTCCCCATACGCTAGCACTCTCCTCATATATAGCCGAATCTCGAAAGCTCCGGAATGGGTGTTGGTAGACTGGTCCGGATTGGCTGTAGAGGCCAATCCTTCTATGAAGTGCATTTATCGGTGAGAGCGAAATGATATAGGATGTGACTGGATAATACAGATGTAAGGTGCTCTAGGTTCGTTAAAGTGAGATGTGAGATTAGAGATTTGGCGATGCCACATCAATAATAACTGTTCAATACAACATCTAGATTTAAAAGAAGCTCGATCATGAATGGTTACAGTATAGTTAGAAGTTGCTTGGTAGGCGGGGAACATAAATCAATTTTTTAACCTTAGAGCTTGGAAACTTGATTTCAACGTTCTGATTTTATTTTTGGTTTGGCTGCTTATTGCGAATGAACATGTGGTGAATGACAGCACCCTCAATTTTGCTAATGATTAGATAATAATATATTTCTAACGACCTCAGGCCGCCTTATTGGCAGGGAAACCGTGGCTTAGGAATTCTAACGAACCGTAGACACGCTAATTACTCTTTTGGGCGCTATTATCGGATCAGTTCGGTGGTATGTCGTGATATAACGTGTCCGAGATTTTTTAGAATTTCCATTCGTTGTGATAACGCCCAATAAGGTCTCTCAGATTCGTTAGCGCGCCAATGGTATGTGGGAAGTCTGATGAGTTCCAAACCTAAATTGCTCTCATTCACATACATTTGTATACATTCGCACATACTCCTACTCATTCGAATTATTTCGCTTTACCCATCCTTGTTAATTCCCTCCTACTTCGACGCAAGCATCTTAGATGCCTGTCCGAATGAAATGCCGGTATAGTAGTGTTTGAGAATTTGGGTGGCCGTGTGTCCCTCCTGCGCCATGCCGTTTGCTCCCCATTGGCTCATGCCAACCCCATGCCCATACCCGAACGTTGTAATTTGGACCTCGTCACCTGTGGTCTTCCAACTGAACTGGCTGGATCTTAATCCAAGCAGCTTGCGAACTTCGGGTCCGCTGAATGTCTCACCTGCAATCTGCATTTCCTTAATCCGATGCCCTTTGGTTGTAGACAATACTTCCATCCACGATCCACCCTTCTCGGCGGTAACCGGAATGGCATCCAGGTTTAACTTCTGCAGAATATCATTACGCTTCATGGTGACGGTCTGCTTGAATCCTGGTGCCAAATTTTTGTCCCACGGACTGTCTACACTTTGCAGATACGGCACAGCGTTCCCCCATACATCCTCCGCATTCTCGGTATACCCATTACTTGTGGAAAAAAAGGATGCGGTGATTGCCTTGCCCTGATATGTCATCACCGTATCTCGACTTTCGCGTACAGCCTGTTGCAGCTTCTCCCATTCCTTCGCCTTCCCTAGACGCGTCCAATCCGCTTTCACCTGATCTGGCGGAATAAACACCTGATGGTTGACCGTATCCGTCACATCCGCCGCACCTGATGGAACACCGCTTGTATCACTCGCAGCTAACCTACGCACGATAAATGTACGAGCAGCTATTGCCTGCGCCTTTAACGCCTCCAGTCTGAATTCCGCAGGCATCTCAGCTGCCACCACCCCGGTAACATAGTCTTCCAGTTGCAGATTCATCGTTGTGCCCGTTGCAGACAGGTATACGCGCACTTTAGGTTCAGGGTACGTAACAGGAACGGCTGGCGCAGGAGCTGGGGTTCTTGTACTGCTTGAATCTGTTGGAGCAGGGATCGGCTTTGGTGATTCGCTTGTCCGCGGCCATACCAGAATTACCGGAATCAGTAACGCCATTGCCAATAAGGCAGATACAGCGGCAGCAGGTTGCCATCGCGTCGTATTACGTCCCCATCGGGGTTTTCGTCCAAACGTCCGCATTCGGCGACGCTTCACTCGGCGGAACTGGTCCAGCTCAATAACAGGTATATGAATATGCTCGGTTGTCTTTCGGTTCAGTTCATCTGCCGACACCCGTCCTGGATTGGATAATCTTGCAGGCTGTGATGGAACAGTCCTCAGGTTCAATGGGGCAGGCTTGTCTTTTTCCACTCCAGAAACGGTATTTCCCTCCGGCTCTTGCATACCTGGACGAGGGACAAGGGGTACCTTTACCTGTACACGAGCTTCTTTCATTCGAATATAACCCTCCGTTATCTATGGCCGGTCATGTGCCGGTCGTGTTGTTCAAATCCATAGTTTAGGTTATGAGCTGGCTTGATCTGATAGAACCTGATTTGAGAGAAACGAGGCCCTTTTCGTTCTGTTCAATTTCTTGTTTTCTTTTGCTATGTACATCATAGAAACGTTGATCTGTCGCTGTATACCGGTGTTTAGCTGGATCCGACACCCATATAAAGTATGCTCTTTCATTTGGTTCAGAATCGATACAGAATACGATGTTATGCTATACAAGTTAGGACCAGCTATTAATAGAATCAGGTATCAAATATCTCGTTGTCTTCTTAAAAGTAAACACAAAAAAAGCCAAGCCAGATGGCTTAGCTTTATCATTTTTTACAATATACGTTCCATCGCATTCATAATCCACACAACCGTGTGACTCATAATAGAGGGCCATATTTTTTCTATTCAATCCAGTGTTAAGCCAAAGTTGGTTGTACCTTAAACATCGGTACTTCTTTCTCCACTTTTTCACTAGGTGCTTTGGTTGCTTCCAGCTTAGGCTCATCAACCGAGATCCGATAGATGTCAGCGCCAAGTCCGTTAAGCTTCTCAGCGAGATGTACATAGCCACGGTCGATGTGATGAACACCGCCCACTTCCGTTGTACCTTCAGCAACAAGACCTGCAATAATGAGTGCGGCACCCGCACGCAGATCGGTAGCCGTTACTTTGGCACCCTTCAGTTTGGCATTACCTGTGACGATGGACGAACGTCCTTCAACTTTGATCTCCGCATTCATCAATTGGAATTCATCCACATGCATGAATCGGTTTTCAAAAACAGTCTCTGTCACGACACTTGTTCCTTCAGATGCAAGCAAAAGTGCCATCATCTGGGATTGCATATCGGTCGGGAATCCTGGGTATGGTAATGTTTTCACATCCACAGCCTTAAGAGGGCGATCTGCGATTACACGCACGCCATTCTCATCCGGTTGGATTGTAACACCCATCTCTTCAAGCTTCGCGATAACGGAGCCTAAATGATCAGAGATTGCACCTTCAATGTACACGTCACCGCCCGAAATTGCAGCAGCAGCCATATACGTACCAGCTTCTACCCGATCCGGAATAACGGTGTGTGTAACACCTGTCAGTTTCTCCACACCTTCAATGCGGATCACTCCAGTACCAGCACCACGTACGATGGCACCCATCCCATTCAGGAAGTTGGCAAGATCCACAATCTCAGGTTCTTTTGCCGCGTTCTCCAGAACAGTTACACCTTCGGCCAATGTTGCAGCCATCATAATATTTTGAGTGGCACCTACGGAAGCCACATCCAGATAAATTTTCGCGCCACGCAACCGACCTTGGCTACGAGCTTCGATATAACCTTGGCCCAAGCTGATCTCTGCGCCCATGGCTTCAAAACCTTTCAAATGCTGATCAATAGGCCGTGTACCGATGGCACATCCACCAGGAAGTGAGATTCTTGTATGACCCATTCGAGTCAACAAAGGCCCCATGACCAGGAAAGACGCCCGCATTTTACTTACCCATTCATACGGGGCTTCACAGGAAGTAAGTTTCTCCGCATTTACGGTAATCACTTCGTCCCGGTATGTAACTCCCGCTCCCAGCGATTCCAACACCTTGTTAATCGTCATCACATCGTCTAGAGGAGGCGCGTCAATAATAACGCTTTGTCCTTCTTCCCCTAAGAGAGAGGCAGCGATGATCGGAAGAACAGAATTTTTAGCGCCGCTAACTTTGACACTTCCGGTCAACCTTTTGCCACCGCGGACGATAAATTTGCTCATCATGGTTCCCTCCGCGCTTTTATTCCCTTTTCTTCATTCCGGAATACGTAAGCCCCACTATGCTAGAAAGGACTGTTGCTGTGTGTGGAATTTCGACATATTCTGGCATATTGCCACAGATGTCTGTTCAGAAAAGAATTGGTTTTTATAATCCATATCAATGATACCATGTGCCGTGCATCTTGCTATTCAGCATGTAAAAATCAGTGTCTTACAAGCCAGCAGAGCATCAGAACAGACAGAGTGGGATGGTTATTAGCCGGCATGAACCGGATATCCCGTTTATAACTACAAAATAAGTGAACAATTGTGAATTCCCTAACTTCCATCATAACATTGTTGAATTGTACGATACAAGCATTTTTACATAAAACATCTCAAATTCATCCAATTTTACGTCACATTTTTTTCTTAATTTCTTTACCGACAACTCATACTCTAATTGTTAACACAATTAATCGATGTTATTCGACAATGAGCAGCTTGAAGAACCTAACAGATGATTAACCAACCATCTCAACATTAAAACAAATTACGCAACATTTGAGTCCAGGACAAGTAGTCAATGACAAAGCCAGCAACGGCATGCCCCAAAATGATGGCGAGCAACAAATGCAACAGTCTTCCCTGAGCACCTCGTGGCTGCCTGATGATTAAATCCAGTTTGAGATTTGTCAAAGCCCACCAAGACAACGCAATACATAACAGGGAGACGATGATTGAGACCAAGCCATTGGTGCTTAATGCTTGGTTCACCTGATTCGTCAGATCAGTATCCATATATTCTTTACCTCCACATTTGTTGCAGCGATCAGCATATCATATGCCCGGCACCCATAACTTGTTAGTATACTGGAATGTCTTAAGCACAACATACTGAGCGTACTGTCAGATTTACTCCTGCCAGGCAGGAATCTCCTGATGCCCAATCACCGAGCAGCAACAATGCGGCTGTGCATGACTATGGAATCTACTACGCAGCTTCCTGCTTCTGCTGACTCTATGGAATATAGGCTCTTTCATCATACATTGTCAATTACATTGATTTCCACTTCTAAAATATTTTAATTTTAAAATGCCGGGATTTTGTGACTAAAACGACATAAAAGAGCGCTATTTCGATATCGATTCTGTCATTTCCTCGGAAATAATTTAAATTTACTCATGAAAAAAATGGTTCTCTTAGTGGTAAATGCGCCCACTACTTTAGTCCTACATTCTATTCAAATAATCATAATCGGTGAATATTTTGCTTAAAATACTTCTGTTTACTGAAGGGATAGGATGGATTTGTGGTCAGCCCTTTTGATATATTCGATAAAACAATTCTATTAAACAAACTCAAAAAAGCCCGGCAGACTAAGCCGCCAGGCTTCAAAGAATCGTTTATTTGCCGAACACATTAATCCGGTTAACCGCTTTTTGCAGCGCAATCTCTGCACGACGGTGATCAAAGTGGTCCTGATTGCTTTGGCTTGCAAGCCGACGTTCTGCCCGCTCTTTCGCCGCACGCGCACGATCCACATCAATGCTTTCCGGGAATTCAGCACTCTCTGCGAGTACAACAACCTTATCTTTACGAACTTCGATAAACCCGCCACCGATAGCAACTCGTTTATTTTCTTTTCCGTTATGGATATAGATTGGTGCAATCTGCAAAGGTGTAACCATAGGAATATGACCTGGCAGAATGCCCAGTTCCCCTTCAATACCACGAGCCGTAATGCTATTCACCTGTTCTGAATAGACCAAACGCTCGGGTGTTACGATTTCCAACAAAAAGGTGCTCAATTCCATCCCTCCTGAAACTATCCGAAGGATAGCCCACATAAGGACAATCCTGGATTCAGACTAAACCAGTGTTTTGGCTTTCTCCACTGCCTCTTCAATTGTACCAACAAAGAGGAAAGCTGCTTCCGGAAGATCATCATACTTACCTTCGAGAATCTCTTTAAAGCTGCGCACCGTTTCTTTAACCGGAACGTATTTACCTGGAATACCGTTAAATGCTTCAGCAACGTGGAAAGGCTGGGACAAGAAACGTTGGATTTTACGAGCACGGTATACAAGCGCTCTATCTTCTTCACTCAACTCGTCCATACCCAGGATTGCAATGATATCTTGCAATTCATTGTAACGTGCCAAGATACGTTTAACGCCTTGAGCTACGCTGTAGTGTTCTTCACCTACAACTTCAGGGGACAAGATCCGGGAGCTGGAAGCCAGTGGATCTACCGCAGGGTAGATACCCATCTCGGAAATTTTACGCTCCAAGTTCGTCGTTGCATCCAAGTGGGCAAACGTCGTTGCAGGAGCCGGGTCAGTGTAGTCATCCGCAGGCACGTAGATGGCCTGGATGGATGTTACAGAACCTTTTTTCGTTGATGTGATACGTTCTTGCAGTTGACCCATTTCTGTTGCCAGCGTAGGTTGGTAACCTACCGCGGAAGGCATACGTCCAAGCAAGGCAGATACTTCTGAACCCGCTTGGGTGAAACGGAAGATATTATCGATAAAGAGCAACACGTCACGGCCTTCTTCATCACGGAAGTATTCCGCCATCGTCAGACCTGTGAGGGCTACACGAAGACGTGCGCCTGGAGGCTCGTTCATTTGTCCGAAGACCATTGCTGTTTTGTTGATAACGCCGGAATCACTCATCTCGTGATACAAGTCATTACCTTCACGTGTACGCTCACCAACACCCGCAAATACGGAGATACCGCCGTGCTCTTGTGCGATGTTGTTGATCAATTCCTGAATGGTTACCGTCTTACCTACACCGGCACCACCGAAGAGACCGATTTTACCACCTTTAGCGTAAGGAGCAAGCAAGTCGATAACTTTGATTCCTGTCTCCAGCATTTCTGCTTGGGTAGTCAGTTCATCAAATGCAGGTGCTGAACGGTGAATCGGGTTCTTGTGCTCAGCAGCTACGGCACCGCCAGTATCAATTGCTTCGCCGAGTACGTTAAATACACGACCCAGTGTTGCTTCTCCGACGGGTACAGAGATTGGTGCTCCTGTATCTAAAGCTTCCATACCACGAACAAGTCCATCCGTGGAGGACATCGCAATACAACGTACTCGGTTGTCACCCAGATGTCTCGAAGCTTCGAGTGTAAGGTTCACACTTACGCCGCTCTCACTTACTGTAGTGATCGTAATGGCATTGAGGATTTCCGGCAGACCGCCGCGATCAAACTCGACGTCAACAACCGGACCCATGATGCTCACAACGCGTCCTTTGTTCATCTTAACGTTCCCCTCCTACAAGCCTGCTACTTTTGCAAAAATAATGTACCGTTCGTTTATCTTTGCTCTGCAAGCCTTCATTAATAAAAAAACGGTTAGCCTTGTGCTGCGTTGGCACCTGCCACAATTTCCGTAATCTCCTGCGTAATCGCCGCTTGACGGGCACGGTTATAGGTCAATGACAAGTCGTTAATGAGTTTAGATGCATTTTTGGTTGCATTACCCATTGCCGTCATTTTCGCGCCGAGCTCACTTGCCTTACCGTTCAGAAGTGCACCATAGATCAGCGTTTCCGCGTAACGCGGAAGCAGAACCTCCAGTACAGCTTCAGCAGACGGCTCGTATTCGTAGCTTGCCGTTGGTCCTTCCGCAGCAGTTACCTCAGGTGTTTCCATCGGAAGAAGTTTTTCTACCGTAGGAATCTGGGTCAACGCATTCACAAAGCGGTTATAACAAATGTACAATTCATCAAATTCAGCCAGTTCAAACCCATGAACAGCTTCGTGTGCGATGGATTTGATGTCTGCAAATGAAGGCGAATCCGACAGATCCGTTGTTGTGGATGCCATCGCAATTTCACGACGTCTGAAGTAATCGCGTCCTTTACGTCCAATGACGAACAATTCGTAGTCATCCTGGGAGTTGTGGCGCTCTTTGAGCGTCTGATTAACCTGACGCAAAACGTTCGCATTGTATCCACCTGCAAGACCACGGTCCGATGTAATGATCAGGTAAGCTGTCTTTTTGACCGGACGGCTCTCCAGCATCGGATGCTGTATACCTTGCGTGCTTGATGCAATACTAGCTACAACTTCTTTCAGTTTCTCCGAATAAGGACGGGCTGCTTCCGCTTTTTCCTGCGCTTTACGCAGTTTTGCAGCAGCTACCATCTCCATTGCTTTGGTGATCTGCTTGGTGCTTTGTACGCTTTTAATTTGCCGCTTAATTTCGCGCATGCCTTTTGCCATGATTTCACCACCTTAAAGTTTTGACAAAGTCAAAACTACATCGTAAGCACAACCCTACTTTGACGGGGTCAAAGTTACTTCGTAAGCATCATCTTTTTTTGACAGAGTCAAAGTATTACATGCAGACATGCGGAATCGGTTAGACAACTCCGCACCTGCAGTCATTTATTTAGACAGAGACAGCAAAGCTCTTTCTGAACTTCTCAATTGCACCTTTCAGTGCATTTTCGTTGTCTGCAGTCAATTCTTTAGTATCACGGATGGATGCAAGAATTTCCGGATGACTGCTCTCCATGAAGGCAAGGAACTCACCTTCGAAACGAGTCACATCACCTGTAGGAATTTCATCCAGGAATCCTTTAACGGCTGTGTACAAGCTGACCACCTGTTGTTCTACGGCCAGAGGCTGGTTTACACCTTGCTTCAGGATTTCCATCATACGTGCACCACGATTCAGGCGAGCCTGAGTCGCTTTGTCCAGATCGGAACCAAACTGGGAGAACGCTTGAAGCTCACGATATTGAGCGAGGTCGAGACGCAGGGAACCTGCAACCTTTTTCATCGCTTTGATCTGAGCAGAACCACCGACACGAGATACGGAAATACCTACGTTGATTGCCGGGCGTTGTCCAGCATTGAACAAGTCAGCTTCCAGGAAGATTTGTCCGTCCGTGATGGAGATTACGTTCGTTGGAATGTATGCTGATACGTCGGAGGCTTGTGTTTCAATGAACGGCAGTGCGGTTAAAGAACCACCACCCAGTTCATCATTCAGCTTCGCAGCACGCTCCAGCAAACGGGAGTGCAGGTAGAAGACGTCACCCGGATAAGCCTCACGGCCCGGTGGACGACGAAGCAACAAGGAAAGCTCACGATATGCAGAGGCTTGTTTGGTCAAGTCATCATAGATAACCAGAACGTGCTCGCCTTTGTACATGAAGTACTCACCCATCGAACAACCGGAATACGGTGCGATGTACAAGAGTGGTGATGGATCGGAAGCTGCTGCAGTTACAACGATTGTGTACTCCATTGCGCCTTTACGACGAAGAGTTTCCACAACTTGAGCAACCGTAGACTGTTTCTGACCAATAGCCACGTAGATACACTTCATGCCGCTACCTTTTTGGTTCAGGATCGCATCAATCGCGATGGATGTTTTACCTGTTTGACGGTCACCGATGATCAACTCACGTTGTCCACGACCGATTGGAACCATTGCATCAATGGCTTTGATCCCTGTTTGCATCGGCTCATGAACCGATTTACGATCCATTACGCCTGGTGCTTTACCTTCAACCGGACGGAATTCCGTTGTAGCGATTGGCCCTTTGCCATCTACAGGAATACCGAGCGGGTTCACAACGCGTCCAATCAATGCTTCGCCTACAGGCACTTGCATGATTTGACCAGTACGTTTCACTTGGTCACCTTCACGAATATCGTAGTAAGGTCCCAGGATAACGACACCGACATTGCTTTCTTCGACGTTCATGGCGAGTCCCATAACACCGCTTGGGAATTCAACCAACTCGTTGGACATGACGTTCTCAAGTCCGTAAACACGAGCGATACCATCACCAACCTCGATTACCGTTCCGACTTCGACTACATCGATATCGGTCTTGTATTGTTCGATTTGGCTCTTAATTAATGTACTGATTTCTTCTGGTTTGATACTCAAGTGTCCTCACCCCAATCTACTGTACTCGTCTGTTAAAAGACTGCTCAAGACGTTCGAGCTTGCCAGCCAAGCTGCCGTCATAGATCGTATCGCCAATGGCGACTTTCAATCCGCCCAGCAGAGTCGGATCAACAATGTTCTCGATACGAATCTTTTTATTCACACGGCCACCGAATTCACGGGCTACCGCTTCTTTTTCTTCATCATTCAACGCATAAGTCGAGTAGACACGCGCATCAGCGATGCCCAGCGACTCACCTTGGATCTTCCGATAATCATTCAGCAAGTCTCCCAGCAATTCAACGCGTCCGCGCTCAATCAACAACAAGACTGTACGAAGGACTGAATCGGATACCTTGCCATCAAGACTTGAGTGAATTACGTTCTGCTTGGCTTCATCAGAAATGTTAGGGGATACGATAAACTTCTCGATATCTGCATCTCCGGTCAATGCACTGACTACTGCAACCAGTTCCTGTTCAACCTCAAGCACCTGCTGTTGCTGAAGAGCAACTTCGAACAATGCTTTCGCATAACGCTTGGCAACTATCGTATCGCGGCTCATTGTCGGCCTCCTACCTCATTGAGGTATTGGTTCACAAGCTCTTCTTGTGCAGGACCGTTCTCAACTTCTTTTTTGATCAACTTGGATGCAATCTGAACGGAAGCTGTACCCAGTTCGCTGCGAAGTGCTGCGACTGCTTTGTTCTTCTCGCTCTCGATTTCGCGTACTGCATCGTCTTTCAGACGATTAGCTTCAGCTTTTGCATCAGCCAAAATCGATTCAGCTTGTTTGCCACCTGTTTGTTTGGACTGTTCAATGATGTCATAAGCATCTTGACGTGCTTGCTCAAGAGCTTGTTTTTGTTCCTCCACATAGGCAATGGCCTGTTCCCGAGTCTGTGCAGCCTCATTCATCTGCGTCATCACGAGTTCACGACGTTTTTCCATAATGGAGAACAAAGGCCCGAAGGCATAACGGCTAAGCAGCCAATATAAAATTGCAAATGCAACAATCGCAAGAAGCGTATTTTCCCATATGAAACTCAATCTGTTCACTCCTTCCTGGAGGTATCCTTGAAACGTCATCCGTTAGAACGGACATTACCTAAAAAGAAGGCGCGGATGGCTATGGCCTTCCCCGCCAAACCTTTAAAATTTGATTAAGCCATACCGTAGAACATGAACGCGAGTACCACACCGATGATCGGCAATACCTCGATCAAACCTACACCGATAAACATTGTTGTTTGAAGAGTGGATTTTGCTTCCGGTTGACGGGCAATACCTTCCACCGTTTTGCTGATTACCATACCGTTACCAATACCTGCGCCAAACGCGCCCAGTCCTGCAACAATTGCTGCTGCGATTAATGCCATTGCTCCCATTTGTATATCCTCCTTAAAATGATAAATCGAATTTTTTATTGTTCAGCCTGGTGAAGAAATCTTCGTAGGGCTTGAAACTTAATGCTCGTCATGCGTCTCGATGCTCTGTGAAATGTATACCATCATCAAGATAACAAACACAAATGCCTGAATCGCGCCGATAAAGATACTAAAGCCTTGCCACACCATAAGTAGCGGAATCGCTGCAATAGCACCAAACACTTTGAATGTGGTCAGTTTCAGGATCGTTGCGATCAGTACCTCACCTGCAAAGATATTCGCGAATAAACGCATACCGTGTGTCAACAGCTTGGATGCCGTCTCAATCAAGTTGATTGGCAAGAACAAGGCGAATGGCTTGAAGTAATGCTGGAGATACCCTTTGGTGTTACGGAACAATCCAAGTCCATGAGATACAAGGAACGCTACGAGAGCAAGTCCCATCGTTACAGACAAGTCGGCTGTTGGTGATTTCCACCAAGCCAGTTCAACGTGTGGGTGTGCTTCAGGGTCCTTGGCATGCGCTTTTTCAAACGCCTCCACCGCTGTAACAATCGGCTTACCGAATACCTGTGCCTGATTAACATCTGTTACCTCAGATACAGCCACGAGCGGAAGGCCGAGCATGTTCCCTACAAAAATGAACATAATCATGGAAAGAGCGAGAGAGATAAAATGTTTACCTTTCTTCATATCCATTGTACTGGAAATCAGATTGCGGACGAATTCTACTGCCCACTCCATAAAATTTTGCAGCTTGCCGGGATTTTCAACGGATAATCTCCGTGTTGCCAGTACAGCAAAAATAAAAACAATTGCACCTGTAACTACCAGCATCAACAGAACAGATAGATCCAGTCGAAATCCGCCAAGCATAATAATTGGAGCTTCATGCATATTTTTCTCACCCCTTTCTCGACTTGAAAGCTGCAGCCCTTAACATCATTCTGCTCTGCGGGAATAGACAATCCCTATAATCAATAAGGAATATTGTGCAATGACGAGACCGCCTGCAACCGCATATGTATTGAAGTACTGCGGAAAGCGCATCGATATGAATATACCGAGCACAGCGAATGCCGCTCTTGTCAAAAATCCCAAGTTGACACGCTTCAAGTTACCTTCTGCCGCATCATCAGACATTTTCCTTACTTTGTAGCCCAGGTAAAATGCATTGATCCAGCTAACTCCTGTACCCAGGGCCAGTCCCAAAGCAATTGTCTCCACACGTGGCATAAAGGCCGCTGCGAGAAAACAAATCATAAGAAAGTACATGACGAAAACAGTCATCGATCTGCGGTATCTGGTTAGTTCACTCATCACTTTCCCCCATGATTTTTTTCGCGATAAAGTAGATGCTTACACCGCCTGCCGCAAGAAAAAAGAGAACGCTTACGGCGATCCATATTCCGTTACCTCCGATGGTCTTGTCCAACCAGGAGCCAGCGTAATATCCGGCAACAGCGAGAATGGCAATCTCGATCCCAAAAGCTGTCACGAGTCCCATCGCTTTCCATACATTATCGTCATGGTTACGGGATGAATTTGGTTTGTTCGAATCGGCCATTTTCCACGCCACCCTTGCAATCCCAGTTAATTTTACTGAATGATGAGAGCCTTTGTCAATTGAATGATTTTAGCGTTTTAAAGGGGGAAACGACGGGAATACAGACCCTCAAAGCCCATAAACCCGCGTAAACCGTACAGTTTAACTGTATGCTTGCCCTTTATAAATCCGTCAGAAAAAATGTATTATTTTTTGAATTTTCTGTGAAATGATTCCGGACGCTCACTATTTACACCGAAATGATGCAAAATCGCATTGACAATTCTTTCCGAAGCATGTCCATCACCGTATGGATTGGCAGCCTGACTCATGCTTTCATACAGGGTTTTGTCTGTAAGCAGAGCTTTGGTCCGTTCATACACAAGTTCCTCTTCGGTACCTACCAATTCCAGCGTTCCGGCTTCAATACCTTCCGGGCGTTCTGTTGTATCGCGCAATACGAGCACAGGCACACCAAACGAAGGAGCTTCTTCCTGCAAACCGCCTGAATCGGTCAAAATCAAGTGAGTGTGCGGATAAAAGTTATGCAAATCCACCACGTCTAGTGGATCAATTAATTGAATACGGGGATGATTCCCCAAGATCGCGTGAGCCGGCTCCTTCACAGCAGGACTTGGATGCACCGGGTACACGATGGCAATATCTTCAAATTCGTCGGCAATCCGTTTGACGGCCTGGAAAATGTTGCGGTGAGGCTCGCCTTGAGATTCACGGCGATGAGCTGTCATCAGCACAAGGCGTTTGCCTTGGGCCCAATCAAGTACCGGGTGTGTGTAGTCCTCCCGTACAGTATATTGAAACACATCTGTTACCGTGTTGCCTGTGACGTACGTACTAGACTCCGATTTATTTTCTTTGGCAAGATTGGAAGAAGACCAATCCGTAGGCGCAAAGTGTAGATCAGCCAGTACTCCCGTCAGCTGACGGTTCATCTCTTCCGGATATGGAGACAGCTTGTTCCACGTCCGCAGCCCCGCTTCCACATGTCCTACCTGAATCTGTTGCAAGAATGCTGCATAGCTCGCTACAAAGGTAGTTAATGTATCCCCGTGAACCAGTACAATATCCGGCTTAGCTTCAGCTAACACCGGCTCCAGACCACCAAGCACACGAATTGTAATTTCATTCAATGTCTGACGGTCCTTCATCACATCCAGATCATAATCGGGATGAATGTCGAAAACTTCAAGTACCTGATCCAACATCTGGCGATGCTGCGCAGTTACGCAAACAATAGATTCAATAGACTCAGGGTGTTTCTGCAATTCCAAAATAAGCGGAGCCATCTTGATGGCTTCCGGACGCACCCCGAAGATCGTCATAACTTTAATTTTGTTGGACATTCGAGCAAAGCCCCTTTTCTATAAGTTCATGTTCAAAAAGTCCGGTTTTCAGTACCAAGAATATGGAATGAAGGTAGAAATGGAGTAGCGGAGCGTAGGGAAAACTACGTGAGCAACGGACATTTCGGCTGAATTTCATATTCGATGCCGATGATGCCCTTGGGCATCCTTCGTAATCAAAATTGGACTTTTTGAACAACCTCTTACAAAGCATGCGATATGCTTATTTAGTGCCGTATAGACGGTCTCCTGCATCTCCAAGCCCTGGAACGATATAACCATGATCGTCCAGACGGTCGTCCAATGCTGCTACATAGATGTCCACATCGGGATGTGCATCTTGCACAGCTTTTACGCCTTCCGGTGCCGCAACCAAGTTCATCATCTTGATTTGGGTACAGCCACGTTTTTTGAGCACGTCAATAGCTGCAATTGCCGAACCACCGGTTGCCAGCATCGGATCAATTACAATCAATTGACGCTCTGTTACGTCTGTAGGCAGTTTGGTGTAGTATTCTACCGGTTGCAGTGTTTCCGGGTCACGGAAAAGACCAACATGTCCAACTTTTGCCGCCGGCAACAATTTCACAACGCCATCCAGCATTCCGAGTCCTGCGCGCAGAATCGGCACCAGTCCGAGCATACGTCCAGAGATGACTTTACCTTGTGTTGCAGCTACAGGTGTCTGTACATCAATCGTTTCCAGTTCAACATCTCTTGTAATCTCATAAGCCATCAACGTTGCTACTTCATCCACCAATTCACGAAAATCTTTCGTATTCGTACGCATGTCGCGTATAAACGTCAGTTTGTGTTGAATCAAAGGGTGATCACATATTACTAATTTTCCCATCTAATTTGTCCCTCCGGTAAGTTCTTCATGTTCAGCATTTCCAAATATACCTAGCCACCATTCATGGGCTCGATAAATCCTGTATATTATATCATCACCAACAACGAATTACACCATCAAAGGGCACCCAATCATTACAGATTACCGAATCCTATAAAAAACAGGACCGGAAAATGATCCATCCGGTCCTGTTTTGCTCCTGCTGTTATGTCGTTAAGAAAATGAAAATGATGAATACAATGGCACTCCGCCTACAGAATGATCCTTCGATCGCTGTTATCCCCAGATTTTTTTTATTCTCCTTTTAACAAGGGAAAAATCCGGGGATAAAGGCGAACGCTTCGCTTCTGCGGTCTCATTCTGTCTGCTTCGTTTTTTTGTATCCCATTTTAAGAACATCTCAAATACAAACAGCATGAGCAAAGTTTTTTAGTATTTAAGATCGGTATAGAGCGGGAATTGGTCTGTCAGTGCAGTCACTTCTGCACGGGCTTCATCCAGCTTCGCTGTATCTTTTGGATTTTTCAGCGTTTTAGCAATGATCTTACCAATAGCGACCATCGCTTCTTCGTTCATGCCACGGGAAGTTGCAGCAGGTGTACCAATTCGAATACCACTCGTTACAAACGGGCTTGTAGGGTCGAATGGAATGGCATTTTTGTTCACGGTAATACCGATGGAATCAAGCACATGCTCAGCTTCCTTACCTGTGATGTTCACACTGCGTGTGTCGATCAGCATCAAGTGGTTATCTGTACCACCAGATACGATGTTCAATCCTTCAGCGATCAGCGTTTCAGCAAGAACCTGTGCGTTTTTCACGACATTCTCTGCATACGTTTTGAACGAAGGTTGCAAAGCTTCACCGAATGCTACCGCTTTGGAAGCGATCACGTGCATCAAAGGTCCACCTTGGGAACCTGGGAATACGGCTTTATCAATCGCTGCTGCCCACGCTTTGCGGCACAGAATCATACCACCACGAGGTCCACGCAGCGTTTTGTGTGTAGTTGTTGTTACGAAATGCGCATGTGGAACCGGGTTTGGATGCAAACCAGCAGCAACCAGTCCTGCGATGTGAGCCATGTCCACCATGAACAAAGCGCCAACATCATTGGCGATGGAAGCCAGCTTTTCAAAATCAATGGTACGCGGATATGCACTTGCACCTGCAACGATCAGACGAGGACGGTGTTTGAAAGCCGCTTTGCGTACTTCATCATAATCAATCAGGAATGTATCTTCCTGTACGCCGTATGCCACAAAGTTGTACAGCAAACCAGATGCGTTAACCGGGCTACCGTGTGTGAGGTGTCCACCATGGGCAAGGTTCATACCAAGTACAGTATCACCAGGTTTCAACGCTGCAAGATAAACTGCCATGTTCGCTTGTGCACCGGAGTGAGGTTGAACATTCACGTGTTCTGCTCCGAACAATTCTTTTGCACGATCACGCGCGATGTCTTCAACGATGTCCACATGCTCACAACCGCCATAGTAACGTTTACCTGGATATCCTTCAGCGTACTTGTTGGTCAGAACAGATCCCATTGCTTCGATTACTGCTTCACTTACGATGTTCTCGGATGCGATCAGTTCGATGTTGTTCTGTTGACGTTTCAGTTCAAGATTCATCGCTTCCAGTACTGCCGGGTCATTCTTGCGCAATTGTTCCATGATTAAATTCCTCCCAGGTATAAGTGAAGTTATAAAGTGAAACTAATGTTTACACGAAAACGGCGAGTGCAACACCAATCTGAAGAAACGAAGTGGTCGCCTTTATCACCGGATTTCCCCTTTAAATAGGGAATAAAAAAATCTGGGGATAACAGCGATCGGAAGATGGTGATGCAATCAAAGTCAGAAGTGTAACCAATTAATCTCGCTTTATATGTTAGTCACAAAATGTCGAATCTGGTTGTTCTTCCATACGATACACCGCGCGTTCGCCGCCAATCAACTTCGGACGAGTCAACGCTGTGGTTACACGAGCATCTCCAACATAGCGAAGCGCTGTACGATAGGGTACGGCTACATGCCGGAGATGCATCCCAATCATCGTCTCCCCAATGTCCAGTCCCGCATGGGCCTGCACATGTTCAGCCAGGCATGGATCGGTCAGCGAACGATATGCTGCGGATGCCATTGAACCTCCGGCCTTGGGCACGGGTACTGCACCAACCTCGGTCAATCCAAGTCGAGTAAGCACAGAACGTTCCATTACCAGCGCACGGTTCAGATGCTCACAACATTGGAATACCGTGTCAAAACCGAACTCTTCCTGCACCTCGCGTATACCCGCAAGAAGCTGCTGCGCCACTTCAATGGCACCACTCGTACCAATCCGAGCGCCTGCGACTTCACTTGTGCTTGTACCAATCACAACGATCTGTCCAGGCCCAAGCTGTCCGGTAAGCGCCAGTTCATGCAAAATAGACGCGGTCTGTTCCTGCAATCCGGGTTGTTCCGAATCTAACTCTATAGTCATCCTATTATCGCCTCCCGATAAAATCATGCCCGCTGTCTCTTGGTTGTCCTTCGTATTCTTGCACGGCATCTCAGGTACTATTATAGCGAATAATCAGATGAAAGACGAAAAAAAGAGCAGTCTGCGGGTAACGCAGAATTGCTCTTTTGCCCAGGCGACCGGCCGTTTGTTCCGGTGCTCCATCGTGGTTATGCCCACTTCGTCGCCAGTTACACCGGATCCCTGTTTTCCCCTTCATCATAAAACAACCCGCGGCTAAAATCAACGGTTAATTTACATCACGTGTCCTATTTCTATAACCTGCCTCGCAGGATCAGAATTATCCCAGCTTATCCAAAAGCCGGTCCAATGCCGTCCGAATCTCAGCTGCAGCTATATTGTAATCATCACGACTTCCCCCAAACGGATCGGAGATGTCGAAACTTGGAATTCGTTGTCTAATCTCAATGGCTCGCTCACGCTCCGATGCCAGGATCTCTTGGCCAAGGGCACGTTTCATCTCCAGCGTTGCAAACAGGCTGTCCAACTCCTGAACATCACTTAATACCTGTTCATCATCCTCCACATATTCTTTCAATGTATAGGTTTTGTGGACTGAATCGGGAAAAACCTGCATGACATGCTGCTTATGACTCCGTGTTAATGTAAGAACCAGATCGGCCCAACCTACCAGGTTAGAGCTAAGCTGTGTGGAATGAGGTGGACCTTCAACGTTATGATCTCTCAAAACCGCTTCAGCATGACGAGAGATCGGCATACCCGACGTTGCTGCCACACCTGCGGAACGAACTTCTACCTGAATGCCACGCTCCGATGCCAGTTTTCGCAAAAGCCCCTCTGCCATGGGGCTGCGGCACGTATTTCCTGTACACACGAATAAAATATGTTTCATTGTGTTAGCCTCCCCATTTTACATATGATGCGAATGATATGATATCTCAAGTTTTATTCTAAAATATAAACAAAAGTCCAAACGCAAGCAAGATTGCGCCACCAATAGCTTCGCCGTAATCCCCGAGATTCTGGCTTACCCGACGGCCTAATAGCAGACCCATAACCGACATCACCCCGCCACACACACCGAAAGCAAGTACAGTTAAGATCAGATCACTGCTGAACATCCCTAAGGATACGCCAACGGAGAATGAATCCACACTTACGCTGAGGGAGAACAAAACAACGCCGAGCAGGGAACGGTGGTCCACCAGCTTTGTATCGCCTTCACGGAATGCATTAAGAATCATATGAGCACCCAGCAAAACAAGCAATCCACCTGCCGCATACGTCGTAATGTCACCGAGCAGGGAGCTGACGTATTTGCCCATATACATGCCGATGAGCGGCATGATGATATGAAATAGCGCCGTTACAATACTGATTCGCAATACATCCCGCAGCCGAATGCCCTTCATGCCAATTCCGATTCCGAGTGAGAACGCATCGAGGCCAAGCGCAACAGCCATGACCAAAATGGTTACCAACTGCCCTACATGGGCAGACACATCCCACATCCCCATACCCCCAAGTCACGTAAAGGTTCTTGTACACGATATGCGGACAAGGACCTAAACATGACCGATGAAAGGCAAACGGCGACGGATCTCTGGTCAGATGCTGGCTTTATAGAATCTTGATTTTGTTTTGGAAAAAGAGTGATTACTCTCCTGACTGTATGATCAGGAGAGGTTATAAGGGGCGCTGGTTGCCAACTTGTATGAGTTGGTTCCCCGCAGCCTTGAGCAGCCGATTCATGACGGCTGCTCCCAGCCCTTCGCGTGAGCAGGCTTCAGCCACAATATATGTGGCGCCTTGCTCATCGCAGCTGCGCAGCGCGGCGTATAGCCGGCGCGCTGCTTCTTCCAGCTCGCTGGCATCGCCCAGCGAGAACACGGCATCGGCGCGGTACTGCTCCGCGTGCTCGGCGAACGCCAGCACAGCGGTGCGCTCTCCGCGCTGCGCCGCCTCTGCGAGGGCGGCGCTGATCCAGGCCGCCACCGCTGCGGGCGGCCCCTCCACCACGCACAGCGCCCCTGCGGGTGCGTAGTGCGTGTACTTCATGCCCGGCGAGCGTGGCGCCGGGCTGCCCACGCCATCGGCCCCCTCCGCGAGTAGCGCGGGGTCCGTGGCGACACGGGCGGCAACGGCGGACAGTTGTTCCGCCGTAATGCCGCCAGGGCGCAGGATGGTGACGGTACCGTCGTCACCGACCTGCACAACCGTGGACTCGACGCCCACCCCGGTGGGGCCGCCGTCCACAATGCCGCCGATGCGGCCATCCAGATCCTCTCGTACATGACACGCGAGTGTCGGGCTTGGCCGCCCGGAGCGGTTGGCGCTTGGCGCAGCTACAGGGCATGCCGCCGCCGCGATTAACTGCAAGGCCACCGGGTGGTCCGGCATGCGCACGGCCACCGTGTCCAGACCGGCGGTGACACGCGGGGACACCGCACCCGGCCTAACCGGCAGCACCAGCGTCAGTGGTCCCGGCCAGAAGGCCGCCATCAGCGCTTCCGCCGTTTCATTCACTTCCGTGACCAGCGCATCCAACTGGTCACGGTGCGCGATATGCACAATCAGTGGATTGTCGGAAGGTCGGCCTTTGGCGACAAATACAGCCTCCACGGCTGCTGTGCTACGCGCATCAGCACCCAAGCCATAGACCGTCTCGGTCGGAAAGGCCACCGTCTGACCTTGACGAATGCAGGCTGCGGCAGCCTGCAAGTCGGCGAGCGCCTGTTGATCGGCGCTCCCCTTTTTCACATCCAACATTTCAATATTACCCATTCCGTGATCATTTTCAGCGCTCACCAAGACGCGTACATCCCACATCTCGGTGACCAGCTCTCCCGGAGCTTTCATATCACGTTCTTCTCTACCATCCCTCATATCAGAGGTGTGTTGCAATGGTTCGTTTTCTCTGCTCATATATCATCATTCCTAAACTTCAAGTAGGTTAGTTCATATCCATATTCAATATAAGAGGTTGTTCAAAAAGTACGCTTTTGATTACGATAGATGCCTAGCGGCATCATCAACGTCGAATATGAAATTCAGCCGAAATAAGCGGGAGGCTTACGAAGTATGTTTCCGAAGGAAACATTTTGGTTACTCACGTAGTTTGCCTACGCTCCGCCACTCCATTTCTAGCTTCATTCCATCTTCTTGGTACTGAAAACCAGACTTTTTGAACACGCACTATAAGTAATTATAACATACCTGTCCCAACTCGGATGCCCTTCAAACTTCGCCCGGAAATTCACCACTAATTCATATCAAAAGGGCAGCTCCCATAATCGAAGTCGCCCTTTATCATAGTATAAACTGGTTGTTATGCGAATAATCCAGTTACCCAACTCCACAGTTTCACAGCCATATCCCACAGAAAGAATCTTGCTTCCGGTGTGTCTCCCTGCACAGATGCTTCTGCATCTCTTGGTTCAGCCGCTGCGGCTGATACGGTTGAAGGTTTCGCCAGTGCATCCCCGGTCCCTGCATCAATGAAGCACAACGGCGGGAACAACACACACCACCAGTTCTGACCTTTGCCTTCGCCCAGCGTGATCCGAACCGCTTCATAATCTCCGGCAGGATAGACGGTACCCCCATACAGCTTGGTCGGGAACGGAACGGAACCCAGCTCCACCTGATACTCATAATTTAAACCGCGACTGGCCAACTCTTCTCCTACTCTATTCTCAATCTCGGACAAATGCTCACGAATAACCTTGCGCGCTTCATCCAGACTTTGCGGATTCTCCAGTTCGGCTACCCACTCGCCCATCTGAGCAACGACAGCATCCCGAATCTCGCGTTTCACCAATTGATCTCCCGGTGCATCCGAGTTTGCTAGAATACGCAAGCGAATCGATTGTTCTGGAATTGCTGTGGCCGCCACAGCTGCATCCGTTTTCTGACCTTCCCACATCATGATAATCATCATAAGACATACAATAATAAGTCCAATTTGCTTTACAATTCGTCTGCTCATTCCGTTCTCCCCCTCGGCTCTCTGATCACGCTACCTGCAACTCTCTCATGTCTATCAGTATGCCCGGTAGAGACGGAAGTAAACCTAGCATTTGCAATAAATCTACTAAATCGTTTCTATGATTTACACTTTCTCACCCATCATGTTAAAAAGGCTGATCCGCACCTGGTTACAGGGCAAATCAACCTCTTCATTCCTATAAACGATCACGTTATACGTCTCACCGCTTTACTTTTAACCTACACCGACTCAACAGTTACACAGCACTTTTCTCTTTCTTGAGCATATTCCATAAACGTTCCGACAACCGAGGTTGCTGCTCTCCCATCAGAAGTTCATCCTCCTCTTCTTGCCCGTACAACTTAATGCTCATGACTACACCGATGCAAGCCATATTAATAAGCAAAGAGGTGCCGCCGTAACTGATGAACGGTAACGTAATACCTGTGAGTGGCATCAGTCCAAGGAACGCCCCTACGTTCTCAAACACCTGATACAACAACATTCCGATAATACCTACAATGATGACAGGTCCCGCGCGATCTCTGCATGCCAGAGCAATCAGCACCATACGGTGGATCAGGATAAAGTACAACAGAATCAGTACGGATGCACCAACAAACCCAAACTCCTCTGCGATCACAACAAAAATGGAATCAGAATACGTATAGGGGACTCGTCCACTCTGAACGGATGTTCCTTGCAAATAACCTTTGCCGATGATGCCCCCAGAACCGATGGCTAAACCTGCATTTTTCGTATGCCAGGAAGCCTTTGAGGTAGCCTTTTCCGGTACAAGCCAGGGATCAATCCGCTCCGCCCAATGCTCACGTTTTATCTTTTCAAGAAAAGTGAAAACTTCACCATGGTAGAAGGTATAGGCTTTGACAAAACCAAAGAACGCCACTCCCACAATCGCCAGTGCAATCAATGCGTGCTTCAGCCTCATATTTCCGATCCAGAATACCGCAGCCAAAATCACCACATACCCCAGCGCATTCCCCAAATCATTCTGAGCCATAACAAGGGCAAACGGAATAAACGCCCAACAGCCAATCGGCACAATATCTCTCCAAAATTTCAGCGTGCCTCGTTGTCTCTTCACGATCAAATGGGCGAGAAACAGAATCAGAATCATCTTGAACAGCTCTGCCGGTTGAAAAGAAAAGTTCTCGCCCAGCTTCAGCCAACCGTTGGCGTTATTGATTGAACTTCCCAGGACATTGGCCAGGATCAGTAATATGATCCCCAAGCCATACAAATAAAACGCATATTTCACGTATAACTTGTAATTCACAAGCCCGATCACAAGCACCGCAATGAACCCGGCCACATAGAAATACATCGTTTTGACATGATGATTCGCCAGGTTGGCATCTGTCTGCGTTCCGCTATAAATCGCAAATACACTAATAATCATGAGCAACAGCATTACAAAAAGAATCACACCGTCTATCTTTTTCAACATTCTCAACATGACTCTGTCCATCCCCCTGAAATCTAGCATTCTATGATTTCCAATTGAACTCAATATTACCATTGTATATAATTGGATAATAAAATGGAAATCAGGGTCGTTTCAGGTTAAAAAACGAACTATTCAACGGCCTGAATTACGCCGTAAAAACAATAAAAACCCCAAAACATCCACCCAATGTAACTTGGGTTGGTCTGTTCCAGGGTTCTATAGTTATCTAGCTTATATACATAAATCTGACGTGCTATTTCACGGTTTGACTCAGAAACGTTATTGCTCCTGCTGGGATGGCTTGCGTCTTAGCAATTTCCTCACCAGATCCGTAATACTCGGTTGTTCCGCAGAGCCAAGAATATCCTCATTCTCTTCCGTGTGGACCTTAATACTCATCACAAGACCCATGCTGATCATGTTGATCATAATGGAGGTACCACCCGAACTGATAAACGGCAGCGTAATTCCTGTCAACGGCATCAGACCAATGAATGGACCAATATTAACAAAGATCTGGTAAAGCAGCATCGCTATGATCCCAACAATGAGATAAGGCCCCGCGCGATCCTTACACTCCAGTGCAATCAGCACCAGCCTGTGAATCAGGATAAAGTACAGGAGAAGCAGTACCGAGGCACCGATGAAACCAAATTCTTCCCCAATCTGCACAAAGATGGAGTCAGCATAGGCCAGCGGCACCCGATTCGACTGAATCGTTGTGCCTTCCATATAACCTTTGCCTGTAATCCCACCAGAACCAATCGCAAGCTTTGCATTATACGTCTGCCAGAGTACATCTCTTGAGGTCAGCTCTGGTACAAGCCAAGGGTCAAAACGATCCGCCCAGTGCGAACGTCCAATGTCATTCAGAAATTTAACAATCTCATCATGGTAATGAATATACGCCTGTGTACCACCGATAAAAGCAGCCACTGCGATCATAAAGCCAATGAGGGCATGCGTAAATTTAATGTTACCAATCCAAAGTAGGCCCACAAGAATGACTATATAGCTTAACGCATTTCCCAAGTCATTTTGAAGCAATACGAGTAGTAACGGCGGCAGAACACAGAGTGTAATCGGGATAACGTCACGTCCAAAATAGAGCGGACGGTTCTTCTTTCGGGCCAAAAAGGCCGATAAAAACACAATCAGGCATAACTTGAACAATTCAGCAGGCTGCAAACTGACCCCGAAGATGGACAACCAACCTTTTGCACCATAATACTCCTTACCAAAGAACATAACGAATATGAGCAGGAGCATCCCCACGCCATAGATATATAAATAATTTTTGATTATGAATTTATAGTTGATCATCGACATCCCAAAAAAGACTACGAAGCCCAAAATATAAAAGATCACTGCGCTTTTCGGGAGTCCCTCCAGCTTTGGACGACCAAACGTTGTACTGTAAATCGATAAAATACTGATACCCATCAGAATAACGAGTATAAAGACAATAGAATAGTCTATCTTTTTAAATTTGTGCAGCATGTAATTATGTTCCCCCAAGCATTCAGAAATCTTCGGTATATCTCATTGTAGAGGATTTCACGGCAAAAAGAAAACCCGCAGAACCTTACATTTTCGTCACCTGTTCCGAAGTACGAACACCCAGGACATGCCGCTCGATTCCGGCAAGGTCCGGTACAATGATAATTTCCGGCCAATGTCCCGCCGTTTCAAGCAAAGCTGCAATGTCGCGAGCCTGCCCTTGGCCCAGCTCAAAACCAATGATCTGCGGCGGCGCAGGCAACAGCGCCAACTGCTCCAGCATGATACGGTACGGTGCAAGCCCGTCCGGACCGCCGTCCAATGCCATGCGCGGCTCATGATCGCGCACCTCTTGCTGTAACCCGGCGATATCAGCCGCCGGGATGTATGGCGGGTTGGACACAAGGATGTCCACCCGTGCCCCGGCGAACGGGGCCAGGAGATCGCCTTCACGGAAGTCGATCTGTACCCCGTTCGCGGCCGCGTTCCGCGCGGCCACTTGCAGGGCAGCCGCCGAGAGATCCCCGGCGCCAACCTGCCAGCGCGGGCGCAGTGAAGCCATCGTCACCGCGATGGCGCCACTGCCCGTGCCGATATCGACGGCGAGCGGAGCGCCGTCGGGAAACACGCGGTCGGCTTCGCGCAGCACAGCCTCGACCAACAGCTCGGTCTCCGGCCGTGGAATCAGCACGGCCGGCGTGACCTCGAACGGCAGCCCATAGAATTCCTGGCTGCCGATAATGTATTGCGCCGGCTCACCCGCAGCCTTGCGCGTGACGGCGTCCTCCCAGCGGCTGCGATGCTCGCTGGGAAAAGGCTCCGGCTGCATCATGTAATACGAGGCGCCATAAACGCCGAGTACATGTTCCAACAGCAGCCGGGCATTGTTTTGCGGCTCGTACACGCCGCACTTCTCCAAAAAAGAGGAAGCCTCCACGAAGGCTTCCCGACAGCTCTGTTCCGGCGTCATGACAAACTGCGCGCGGGTCACAGATTATTCTCCTCTATCCATCAACTCGGTCTGCTGAGCAATCGTCAGTGCAGACAAGATATCTTCAATCTCCCCGTTCATGATCTGATCCAGCTTGTGCATCGTCAGGCCGATACGGTGATCCGTCACACGGCTTTGCGGGAAGTTGTACGTACGAATACGCTCACTGCGGTCGCCCGTTCCCACTTTGCTCTTCCGCTCGACAGAGATCTTTGCTTCCTCTTCCATACGTTTCATATCGAAGATACGTGTACGCAGAACCTGCAACGCTTTTTCCTTGTTGGAGTTCTGTGATTTTCCATCCTGACATGTCGCCACGATTCCCGTTGGAACGTGCGTTACCCGTACTGCGGATTTCGTGGTATTAACCGATTGTCCACCTGCACCACTGGAACAGAACGTATCAACACGGATGTCTTTATCATGAATTTCGATATCAAAATCTTCGGCTTCAGGCATAACCGCAACCGTTGAAGTTGACGTATGAATACGTCCGCCTGACTCAGTTGTTGGAATACGCTGCACACGGTGTGCGCCGCTTTCGTATTTCATTTTGCTATAAGCGCCGCGTCCGTTGATCAGGAAAACAACCTCTTTGAACCCACCGAGATCATTTGTGTTAACATCCATCAGCTCTACACGCCAGCCTTGTGCATCTGCATAACGTGTGTACATCCGATACAGATCTGCTGCAAACAACGCTGCCTCATCTCCACCAGCTGCTCCGCGAATCTCAACAATAACGTTTTTGTCGTCATTCGGATCTTTTGGCAGCATGAGTACACGAATCAATTCGTCCAGTTCCTTCTGGCGAGTGCTCAGTTCGTCAATTTCCATTTTGACCATTTCGCGCATCTCATCATCCAGTTTCTCACCCTGCATTTCCTTTGCAGCTTCGAGATCCTGACTTACCTGTTTGTATTCATTGTACGCTTCATAAGTTGGTTGCAGATCGGATTGTTCTTTGGAGTATTCCCGCAACTTTTTGTTGTCACTTGCCACATCCGGGTCACACAAAAGTTCGCTCAACTTGTCATAACGGTCGGCTAACGCCTGTAATTTATCCAACATGTATAGTCACCTCACACATTATTTTGTCCATGCAAATATCGTTTTTAATAATTATTTCGGTTTCATTATTCATAACATCTATAATCTATATTCCACAACGCACAGGATTCACACCGAATCCCCTGACCGCAGCATGTATTCACATTCCTGTATGATCGACGTATAACATCGCTACAACGTCATCAAATCCTTTACTTTTAAAGTGAAATCAAGAAATCGCGTACCCTGTATGAAACTCGCTTAAGCTCATCTGTTCAAGCGCGAATTTTAACGTGGTATACGACTCTTAATTATAGCATATTCTTATGGTTCTGAATAGTAACTGTTCCGCATGCGGATGAACTAATTTTTATAATTCAATTTTCTCAACTTTCACTCGTTGTCATTCCGCTGATGGATTCGCCTACCGAGAATGTTTGTAACAAATAGATCATTCAAGTTTATTTCTGATGTTGTAAAATATATACAAGGGCTCTATAATTCATAGTTTTGATATTTTAGTTTAGGAGGGAATGGATGCTATGAACTTAACACCAGCTGTTTTTCCAACAGAAAAATTAAAGATTGCTTTGGCACAATGTTCTTCGATCGACGGAAATATTGAAGAGAACGTTAATAGGGCTTATGAGATGATTGAAGAAGCTGGAAAAGAGCACGCCGATATTATCATGTTTCCAGAAAAATATCTGACGGGATATGTGCCAGAAATCGTAGAATCCAATGTAACTGAATATACACTCTCCATTAATGATGCGAGGATTGATAAGTTGCGTCAAGCATGCAAAAAGTACGGCATTTGGTCAATCATCGGAACCCCTGTAATAAGAGGCGAGGATGTGTTCATCTCTTCAGTTATAATAGATTCCAATGGACATGAAGTGGGTGTTTATGACAAGTCTCATTTATTTCAAACGGAGAAAGAAATGTTCTCAACCAATAATGAGCAGGTCATCATTAAATTAAAGGGCTGGAATATTGGGATGGCCATCTGTTATGACGCAGGTTTCCCTGAACATTCTCGTCTTTTAGCACAAAATGGCTGTCATTTATATATGGGTAGCTCTCTTTTTAGTAAAGGAATGGGGTACAAAGAGTCACGAGTATGGTTTCCTGCCCGCGCTCTGGATAATACGATATTTACAGCGATGTGTAATCACGTTGGAACAACCGGAGTCTGGGATACGTGTGGACATAGCGGTGTATGGAACCCTCTAGGTGATAATATAATTGATGCCTCGCAAGACAACGTTGAGTTGCTCATAGCTGAATTAGACCCCGATCTTCTTAATCAAGCTAGAAATGGCGAAAGAATGCTTGCGGATTCGTTTGATATAAATAAAGAACACTATTCTTTCAAGACTATTGTTGGTAACTAAGCAAACCTCGTATGAATTGAGCGTACATAAGTACATTACGATTGAGGTGGCCCCTTACATCGATACTAAAAACCCTACAATCTTCACAAGAAGATCGTAGGGTTTTGGTTATTGAATCTAAATATAAACGAGTAACAACTTATACGTTGAAACGGAAGTGCATAACGTCGCCGTCATTTACAACGTACTCTTTACCTTCAAGACGAAGTTGTCCGCGCTCTTTGGCACCGTTCATGGAACCCGCTGCAACCAGATCGTCGTAGGAAACCACTTCTGCACGGATGAATCCACGTTCGAAGTCGGTGTGAATGACACCCGCTGCGCCAGGCGCTTTGGTACCTTTGCGGATTGTCCACGCACGAACTTCCTGTACACCTGCTGTGAAGTATGTGTACAGACCGAGCAATTTGTAAGCCGCTTTGATCAACAGGTTCAGACCGGAATCCTCGATACCGAGTTCTTCCAGGAACATTTGTTTATCTTCGCCTTCCAGCTCAGAAATCTCTTCTTCAACCTTCGCACTGATCGGCACCACTTCTGCGTTCTCAGCAGCTGCGAATTCTCTTACTTTTTGCACGTAAGCATTGTTCGCCACGTCGCCGATTTCGTCCTCAGCTACATTGGCTGCGTACAGAACAGGCTTCAAGGTAAGCAAGTGCAGATCGCGCACGATCAGAAGCTCATCATCCGTAAGTTCCATGCTGCGTGCCGGCTTGTCATCGTACAGAACAGCCTTCACTCTCTCCAATACTTCTACTTCTTGAGAGGCAGTCTTGTTGCCGCCCTTCATGTTTTTCTTGGAGCGATCGATTTTCTTCTCAACACTCTCGATATCGGCCAGGATCAGCTCCAGATTGATCGTCTGGATGTCGCTCACCGGGTCAATTTTACCGTCGACGTGTGTGATGTTCTCATCTACAAAGCAACGTACCACGTGTACAATTGCATCTACTTCACGAATGTGAGCAAGGAACTTGTTACCAAGACCTTCGCCTTTGCTCGCACCGCGAACAAGACCAGCGATATCTACAAACTCAAACGCCGTTGGTACTGTTTTCTTAGGTACAACGAGTTCTGTCAGTTTGTCCAGACGCTCATCCGGTACTTCAACAATCCCCACGTTAGGGTCAATTGTACAGAACGGATAGTTTGCCGATTCGGCACCTGCTTGTGTAATTGCGTTAAACAATGTAGATTTACCAACGTTAGGCAAACCCACGATTCCAGCTTTCAAAGCCATGTATATGACAACTCCTCATTGATTACTTGTTCGGTATGGATAATCCTATACATTATATATGACAAACCTCAAGGCATCAAGGAACTTCGCCAATTCGACCAGAGTCCCATACGCTTCCCGAAATCCCCGGTTACTGCGGATAATTCGTTTTGCGCAGATCTTAAGTTTTGCCTAGAATATCCGCTATTAGGTTTACCCTTTTATTTCCTTGTACATGGTTAGATCCGTTACCTCATATCCCATCTTGCGATATAGGCTGCTCGCCCGCACATTATGTCCAAAGACATGCAAACCAATGCGATCCACGCCAAGACTCAAGGCCGTCTGTTCAAGCGCCTGCATTGTCTCTGTTCCGTATCCCTTACCACGGTGCACTTCTTCAACCACGATATCCAGCAAAAAAGCATCTTTTCCACGACGATTATCCGTGATATTAAACCAGATATACCCTACATTTCCGTCCACAGGATGCACCAGATTGTAGAGATATGCTCCGGGTGTGTTCAAGCCTTCTGGCAGATAACGTTCATAAGATTCCTCCGCCAGTCGCTGCGCCTCTTCCTCAGCCCAGGTACCCGCTTCTACTTTTTCCTGTGCAAAATCCTTAATCGATCGAATGCAAAAACTCGAATAATCTTCCTGATTCATTGGAGAAAGTTCCATGTTGTTTACCTCCTTATTTCGAGTGATCTTAATTATGTATCATCTCTGTGCAGTCCTTTTTGCACTACTAGTATCTTATTGTATCCTGTTCTTCCGCTTAGCGCATAAAGTTATTCTGACGATTCGGTTTTCAATTTTCATATTTATCCATTTTAATCAAAACTTTTGATCTCATCCCATCGTTTATACCTCATAGGAAAGGAGTGGATCTTATTGAACACACGTCGCCGATTCTCCAAAAAGAAAATGATTATCTTATCCGCTATCATACTCGGAATCGCCATAGTCGCTTTTATGAGCTTTCTGAATGCAATGGATCCCTTTCGCCACTTAAGAATCACGATCCACAATCAGTCCGACTATGACCTCACCCATATTCAGGCCAGCCTGGTTCAAGGCGACAACTCGTTTAACAACAACGAGAGTGGCTCCACCTACATATTCGACAAGGATATTCCCAGCGGAGCAAACGTGAAATTCGCCCCGCAACTGAAACGTTCCGGGGAGGGGGTCGTCTCCTTGGCGTTCACGGACAGTCGCGGAAAAACCTATAACAAAACGGTTTGCGGTTATACGGAATACTTGTCCGGCAATTCCTACGTCACTGTAACCAATGAGAATGTCACCGTGAAAGAAGAATGTATGTAAAAGGTAGATCAGTCAATCATCAAATAAACATGCAATCTCCCTTTAGGAAGATTGCATGTTAGGGTCCTATTTTATTTCAACATCGTTTATCACCGTTAAAAGTTAGTAAAAAGAACTTTACGGGCCTTTTACTTCTTGCTATGCAATAGGTTATAGATTATCATTGCAGCCTCCTGTCGGGTTAGCTGCTTTTTAGGCATAAACTTCCGATCGGGGTATCCTTTCATAACAGATTCTTGAGTTACAAGACTGATACTATTTCTAGCCCAATTGGAGATCATTTGGTTGTCATCGTAAAGTGTGAATGATGATAATACATAACCTTGTTTTTTCATTACGTTCTCAATCATACTTGATGCTTCTTCTCTCGTAACGTCCACATTCGGTCTAAGCGAACCATCACTGAATCCTTTAAGTATACCTTGTTGTAATGCAGGAGTTATCTCCGAATAGTACCAAGAGTTAGATTGAACATCGTTGAATTCATTAATATAAGGAACCACAGAATTATATCCAAGGGCTCGTTTTAAGAAGATTGCAAATTCGGCTCTCGTCACTTTTTGATGTCCACCAAACGAACCATCGGAATAGCCTTTGACAATTCCCTTCTGTGCCAAGTAGATAATAGCCTCCTTCGCATAACTCTTTTCTATATCTCTAAAAGTAACACTTGCTGGATTTTTCACTTCTCCATTTGAACCCACAACTTGAGTATCAATTGTAATGCTGTCGTTTTTCCCCGTAACCGCACTAGGGAAAGGGATATTATTAACATTATGGTAAGGAGGAATAGGATAATTATATCCATATACCGTTGCACCACTTCCATCTGCTGGAGTTGTTACAGCAACCGTCTGCTTGCCAATGACCTCTTCTGATCCATCAGGTCTGACACGAACAGCGATGACATTATACTCATAATATTTATTTCGTTCGACGCCCACTTCACTAAACTGCAACTTACCGTTCACAGCAGTCACCATACCCTCATCACGTGTTTCTCCAGTGGCAGTATTCAAATACGTCTTACGATAAACACCGTTTCCTAGAGGTTCGTACTTCGTTTGTGGATTACGTTCAACGTAATGAACTGCTCCTTCAATAGGTTGATATTCAAAGGCAATCGTTGCGTTCGAGGCATTCATTGGAGCCACATTCATTGGTTGAGGTATGCCCGCCGTCTGCACTTCGATTGTACTAGATTCAACCTTTCCGTATTTGTTACTCGCTACAACCCGATAGGTATATGTTCTTCCTGGCTGGAGCGTGTACGCTATCATCGTATTTGAATGACCTGACCATACTTTACTCACTTGATCCTGGTAAATCTCATAATGGGTTGCTCCCTCCACCAGATTCCATTGTAGGTCCACTCTATTATCGTACACTCGATTGACTCTTATGTTAATTTGGCCTTTCGGTGCCTCGTCCTCAGTCAATTTAGGAATTTTCACACTTTTAACTGCAGCTGAACCTTCGTTGTCTCCGTCCCTGCCAAACACTTTATAGATGTATGTGGTGTCAGGTGTTACATTTACATCCTCGTATAAAGTTGACTTGGTTACCGCCAAAGGCTGATCATTACGGGTGATCACATACTCTACTGCATGGTCTACCTTGCTCCACGTAAGTCTAACTTTGGTGGAATCCAGCGCTTCAGCTCGGAAATCTGGTGGATATGTAATAAAATTTCTAATTCCGATTGTAAATTTCGCTTCTTCACTGTAAACATCGCCTTTGCGAGCTACTAATGTATACTTAGTGATCGAATTAAAATTCACACCTTCATGCACATATTCTAAAAGCGGACCCTCATATAGAATTTCAGAACCACTCTTGAGAATATATTGTTCAGCACCTTCCACTGCATGCCACTGCAACCGAATCGCATTATTACCCACAGCACTCGACTGGGAGTATCTAGGACTATCTAGTTTCGTGATCACAGGTTCCCCATCAGCTAGCGTCGGAATAACGTAAGGATCTTCAGGAGTCCCCTGTCCTTTAAATTCCACATTATTTTTTAAGAAGGCTTTATATTTGAAGTTTTGTACCGCGCTGCCTGCTGCAACAGAGTTTATATGATTATTTGGGAATGCATCAGATCCAGTGGCTATCTCCGTAAAAACAGGCCCCTTATTACCATGTTTTGCATTTTCATATGTATTAGGATTAGCCAAAGCCAGACTGGATATCATCTGATTCGGACGATTAGGATCATTTAGAACAACCCCTGTATATTTCTCTAAATCCTCCTTGGTAACGATCCCTACAGGAGATGAATAGCCATGAACGTACTCCCCTGTATCAAACGCATTGACATTCCACCATAGCGTGTTAAAAGGAGACTGCTTGTCTTCTTTAATTTTATTTAGTTCATAGCCCACACTATCTGCGAACTTGGAATACAGGTCTACTCTCCATCTAGCACTATCACCTTGTGTATCAATGTATTTAGAAACGGTATTCTGAGAGATTAAGGTTTGATTATCCACGAGGTACCATTTACCGTATTGCTTAAGATCAACGACTGATCCAAACCCCGCCTTGGAAACTCCTAAAGTATAAGCATCCTTTGCAGGAGGCGTAATAATAAACTCGACTGAGTCTTGAGTGGAGTCTGTAGAATTCGTCCAAGCTAACTTGATCACATTTTTCTCACCTTGTTTCAAACCATTAATGAGAGCACTTGAGCTGGATTGGCTGTTCAGATCAGTATTTTTCACGTCATTGACGTACACCTCAGCCAGTACATTGGCATCTTGCTTGTAAAACAGACTGATCGCATTGCCATTCACAAGCCCCCAGTTTACATAAGCGAAGCCACCATTAACAATCTCTAATTCACCTGAAATTTTCCCCGTAAAATCAATTCTACCCGTATCATCGTAGATTGGCGCAGGTCCCTTCAATCTAACGAAGAGTAACTCTTGTTCTCCGTATTTTTCCCCGTCATAAGCGAGAACTCCGATCCTATATGTTTCATCTGGTGCAACTCTTGTTATTGTGTACGTTCTTATATTTTTATCCATAGCAACTTCTCGATTGACAGTAACAGCATATTTAGTTGCTCCGGGAACTTCATCCCAAGACACCGTTATGGAGTTTTCCGTTGTCGTTACCGTTACGTTAGGTTTCGGCAAATATGACGTAGTAATAGTGTCACTTATTGTTTCAATTGATGCAGACGTATTAGTCGTGTTGGTATTATACGAGTCTATAAAGTTATCACTCGACTTGGAAGACTCCGTAGTTATTTTATCTGTACGAGGCTCATAATTTGCATGAGCTACTTCTGTCCCTGCTCCTGAAATCAGTAGATTAACCAACAATAAATTAATAACTAGCATGAAAATTAATACGTTCTTGAACTTCATGTATGTATCACCTCTTAGAAATTGTGTTTAATGCCTCATATGTATGATCTTAAAAAACCTGCATTATTACTTTGGATATCTAAAACTTAAATATATACTTATAATTTCAAAATTTTAACTTCTAGTCTTGAATCAATCCATCCTTTCCTTAATTTCAAGTGAGTCTTCGTGCCTATAAAATTATTAAAAACCATTCCTTAAGACTCATCAATCATAAAGTGTAATGTATTAACAAACAATAAAAAATTTTACTTTGAATTAAATCTTCATCTTGTTATACATTACAAAAAAGCATGCCGTTGATTATCGACATGCTAAAAGTAATACACCAATATTAATCAATTGACTTGTCGCAGTCTACAGTTGAAGTGCCAAGTTCGGTCCATGAACCGTTCCACGTTTCCCTCACATTCTAACGAACCCGAGAGACACTATTCAGCATTTTTCCTGCGTTTTGAAAATCTAACGAACTATAGACTCGTTATTTACTCTTTCTTTGGCGTCATCCGCTGCAAATCGCAGTTTTCTAACCCATTAGCGTGTGTGAGATTCGTTAGATTCCCAACTAACGCCTATATTGCCAAATAAGGTGTTGCAGGTTCGTTAGCGGAAGTTGCTCCATCGGGCCCAGCGCATGCTCTCACAAGTCAAAACTGTTCAGCAAGACTTCACCTCTGGTTTTATCTAACGCCGTTCCACCAGACGTGATGTCTGCTTCAGATCCTCAATCCGACCTGCACCAATGCCAAACATGACAGTACGAAGTTCAAACTCAACCTGTTCCAGCCGCTCATTCAGCGCATCATCGGAAGCTACTGCGGATTCGAGCAGAGATCGACCGAAACCAGCGAGATCTGCACCGAGCGCGAGGGCTTTGGCCGCATCCACGCCAGTGTACAGTCCACCGCTGCCAATCAGGGAACCAGTAGGATTCAGCGCTCGTACTTCCTGAATACATTCCGCTGTCGGAATACCCCAGTCGGCAAAAGCTTCAGCTGCGGCTCGGCGTACCGGGTTATTGTTGCGGTACTTCTCCACCTGTACCCAGCTTGTACCTCCAGCCCCGGCCACATCGATAAACGCGACACCTGCTTCATATAGGCGTTGAGCCGTCACACCATCGATGCCAAAACCTACTTCTTTCACACCAACAGGTACGTCTAGCTCACGACACAAGTTTTCAATCCGTTGAAATAATCCACTGAAGTTGGTGTTACCTTCCGGCTGGAAAACTTCCTGCAAGGTGTTCAGGTGAAGCACGAGCATGTCCGCACCCGCAATATCTACAGCACGCTGGAAATCAGCCGTGGTGAACCCATAGTTCAGCTGCACCGCGCCCAGGTTGGCAATGACCGGGATGTCCGGTGCCCAGCGCCGCACATCGAAGGTACTTGCCAGTTCCGGCTGCTCCACGGCAGCCCGGATTGAACCTACGCCGAGCGCCCAGCCTCTGGCGTTTGCTACTCGAGCGAGGCGCTCATTGATGGCGCCCGTTGTTTTGCTTCCACCCGTCATCGAACTGATGAGCAAGGGTGTACGTACTTTTTTACCAATAAACGAAGTCTCCAGATGCACCTCTTCAAAATCCAGTTCCGGCAGTGGGTGATGACGAAACGCAAACCGCTCCATACCGCTGGTTACCCCTTCTCCTGCCACATTCTCCTCAAGACAGAGGCGCACGTGCTCTAGCTTCCGTTCTCCCGTAGCCACTTCGGGAAGCAGCCGTTCGCCGGCTCGCTCTTGTTCATTCATGATGAGACCTCCTATGTGAGAATCGTGCGGATCGACAGGATAACCTGCCCGTTCCTTACTTCTATGTATATACGTCTTTTGCAAAAGACAAAAACATTAATCCTATAAGCATTACAGCTCAGCAGTTTAACTCTATCCAGTATAACGTTCCAAACCGGCTATTGAAAGGATGCCCCGACACCAAATGTCTCACTTAAATCCCGGAGCACCACTATCTCATACCTACTCAACAGCACGGATCATCCGTAGCAGCTTCAAAGTTAATTAGCAGAGACGATACACACGCACATGGATCAACAAAACACATTTTCACTCCATCATCTGCACAACAAACTTATCTCAAGATTTCCGATGCCAATTGCTCACCAACAAGCTGTCCGGACAACGTCACTATCGGGGTTCCGCCGCCTGGATGTGTCGTTCCGCCGACGTACCAGAGTCCTTGTACATCTTTGCTTCGGTTGCCTGGTCGCATAAAGGTCTGCTTCACCGAGTTGGACGAGATGCCGTAGATCGACCCTTGATGCGCCAAGGTATCCCGTTCAATATCTCGCGGTGTGTACCGGATCAGCACATCAGATTCATTCAACCCGGTGATTCCCCGTCCTGCCAACTGTTCCAGCACAAACGCTCCATAACGTTCCGTCTGTTGCTCCCAATTCCATGAATCCGACAAGTAGGGAGCATTGACCAGAATGAACAGGTTACTGGCTCCCGCCGGAGCCATGCCCGCTTCCGAATAACCGGAATAACAGATGTAGATCGTCGGATCTTCGGGCATTTTACGGTCACGGAAAATATGGTCGAACTCCGGTTCATACCGTTCCGGGAAAAAAACCGTATGATGCAGCAGTGCATCATATTGCCTTCGCACACCTGCCAGCGTCACAAATCCCGAGATGGATGGTTCATATTTCTGTATGCGCGCATTGTTCATCTCTTTCCGATGTTCCGGTGCGAGCAGCAGTCGATTCACGCTAAGCACATCTCCATTGGCAACGACCTGATCGGCTTCCCGAAAGCCTTGATCCGTGTCTACACCTGCCACTTTACCATTCCGAACAACAATCTGCCGGACCTCTGTGCCGGTAATGATCTGTACACCTTTTTCCCGAGCCAGCCGGGTCATTCCTTCGATCAGTTGATAGGTTCCACCTTTGACCCCGTAGATGCCGACTTCTGCTTCCACATGCCCCATCATGGCAAAGATCGAAGGCGATTGATACGGCGATGATCCCACATAGGTCGCGTACCGTCCGAACATAGCCAGCGTATGCGGATGTCGGAAATACGAGCGCAGCAACTTATCCAGCTTCACCGTTGGCCGCACGCGGAGCAGGCTGCGCAGCATTTGGAGATTGTATTTGTCAAAAGGAGACAGCAGCAACTTACCCAGAAAATGACGATTGGCTTCCGCATACAGTGCAGCAGACTCATCCATAAATGCATCATAACGAGCCGCATCCTCCGGACTGTACGCTGCGATCTGCTCCTTCATCCACCCGCGATTGCCTGACAAATCTACCACTGTGCCATCTGCAAATACATTACGCGTGCGCGGCTCTAGCTCATATAACTGTACGTAATCTTCCATTGCTACACCCGCATGGTCGAAGACTGAACGAAAGGTCGATGGCATCGTGATTGTGCTCGGTCCCCGGTCAAAATGATACCCGTCCCGCACAAAATGCTGTAGCTTGCCACCTACGTGTTGCTGCCGTTCCAGAATGGTCACCTGCACATCTTGTGAAGCCAGTCGTATTGCACACGACAGACCTCCAAATCCTGCACCGATTATAATGACGTTACCTCTCAACTGTACCGCCTACCTTTCCATACATACCCCTTGCCGGAGCGGCCTGCCTGCCAGGAAGCGAATCCGATGGCAATGACACAGGCCATGCTGACCGGTTGCAGAAGGGCAAGCCACCAGGGTTGTCCGCCAGCATGATCCGCTACTCTTTTCACAGCCATACCTAATAATGTTCCTAACAATCCATACAGAATGGACATCGAACTGCCCATAAGGAGTCCAAAAATCAAGCCTAGCGGGGGCACAATATACATCAGTGTATACATTAACATCGTGCCAAGCAGGAGCACGTCTTTGCGCCCCATACCTTCGTACATGTTTTTCTTATATCCGTTCCATACTTCTGCACCGTTCTGATACATGCGGGTATTCGTTACGTCATGCACGTCGGTCAGCATCACCGGATGACCTGCACGCTTGACTGCTTTGGCGAGACTCATATCATCCACCAGATGTGCCTGAATGGCAGCATGACCACCGGAAGCCTCGTAACTGGAGCGATGAATCAGCAAAAAAGCCCCCGTAGCGGCCACAAACATCGGACTGGATGATCTGCGTATCATGAAAATGGGCAGATGACTGATGATGGTGAAGACCATCATGGGCACAACAAGCTTTTCCATCCACGTCTTTGTTACCTGATAAGGAAAACCGGTTATAAGCCCCCCGCTCTGCTCACACCCTGCCGCAAGCGTCTGCCGAATGGCACTTGGCTCCAGACGCACATCCGCATCCACGAACATATACCATTCTCCCTTGGCCTCCTGAACCAGCCTGTGACACGCATGGGATTTCCCCATCCAGCCTTCGGGAAGATCAACGCCATGCAGCAAACGCACACGTGCATCCCGATCCGCAATCGCTTGTACCATGGCCGCTGTCTCATCTTCGGAGCGATCATCCAGCACCATTACTTCCATCCGGAATCCCGTTGTATCGCTCGCGAGCACACTTTCCAGACATCCTTCGATATGTAGTCTTTCATTTCTGGCTGGAATCAGCACCGAGACCAGCAGGTCTGGTGGTTGTATCTTGTCTGTTCGGAATGAACGTACTTTGGGCAGACAGGAGACATTCCATAGAGCGAACAGCAACTGTACGCCCAATATGCAGGTAAGCACAATCCAGAAGATTTCAGATGCATTCATGCTAACGGTTCACCCGCTTTCGTGCCGCATCGTATTTTTCACTTGTCGAACGTACATGACGAATCAGTGGAATCGCATCTGGCAAACTTCCCTGCCCCATCCGTATAAGCTCTGATCTATGATCGTCTAACTGCTGTTCCAGCACATGGCCGAGTCTGGCGGCAATCTCTTCACTCTTCAATGCCTTCCAGTCTTCCATCACAGCTGGGCCCGCCTGCATCGATATTTCCGGTAAATCATGCTGGACCATCCCATGACACAAGGTTACCGGTACGGCGATGGCATTTGGAGAACGACGAAGCAACAATCCGATGCCTGGACGGAACTGAATTGGTCTGGCCTCCTGATGCAATATTTCTCCTTGGGGAAAAATCCAGACCCTTTTACCTGAATCCAATAATTCACTGGTGTACTGTAGAGAGGTCCGAATACCGGACGCACTCTCCTTATTGATCGAATACGCACCCAATTTACGAAAAAAAGCATATTGCTGAAGCTGTTGCTCCTCCATCATCACATAATGATCACCCCGCGATGTCTGCCTGGCCGCATGATAGAGCAGCAGACCATCCCACCATGAGCTGTGATTCATGAAATAGATCACCGGACGAGTCGCTTCAATCGGGGAGTTGTCCCTGATGTCCACCTGTGGGTCCAGTGACCCTGTGAGCGTGAAGGAGCGGAAGCGCCGACGTAGCAGATAATAGTGATTGTATAAGGCAAAAATACGATTAAACGGTTTTGATTTTACGGCGCGAATCATAGAGCCAGCTCCCTTCGGCAAGAAGCACACCAGCAATGGCGATGATAAAGCTGCCCGTAATCCCTTCCTTTAGAGCAAGCAGGCCGAACAGAAGAATAAACAGCTGATACAACCATTTTGCACGCAGCAATGAGCTACGGTCATTAGGCATGGCCGGAAGGAAAAGGGATAAGAATGCACCCATGATAAACCAGCTTATGTAATTGGTCCACGGAACACCGTAGAATCCACCTGGGGCTTGCCACTCCCAGAATCCTCTTGCATGCGCAACAGGGTCGAGCACCAGATCAAGTACAATCGCCCAGAACCCGGTCTTCACTGCTCGAAGAAATTTGCCAGTCCACGTTGAACCACCGCCACTTAACAGCGCCGAGTTACCCACCACTGCGATCCAGGCGAAACCCAGCGTAACTGGCACACTGAACAGATGAATCCCGAAGAAGTCTGAGTAAGCATACTCACCAAAGGGCCAATGCGTATGAACGCCTACCCACTCTACGCCCATACCTCCAAGCCAGATAATCACAGAGGATATCCAGAGTCCGGGTTTCAGCCAGATGACTGACTGGTCGGACAGGCCTGTCCGATTACGCCCTTGATAGATCAGATCCAGCACATACAATGCGTAGAAGATTAGAAATAAACCATTTGAAAAAGATAATACGTCAGGCACACCGATCGTTAGCATCAAGGTTGCTCCAATGACATACCACGCCCAGTAAAGCCACTGGATCATCAGGATACCGCCGTTCGGGAGGCTTGATAGGCCAGCATCGGGTAACGTTTCACAATCGCACCCAGCATCTCCAGTTTCAATTCATCGCTAACATATGCCCGCTTGGTATATACGTCATAGTCGTTGCGTTCAACGGCGTGTAGAATGGTGGAGTAAAAGGCTGCTGCCAGCTCGATGGAAAACGCACTTTCCGTTGGGTACGTATCCAGACGATCCATGCCAATACGGAACCAGTTCAATGCTGCAGCTTTTAATTCATGAACAATGGCAATAAAACGTTCGTCCACAACCCCGTCTTCAAAGTCCTGCTCGGTGTAACCATGCTTCTCCATGATTTCCAGCGGAACATACCGACGCACTCTGGCCCGATCTTCACCAACATCCCGAATAATATTAACGATCTGCATCCCTTTACCCAAAGCAATCCCGTTCATCGCTACTTCTGCGCCGTTATCATCTCTCAATACAGGCAACAACATCTCGCCTACGGTTCCGGCCACCAGATAACAATAATGCTCCAGTTCCTGCATCGTTGTATAATGTGTTACTTTAAGATCCGTGAGTTGCCCTTCCATCTGACGGAAAAATGGCCCCTTATCCAGATGAGGAAAACTGTTGAACAACCATCTCAGTGCTGGCCAGATAAAATGTCCTTCCGCGTCGTCCAACTGATCAAACAAATCATGGATCTCGTGAATCGTATAGGGCGAATGTTCCGGCTCGTCTACACTGTCATCAATCATGCGGCAGAAGGCATAAATGACATATACCGCTTCCCGACGTGGACTTGGCAGCCCTCTAAAGGCCTGATAAAAAGAGGAAGAACCCTTTTGCATCAACTCTTCACACCTGCTCAAAATCGCTTCATTCATGTTCCCATCTCCTTCATGAGTTGATTGACGGCCATCCGTGCACTCTGCATTACAATCGGCACTCCGCCACCTGGATGTACAGATGCTCCTGCGGCATATAATCCCTTTATATTAGGGAATGGTTTGGGTTGCGGTCGGTATACACCGGACTGGAACAATACAGGTGCTATACCAAAGCTTCCGCCCCCATAGAGCCCGTCTCGCTCTGCGTCAGCGGGTGTACGTACCTTTTTCCACTTGATCGCTGCACGAAGTCCCGGGAATCCACGTTGCTCCGCTTCTTCCAGTACCCGTTCTGCCAATGCTTCACTCTCCTGATCCCAGTCGACACCTTCGGCATCTGGTACGGGAATGAGGAAATATAATACACTCTGTCCTTGAGGCGCTGCAGTTTCATCCAATGCGACCGGATTAAATACGTAAAATGAGGACTTTGCCGGAATGCGTCGCTGATTGAACACTTCCTGCAAACTGCCTTCAAGACTCGGTGGCAGGAAGAACTGGTGCGTCGTTGCATCTTCCCAGGTTTTGTCCACGCCCACATAGAGCAATACACATCCGGAAGAGGGACGATACGGTTTTCTTTTACGTGCTACCTCTGGTGATTGCCCAAGCAAACCTGATAGATGGGGGAAATCACCATTGTAGATAACTGCATCCACATTTTCTGCGCCTGCTGCCGTTTCTATACCTTCACACACACCATTTTTAATCTTGAGTCCGGTCACTTCCGAATTCAGCACGACACGTCCACCACGTGATATCAGTTCCTGTTCCAGAATGGCCGGCAATGCTGCATATCCACCTTTGACCATCCAGATGCCATATTCATGCTCTGCGTAAGGTAAAAGGGAATAGATACCTGGCGTCCCAAACGGTGATCCACCAATGTATAAACTTTGCAGTGAGTATGCATCGAGCAGTTCCTCATGCTCAAAATAATCGCCTACCGCTTTCCGGACACTTTTGTGTGCACGCAATCTGCCCATGAGGGACATGAGCGAAGGGGTGAAGAAATCCCTTTTGCGTGGAAAAGCCCTTTCCAGAAAAGCTGCCCGGCCTGCCGGAAACAACGTGTCCATATCTTTCATGAATCGTGTGAATCCCCGGCTCTCTCCCGGGAACAAACGTTCAATCTCCGCCGTCTGCTCTTCACGTGAGGTCATCTTGGTCATGACACGACCACTGTGGTAATGCACTCTGTATAACGGATCACAGCGAAGTAACTCAATCTTCGAACGATCTACGCCTGCCTCCTCCATGATGCCAAGTAACATCTCCGGCAGCAGTACGATCGTTGGCCCCTGATCGATCCGATACTCGCCTTCCTGCTCATATCCAATGCGTCCGCCAACGCGGGAACCCCGTTCATACACGGTGACATCCCAGCCTTGACGGTTCAATAACAGTGCCGAAGTGAGTCCGCCAATCCCTGCGCCTACAATAGCGGCCCGCTTCATGAATGCCCTCTGGCTTCTGCCGTCTTCACATAAGAGGATGGCTTGGAACGTGTGCGTGCGTCCTCTTCCTGAATCAGTCTGACACTGATCCGTGCCGATTCGAAAATCGTGGGCAACCCGCTGCCCGGATGTGTTCCGCCGCCTACCAGCCATACACTTTTCAACTCTTCAAACTGGTTATGGGGACGCAGATACATCATCTGACCCAGATTGTGTGCCATATTAAACGTTGCTCCGCGATACACATCCAGTTCAGTCTCCCAATCAAGTGGAGTGAACAGCATACATTCTTCAATACGGCTGCGTATGTCTGCCAGCTCAGGAATGCCTTCCATGCGTTTCATCATGGCCTCCTGCACATTCTCCCGTTCTGCCTCCCAATCAATGTCTGCGGTAAGGTTAGGCGTAGGCATAAGAACATACAAAGCGGATTTCCCTTCCGGTGCCAGCGTCGAATCAAGTCTGGAAGGGTTATGAATATATAGAGATGGATCGGCTGATAACATTTTATGCTTTGTAATCTCATCAACGTTTAACCGGTAGTCCTCGGGAAAATAGATCGAGTGATGCGGCAGGTCCACATCACCATCCACGCCCAGATACAGCATTGCTGTAGAGCAGGAATACTTTTTGCGTTTCATTTTCTCCGGGGTATACTTCTTAAGCACGCCTGGTTCAAACAGATGGTTAACCGCATGTGCAAAGTCGGCGTTCACCACCACATGGTCTGCTTCGATGCGTTCACCGTTCTCAAGCAACACACCTTCTGCACGACCATTGCGAACGATGACCTGTTTCACCGGGGTGGAAGTATGTATGCGTCCTCCGTATTCTTCCACGACATCGGCCATGGCTTGGAAGATCCGATTCACGCCGCCAATGGGGTGGAACAATCCGTAGTGATGCTCAATAAACGATAATATGGTAAAGGTACCCGGACAATCCCAGGCAGACATGCCAAGGTATTTGGATTGAAATGTAAATGCCCAGCGCAGACGCTCGTCTGTAAAATAGCGGGACAAGATTCCATAGACTGTATTGTGGACATCAAGCTTAGGTAGAGCTGTTACCGCATCCTTGCGTAGATAGTCGGTCAGCTTGCCAAAAGGACGACGGAGCAGAGGCATGACTTTGCCAAACTTCACTTCTTCTTCTTGCATGAACCGAAGGTAATTGTCTTCATTGCCCGGAAACAATTCCTTAATCTGTGCAGCTGTATCTTCCCGATTACGAGAAGGCGTGAACACCTTATCACCAAAGTTCAGTGCGTACAGCGGAGTTAGCTCTTTCATATCCACATAATCGGATAATTTGCGTCCCACCACATCGAACATCTCTTCGATCAGCTGTGGCATCATCAAAAATGTAGCACCCCGGTCGAATCGATATTCACCCAGTTCCAATCTGGCAGAACGCCCCCCGATGACTGGCTGTTTCTCATACACATCTACCTCGTACCCCTGACCGGACAATAACATCGCTGCTGCAAGTCCACCCGGACCTGCGCCAATGACAGCTGCACGTTTGCGTTGTTGATTCGGTATCATGCCACTCACCTTTCTATGTAGGGAATTCCTATAGTTCTCTAGCCCCTAACCTATTATTAAACCGCCCAAGAACACTTTAAGCGGTAACTAGCAAAAACATTATACAAATATAATACAAATATTATACGAGCTTGTAAACCAAAAAATGACCCGTCGGTCAAAATACCTGGTAATCCATTTATAAACACAAAAAACACCCTTTGATCACTTTCGTCAAAGGATGTCCTTTATACACTAACCTATTCATATCATTTGAGATTATGTTTAATTATTGGCCTGTCCAAACCGTGCACCAGGTGACCGCTCGGAGAGATATTCACGCTCCATCCACGACTGCCAGTCCGCAGAACTCTCCGGCATAATCCATTGCGGATAACGCGCATGCTCTGCACGCTCATAGCCCTTTCCACCAAGTACAAAGCGAATATGCGGGAACTCGTTTTTAATCCGCTCGACGAGTTGATCACATTTAACAAGAAGCCCTGGACTTGTGATCGACAGGCAGACCAACTTGATCTTCTGCTCCCGGATAATCGGGAAGATACCTTCTTCTGGCGTGTTCGCACCGAGATACAGTACTTCCGCTCCATTTTTGCGCATAAAAAGAGAGAACAGCAGCAATCCGACCTGATGGTGCTCCCCTTCCGGACACAACGCCAGAACTTTGGGCAGATGCGGATAGATCGGGAACAGATGGAAAAACTGATAAAAGCGCTGTGATATCAGCTGTGTCATGAAGTGTTCCTGAGCCACCGAAGCCCTGCCTTGCTCCCATGCATCTCCAACCCGAACCAGAATGGGCACCAACACATGATAGAACATCGAGTCATACCCATACATGGTGAACCCAAAATCAATCAAACCATTGGCACGTTCACCCTGAAAGTTGTAGAGCGAGTCATAGATCTGATCTGCCATGCGTGCGTAGGCTTCTTCCATCGTAGGCACCGGAGCCATGATCGGCGTGGGCACAGCCTCGGGCGGATTTAATTTGTTTACTTTCAACATCCGTACCGCTTCCGAAATATTGGTCTGATGTAGCTCAACCTGTTCTTTCAACCAGCGCAGATCCGCAACATTCTCTTCGGTATACATTCGATAACCCGATTCCGTCCGCTCAGGGGTGACCGCACTATATCGATTCTCCCAAGCCCGGAGCGTCACCGTCGGGATACCGAGCATGGCAGCGACTTGTTTGATGGAATACACCTTATTACCCACTTTCTTTCCTAAATGTCCAGATTTCAAAGGTTATATCATTGGTTCCCCGTCCTTGTCAGGCATATGAAAACCCTAACATTCTACAAAAATAATACACTCATTATACACAACGCTCAGACACCTGTCGATTGCATACTGCCAATTTTGCCATATGCATTTTACCACTACATTCGTTATGCTAGCGGGTTCTTCTGCGTCAACGTTATCATCCGTGTGGTAATAGAAGTCAGCAAGTACAGAAGGGGGAGTCCACCGTTGGCCTCATTACGCCGCCATACATCAGACCGCAAGTCTTCACGCGGCAAATTTCCATACATACGAACAGGACTCGTCCTATTGGTCCTATGGCTCATCGCCGTCATGCTCTATCAGACCTACAAACCATTACCAACGGGCATTTCCTACGAAAGTCCGGAGTATCGTGTGGATCAAGTCGAGTTCCTGCATGACCTCACTTATCCTTCCTCCGACGGACAGATGGAGCACGAGCAGCAGATTTTCCAGCGCATGATGCAGATTGTGGAGGAAGCAGAGCAGTTTGTCCTGGTGGATATGTTCCTGTTCAATAATTATCAGCACAAGGGACAAAACTTTCCTCCCGTTAGTACTGAATTCACCGAAGCGCTGGTCGCCAAAAAAAATCAGCACCCGGACATGGACATTTGGTTCATTACAGATGAAGTAAATACCAACTATAACTCAGCACCCAATCCGTTGCTGGAACAAATGAAACAAGCAGGCATTCATGTGGTCATCACGGATGTGGACCCTTTGCGTGATTCAACTCCAGTATACTCTGCGGTCTGGCGGACCTTCTTCCAATGGTTTGGCCAATCTGGAGATGGCTGGATCAAGAACCTGATGGCCACGGATGGTCCGGATGTCACTGTGCGTTCCTATCTCAAGCTGCTCAATGTGAAGGCCAATCATCGTAAAGTTGTTGTTAGTGAGAAGACAGCGATTGTCTCTTCTGGCAATATCCATGATGCGAGTGCCTACCACTCGAATATTGCATTTGAAGTAACAGGTCCAATCATTGGCGATATTCTTCAGTCCGAGCAAGCTGTTCTCGACATCTCAGGCGGAGGCAAGGTTCCTGCCTACACAGCTCCTTCCTCCAATTCAAACACGGGAGATTTGCGAATACGCTATTTAACTGAAGGCAAAGTGAATGACGCTGTACTCCATGAGATCAATCAAGCTGGCAAAGGTGACACCTTATGGATGGGCATGTTCTATGTGGCCTCTCCGAAAGTATTGGAAGCCCTGCTGGAAGCGGCAAAACGAGGAACCGAGATCCGGCTTGTACTAGATCCAAATGAAAATGCTTTTGGTCAGGAAAAGATCGGGATTCCGAACCGTCCTGTCGCCGCTGAATTGCATGATAAATCCGACGGTAAAATACAGATCCGCTGGTATAACACCACCAAGGAGCAATACCATACCAAGATGATCTATCTTGCCAAAGCAACCGGAGATCATATTGTCCTAGGGGGTTCAACCAACTTTACACCACGAAACATGAATGACTACAATCTGGAGAATGATCTATGGGTTGCTGCACCTCCAGACAATAAGTTCACGCTTGATATCGCGAATTATTTTGAGCGTATTTGGAATAATAATGATGCCGAGTTCACGTTAGACCTGGATGAGTTCCAGGAGAAGACTACGTTTTTGAAAGGTATCCTATATAAGTTGCAACTGATTCTGGGTCTTACGACCTTTTGATCAGAAACCACATCCATACCTGTTATATCCGCCTGTACTCTACTGTGCAGGCGGATATTTTCATCTTGACAGGTGATGTAAAGTATGGAAATATAATTACCTAACGACCGTTAGGAAGGTGATTGAATGACTGCACAATCCATTCGGGATGCAGCCCTGTTCCATTTTGCCAGAGATGGATATGAGGGAGCTTCTCTAAGAGCTATTGCTGATGAAGTCGGGATTAAAAAACCGTCCATATATGCGCATTTCAGCTGCAAGGATGACTTGTTTTTACACACACTGGACTTTGCATTTCACGAGGTAACACGGCACACACTGGAATATTTCCGTGATCATGCGGATCTGCCATTGGAGCAGAGGCTGAAAGGCTTGTTGATCTGGTTCGAACAAGAATACAATGCCCATGCTTCGGCTCGTTTGATGTTGCGTAATTGTTTTTACCCCCCACTTTCTCTGTATGGCGAAGTGATGGATCAAGTGTATCCGTTTATCGATGGTATGGAACGTGCACTGACTCGTCTGCTGCAAAGGGCAATGCGTAATGAAGATATACCGCCCCTTCCCGCGGAACAAGCCGCCATTGCATTTATGACGTTTCTCGACGGTATTACCGTGGAAATTATCTATGGAAGTTCCCGTCGGTACAAGAGACGGTTGGAAGCAGCCTGGCCTGTATTTTGGCATGGCATTCATCATCTGAACGACGAGGCACACAGCGTTGTGCCGGAAGGAGATTTAACAACATGAACCGCAACTGGTTATATGTATTTATCGGTGGAGTTATTGAGATTGTCTGGGTAAGCGGGCTGAAACATGCCTCGAATGCCTGGGAGTGGACTTTAACGGGGATTGCCATCGTGATCAGCTTTGGACTGATCATTGCCGCTTCTAAAAGATTGCCTGTGGGTACGGTGTATGCCGTCTTTACGGGAATTGGTACGGCGGGTACCGTCCTTACGGAAATGGTATTGTTCGGTGAACCGTTCCGCTTGGCCAAAGTATTGCTCATCGGGCTGCTGCTCTGCGGCGTAATTGGACTGAAGCTGGTTACGGATCAGCAAGAAGCCAAAGGAGGTGCAGTATAATGGCTTGGATGGCAATTGTAGGTGCAGGGATATGTGAAATTTTCGGCGTAATCGGTATTAATGGTGCTTCCACCAAGAAAGGATGGCCATACATCGTACTTATGCTGGTGTCGTTTGTGTTCAGCTTCTCGCTGTTGTCCTATGCCATGACGTCCATTCCCATGGGCACAGCGTATGCCGTGTGGACGGGGATCGGGACGGTCGGCAGTACGTTAACAGGCATGTTCCTGTTCGGTGAACGGAAAGAAGCGAAGCGTATCCTGTTTATCGCGATGATTTTGGTGGCAGCCGTTGGTCTGAAACTGATCACGTAACGAAAGTGAAATGAAGTTATACTTTATATCTCCGGTGATAGCATATGCTTCCGAAGAAGCTTTCTTACAGAAAGCTTTAAGGCGAACATTTCGTCTCTTCAAGTTGGTTCTGCAATCTCCGTTATCGTGTAATTCTTAGCTTCCATTATGATATCTATTAAATTCTGTAATATAAAAAAGACGACTTCGATCAGGAAGTCGTCTTTTTTGGGGAATGATATAAATAGGGAACCTCTTTATACTTTGCCACGTAAGAAAGGATGTCGTATTCATGAGAAAATTATTGGCACACATGGGCTCTTTTACCGGGTATACCCTTCTGATCGCCATGGCCATTTTCTATCTCATCGCTCTAATCGCTATTATTATACTCGCCTTGTACGCCTTCACTGGAGGAAACTAACTTAAACGTTCTTGATACCTTATCCCTATCGTACATACAAGCTGCACCTTGTTACTTGCCGTCTCTCCTTCCCTTTGATCAGCCACTTTTCCCCATATACATTTTCCCAATTTACTCCCATTTGAATTCCTTTAACCAGATCGTTTATACTTATTTTGACCTTAAAGTCAATTCAAGAACTCACAAGTTCCCTGATGAGGTGAATGCATCGTTAATGAACCCTATACATGAGATGAATGAGAAGAAAAAGCTCATCATTACTACAGCACTCAAGTTATTCTCATCCAAAGGCAGTGCTGCAACATCCATGCAAGAGATTGCAGAATTATGCGGGATGTCCAAAGGCAGCCTCTACATCATGTTCAAATCCAAAGAGGAATTAGAAGCCAGTACTCTGGAGTACTGCATGTACACGCTCATGGACGAGATGACACAGATCGAGCATGAAACCAGCCTTACCTCACGTGAACGTCTGCACAAGCAGATTGAGACACTGCTCATCCATGTTGCCGAACTTAAGGAGTTTTTGCGAGTACAGATGCGCAGCATGATGATGGATGATGAACAGCAACGCAAGGAACAATGCCATCCGCTGCAAAGAGATCTGGAGGTACGTACCTTACATTGGTTTAAGGATAAGCTGGAGGAGCAGTACGGATCGGAGATTGAACCTTATACGATTGACCTTATTTTGCTGACACAGGGACTGTTCCTCTCCTACGTCAAGATCTGGTTTACGGAGATGCCTTCCCTTACTGTTACCAAGATGGCAACAAATTTACTGCAAATGATGGACTATGCAGCGCACGGATTCCTTAAGCAGCGACCTTTGCCTTTGATTCCTTTGGAGGACTGGCCTGCATGGATTACCGAACCCCATCCGGATTCCACGGTGATGCGGCATCCTATTCATATTATCAAGCAAATGCAGGATATTGCTGCCTCCGAATTGCCTGCTGGGCAACCAAAGAATGATGTACTTGAGACCATTGCCATTCTCCGGCAGGAGATGATGGAATTCACACCGCGGCGTGCCATTATTCTGGGCATGATGCACAATCTGGAGAACGTAACTGCCATTCAATCTTTGCACTCCGAGCTTCAGCATATTCTGGATGCCATGTATAGCCGGTTCATCCAAGCTGACTCGTCACACACATAAACAGGAGAAACAGAGAGGAGAAGAAACCATCGTATGAAAGGTATTATTAATTTTTCACTGAACAACAAGTTTGCGATTTGGATTCTGACGATTATCATCTCTTTCGCAGGTTTGTACAGCGGATTGACGATGAAACAAGAGACAATCCCGAACATCAACGTACCGTTTCTGAATGTCACTGCCATTGATCCGGGGGCTGCACCGGAGGGAATTGTTGAGGATGTCACGAAGCCGCTGGAAGTAAAACTACGCAATGTAGATGGCGTGAAGACGGTGACCTCCACTTCTATGGAGAACGCAGCATCGATCACACTCGAATTTGATTATGGAACAGATCTGACCAACGCAACTGCAACCGTTCGTGAGGCACTGAATGAAGTTCAACTGCCTGACAGTGTGCAGAAGCCGACCATTTCCAAGTTCAGCATTAACTCTTTCCCGGTTGTATCTCTGAGCCTGTCCGACAAGGACGGCGGTGACCTGGAACAATTGACACGACTGGTTGAATCGGATATTCAGCCTGCACTCGAAGACATTGACGGTGTAGCTCAGGTTCAGGTGTCCGGTCAATATGTAAAAGAAGTTCAATTGAAGTTTGACCAAGCCAAAATGGCCGAGCTGGGCCTAACGGAAGATACGGTAAACGGCATTGTTCAAGGTTCATCCATTCGTGTGCCCCTTGGACTGTTTGAACTGGATAAATCCCAGAAAGCCGTTGTTGTAGATGGCAACATCATCGACATCGATGATCTGAAAAACCTTGCCATTCCAGTTGTACCCGGCGGTGCCGGTGCTTCCGCAGGCAATGGTTCAAACGCAGCCCCACAAGGCTCTGGAGCACCAACTGGTGAAGCTGGTCAAGGTACCGCTCCAGGTGCTTCACAAGGAACGGACCAAGCCGCTGGTGGTAATGCCGGTGTAGGTAGCCCTTCAGCTGCTGCCAACGCAGCTGGTATCCCGACAGTAAAATTAAGTGAAATTGCCAAGATCGAAGTCATCGGTCAAGCGGAATCCATTTCCCGGACAGACGGCAAGGAATCGATTGGTATTTCCATTGTAAAATCCAACGATGCCAACACGGTTGATGTCGTTAACGCAGTCAAAGATAAAGCTGAAGAGTTGCAATCGCAGTTCAAAAATGCTGATTTGACTGTATTGCTTGACCAAGGTAAGCCGATTCAGGACTCGGTGAACACGATGTTGGGCAAAGCCGTTTTTGGCGCCTTGTTTGCCATCCTGATCATCCTGCTCTTCCTGCGTAATATTCGTTCAACCATTATCTCCATTATCTCGATCCCGCTCTCCTTGCTCATGGCATTGACTGCTCTCAATATGATGGATATTACTTTGAACATGATGACGCTGGGTGCGATGACGGTTGCCATCGGACGGGTTGTCGATGACTCCATCGTTGTTATCGAGAACATCTACCGCAGATTAACACTCAAAGGTGAGAGATTAAAAGGCCGTGAACTAGTCCGCGAAGCAACTCGCGAGATGTTTGTGCCAATCCTTTCTTCCACGATCGTAACTATTGCGGTATTCCTGCCACTGGCATTGGTAAGCGGTATGGTCGGTGAGTTATTCACGCCATTTGCACTGACCATGGTATTCGCTTTGCTGGCATCCCTGATCGTTGCCATTACCATTGTGCCGATGCTTGCGCACACCCTGTTCCGTGGAGGGTTGAAGAACAAACAGAATCACGAAGAAAAACCAGGCAAAATGGCGGAAGGTTACAAACGCCTGCTGAACTGGACCCTGTCACACAAACTCATCACAGTCAGTATTGCAGTGATCTTGCTGGTCGGCAGTTTGTTCCTGTACCCGTTCATCGGTGCAAGCTTCTTGCCAGAACAACAGGATAAATACGTGACTATTACGTACAGCCCACAAACCGGAGCTTTGCGTGAAGATGTCGAAAAAGAAGCACTCGTTGCCGAGAAGTGGTTGCTGGAACAACCAGGTCTGGAGAAAATGCAATATTCCATCGGCGGAAGTAATCCACTGAGCAGCATGGGTGGCGGTGGTTCCAACTCGGCTCTATTCTATATTGAATATAACGAAGACACGAAAGACTTTACCAAAGTGAAGGAACAGCTTGTAGAAGGTCTGAAGAAAGAAGTTACCGTAGGTACCTGGAATGAGCTCGACATGTCCGGCGGTCTGGGTGGTAGCGGCCTGAGTCTCTCCATCTATGGCGATAATGTAGAGCAACTCAAACCTGTATCGGATGAAATTCTGAAACTGGTTGAAGCGGATAAGGATAATTTTGAAAAAGCAGATACAACACTTGCTGACACCTACGGGCAGTATACGCTCGTGGCGGATCAGGAGAAATTAAGTTCCCTGGGCCTGACTGCAGGCCAACTGGCGATGACGCTGAGCCCGGCACGGGAACGTCCTGTGCTTACGGAAGTCGATATTGATAACAAAACGTACAAAGTATATGTAGAGACAGACAACAAATCATTCAGCAGCATTAAAGAGATTGAGGATGAAACCGTCACTTCACCGCTTGGCATTGAAGTACCAATCAAAGATGTTGCCAAAGTGGAAGAAGGTACGTCCCCGAACTCCATTATGCAAATTGATGGTAAAGTTGTTGTACAAGTTACAGCCAACATCCTGGCTTCGGATGTAACGAAAGCTTCGAGTAACCTACAGGCTGAGATCGACAAACTGGATCTGCCTGATGGCGTTGAAGTGAAGTTCGGCGGTACAACCGAACAGATTAATGATACCTTTACTCAACTGGGTCTCGCCATGCTGGCGGCCATCGCCATTGTATACTTCGTGCTCGTTGTTACATTCGGCGGCGGATTGGCACCATTCGCAATCCTGTTCTCCCTGCCATTTACGGTCATTGGTATTATGGTAGGTCTGTTCATCGCTGGTGGTACGCTCGACGTCTCCGCCATGATGGGTGGACTGATGCTCATCGGTATCGTGGTCACCAACGCTATCGTGTTGATCGACCGTGTTATTCACAAGGAAAAAGAGGGTATGCCTACCCGTGAAGCCTTGCTGGAAGCCGGTGCAACTCGTCTGCGTCCAATCCTGATGACCGCTCTCGCAACTATCGGTGCCCTGTTGCCACTGGTTACGGGCCTCGAAGAAAGTGCGGGGATCATCTCGAAAGGATTAGGAATTACCGTAATCGGTGGTCTGATCAGCTCCACGCTGCTCACGCTGGTTATCGTACCGATTGTGTATGAGTTCCTGATGAAATTTAAAAAGAAAAGAATCGAAGATTAAGAAGTCGTTGATTGTACTCATGTAACGGTTCGAGTACAACTTAAATGTAGACTATAATATTAGCTTCTCGCCCCTTAGCGCATATTGGAATGATTGAATTCCGATGTGATGTTAAGGGGCTTTTTTTTATGTAATTCACACGAGACATAGACTGACATATAAATTATTTATTTTAATCAAAATCACAAAAAGAACAGTCCCATTTGTCATTTGAAACAAATGAACGTTAGATTTCAGCCCATTGGCTGTAAATAGAATTATAATATGGATTAATTATGTAAGTTGACGGATTCCAGACTCCAGATAGATCACATGTGATTTGGGAAGGATGGTGGTTGTGTGGGGGAGACAACGCTTCATATTCAAGTCAGAGACATGTTAAAACGTCCTGTGTTTCGCAAGGCAGAAGTCCTGGCCAGTGATCGTGCGCTGGAGCGGTATGTTCGCTGGGTTCATATCATGGAGGTTCCCGAGGTGGGGGACTTGCTCAATGGCGGGGAATTGGTGCTGACAACAGGCATTGGCTGGCAGGAGGGTGAGCAGCAAGGCCTGTCTTTTTTGCGTCAGTTAATTGCACGCGGGGCTGCCGGACTCTGTATGGAACTGGGGGATCACACCAAGTCGCAACTCAGGGCTATGAAAGAAATTGCAGTAGCAGCGGATTTTCCGTTGATCTGGTTTCACGAACAAGTCCGTTATATCGATATTACGCAAGACCTGCATTTCACCCTGATTCGCAGTCATCAGCGGATGATCGCTGAACTCGATAGTCTCACCACCTCATTTAACCAACTTCTTCTGAATGGAGATGGCGTACAACCTCTGCTTCGATTATTGTCACGAACAACCGGATATGCCGTGGCGTTATATCCACTTGAAGGGGAAGCAAGTAGCGTTCCCTACTGCTCTCCAGAGCAGCTGGAGAAGCGACGGCAGGATTGGTTTTTGCAGCGGGAACATTTGGCGGGGGAGGATATTTCGAATTTAATGCAGCTGTCAGATAACACATTGGATGTGATCAGCATGCCTGTTCAGGCGTTGGACTACACCTTTGCCGACCTTGTGCTGAGGCATCAAAAGCTGACGGATCAAGATTCAAGCATACCGATCAAACCTTCGGATGAATTCGTCATTCAGGCACTAGAACGATGCGCGGCCGCGATTGCGCAGGACTGGATGCGAACCAAATACATGGAAGAGAAACGCCGCTACAAAGAAGATATGTGGGTCATTGATTGGCTTAACGGACACCACTCCACGAAGGAAATCCATGAATATATATCTACCGTTAATCCCCTTCTCGCAACGAGCAAAGCCACTATTATTTTATTCGACAGCAATCCAGCATACACAGATAGCCTCAGACTTCAGAAGTTGTTGATCCAACGTAACATCGTCGCCCGGTCGGTATTTTCTCGGGAGAACTTCACCCTCTACAGCACCGTTCTGAACCACCAGATCATCCTTATCATTCTCGACCCACTACCTGGATCTCAGCGTAAAAGCAGTCTCTGGCGCTGCATCGAGCAGCTGCAGCAGCACGAGCAGGAACAGACCCACTGCCTCTTCTCAGGCTTGATCGGTATCAGTCATAACTGCACAGACCTCTCCCGTCTCAAGGATAGTCTGGAATCCGCGAAGGAGACACTGCGAATTCAGAAGGACATCGGTGTGATGCAGCAGCCCTTTTACAGTAATCTTCATTGTTACCGCATCATCGCTAGTATGAAGCAGAGTGGCAATCTGGATGATTTCATCGAAGAATATTTGGGGCCGCTCATTCGTTACGATGTGGAGAAAGGAGGTCAGCTGCTGCGGACCCTCAAGCAATATTTGGTCCTGTGCTGCTCCAAGCAAGAGACGGCCACCGCTCTATATATCGTCAGACAGACACTGTATCACCGTTTGGACAAAATCGAAGCCCTTTTGGGAGAAGACTATATCCTCCCCGAGAAAAGGGTCGCGATCGAACTTGCCATCTACGCTTATGAGTACGTACACGGCCCGATCGCATGAAGAGCTTCAGTATGGTCTACGCTCCCCGTTGCTCCTGAAGCTGGCGAATCAGGATGTGACTGAACCACTTCCGTCCAGACGCCGTGCCTACGTATTGCTCTTGTTTCTCTTCGGGAAGATCCGGGTGCCCCCATATGACGTGAGCACCCTCCAGATGTTCCCGTACCGCATAGATCCGATAACCCTGTGCAACCATTCGCTCTATGGCGATCCTCTCGGTCTCAAACACATCATGATCCAACATCAGCTTCTCCCTCCATTCACTGCCGTCACAGGATGTTTCATCGGTATGGGCGCGCCTGCATCATACTTGTTGCGCTTCACATATTGGCCTGCCCCTGCTGTTCCGGTATACTGCCGATCTCGAATGACATACTCCCCGCGGCACAACACCGTCACCGGACATCCCTGTACCTGCATACCTTCAAATGCACTGTAATCCACGTTCATATGATGCGTATCTGCCGAGATCACCCTGTTTACAGAGGGGTCAAAAATAACGATATCCGCGTCTGTCCCGACAGCGAGAGTCCCTTTCTGCGGAAATAGTCCAAATAACTTGCTCGCTCTTGTCGAACATAGATCAACCCACTGATTCAGTGTGATCCTTCCTTTGACTACACCTTCGGAATACAGAATGCTGAGACGATCTTCGATGACAGGCCCCCCGTTAGGAATTTTGCTAAAATCATCCTTGCCCAAGTCCTTCTGCCCTTTGAAATTAAACGAGCAATGATCGGAGCCAATCGTCTGCAACTGACCACTTTTCAATGCATTCCACAACACTTCCTGATGCGCTACTTCCCGCAGCGGAGGTGACCAAACATACTTTGCACCCTCAAAGTCCGGCTGATCCATGATCGATTGATCCAGTATCAAATACTGAGGACAGGTCTCCCCCCAGATCCGGTAGCCCATTTCACGCATACGCGCAATTTGCTCCACTGCTTCGGCACAGGTCACGTGCACCACATACAGCTGTGAATCCGCAAGTGCAGCCAGACGCGCCGCACGCCCTGTTGCTTCTCCCTCCAGCATGGATGGACGAGTCAGCGCATGATGAATCGGCTCCGTGCGCCCTTCGGCGAGCGCCTGTCGAACCAGCAGGTCAATGACATCCCCGTTCTCGGCATGAACCATGACGAGTGCGCCGTACTCTTTTGCCTTTTGCAACGTCTGGAAGAGAATCCCGTCATCGGCCTGAAACTGGTTTTTATACGCCATGAACACCTTGAAGGATGACACACCCTCTTCTTCAATGATCTGCGGCAGCTCTTCTAGCACCTGATCATTCATCTCGCCAATCATGAGATGGAAACCGTAGTCGATGGCAGCTTTACCCTCGGCTTTGGCATGCCACTCCTGGAGAGATTCGATTAATGGACGGCCTTTTTGTGTCAGACAAAAATCAATGATCGTTGTTGTACCGCCAAAAGCCGCTGCTGTCGTTCCCGTCGCAAAATCATCCGCCGTTACCGTTCCACCGAAGGGCATATCCAGATGCGTATGCGGGTCGATCCCGCCCGGAATGACGTAACAGCCCGCTGCATCTACAACCTCCATTCGTTCGTCTGGCACCAGTCCGATGCCAATCTGTGTGATTTTACCCTTTTCGATCAAAATATCTGCTTCAAAGGTATCTGACGCCGTAACCAACACACCATTACGAATCAATTTGCGAGTACTCATGATATCGCCTCCTTGGTTGATTGATCTCTAACCGATTGCAACATCGCAATCGCAGACTGCCGTTCATTCCAGGTTACAGGTTCCTGCTCAGGTACAAGTTCAACCATCTCAATCGCCCCATCCACCGGGCAAACGATCGAACACAGATTACAGCCAACACAGTCCTCTTCCACCACTTCCAGATAGGAGCCGGACGGGTCGGTCAACATATCAATACATTGATGCGAGGTGTCCTCACAAGCAATATGGCATTTGTTGCAATTGATGCAGATATCGCGGTTGATGCGGGCGACGACTTTGTAGTTCAGATCAAGATTGCCCCAATCCGAGTAACGTGGAACCGTCTGACCTACCAGTTCTGCTACACTGCTCAGACCCTTTTCATCCAGATAATCGTTCAGCCCATCAATCATTTCCTCCACAATACGGAATCCATGATGCATCGCTGCGGTACATACCTGAACCCCTGTAGCGCCCATGAGCAGAAACTCTGCGGTATCCCGCCAGTCGGATATGCCACCAATCCCTGAGATCGGTACACCAACTTCAGGATTACGCGCACACTCGGCAACCATGTTCAGTGCGATGGGCTTTACCGCTGGGCCACAGTATCCGCCGTGTGCTCCTTTGCCGCCCACATGCGGCACGGTATTCCACGAATCCAGATCCACACCTGCCAGGGAGTTAATCGTATTGATCAGAGAGATCGCATCCGCGCCACCTCGTACAGCTGCCCGGGCAGTTGCCGTAATATCCGTGATATTCGGCGTGAGCTTTACAATCACCGGTGTGGTCGCCACTTCCTTCACCCACATCGTCTGGAGTTCGACCAGGTCAGGTTGCTGACCGGAGGCAGCTCCCATACCTCGTTCGGCCATGCCATGTGGGCAGCCAAAGTTCAGCTCCAGGCCGTCCACACCGACAGCCTCCACCTTTTTCACAATCTCATGCCACTTCTCCCGCGTAGGTTCCACCATCAGTGAAGCGACAACCGCACGATCCGGGAAGCGTTTCTTGGTCTCGGCAATCTCCCGCAGATTCACTTCCAGCGGACGATCGGATATCAATTCAATATTATTAAACCCCGCCACCCGTTGCCCACCAAAATGGACCGCCGCGAAACGCGAGGATGTATTGATAATTGGCTCACCCAGTGTCTTCCACACCGCGCCACCCCAGCCCGCTTCGAACGCACGCTGAACCTGATATCCCGTATTGGTCGGTGGTGCAGAAGCCAGCCAGAATGGATTGGGTGATCGAATACCTGCCAGATTAATGGATAAGTCAGCCATAACGATCCCTCCTTGGTGTTGTTTGAACATATTAGTTACACTGGACACTCCGTACCTTGTCTCGCTCACAACTCACGCCGTCTCTTCCACCTGTCCAGGTAATGCCTTCATGACTGCGCCGGCAGCCAGCTTACCCTGCTGTGCAGCCGAGACAACCATCGCCTCACCCTGGCCCTGACCAAAAATGACATCTCCTGCCGCATAGATCTGAGGATGCGAGGTACGGTACGTATGCGGTTCGATCTCAACGACGCCCCATTGGTGACGCAGCCCAAACGCTTCGATTAATGGTAATAACCGATGCTGCCCAATCGCCCGGATGACCGTATCACATTCAATCATGAACTCCGATCCCTCCACAGGCACGGGCAACGCACGCCCACCACCAGGCGGGGTAATTAGCTCCATTTTCACACATTCCACAGCTTGAACCCGACCGTTCTTGTCTCCAATGATTCGCTGCGGCATCGTAAACCAGCGGAACTCCACACCCTCCTGCTTGGCAAACGTATATTCAAACGCATAAGCCGTCATCTGGCTTTCCCCGCGCCGATATAACATCTGCACCCGCTCGGCACCAAGACGTACCGAACAGGTCGCTGCATCTACCGCCGTATTGCCCGCGCCAATAACGGCAACCTTCAGACCATTCAGCGCGGGCGGAACACCTTGCTTGGTAGACTCCACCAGTTCAATCGCATCATAGACACCTTCCAATGTCTCCCCTTCAATGCCCAGCTTAGGTACTGAACCCATGCCACAGGCCAGAATGACCGCTTCATGCTGCTCCAGCAACTGCGAAGCAGGAATATCCACACCGATGCGCACCCCATAACGGATCTGCACACCAAGTGCCTCCACCTGCTCCACTTCCCATAGCGCAACCGATTCGGGCAAACGGAAAGATACGATGCCATACGTATTCAGCCCGCCGCCTTTGGGTTTGGCTTCATAGATCGTCACCTCATACCCTGCACGCCCCAGTTCACGTGCCGCCGACAATCCCGCAGGCCCGGCTCCCACAACAGCAACGGTTCTCCCATTGGCAGGTGCTGCCTGGAATAACGGCTCATTCTTCGCCCGCGCCCAGTCGGTGGCGTAACGCTGCAAGTCACCAATGCGAATCGGCTTCGACGATTCGTTCAGAACACATGCACCTTCACACAATTCCTCTGTGGGACAGACACGTGCGCAGCTGGCTCCAACCGGATTTGCATCCATGATGGTGCGGGCCGATCCTTTCAGGTGCCCTGTGGATATTTTGCTAATAAAAGAAGGGATATTAATGTCGGTTGGACAGGCTTTGATACAAGGTGCATCGTAACAGTACAGACAGCGGTTTGACTCCTCCATCGCTTCCTTGCCTGTCATGGCGGGTTTCATCTCGGCAAAACGACTCTCCCACCCATAATCGGATAACGTTGTTCCTGAGCTGTTCATCAATGTCATGCACCTCCTGAAGTTTGATCCGCGCAGCTTCCAGCTACTTTTACAGACTAACCAGATGTTCGTACGTTTCCGGCCTGCGATCGCGGTAGAACTGCCACACATTACGCACCTCACGAATCATCTCCGTATCCATCTCGCCAATGACGACCTCATCCTGGTCCCGGCTGCCGATCGCTACCATTCTGCCTCGCGGGTCGACCAGGTACGACTGTCCATAAAATTCACCCATATTCCACGGCGCTTCTACACCGACCCGGTTGATGGCTGCAACATAATAGCCGTTAGCTACCGCGTGAGCAGGCTGTTCCAGTTTCCACAGATATTCCGATGTACCCGCAACCGTAGCGGATGGATTGAACACTATCTCTGCCCCCGCCAGCCCGAGCAATCGTGCCCCTTCCGGAAAATGACGATCATAACAGATGTACACACCCACTCTGGCGTAGGCTGTATCAAAAACCGGAAACCCAAGGTTACCTGGTTTGAAATAATACTTTTCCCAGAAACCATTCGTGCCCTCACCTGCTTCCACATGCGGGATATGATGTTTGCGGTATTTGCCCAGATACGTACCATCCGCATCTATAACGGCTGCCGTATTGTAATACGAAGCAATGCCCTCCACCTCGTATACAGGTAAAATAATCACCACCGCAAGCTCCTTTGCCAGCTCCTGAAAACGTCTGGTCGTCGGTCCTTCCGGCACCGGTTCAGCGGATGCATACCATTTGGGATTCTGCTCTGTGCAAAAGTACGGCCCATAGAATACTTCCTGCAACCCGATGATCTTGGCCCCTCTTGCAGCCGCTTCACGGACCAGCGCAATGTGTTTCTGAACCGCAGCCTCCTTATGTACCTCAACGGGAGCCGAACCTTCAATCTCATGGGAAGCCTGGATTAATCCGATGCTGATTTTGCTCATAACGTCACAACGCCTCCTCAGGTAAAATGATTGGTTGGTTCATTCCACTACACATCCTCCGAATGGTGCGATATAACACTTCCGTGCCGAGTCCAATATCCTCCGGGGAGGAATATTCGCTGGGATGATGACTGATGCCGTCTTTGCTGCGGACAAAGATCATGCCATAATCACACACAAGCGAAAGGGCCAACGCATCATGGAACGGACCACTCATCAGTTCTGGCAAAGTAACCCCGATCTCTTCCGCGGATGAACGAATCACCGACTTGATTGACTCTGCACAATACCTCGGCTCACTATTCGTATCCTCTGTCAGCGAGTAGGTTAGACCATATCGGAAACTCACGTCATCCAAAATGTTCATTAATCGGGCTTCAAGCCGGTTCCTGCGCTCCATCTCCATGTCTCGTAAATCAACCGTGAAGCTGACTTCCTCCGGAATGATGTTCCGTGAGTCTGGAAACACCCTCAAACTTCCCACCGTACCTACGGTTGGGGCTTCCGGGTCTTCTCTCACCATATCGTCAAAAGCCGCAATGACTTTGGCGCTGCCTACCAGAGCATCATGCCGCATTCCCATCGGAACGGAGCCGGCATGACCCGCCATGCCTTTCATCGTCACCGTAAGCCACAACGGACCCGAGATGCCCGTCACCAGACCTACTGGTGCATTCATCGCTTCCAGCACCGGCCCCTGCTCAATGTGCAACTCCAGATAACTGCCTATGGAACCTGGCGGATAGATCGCCTCTTCAAAATCCGAAGGAGAACAGCCAAAGGCTTCCAGTGCCTCCCGGCGGGTCACTCCATTTTTATCCTGCCGCTCCAGTTCGCCTTCTTCCAACTGACCCGTTATGCCACGTGAGCCGAAAAGGCCTTTGTTAAAACGGGAACCCTCTTCGTCGCAAAAGGCAATTATCTCAATTGACATTAGGGGCTGAATGCCATTTTCGATCAGGCATTGCACTGCTTCGAGCGCGCCTAGCACACCAATCGCTCCATCATATCGACCGCCATAAGGCTGAGAGTCGATGTGGGAACCAATCATGAGGATTGGCAGCGCCTGATCCGCACCCTCCAGACGACCAATCAGATTGCCAAACGGATCAAGTCGCGTCGTCAGACCGGCATTTTCCATCCAGAGACGAACTTGTATGATGCCATCCATATCTTCCGGGGTCAGGGCAAGTCGGCAAACACCCGTCTCCGCGATTCGGCCAATCTGTGACAACTGCTCAATGCGCTCATTCAGCCGAAGCTGATTAATGAGTTTGCCTGTTGTGGTCTGCATCCTTCCTCGCCTCCTTGCGCTTATTTTCGCGTAATGATATGAAAATTTTCATCTCGCTTGCTAAACCGTAAACGTCTGTCGTACCTGTGTATGGCAACTAACCTGCGTCCAGACTACGTAGCGCAACGAGTAAACTTCCAGCGATCAGATCCAACTCATCCTCGGTGGTAACAAACGGTGGAGAGATCGTCAAAATGTTTGCAAACCCCGGTACGGTATCGCCGTTCTTGCCAATCAGGATGCCATCCCTTTTACAACTGGCGAGTACCTTCATTACTTTATCCGCCTCCGCAGGAGATCCGTCTGCTTCAATCAATTCAATGCCACAGGCGAATCCGAATGAACGGATATCCCCCACAATGGACAACTCCAGCAAAGGTTCCAGCTTCTCACGAAGCAGGTTTCCCAGTTCCTCCGCCCGGCTGACCAGATTCTCTCGTTCCAGAATCTCCAGATTTGCCAGTGCCACCCGGCAGGATACCGGATTCCCGCCAAACGTATTCACATGGCGAAAATGGGTATCCGGGCCGGGTTCCCGGAACGTGTCGTACAGATCGGCTCGCACCGCCGTTGCTGATAGCGGCGAATACGCACTGGTCATGCCTTTTGCCATCGTCACAATATCTGGCTGTACGCCATAGTTCTGATGACCAAACTTCTGCCCAGATCGGCCAAAGCCGCAGATTACCTCATCTACAATGAGCAGCACGCCATAGCGCTGACAGATCTCTTGCACGGTACGCATATAATCCGGTGGGGGTACAATCATGCCGCCCCCTGTGATCACCGGCTCCATAATTACTGCGGCAACCGTCTCAGGACCTTCCCAACGAATCACCTCTTCATAGATGGTTGCACATTCGAGTCCGCATCCATCCTTGTTTCGTCCAAACGGACAGCGGTAACAATACGGTGGTGGAACATGAGAGAAACCTACGCCGAGTGGCTCGTATTTGATCTTGCGTGCGGCTTGCCCAGTGGCGCCCAGCGCTCCCATGGAGTTACCGTGATAGGCACGGTGACGGGAGATGAATTTGTGCCGAGTAGGCTCACCATTCTGATGGTGGTACTGACGGGCTATTTTGAAAGCCACCTCATTCGCATCTGAACCTGAGTTGGAGAAGAATATTCGATACTCCCCTTCCAGCCATTCATTCAGCTTCTCCGCCAGCAAAATCGCCGGTTCGTGACTCTGCGTCATCGGTACATAAGCGAGTGCTTTCATCTGTTCGTAGGCACTCCGCGCAATCTCCTCACGCCCATGCCCCACATTCACACACCACAGTCCCGACATCGCATCCAAATAACGCGTACCATCCTGATCGGTGATCCAACTGCCCTCCCCGCTTACTGCAATCATCGGATGATCGTTATGAGGCGAGATGTGATGCCACACGTATTTGCGATCCTTCTCCAGCCATTCTTCCTTCGTACCACCAAGCGGCTGAGGCTGCTGATCTACAGAACTCATTCGTCATCCTCCTCCACACGCTTATTTCACAGCTTCTTCATAGATACTCTTCTCCAGCGCTTCATCCAGATTTGCGGCTTTTTTGATCAAGCCATAGTTCAGTGCAATATCCGCAGTTCGGGTAAATGACTCATCCACAAAGCTGCCAACTTGCTGCTCCGTAAATCCTTCCGGGCGAATCAGCTTTGCAATCTCTTCCAGCATCGTGACCTGATGTTCACGGGTGGTGCTGCCATCCGTCACATTACTCATCACGATATCCACCGTCTCATCCTGTTGATCAATGGCGTAGTTCCAGCCTTTCAAAATGGCACGGGTCACTTTGACCGCAAGCTCACGGTTGCTGTCTACCCAATCTTTCTTGGCAATCAGCGTATCCTCTAGCATGCCAACACCGGCATCTTCAATGTTGAACACATCCAGATCGGATTCTTTCGTTCCACTTTCCAGCACAACGTGGTATTCGTTATAGATCGTCGCCGTAGCTACATCCACCTGATCGTTGAAAAACTGATCCATTGTGAACCCTTGCTTCACCAGTTCAATATCTTTCTTCGGATCTAGGCCATTCTTCTCCATGAACGCGAGCACCTGAAACTGCTGACTGCCAAACCAGGTACTGACCTTCTTGCCTTTCATCTGAGCCGGATCAGTAATACCTAGGGACTTCTTGGCAATCAAGCGATAGCTACTCTTCTGTGATATCTGGGCGAGCGAGACAAGCGGCAGACCGTTATCCCGGCTGACCAGCAAACTGTCTACACCTGTAATGCCCACATCGGCCGCGCCATTAACCACCTGCTGCTCAATCACGATATCCGGGCCACCCGGAATAATCTCGGCATCAATGCCTTCATCTGCAAAAAAACCTCTTTCCTTCGCTGCATAGATCCCGGCAAATTGCGCCTGCGGCACCCATTTCAGCTGAATTTTCACTTTGGTTAAGGGTTGATCTGCTTCTCCCGTCCCTCCTGAACTCGCAGCGACAGGCTCAGCCGCCGGCTCGGACTTCGTAGAACATGCGCTCAGCATCGTAACCACCAACAGGACCAATACCAGCAAACCCGGCTTCAACGTTTTGTACATGTACAGAACAACCCCCTGTTTATATAGGATTTATCAAGCATCAGTCCGTGTTCAAAAATTCTGCTTTTCAGTACCGTGGACTTTTTGAACAACCTCTATCAGGTATTAAGATCTATGGATGGATGATTGTTACCCTGATGAACGTTATTGATCTGTGCGTGCACGATTCCATGGAATGAGTCGCTTTTCTGCCAGGACAACCGCTTCATACAACACAATGCCGAGCGCGGCTGCGATGACAATGCAGGACCAAGCCAAAGGCATGTTCGCCAGTCGAATCTGATCCGAGAGCAAGTACCCGAGCCCCTGGGAGGCGATGAAGAATTCACCCACAATGGCCCCGATAATACTGGTCGACATATTGATCTTCAGACCAGCGAAGAGGGAAGGCAGCGCATGAGGCAGTCTCAACTTCCAAAAAAACTGCATCCTGCTCGCGGCTAGGCCACTCAGCAGATCACTGTACTGCGGCTGAATGGAAGTCAGCCCTTTGAACAGGCTGACAGCCATTGCTGCCATCGTAATCACCGTGACAACAGCAATACGGGACCAGATCCCGTCTCCAAACCAATTGTTCATAATTGGGGCAAGAGCCACGATCGGAACGGCGTTCAGTGCAGACAGAACCGTAACCGCAGCCCTGCCGCTTGTTGGAAAGAACGTTGCACCTGCCGCTGCCAGAGCACCCAACAATGAACCGAGCAAAAAGCCTCCCAGCATTTCGGTTCCGCTGTAGATCGCATATCGAAAGAGCATATTGGCATTTTCCTGAATGGATGCCGCAATCGCGGAAGGCACGGGCAGTTGGTAGCTTTCCAGCGAGAATATCCAATGAAACAACCTGAGCTGCCAGAGGGTGAGAAACAACACACCCGCACCCCAAGGAAGCATACTCAGTGCAACCGATCGTCCGCGAACGCCAGGGCCTAATCTGGCCTTTTCGGCTTGTCCCTGTAGTCCATGAATTTCCGATCCGGGAGCAGATGTCATCTGTGAACCCGTGAGGGGCGTAGCTGTTCCAGTTACAGCAGCAATTGCCACACCTTCATCACGCTTCCGTTGCAAAACTCTACCTTCACTCATGTGGCTTGACCTCCTTTGGCCCTGAATTCAGGCTGCCAGGGGGTCAGCCAACGTTCAGCCAGACTGATGGCCAGATACGAGATCAAGCCAATGCCAATGCTAAGCATGATGGTTGCCCAGAACATGCCAACTTGGGCATGGCCGTAATATAACGAACTGACCATCAGGACGCCGAGCCCATCGGGGGCCCCCATCAATTCCACAACGATGGAGGAGGTCACCGCCAGCGGAGCGGCTATTTTCATACCAGAAAATAGTCCCGGCAGTGCTGAGGGCAGCAGGCATTTGATATATCGTGCAGTCAATGAAGCTCCACAGGAACGCATAAGCTCCAAATGCTCTGGTGCTGCACTTTTCAATCCTTTCAACGTATGGATGATGATCGGGAAGAAAGTAACATACGCCGCCATAACAATTCGAGCCCACTCCGCGTTGTGGATGATGCCATACACGATTGGTGCGAGACCAATAACCGGAACCATCTGTGAGGAGACTACATATGGCGATAACGTGCGCTCCAGCCAGACAGCTGCGCTCATGAGCAGCGCCAAACCCAGACCCAGCAGCGTTCCCCCTGCAAAACCAATGGCGGCATTGCCAAAGGTGACAGCCCCCTGTTCTGCCAGCGTTCCCGAGTAGCGAAACAAGGCTGCAAGGACTTCGTGGAGATAAGGAAGGCGAGACGCCGCCTGCTGGGGTGACAAGAACAGTTGGAGTATCCAGGCGATTCCTTCCCACAGCACCAATACGGCCATAATCCAGATGACAACCCAGGAACGATAACCCGGTTTAAAGAATCGCAGGGACATGAGATTCATCACGCTCCTCGTAGAAGCAATTGCGGATGGTTGTAATCATGTGGTAGAAGGCTTCCGTTTCTCTCAGTTCACTATGACGTTCGGAAGACAGATTGACGGAATGAATGGAATGTACTTGCCCCGGATGTGCCGAGAGCACGATGATCCGGTCGGACAGAAATACGGCTTCGGGGATGCTGTGTGTGACAAAGAGGAAGGTCTTGCCTGTTGAGCGCTTGATCTCAAGCAGCTCCAATTGAAGCTTTTCTTTCGTGAATTCGTCTAAGGCGGAAAAGGGTTCATCCATGAGCAGCAATGGTGGATCAAGTGCAAGTGCACGTGCAATGGATACACGTTGCTGCATCCCGCCACTAAGCTGCCATGGATAATGGTCTGCGAAGCGGGTTAACCCCACCATTTCAAGCAGTTCACTGCTAATGCGGCGGCACTCCTTACGGCGGGTACCCAGCAGTTCCAAGGGCAATTCCACATTGTGACGAACGGTGCGCCAATCGAACAGGGCTGGTGTCTGGAAAACGATGCCGAACTGTCGCTGTAGTCGAGCCCGCTCAGGCTCCTGACCTGCAATGCGTACGGTGCCTGAGGTAGGTTGAAGTAGATCACCCACCAGCCGGAGCAAGGTCGACTTGCCACAGCCGGAAGGGCCCAGCAGAGAGACAAACTCATTGGACTGGATCTGGAATGTAACATCCGACAAGGCAGTGACTTGCTGTGTACCTGTTCCAAAAACAACGGACACATGATCTACATCAATATGGCAGGCTTCGGGGACTGTGGCTGAGGATATGGAGGACATGGGCATTCTCCTTTGTGGGAAGTTGTTTTCATTGCACACCAAGGCTGAATGGGAGATTTATATACACAAACGTAACAGGTTTTGCTTGTTAGATAATACTATATCGCTTTGGGCGGGGATTACATTATACAGTGTGTTTTGAGTATGGGCCTGTTCATGTTACACAATGTAAAATGAGACGGATTCTCAGATACATACATGTGAGTTTTCTTCGTAGATAGCTAACATACATTTCACCTAACAACAAGCGCACGATCATTTGTATTTATTGATTAAATATTCGGAAAATATGACATATCCCCTCGTATTCTTGCTCATTTTCTTGTATAAAGATTGAATAGAGAATCCAGAAATCGGGGTGGTCATGATGTTTGATTGGCTGGGATGGAGAAAAGGATTGCCACTGTGGCGATCGTATCGGTTGAACGCACATATGAAGGAAGATGTGGAACAGATTTTTGAGGGAATTGCCGAAACGAGACGGCAGCTTATGATGGACTGGGCAGATGAACAATGGAACCACCTGGATCGTTTGCTTCAACAGATACAGTCGGTCCAATTAGAGGATGTATTACAAGGTTCACAGCAACTTAGCAAACTAGATGCATGGTTTCAATCCAGTTATATTCGAGCCGTAGACAGTACGGAGCTATTCATGCTGAACGAACAGAATCAGGTGGCATTCTCTACATATAAGAAACATATTGGACAGATCTATGCAGATTACGAAGCTTTGATTGGACCAGGATTGAAGTACTCCAGAGCAGATCGTCATGGCAAAAAATGCTTGTATGGTCCATATTCTGATCCACTGACGTTGGATATTGGTCCACGCTCGTCCGCTTTTCACGATGATGTCACCTTGCTGTTTATCTCCCCAATCCTGCAGGAAGGTCGATATGTCGGTTCATTATGCAGCCGTGTTCCCGGGGATGTACTCGGTGACCTGATCCAACGAGAATCAGGTCATATCTATCCCGATTCCGGTGACAATTACCTCTTTATGGCTGAGTCGATATTACGGCCCCATCTGCAACCCGGCACCGCCTTATCCCGAAGTCGATTCGAAGACCGTACCTTTACACATGGGGAAAATCTCAAAGATGGCGTCACCACCGAATGGGGTATCGTTTCCGTCAAGGAGCATACCGAACTGGAACTCATGTTCACTGATCCGTCGACCGGAGAACTACACCCCGGAGTAGCAAACACCATTCAGAATGGTTCCAATCTGTTTGTAGCTTTTCCCGGCTACTCGGATTATCGCCATATTTCTGTGATCGGCAAAGGCATCACCTTCCAGCTGCCACACTGTCCTGATCGCTGGGGCATGATGTGTGAAGGGGATCTGGAGGAAGTGTATCGGATACGAAGCATCGGCTGGCGCCAGTTCAAGCAACACAGTCTCTTCATGCTTTTGTCAGGCGTTGCAGGAGCAGCTCTTGTCTATGCCTTCACTGGTAGTGGTTGGAGCGCGGTAGCAATGGCCGCTTTTAACGTGTTATTCGGATTCTTCTCTGCATTACAGCTGCATCGTAGCCAATATCAACGAGTTCATGAAGACTTGCGTCGCATCAGCCGATTTATTCGAATTAACGCCGAAGGCAGGGGTGATCTGACCCAGCGCCTGAACACGTCTGCTTTTGCCCAAGATGAATCAGGTGAACTGGCGAAGTGGATCAACAACATGATTGATTCTCTCGAAGGCATTATGCTGAAGGTACAACTTGCCACGGTAGACGTTATGGACAACCAGTATCAGATGCGAACCTCAACAGAGACAACCCAAGGCACGACTGAACGTGTGAACTACAAGCTTGGTTCGATGATTCAGGCCATTCGCACCCAACTGGAAGATCTCGACCAGGCCAAGATCGCTGCTGATCACATGCGCATAACGCTGCAACAACTGGAGACCTCTGCTACCGAACAGATCAGCGTGGCCCAGCAGGAAGTGGAACGAATCGGCGATAAAATGACCCAAATCTCAGGAGCGGTATCCGATACTAACCGTACCATCCTGTCCTTCATGGATACCATGAAAGAGATTTACCGTGCACTGGCTGTCATTGATGAAATTTCAGCTCAGACCAACCTGCTGGCTCTGAATGCTACAATTGAAGCCGCACGCGTGGGCGAACATGGCCAAGGCTTCTCGGTCGTGGCAGGGGAAATCCGCAAGCTAGCCGAGTTATCCCGCTCTTCAACTGAAAATATTCATCAGATTCTGGACCGAATCTCAACGGCAGCAGGAGCTGCATCCCAATTAATCACAGAGGGTGATCAGGTGCTGGCTGAAGGAACAACACTGGTTCAGGCCGCTTCGCAACTTCTGCAAAATGCTACCGCCGAAGAACCTGAACGCACTCAAGTCGTGGATCAAGTGGTCATGTTGATGGAGAATATTGCTGCAATCAGCCATCAGAATCGGGCGACTTCCGCCGAGGTAGAAGCAGAGATGATGGAGCTGATCCGGGATATGTTGCAGGTTCAGCATTCTTCGCATAACGTGGAAGCCATTACGGTTTTTCTGCAACAACTCGTGGGACAATTCCATCTGAATCACCCCGCCAAAAATGCTGTCATCTGACGTCATCGTTGACGCGGATTGGAGAAATAGCTAAAATTTGATGCAACTGTTCCTTTTGAAATTGTCGTATCATTTATAATAGAAGATTTCCAATCTGAACCGATGAAAGGGTGGTCTGCATGGAACTGCTTCAGGATTCATTTGGCCGGATACATGACTACATCCGTATTTCTGTTACGGACCGCTGTAATTTACGCTGTGTGTACTGCATGCCTGCAGAGGGCATGGAGTTTGCTCCACATGATGAGATTATGAGCTACGAAGAAATAGCACAGGTGCTGAAGGTACTTGCCCCGATGGGCATGCGCAAAGTCCGACTCACCGGGGGCGAACCATTGGTACGCAAGGATCTGCACAAGCTCGTCAGCATGATCTCGGCAATTGACGGGATTGACGATATTGCCCTGACTACCAACGCTCTTCTGCTGGACAAACAAGCTCAGGCGTTGAAAGATGCTGGGTTGAACCGGATTAACATCAGTCTGGATTCCCTGCGCGCTGATCGCTTCTCCATGATTACCCGCGGCGGAGATGTGAACAAGGTGCTGAAAGGCATTGAAGCTGCAACAGCTGCTGGCCTTGCTCCGATCAAGCTGAATGTTGTGCTGATGAAGGGTATCAACGATGATGAAATCAAAGATTTTATTGCAATGACGATTGATCAACCTCTTCATGTGCGTTTTATTGAATATATGCCGATTGGACAGGCTTCGGATTCATGGCGCAAATCTTATTTGCCACTGGAAGCCGTGACTGATGTATGTGCTGAAGCAGGCTGGACGGTAGAAAATACAAAAGGCCCTGCGGGCAATGGCCCATCACGAAATATGAAAATTGTGGGCTCCGAAGGCACATTTGGATTGATTCATCCCGTAAGCGATCACTTCTGTGACAATTGCAACCGACTTCGGCTGACCGCTGACGGACATATCAAAGCCTGCCTCTACTGGTCCGATGAGTATAATGTTCGCCGCTTTGTGGATGATCCGGACGCTATGGCGGCACTTTTCCTCAAAGCGCTGGGTACGAAACCAAAGAATCATGAGATGGCTCTGGCTTTGGAACAAAAAATGCAATCGCACACGCCGACGGTACGCCGCATGTCCCAGATTGGCGGATAACAACAGTACGCAATATAACTCAACCGCGTATTCCTGCATATCGATATATATCTTTACCGTCAGGATGACCTCTTCACACAACGGATGAGGTAACGCTGGCGCGGTGACCCCTTACGTAAATCAGCTTTCATAACGTGAAGTGGAGCGTGTCATAAGGCATAGGTGGATAGCCAAAGCAGACAAGAACATGATGTTCTTGTCTGCTTTTTCGTTATATTTTCATAAATTTCTGAAAATCATCAATTCCCCTGTTTCATTTGTTAAAAATTTAATTAATATACGTTATGCCCTTATCAGGCCTTCAAGATTAACCTCATTCTGACGATGTATACAATACATCTAGATGATACACATACATTATAGGAGCTGAACCTTATTGAACATCGTTGAAGCACTCGTTGCAGCAAGTCCATATTTTAAAATTATGCTGAAAGAACACGATATCATGATTGCAGTAACCGATACCGAGAAGTTCTGGTATTATGTACCGAGCAATGAACTCGATCTGGGCATCAAGGCTGGAGACCCCGTTTCCCTCGATGACCCTACACTACGCCGGGCACTTATACATGGGGAAACTTCAGCGAACCGTATTGATGCGAAATTCTATGGCACATCAATCAACTCGGCGGCCACCCCACTTCGGGATGAACAAGGAAATATCGTGGGCACACTTGCCATTGGTTTCTCTCTTCAGAACGAGGAAAAACTGGAGTACTTCACTGAATTGATCGGCGGTATCAGCGGAAAATTAACAGATATGGTGCAGACGGTAGCCGCCCAATCCGAGCAATTGACGGCATCTTCCACGCAGATTTTGGATAATACCCGCATGGCTGTGCAGAACTCAGGCGAAGTCAACAAAGTCGCCGCATTCATCCGTGAAATCTCAGAACAGACCAATCTGCTCGGCCTGAATGCAGCCATCGAAGCGGCCCGAGCAGGTGAAGCAGGCGCCGGATTCAGCGTCGTTGCATCTGAAGTGCGTAAACTTTCTACAGGTACCAAAGAAGCTACGGTGAATATCGAACGTTCCTTGAAAGATGTTCAGCATTCCATTCAGCAGATGGAGCAGGAGATCACATCCATCTCACAGTCTAGCAACCAACAAGCGGTGCTGGTAACCGAGTTCAGCGAGGTCATTGATCAGTTGAACAGTGTAAGCCGTGATCTGAAAGTGTTTATTGAATCCATGCTGCTGAAGGCAGAATAGATCCGATTACGATGACCCTAATTCAAATGACCAACCATATATAAGAGACACAACACCAAAGCGTTATCGAGCACTACAGTTCCAACTCAATAACTTGATCACCAGGCATGCTGATAATCACATTCAGCATCCACATTGAACTCCCTGCGCGATAGACGTCACGGGGAGTTTTTTTATTTTAAATAAAATGCGCCCGCTACATCACGGTCCTTCTATGCATAGATGAGCTTCCACAGCATCATAACCGCCAAACCAACCATGACCACAGCGGACAACCGGTTAAACACCAGACTGATGCGTCCAGTTCGATCCGTTCTGCCAATCACCCTGCCTGCGCCTGCAAGTCCCAAGAACCATATCCACGATACAGCCGCGGCTGTTAGGGCAAAATAAATGCGCTCCACCCCTTCATACTGAAGTGAACTGGTGCCAATCACGGCAACCGTATCCAGCAGAGCATGAGGATTGAGTAAAGATACCGATGCGGCAAACGCAATCTGTCGCCCTGCTGACATTACCGTTTGCGAACCTTCCACAGATTCGGACGACCTCCAAATACTCCATGCCATATATAGCAGAAACAGGCTTCCTACTGCATACAACACATTCGCCAGCAATGGCCATTGCAGCAAAATGAGCGACACCCCTCCAACGGCTGCCCCGATCAACAACGTATCACTGACCCCTGCCGTTATTACAGCAGGCAGGGCATGTATATAACGCCTCTGGCTCATACCTTGGTTAAAAATAAATACATTCTGCACACCCAGTGGCAAGATCAGGCCAAATGCCAGAACCACTGCGTGAATAACAACCTCCATCGCGCTTCCCCCTTATCTCTGTATTCCATAGTAGGGCAGATGATGGCTGACGTAACCAACCACTTGGATGGCATCAGACCCAACCAAATGATATAGTGTTCGTTACAAAGAAAAACGGAGGTGATTCTGCCAGTTATGGAACGTTCTGATTCTCGGCTAAGCATGGGGTGGAAGCCGAACCCTTCTCTCGACTTGCCCTTATATCGCCAGATTGAAGCCTATATCCGGCAGAAAATCACAACGGGCGAATGGTCCGCAGGATATCGTCTCCCCTCACAGCGATTATGGGCTAGGTCCATGGGCGTAAACCGCAGTACATTGGTCACCGCCCTGGATAATCTGGCCGCCGGGGGGCTACTTGAAGGCAGACATGGCGGGGGAACCTATATTTCCGGCTCCGGTTGGCATGGTATGGCTCACGAAGCGATGCCCAACTGGAATGAGGCCATCGAGGAGGGCTGGTATTATCCCAACTTGCCCGAGATCCAGCAGATTAATCAGGCTGAATTCCGGCCTGGCATCATACGTCTTGGTACAGGGGAGCTTGCCCCAGAGCTGATGCCTCATGATGCTTTTAGCGATATTCTACACTCCCTGTCCCATCGTTCTCGTACACTCAACTATCTGGAACCTCAGGGAAGCCTGGAGCTTCGTGAGGCTTTATCCGTTCATTTGCAGACTACCGGCATTCAGGCCTCTCCAGATTCCATACTGATCGTGTCGGGCTCTCTTCAGGCGCTGCACTTGATTTCGGTCGGACTGCTCCCTCGCGGATCAGCAGTTCTGCTGGAAAAACCGTCGTATCTCTATTCGATTCACGCCTTTCAATCGGCAGGGTTGAAAATGAGTGGCATCCCTATGGATGACGAAGGATTGCATATTGCACGTCTGGAGGATGCTGCGCAGCATGTCAAAGATCAAGACCACATCTCGCTTCTCTATACGATCCCGAGCTTCCATAATCCCACCGGCTCTGTGATGAGTGATCACCGCCGGGAAGAACTCATGACCACCGCTCGAACAATAGGCATCTCCATACTGGAGGATGCCGCCTACAGTGATTTGTGGTTGGATAAACCTCCTCCGTCATCGCTGAAGGCGCGTGACCAGGAAGGACGGGTGCTGCATATGGGTACTCTGTCAAAGGCAGTCAGTCCTGGACTGCGCCTCGGATGGCTGGTTGGGCCAGAGCCGGTCATTCGCCGTCTGGCAGATATCAAGATGCAGACCGATTATGGTACCAGTTCACTCGCCCAAGAAGCTGCTGCCCTGTGGTTCGCAGAAGGACATCACGCTGGACATATGGAACGCCTTCGCCCTGAACTACGCAGACGCAGAGATATCATGCTGGAGTTGCTTCAACGTCACTTCCATGGGATTGCGGATTGGGAAATACCCGCTGGTGGATTTTACATCTGGCTGCAATTCACCGTATCCCCTCTCTCTATCCGCCAATTGTTCCATACCTGTCTGGAGCAAAAGGTACTTATACACCCGGGTTATCTGTATGACCGGTTAGATGCGAGTCACATCCGGCTCTCTTACGCGTATGCTTCACCTGATGAGATGGAACATGGGTTAAAATGCCTCGCAGAAGCTGTCCACAGGCTCATGGATTCTGGCTCCTGACTTCGAATGTTGGTTCCTGATTTCACAACCAAAAAACAGCCTTGACCTGGAAGGACCATGTCCTTCAGATCAAGGCTATTTGCGTAAGTTTCGAAAGTTTGGCCGAATAACACAACGGGCAAACACCAGATGCGCTGCGGGATTCCTTTGAACGTTCTATCCTTTGACCGCACCCTCCGCAATACCCTCCATGATGAACTTCTGGAAGAACGCATAGATCAGAATAACCGGAATCGCAGTCAGTACCAGGGAGGACAGAATCAATGGCCATTCCTTGTTATATTCACCAAACAGCATGTTCGTGGACAGTATCAGCGTATAACGATTCACATCGGTCAGCATGAGCAGTGGCAACAAGAAGTCATTCCAGATCCACAGGAAGTCCAGAATCGCGATGGTGACTGTGATCGGCAGCAAGAGTGGGAAGATAATCTGGAAGAATGTCTGGAACTCATTACATCCGTCCATCTGAGCTGATTCTTCCAATTCACGCGGAATGGACTTCACAAACCCGTGATAGAGGAAGATTGCCATGTTCACGCCAAGTCCGATATAGATCAGGGCCAATCCGTACGTGCTTCCCTGTACACCCATGCCTTTGGCTACCCGTGTCAGCGGAATCATGATCGAGTGGAACGGTACCAGCATGGACGCAACAAACAGGAAGAAGATCAGGTTGCTCAAACGGCCTGAGGTACGTGACAGCTTGTATCCCGCAAGTGAGGCACAGAAGACAATTCCCCCGATCCCCAGAAAGGATACAATTGCCGAGTTCATGGAACTGCCCAACAGATTGATTTTGTTAAACGCGTCCGAATAATTCTCCCAGTGCAACGTTGTTGGCAGCGCGAGAAAAGATTGGAACATCTCACCCTGTGTTTTGAAAGAGTTCACCACCGCCATGTAGATCGGCAGCATGGCGACGAGAGAGCCCAGAATCAGCAGCACTCGAATCAGATAACTGTTCAGTCGTTGCATCCTCATGCTTCCACCTCTTTCTTCTTCATGACGGTGATCTGGATGAGTGTAAAGATGAGTACGATGATGAACAGCACAACCGATTTGGCACTCGCATAGCCATATCTGAAGTTGTTGGAGAATGCTTCTTCATAGATGTTCATCGTGATCACCTGCGTGGCCCGACCCGGTCCGCCACCAGTCAGTCCATACACCACTTCGAACACTTTGAATGCTCCGTTCAGCGTCAGGAAGAAACAGATGGTCACGGCATGAGTAATCATTGGCAACACCACATTACGCAGTACCTGGAATGCGTTAGCCCCATCAATAACAGCCGCTTCTTTGAGACTTTTCGGCACACCCTGGAGAGCAGCCAGATAGATGATCATCATATACCCTACACCGTTCCAGAGCGATACGATCAGAATGGAGTAAAATGAAAACTTCGGATCACCCAGCCATTGCTGATCCAGGAACGAAAAAGCCAATTTCTGTGCGAGCTGTGGCAACACCTGAGAGAAGATGAATGTCCACATGAAAGCACTGATGATTGTACTGATCATGTTAGGCATGAAGAACAGGGTCCGGAAGAGCCCTTTGCTGCGCGTTCGTGACTCAATCAACACGGCGAGCAGCAAGGCAATTCCATTTTGCAGAATCAGCATACATATTACATATTTCATCGTGAACCACAGAGAGTTCAGAAAGTCAGGATCTTCTTTGAACAATTCCACAAAGTTGCCCAGACCGATAAAGCTATAATCCCGATTAAGTCCGTTCCAATCCGTCAGGCTATAGAACATGCCACTAAACGTGGGATACAGCAGGAAAATCGCATAGATGACAAAGGCAGGCGCAGTGAACGCGAGCAGTGACAGATACTTCTTGAACACATTCGTAGCCATTGGTTCTCCCCCTTTTCACTCGAAGCGGATGATTGTAAACGAGGGAACAAAGAACGTTCTGCCTGCCGTATCATCTGCTTGAAGACTCTGACGAAACAAAGTACCGCTCATTTGTTGTCAAAACTCTCAGACCGTTGAGATTTGCCAACAAAAGCGGATACTCCATTCCTCACAGCTCCTTACTTGTTGACTTTGTTGTAGGATTTCCACGCCTTGTCGAGCGCATCGATAACCTGCTGTTGATTTAATTGCCCAGAGTAGTAGCCTTGCAACGCTTTGCCTGACTCGTCTTTCACCGCTTGAGGGAGGGATGGGTCCTCATAAGCTTTACCTTCACTTACATATTTCTGGGCATCGTCTACCCACGGGAAGCTCTTGAAGTCATGGATTTTGGCAATCGGATTGAACTTGAGTGCTTCGAAGAATGCACTTGAATCCTTGTCATCGAGAATGTAGTTCACAAAATCGAGTGCCACTTCTTTGTTTTTGCTAGATGACGATACTGCCAGTGAAGTGGAGGTGCTCAGATTGATTTTGGTATCATCCGGATTGTCATTGATCGGCATTGGTGCTACACCAAAGTTCAAGTCCGGGTTGGACTTCAGAATGGTCTCGGCAAACCAGGGTCCCTGAATCCACATCGCGGCGCTTCCTGATGCGAAGGCTGCTGAACCATCATCACCGCCCACTTCCAGCGCTTTGTCCGTTCCATTGGCATTGACGAGATCAAAGATATCAAACAATGCTTTCATATCGGAGAAGGAGCCCTGATCCTGATTCATCTTCTCCACGAAGTCTTTGTGCTCAGACTGAGTTAATGCACCCACGGTAAGTGGCAGGAATAATTGCGGAATCCAGGCTTCTTTGTAGGACAGTTCAAACGGTGTAATGTTGGCTGCTTTGAGTTTCTCCACGACCGCTTTCATTTCTGTTAACGTCGTTGGCACTTCCAGCCCTTGCTCTTCAAAAATATCTTTATTGTACAGATAGCCCCATGATACTGTTTCCAATGGAATAGCTACGATTTTACCCTCCGCATCCGTTATGGAAGGTTTAACCGAATCCAGCAGCTTATCGACAAAAGGTTGGCCCGAGAGGTCTTCCAGATATCCAGCTTTGCTGAATGGTGGAATCTCATTGACTGCATGTAGGGCGAACACATCCGGTGCATCATTGGAGGCGAGTCGTGTCTTCAGAATCTGAGGCGCATTGTCCGCTGGCGGCATCTCCAGTTGCACGTTCACCTCAATGTTTTTCTCTGCTTTCTCCTTGGCTTTGAACTGTTCTATATATTTATCGTAATGTTCTTTCAGCCGAGGTTGTGCAACGAATACTTTGAGTGATACCGTGCTGCCTGACGCCGATTCCTCCTGCCCATTTTCCGTTCCTGCATTGGAGCCGCAACCTGCGAGCAGAACACTGACCAGTACCGCACTTGCTACGCTTTTCCATACTTTCATCTCTTATGACCTCCCGGTGTGTAACTGGTTTGTCTTTCATAGGCTCATTATATATCAGTAAATGAAAGCGCTTCATTGGACAAAATTAGACTTGTGTATTGGATTATTTTAAACCTTAATCCTGCCGAAAATGCTCTATCAAACGACTCATTCCGTCCTACTGGCTGAATTGCCTGACATACGAGGCTGTCCCTTACGCATCTCCCCTGGGGAAACTCCGAAATGCTTCTTGAAAACACGATAGAAGTAGGACACATCTTCATAACCCGCCATCTCGGCAACATGCTTGAACGGAATCTGTTCATCCATCACCCATTCTTTCGCTCTCGTCATACGTAATTGGATAACATAGTCGGTTACGTTCACCTCATACTCTTTCTTGAATACCTTGCTGAGATATTCCTTGCTGACAAAAAAGATCTGGGCGAGCTGCTCCAGCGTAATCATCTCCATACAGTGCTGCTCAATGTATTGCTTCACCTCATTCAGGTTCAGCTTGTTCTTGAATTTACGCTGCGCAATCAGCTGCTCCAAAGCCTGGTAGTATGGAGTCGAAATCCATGCGATCGTGGATTCAATGGAAGCCAGTGCAGCCGCAGGAGGTAGCGCCGTTGCTTCGGGCCGCTCGTACAAGCCATTGGAGACGCACAACTCATCCAGCAAAGCCTGTAATTCATGAGCCACCCTTCCAAGCTGCCGAGGTCTGTTAATCTCGCATCGTTCCAGCTTCTGCTGTAATTGCTGGAACCACTCACGCAGACTCTGACCGTTCAGGTCATTAAACCGCAGGCGAGCCTGCTGCTGAAACAGGGAGAACTCACCTGCGAACGAAGATGGGTACGATTCCCATGATTCAGGTGCTGATTCAACCTTTTCCAATTCCTTTGCACATTTAGCAAGTACACCATTCAGTTCATCCGGATTCACCGGTTTGAGCAGATAATCTGCAGCCCGATGCCGGATCGCATGTTTTGCATAATTGAAGTCATCATATCCGCTCACCACGATCACCTTGATCTGTGGGTATTGTCCGCTCAGCGTATGTAGCAGCTCCACACCGTCTGTGCCGGGCATGCGCATGTCCGTAATGATAATGTGAGGCTGATGCTGCTTGACCAGTTGAATGGCCTGCTCGCCATCCTCTGCCTCACCTGCAACGGTCATGCCAAGTTCATTCCAATCTCCCAGGTTACGCAAAATATCCCGGTTCCACGGTTCATCATCCACCAACAGCACTCGGTACAGTTCCTTGTTCACAAGGCTTCGCCTCCTGTATTGCAGGGGATTCGTACCGTAACGCTTGTCCCCTGTCCGTATTCACTTTCCATGCTCATCCCATATTCAGGTCCAAAATGCATTACCATTCGTGAGGCCGCATTGACCAGTCCAATACTTGTACCTGAACTCCACACCCGATCTGCCTGCCGGGTAAGCCGCTCCAGTCTGGACCGCATCTCCGTTAGTCTCTCAGCATCCATACCCACGCCGTTATCACAAATTCGAATGGTTACATCTGTAGGTTCACAGACGACCTTAATACCCAGCTTCCACTCGCCCTGTTTCTTCTCCAGACCATGCAAAAATGCATTCTCCACAATGGGTTGCAAAGACAACTTGGGGATATAACACGCCCGAAGTTCTCCGGTGATTTCCAGTGTATATTCAAGCCTGCCGGCAAAACGTTGCTTCTGAATCAGCATATAATGCTCCAACTGATCGAGTTCAGACTGCAGGGGCACCAGTCCATCCGGCGCTCGCACAATATAACGAAACATCTCGCTTAAGGCTCGAATGACCTTGTAACTGTCTGCCGGTTTTTGCGAGTAGACCATGCCGCCAATCATCTGCAGTGTATTTTGCAGGAAATGCGGATGGATCTGGGATTGCAGTGCTTTGAGCTCGGCCGTCTGCTTCTCCAGATTCATCAGGTAGTTGTCGCGAATATGTTCCCGAATACGACTAGCCATGCCGTGCAGATTTTTCTCCAGCAGACCAATCTCATCTACCCGACCGCTTCGTACCACTTCCCTGTCCTTGATCAGCTGGATACCCTTCATGGAATTTGCCAGTCTGACAATGGGCTTTGATGTACGCCAGGCCACGAACCCAGCTATTCCCACAGAAATGACGGTTGCCAGGCCACCCACAACCAGTCCATATTTCATCGTTTCCAAGGCACTTTCATTAATGACGTGGGCAGGTACAATCTTGATCACACGCAGTCCTGACGGCTCAATGGAATGAAAAAATACGTATTCCTTGGCTGTACGAATGAAACCCGAACTTTCTTTTGTGCTTGCCAATTTCTCCAGTGCTTCCGCTGAAGGCTGAATATCTTGGTTTGGCTGATAGACCGGACTCCCCGTGCTGTCAGCAATGTATACCGCATAGTCACCCCGGCTATCCAGCAGCTCCAAGGTCTGGTTGAACTCAGCCCACTTGACCTCCAGACTGATGGCCCCGATCTGTGCCTGATCCTCGAAGCGGTTCATGCTGCGGGTCATGTGAAACTTTTGCGGATCGTCCGGATCATTGATAATCGTAAAATCTTTATGTTGTGCAAAAAGCTCATGATATCCTTCCGGTATTTCCGATACCGCTTTGATGCGAGAATCCATCGAGTTGAAGGTGAACAAGGTGTCCAATTCCTTCAGGTACAGTTCAACGCCAAATACATAATTGCCAGCAGAATAGTATACACTGTTCAGCATATTGAACATGGCCTTCTGTTCATCGAATCGGCTGGCCGCCGGCGCTTCCTCGTTCAACGCCAGATATTGATGCAATTCGTCACTGATCTGAATCGAATAGATAATGTTGTTCATGCGCGCGAACTGTTCACCCAGATAGATGGAGGCCCAGTTCATATTGGCTCGGTTGGTCTCCATAATCTCCTCTTCCATGGAAGAGCGGGTATTCTCAGCAGCCATAGCGGTCATGGCAATGACGGGCAGAACGGCCAGCAGCGTCATGGTAAGAATCAATTTATTGCGAATGCTGCGTTTGAAAGGATCTATCAGCTTCCGATAACATTCGGTAAACACAGCGCATCCACTCCTAAGCTAAAATAGACAAACGCCCCAGCATGGAAGCTGAGGGCGCTTTGGTCTTTATATTCGTTTGGAAATGTTACAACTAATGCTATTTACATGGATACTTCGATGACAGAACAACCTTCGATCGCTGTTATCCCCAGATTTTTTCTGATTCCCTTTTTGAAAAGGGAAAATCCGGGGATAAAGGCGCACGCTTCGCTTCGTTAGGTTATTTCTGTCATCTCCGTTTTTGTGTAAATTTATAGTTCAACATCCATTGCCTACTCTATTATTTTCTATTATTGTTCGACAATCCGTATGCCCCATGGCTCCAGTTCGATCTTCTCTCCAGCAGCAATCGGGGTTCCTGCCAGAAGTTCCGTCCCTTTTCCATAAGCATTTACGAAGGATGTTGCCTCACCTGCATAATTGAAATAATAGCGAATCGTGTTCCCTTGATCGTTCACACCTGTCTTCACAATGATCGGAAAAGCCAGCTCCTGATCCGCTCCCCATACGCCCGCTTCCTTCATGACACGTTCCAACACCTTACGGATCACCGCAGAACTGGTATAACATCCGACATAGGTTGCTTTCCCTTTTCCATAGGCATTCTGGGTAATTGCCGCATATTCACCCCAATGTGGATGATCATACCAAGCGAGTACTTCAGCCGTTGTCGGCGTAATCAGTTCCATCCAGGTGTGAACCTGGTTCTGCTCCTCACCAACCTTGAATGGATCATCGCGCAGTGACACATGTTTCGGCTCTACAAAAAGGTTATAGCTGATCCCGCATGCCTCACTAATTAGCCCGGGCTGGCGGGTAGAGCGTACCTTGATATGCTCATTTGCAAATCCACTTTTGAACGAGTAGACGATATGTCCGCCATCCTGTACGAATTGATTTAATTTTTCCAACAGTGCATCCGAAGCAGCATACAGAGCAGGTACAACGAGTACGTCATACTCCGCATAACTCTCAACCGATGGGTCGATGAGGTCACAGCCAATGTTCATTTTATACAATTCATCGTACATCCAGCGCACCACGTCATTGTAGTTCTTGTCACTGGTGAAGTTAAAACCAAACCACTTGATGGATGTCAGTGCCTCATTGCTGAACAGCACAGCCACTCGATTCTTTTTCTTCAGATTCACGAGCTGCGGACTAAGCCGGGCGAAATCCCTGCCAATGGTCTTCGCTTCGTTATACACCGGATTCGGTTCAAAGTCATGACTGAGCAATCCTTTCCAGTACGTCTCAAACGAATTGTGCAACGAGTGCCAGTGCCAGTAAGCGACCATGTTCGCTCCTGATGCCAGATGACTGAATGCCTGCAAACGCAGCTGTCCCGGATAGGGAACCCAATGCCAGAACGCCTGCGCTTCGGTCTCCAGTACCAGATAATTCGATTGTTTGGTCGAACGCGCCACATCCCCGCCGAATGAAATCTCAATGCCGGTCAGATCATCCTGGGAAGGATGGTAGATGTCCACACTGGTGATGTCAAAAGGTTTCGATGCGGCAAAATGGTCCACATCCCCTTGAATGCCGTAGGAATATCCACGCCAATCGAAGTCAAAATTCTGGGTAACAAACTGTCCTTCCTGTTTGTATTCATTCACGATCCCCACTTGCCAAGCCAAAAAATTGGTTACCAGCAGACGCTGGAACTTGGCAAACTCAGCGCCCAGACTGCCGTTAATCGTTCCTACAACAGACGGGAAGTCTTCCCAGCTATTGATTCGATTGCTCCAGTAGTCGAGGCCAAATTCCTTGTTGAGTTCATCCAGAGAACTGAACTTGTTCCGCATGTATTTGACGAATTGCAGTTGTACATTATCTCCGGCCGTATTGTAATGCTTCGTCTCGTTATCTGTCTGATAACCGATGACCGCTGGATGTGTGCTTACCCGAGAGATCAGCTTGCGGATGATCCGCTCGGCATAGAATAGATAGGTTGGATGTGTAATGTCCATGATCTGTCTTGCGCCATATTTGCCAGGTCCCTGTGAGGTTGTAGCCAGAACGTCCGGATGTTCCTTGACCATCCACGTTGGAACAGCATACGTTGGTGTGCCAACGATAACCTGAATCCCTGCCTCATGCATGGCATCCAACACGCGGTCTACGGAAGAGAAGTCAAATACACCATTCTGCGGTTCATGGGTACTCCAGGTTGATTCTGCAATGCGGACCACGTTAATCCCTGCATCCTTCATCATCTGAATGTCTTTGTCCAATCTTTCGTAAGGCATATATTCATCATAGTAAGCTACGCCATATAATAATTTGTCCATGATTTAATCTCCTTTTTAGGTGGAAAATATAATGATCTTGACGTGTGCAAGAGTTGACATATTCCAATCCATAATGGTAGCGTTTACATTAATGTCGGTTGAAGAACTTGGATTGTTCAGCAACCACTTCAAACGCTGATGTATTCAATGGATTATCCATGCTTGCGTTAAACTGATTATAATGAAGTATACTACGGGTGCCGATTGTATAAGGCAAGTTGTTTTTACCCTTTTCCGAGGTGAATATGATGGATATCCGATCACAGCTCCGAGAAATGCCTCACCATACGCTGGCCCACTGGCTGCCTATTATCGACAGTAACATCAAATTCTATGGTGCGCACAGCCAACAAGTACCCTATGGATGGGCGATGCCGGAGGAATCACATCCGGGCTTTGAGATTATGTTGATCATCGAAGGTACGCAGGAGAGTGTGATTCATGGTTATACCTATACCGTGGAGGAAGGTTCCATTCTTCTCATTCCTCCCGGGTTCAAACATACAAATCAATGTGTATCCACGGAAGGCATGACTTATTTTAGCGCTCACTTTAATGTGGATGATCCGGTCTTCACCCTGAAGCTGATGTCACAGCACAGCCGAATCTACGCAGCAGGTACGGCTGATAATAAGAAGATGCGCGTTGTGCTGGAGAGTTGGATGGGGATGATTAACGTATCTGAAGCCTACACGTCCACTGATAAAATGATCATGCAGGCCCGCATGTTTGAACTGTTCGCCCTGTTGTCCCAAGCCGCTGACAATGAACCGGAGTCCACCACTTCCGTTGCTGCTTCACATGCACCAGCTCCAACAGCCATGCATTATGCGGGAGCTATAGCGGAGGCGATCAAGCAGGCATTCCATGCCCAGCTTCGAACCAAGGAAAGCAGTGTATCCACGGTCAAAGTAGAGCAGATTATATCTTCGTTTGGCATCAGCCCCGGATATGGTCTACAGGTCTTTCGCAAGGTGTACGGGCGATCGCCCAGGGCTTACCTGTCCAGCTTGAAGTTGCAGGAGGCCAAAGTACTGATCGAACAGCCAGAGCTGTCGCTCGGTGAAATTGCGTGGAAGCTCGGTTACACCCATCTGTCCCATTTCAGCAGACAATTCAAACGTTGGACAGGCCAAAGCCCACTTCAATATCGCAATCATCATGCAGATACATCAGGCGCTCCTGTATCCTACAGATCGGAATCGAGTCCAGAATCTTGATTACGGATACGCTCGTACTCTTCCGGCGTGTTCATATTACTCATTTGCATCGCTACTTGATGAACGCCCGCTCTTTCAAGCTCTTCCGCTTCGACATAACAGCAACCGATCTCTTCAAGCCATCGCATGACTCGAAGATGATCCTGTATCAGACGCTGCTCCAGATCAGGGAGCACTCGTATGTGGTAAGCCCCTGCAAGAGGGTGGACATGTCCATCCACGCGTGGAACGATAGCAGAATAAGAGTCATGCGACTCGGCCAGCTTTTTTATCCCATCAAAAAAGGACGTTTGCAGGAGCGGCATATCGCAGGCGCATACCAGATTCCAGTCTGTATCGGAAGCTTCCAGCGCTGCGTGAAGACCGGCGAGTGGCCCCTTCCCCGGATAGTGATCCTGAACGCAGTCGTAGCCCATTGCACCGTAAGTTGTCACATTGGGTCCGGCAGCCACGATGATACGGGATACGGCGGGTCTCATGGCCTTTGTGACATGTTGCAGTACAACGGAACCGTTCAGTTCCAACATGGCTTTGTTGGTCCCCATGCGGCTGGATAATCCTCCTGCCAATATGATGCCTGTCCATTCACGCGTGTTCATGTTGTTATCCTCCCTCCTGGTAACGATATGTGTTTGACTACATCAATTTCAAAACGTTCGCTATGCATTGAATCCCCTTTCAACAAATGATACATTGAACAATATGCATTTGAAAGGAATGGCTTAATTGGACAGACCTGCACCTTCAAGAGGCAATCCCTCATTGGTTTCTCTGAAACTATATAACTTTTTCATATATGGAGCCATCTCCATCTTCGCCGGATTCCTGCAGTTGTATCTGCAAGAGATTGGTATGACCAAACTGGAGATTGGCAGTCTCATGGCGATTGGACCCTTTGTATCCTTGTTTGCCAACCCGTTCTGGGGTTTCTGGAGCGATAAATCTCGCAACATTCGCATCATTCTGATGATTATGATGGGAGGCACATTTGTGCTCGCCCAGGGTGTATTCTATGCGCCCACTTATACATGGATCTATGTAGCCATGATTTTCTTTTATTTTTTTCAAAGTCCATTATTTGCTCAAACGAACAGTCTGATTCTTGGATATATCGATGGTACAACCCAGAAATTCGGATCATTCCGGCTCTGGGGTTCACTCGGTTGGGCGCTGACTGCCGTCGCAGCCGGACCGCTCATTGACCGTTTTGGCATCGGCAGTGTATCCATTATATTTGCGTGCATGATTGCCACCGCCTTTGTATTATCCGTATTTCTACCCAGACAGCCGATCGCTTCGGATACACCGGTGGTTACTTTTCGGCGGTTTGGCAAAGTCATGTTCAATCCGTATTTTATGGCATTTATCGGCCTGGGTGTACTCGTATCGGTGCCTAATGCCATGAACAGTACTTTTATGTCACTATACATAGTAGAGATGGGTGGCGATAAACAGATGGTCGGCTGGGCCATCTTCACCTCATCCATTCTCGAAGTCGGCGTATTCCTGCTGCTCGACCGTTTACTCAAACGCAAAATGAGCATGCTCCTGGCATCTCTCATTCTGATCAGTGTGCTGTTTGCACTTCGCTGGCAGCTCATGGCAATGGCTAACAACCCACTGGAGATTGTATTCATTCAGTTGATGCACTCCATTACGTTTGGTGGGTACTTCTATGTGGGTACGCAACTGACCATGCTGTTCATTCCAAGACCTTATCGTTCTTCCGGTCAAGCGGTCTATACGATGGCCTGGGGAGGTCTCTCCGGCGTGATTGCCGGTCTGTTCGGCGGCTGGTTGTTCCAGAGCTTCGGTGCAGAAATCATGTATAGCATTGGCGTATTCTTCTCGCTCATCGGCGCTGTTGGATTTAGCATCATGTGGTTATCGAATCGACGTAACGGCTATCAGCCGGTTGTGTTGACGGAGATGGGCAATATGGATGAGGACAGATAATCTTTTGTTAGAAAAAGTTGAAAAAGATTTCCACTGGAGCACTACGAGGACAGAAGAATCTTTCGATCGCTGTTATCCCCGGATTTTTTTGATTCCCTTTTCAAAGGGTAAAATCCGGGGATAAAGCGGAGCTGTAGTTCGTTCTATCATAATATGAATATGATGCTAGTTTCTCTATAGATTTTAACTAATCATTAAACTGAACAAACACATGCATATACTTATCTAATCCTGGAAAACCGGTTGTACCTTTGATATCCAAGAAATTCAGTTTCTCTTTCCAGTCTACTCTTTCTTGATCGGAGTCATCAGTCGAGAGTTCAAAAATATATGCTAAGACAAATGCATCCATACTCGAGACCCCGTTTTTCAATTGTACCCACTCTTGAGGGAGCACAACTTGATTGTTACCCGCTGTGATTTCTTTGCCAGAGAAATTAAGAATCAGTTCTTGTCCTTCATTTTTAATCGTGGTGATTTTTTTCTTTCCATCCCATTTAAACGTTGCTCCAGATCGTTTAAAAACATCTTTCACTGGGATATAAATGGATTTATAAGTTGTTTTTGTTGCCTTTCCATCCTTTATGACACTTAGTTCAACTTTTTTTAGTGATGAATTGTACACATTCGCCGCACGTTCCTTAAAAGGTAGATCCATTAGGGATTGGTCCAAAGCAGCAGAGGCAACAGAGCCTACACAGACAGCTAAAGTTAACATCAACAATAAAGAAACAAATCGCTTCATCTTGATTCCTCCTTGAAATTATTGTTCACATTAACTTAAACGTCGAAAGTTGGAAAAATGTTCATTTAAGTATCCCGTTGTATTAATAATTATTTTTTGTGTATCCACGCATAACCAGGACTTGTACCAGTACAATCTTCTTTAGCAATTTCAGGTGCACAAGAAAAAGGCGTCTCCATTGGCTTATTGCCCTGGAGACGCCTTTTACGTTCATAGATTTAAGTTTACTGCTAACCTATCGTCCTACCTATGCGCTTCACATTACGCCTTCGGCAGTTGGAATGAGCTTTTCAGGGATACGACCCGGTTAAATACCGGACGTCCTGGCTCGGAATGTTTTGGATCTACACTAAAGTAACCGTGACGGAAGAATTGGAATTTATCCTGAGCGTTTGCTTCCTTCATCTCTTGTTCCACATACCCATTAACAATCTCAAGTGAGTTCGGGTTCAGTTGATCCAGGAACGTTTTCTCCGGTTGCTCTTCCACAACCTCAGCTTCAGCCCCAGCTACTGTCACTTCGACCTCTGCTTCTGGTGCTTCATCCAGGATCAACGGCTCATACAGACGGAATTCAGCAGGTACCGCTTGAGTCGCTTCTACCCAGTGGATTGTTCCTTTGACTTTACGGCCAGTGAAGCCACTGCCGCTCTTTGTCTCCACATCATAGGTACAATGAATCTCAGTCACATTGCCTTCTGCATCTTTGATCACATCGTTACATTTGATGAAGTATGCATGTTTCAGACGAACTTCGTTGCCAGGGAACAAACGGAAATATTTGTTCGGCGGATTTTCCATGAAATCGTCTTGTTCGATATAAATCTCACGGGAGAACGGAATTTGGCGATTACCCATCTCTGGGTTCTCCACATTGTTCTCTGCTTCAAGCCATTCCACTTGCCCTTCAGGGTAGTTGGTAATGACCACTTTGAGCGGATGCAGGACAGCCATCGTACGCGGAGCTTTCAGTTTCAAGTCTTCACGTACAAAGTGCTCCAGCGTTTGCAGGTCGATAACTCCATAGTTTTTGGAGATGCCTGTCTCATATACAAAATCACGAATAGCTTCCGGTGTATAACCCCGGCGGCGCAGACCGGAAATCGTTGGCATACGTGGATCATCCCATCCATCCACATGTCCTTCATCTACGAGCAGCTTCAGCTTCCGCTTGCTTGTTACCATCTGGGACAGATTCAGGCGACCAAATTCATATTGATGCGGTTGGTTCTCCATCTCACACTCGGCAATAACCCAATCGTAGAATGGACGTTGATCCTCGAACTCCAGAGAGCAGAGGGAATGCGTTACACCTTCAATTGCATCTTCAAGCGGGTGAGCAAAGGCGTACATTGGATAGATACACCATTTGTCGCCCGTGTTATGATGATGTGCATGAGAAATCCGGTAAATAACCGGATCGCGCAGATTGATATTTGGTGCAGACATATCGATCTTGGCACGCAGCACTTTCTCTCCGTTCTTGAATTCACCTGCACGCATACGTGTGAACAAGTCGAGATTCTCTTCCACTGAACGATCACGGTACGGGCTGTTCTTACCCGGCTCCGTCAGCGTTCCGCGCATTTCACGGATTTCGTCGGCGCTTTGGTCGTCGATGTAGGCTTTACCTTTTTTAATCAACAAGACAGCACGGTTGTACATCTCGTCAAAATAATCCGAGGCAAAACGTTTCTCGTTCCACTCGTATCCGAGCCATTTCACGTCTTCCTGAATCGATTGAACATACTCTACATCTTCCTTGACCGGATTCGTGTCATCAAAGCGCAGATTCGTTTTGCCGCCAAATTCGCCGCCCAGCGTAAAGTTAATCCAGATCGCCTTGGCATGGCCGATATGCAGATAACCGTTCGGTTCCGGAGGAAAACGGGTAATAACTTCCTGGACTTTCCCAGACCGGAGATCTTCGGTAATAATATTTTTGATAAAGTTAGGTGGGGTTGTACGATTGTCCACAGGTATCAAACCTTTCATGAATGGATTGGAGCCTTAGGGAATTGCAGCAATTCCGGCTATAATTCCTTAATAACGAAGTCATTTCCTGAAAAAAACTATTTTCTTGGAAAGTTTCGTACGCGTTTCATTTAAATATACCTTTAACGGGGGAGGAGTTCAATAAAGAACGGCACCAAAGTCAGGATAAGCCGTGCATAAATAGGCCCTAAACCATTTTGACGGGTTCGCTCGAATCATGTAGCATAATAGTAAAAACAAATTAAAGGGAGGGTTTCCCATTCCATCGAACTCGCTTAAACTGACCAAAGAACAGCAGGATGAAGCCATTCGCACCATCCAGTCGTATTTCGAAGAGGAACGTGGCGAAGAACTCGGCGATCTGGCCGCTTGGGGTGTCCTCGACCTGTTCATGACGCAGCTCGCTCCCTACATATATAATCAGGCACTCCGTGACGCACGCACAACGGTTAATCAACGCATGGCCTCAATGGAAGAAGACCTGTTTGCACTGGAGCAAAAGTTACCCAAGACTTCCCGTTAATCCACTACAAATACGTGTTCAAAAAATCTGGTTTTCATATTCGATGCTAATAATGCCGCTAGGCATAATTCGTAATCAAAAGTGGACTTTTTTGAACAACACTATACAAAGAAAGAAGGTTGCATTCATGTTTACCTATTCATTGGATGAATATACCGAACTCCGGCCACTAGCCATGGAACATACCAAACCGCTGTTCGAACTGACGGATCGCTCGCGGGATCAGCTGAGACATTGGTTGCCGTGGGTGGACCATGTGACAGAAGTGGAACACACCTCGAACTTCATTACCAACGCGTTAAAACAAGGTGCCGAGAATGGCGGATTCACCGCCGGAGTATGGTCAAAAGGGGATCTAGCCGGCGTCATTGGATTCCACGAGATTAACTGGACCAACCGCTCGGTAAGCATCGGATATTGGCTTGGAAAAGGCTTTGAGGGTCAGGGCTTGATGACAAGCGCTTGTCGCGTTCTGGTTGATTATGCTCTGGTGACCCTGGATCTGAATCGCGTCGAGATTCGCTCGGCAACGAATAACAAACGGAGTCGTGCTATCCCTGAAAGACTCGGATTTGTTCTCGAGGGTGTCATTCGTCAGGCAGAGAAACTGCCTAAAGGTTACGTGAATCATGCGGTGTACGGCATGCTTCAGCATGAATGGGAACTCTTGCGCTAATTCGCCTACATAATAAATCGGAGTGATCTCTCCCAACATAATGGATCAACACGAATACCCTCGATCTCCACGTAATGTGGTGACAGAGGGTATTTTATTGCATCCATGACTTTTAGAGTGCTCGGACCATGCCACCATCCACAATCAATGAGGTTCCGGTAATGTACGTATTGGCCCCGGATAACAGGAACACCACCGCTTTGGCAAACTCCTCTGGTTGACCATAACGGCCCAGTGGAATCTCTTTACGGAATTGGTCAGATACCTCTTCCTCACTGATTCCATTCTGCTCAGCCCGTGCTGCATCCAGCTCACGTATACGGTCTGTTGCAATACGTCCTGGCGCCACCGTGTTGATCAAAATTCCGTATGGAGCAAGCTCTTGAGACAAGGTCTTCGCCAATCCAAACACGCCGGTACGGAACGTATTGGACAGCATCAGACCCGGTATGGGCTGTTTCACCGAAGTTGAAGCGATATTCACAATGTGTCCTCCGCTTTCTTTCATATAAGGAAGAGCACCGCGAATCAGCCTTACATAACTGAGCACATTTAATTCAAATGCACGTTCCCAATCTTCATCCGTCAGTGACTCAAATGAACCCGATGGCGGGCCACCCGAATTGTTCACCAGAATATCAATCTGTCCAAACATTTCTGCTGTCTTGTGAATCAGAGCCTCAATATCTTCCTTGCGTGTCACATCGGTTGCACAATATTCCACACGTCCGCCAACACCAAGCGCCAGAAGCTCCTGCTTCACTGCTGCGAGCTTTTCTTCGCTCCGGCTGGCAAGCATGACGTCAGCACCTTCTGCTGCCAATTGAGCGGCTACGGCTTTGCCCAGCCCGCGACTGGAAGCCAGCACCAGTGCTTTTTTACCTTGAAGTCCCATGTCCATCGTTGTTCCTCCTCCTCAGCTAGTTTCTATTTGGTCTGGATAAAATAACCCATAAGAATATCGTCCACATACTTGTCTCCAATATAAAACTCGGACACCAGCCTGCCTTCCGTCACAAATCCACACTGTGTATAAAACGTAATCGCTCCCGGATTGCTGGAAAGTACACGCAGCCTGAGCTTGCGAACGCCTTGTTGGGCCGCATGCTGCTTAATGGCATCCATTAAAGCTGTGGCAATGCCACAACGCCGATCATGAGGATGAACCGCAATATGAATCTCGTAGACATGACGGTTGACGGGCATACCTGTGGCTGGATTAAAGCCCACATAACCACATACCCGCTCTCCCTGCACCGCAATCAATTGACTGCCTGGCGGGCAATGCTGCAGATATTGTTGTCTGGAACGCCATTGCATCGGTGCAGGAGAGGTGTATTTGTCCCATACCAGGGCATCCAACTCCATTAGCTGGGATGCATCTTTAATCTCGGATGGACGAATCGTAAATGTATGGCTGGTAAGCATAATGATTCAACCTTTCGTGCTATAGTCGACAACGCTGTGCGTTACAACGTCGGGAAAGTTAAGAGAGTTCAGAACGTTGAGAAACTTAGGAATAGGAAGACATTGTTCGTTTACTCCACTATTTAAGTTTTTTGTTCTATATATTGTAGCATAGCCTCAGCTTTGACTAAAATTCCACTCGGTATTGAACCTTTTCGCAAAATGAAATAAACACTTAACCTTGCCGTAACGTCATGGTTTATACTGATTCGATAAGGAGGGGGATGCATGATGAACATCAAAGAGGCAGCAAGCAGGCTTGGTATATCGGCGAGAGCCATTCGTTTTTATGAGGAAAAAGGATTAATTCTCCCCGCCAAACAGTCCAGTAACGGGTATCGTACCTATACGGAGAATGATATCTGGCGGCTTCAGACCATTGCTGCGCTGCGTGAGATTGGCATGTCGCTACAGGATATTACACATGCGCTCGGAGAGATTGATCAAGGGAATCAGCAGCGGCTGGAAGAATATCTGGAGCTGCAACAGGCCGTCATGTATGCCCAGTGGATTGAGCTCAAACGTATGATGGATACAACCCAGCGCATGATTGACCTGAATCGTCAGGACGGCCCGTTGGATGTCAGCCATCTGCACGATCTCGCAGACAGTGCCCGTCGCCTGCGTGAAGCACGGCAGAACTGGCATGATCGGTGGAATTATGACATGCAGGCAGCCATCCATGATCAGCGAGTGCAGGCAGAAGGCAGAGTCAGTACTGAACACCCCAATTCAGAGGACAGGCATCATTCGGCCAACCCCTCGCCTATAAGCGATGAGAATGAAGTTTCACATCCAAACCATAATGCAGGTCATTCCACGCCGGGCGATTCCAATGATACGGTACAGTCTTCCTTTTATCTGTATCACAACTATGACGAAGCGCTCGAACAGACAGCTCATTGGATCTCTCCCGCCCTTGGTGAGAAAGGACTTGATATTGGTACAGGCACAGGTAATCTGGCTGGGAAACTGCTACAGCACGGCGCAGACATGACTGCAATCGACCAATCCCGGGAGATGCTACGCAGATGTCGTACCAAATATCCTGAGATGCATGTGAAACTTGGTAATTTTCTGGCGTTGCCTTTTACCGATCATTCCTTCGACTTTGTTGTATCCAGCTTTGCTTTCCATCATCTAAGTCCAGATCAGCAACTATTGGCTTTACAGGAGATGCAGCGGGTATTAACCTCGCGTGGACGTATCGGTCTAACGGATCTGATGTTTGTTGATGCGACTCACCGTGATTCCTATATTCGGCAGGCAGAAACCACAGGACACGAGGAACAGCTGCGCGCCTTACGCGAGCGTCACTTCCCTCTGCTGGGTGAGCTATGCAGCTGGCTGGAACAACAGGGCTATGTAACCAAGCATGTGCGGCATAATGAGCTGTTGTACACGTTGCTGGCGGTCCCGCTGCGCTAGTGGATTATGAGCATATGCCAAAAAGGCCATCCCGCCTTGATTAAAGGAGGATGACCTTGGTGTACATCATGCTATGAAATTACATATAGATATCAACAACCGTACGCTCAGTTGCACTGCGTGCTTGTCTGAACTCATCCAGTGAGATGCTTACTCCGCCTTGACGGTAACGGTTCGCTGTACGCTCAGTACGAATGTCTTTGCCATTCACCGCTACACGGCTCACAGCACCTTCGTTCAAGTGATAAATGAACGTCACTGGCTCACCCGCATACTCGAATTCGAATTGCATGCCGTTCAGCTCAGCTGGCAATACCGGGTCAATGACCAGATCGCCGCCCTCTTGACGAATGCCAAGCGCATTGGAGATCAGCTGGTTCATGTAGATTCCAGGGCCGCTGGAGTAGATTCTCCATCCGCCTTTCACTTGTACAGTCCCTTTACGAAGCTGGTCAAAATGCTCCTGTGCCTCGTAACGCGTATTAAACTTACCGTCCGAACTACTGAAGTATGAGTTCGCTTGGCGAATCTCCGCGTTAGGTACAACCTCGCCGATACCAACCGGGTTGATCATCGCGAGACCATTCCACACCTGATCTGTCTTACCCAGCTTCGCCATCGCTTCCACGTAACGGATATGGGCGTGCACATATTGCAAACCAATCTCACGTCCGAAGTTGGACGCTTGCTCTGCACGTTTGAAGTGTGTGCTTACACCACCAGCATATTGAGCTGGACGATTCATCAGACGCACGCCATCCGGGCATAGGAACTGCTCACGGATCAAGGCATAATGCGATTCTGCTTGCTCCGCATTCAGCAATTCACCGATCATGCTGCGCGTCATTGGCAACAGTCGATATTGAATGCCTGTCTCTGTGTCTGTTGGATGAAGCATCAGCTTCGCTTGGTCCGCTTCTTCCATGTATACAAAACCTGGAATCACATCTGTGCCCAGCATGTAACGGTTAAAGTCCTCACGGATGCCTTGAGCCAGCATGTCAAGCTCCTGTGCAAAGTCCGCATCCTTGAATTTCAGCGCTTGCGAGAGCACATTCACGGACTGATACGTCAATGCCACCGTCCAACTGCTCACCATGTATTGCTTCAACTGTGCATTGGCTGGTTGGAGCGTATCATCCCAGTCACCATCGCCGTAGGAAGACAGGAACGTATCGTGCAGGAAGTGCGAACGGATATATTCAATCTCTTTTTTCGCGTGATCCAGTACAGTTGCCGTCTCTTCCGTGAACCCGAAGCTATGCTTGACGGTATAAGGTACTTTCTCATCCAGGATTGCATAGTCGCGAGTCGCTGTCAGGTAGTCCGCCAATACTTTCAACGGCCATACGATGATATCGCCATGGCTCTCTTCCTGTTGAATCGCAAAGTATTTATCAAACATGAACCATTGCGGCCAGTTGCCATCATCTTCGTATTGGTGAGTGTAGACCATTTTGATGATATCGCGAACTTGCTCATATTTTTGCGTAGCCATAAAGTACTCCACCGGACCTTGGCACACATCCCGTGTACCCCAAGCCGCGCCGCCATACTGCTCCAAACCGTGAGGCACGGAGTAGTGAACCAGCATGTTGTGGGTGTACCACCAAGCCAGCGCATTTACTTTGAACAGATCCTCTGCACTCTGACCTTCGCCACGGGACAAACGGAACCCGTTCATCACACCTGCGAAGAACTCGCGGTATGCCTGCACTTCCTCTTCAAACGTAAGACTTGAACCTGCTACCACTCCGCTGTCCGCTTGGCCTTCCAATACCCCTTGTACCTTCAGCGTCCATTCAGCACTTGCTTCCAGACTAAGCGTAACCAGTGATGCGGAACCACTGCGGATACCACTTGCCAGCAACGTTTCGTCCCCTACATTCACAGCTGCGCCATCCACCAACATGCGGTATTGCAGATCTGGGTACGTCCCTGCACTAATCGCTTGTGGATCAGCCTTGAAGATCAAAGTATCGCCATCCTGCGTCATATGCAGTGGATACTCGTATTCATTCACATTCATCGTAATCTGGTTTGTTACCAGGTAACGGTATGCTGTGCCACTTGTGGAGCGTACGTTCATGCTCACTTCGGTAGTATGTGCCCCTGTATAGTTCGTCACGATGATCGTATCGGATTCCGTTTTGTAGATCCAACGTACATAGTTGAAGCCAATCTCGAACAGGGAAGGCATCGTCAGCAGACGATATTGTCCGTCCATTTCCACATAAATGCGTTGTCCCGCCGTTTTCGGCACGTTTAATGCATTGCGAGCATTACTGATCATTTTATTAAAATTGGTGTTACCAATAACGAGTTGTGAGTTAAAAATACCGTACATATACGATGTTGTCGTAATAACCTGTGCTCCAAGTTGCACGTTGCCACCACTCATCAATATGTGACCGTGCGGACGCTCTACGAGCAATTCTTTTGCTTTCAGAACGATATGTTCATAGCTGCCTGTGAAGAAGGATAACAGTTTCTCACCGCTGTGCTCTTCCTGATGACGATCAGGGAACAGATCATGAATCTCATCTTGTGTCAGATCAAGCGTAACCAGTGGTTCACCCAGGAAGGAGGACAGTTTCACCTGTTCCAACGTATCGCCGTTTTCCACAGTCAGAGCCTGTACTTCATTCCATGCTGCTGTAACTTCATCTCCGAATTCCAGTGCAGAGATTCCTTCGGCATGATTAGGCTTCGCTAGTCCATAAAAGACTACCTGTGCTTCTCCGTTCAGATTCAGCAGTTCAGATTGCAGCGCCGTGTAGGCAAATTCATACTGATACGTCTCATTCGCCAGCGTTGGGCGATTCAAGCTCTCTGGTTGATTCGTTTCCTTGTACGACAGACCGAAGAATTGGAATCCATCTGTGGAGTAACCGACTGCTTTGGTCATGGAACCTTGTTGCATATAAGGAAATACGCCGCCCTGAGGCTGGTTTTGACGGGAACACACCACATAACCTTTCGCTTCATCTTCAAACACCGTATGGTCAATGTATTGTGACAGATAAGCTTCATTGCTGCGTACCGCACCTGGATCTGCAAGCCCAACATCCTGTCCGTATACCACGTCTACGTTATGTTGTTGTCCTGTGAGCTTCACATCCCAGAACCATACACCTTGAGGTGTAGCCGTAAATACGACCTGATAGCCAATGCCTTTTTCGCTACCTTCCAGCTGGACTGTTCCCTCCCAGATCAACTGGTTGCTGGATTGTGCCTTGCTTGTAATCACCTTGCTGTTCGAATGTACACCGAGCAACGGGAACGAGCTGATATTCTCTCCCTCATGTACACGCAGATACAGGTTGTTCAATGATCCATCAATCTGGTTGCTGAGCAACTGGTTTAACATCGTTGTACCGGATGTAGCCTGGTATAGGTCGCCACTGTTCAAAAAGGTAAAGGATAACTCTCCGGCACTTAACCGGATCGGTTCATTAATCATCGTTGTCATAAGGTTCACTCCTTGAATTAGTTAAAATCGAAACGTTTCGATAAATCTGAAAAAGAATAGGGGCCTCTTCAAACCGGCTTTTTACAGCCCGTCCGGACGATAACCCCATCATTAAACTTTCACTTCAGCATGCAGGCAGTTCTTTGTTGTTCAGACTCGGTCTAAACCGAACGTACAGAGCTTCGCTCGATCATATTAATCGTTAACGTATATGAAGGGTCAACCGCTTCGCCATTGAGCATCTGGAATAACAGATGTCCGGCGAGCGACCCGGCTTCATGCTTCGGCTGGCGTATCGTTGTCAGCGGTGGATGCACATATTCGGACAACTGAATATCATCAAAACCGATCACAGAAATATCATTCGGCACCGATACACCACGCTCTTCCAATGCTTTCAAGCCACCAATCGCCATCTCATCGTTACCGTAAAATACCGCTGAGGGAAGCTCGCCCTGCATGATCATCATTTTGGTTGCACTGTATCCGCCCTCACGTACAAAATTACCGTTCAGACGCCATTTGGACTTTTCTTCAAGCCCCGCTTCCCGCATCGCTCGCAGATACCCTTGGTAACGGAGCGCGTTGTCATACGAGTTGGATGGACCACTGATATAAGCAATCTTCTGATGTCCTGCCTGAATCAGGTGGCGGGTAGCAAGGTAACCGCCCTGCTCTCCATCCACCAGCACGTTGACCAGGTGGTCGCTCGACAGTTGACGATCCATCACAATGATCGGAAAACGATGACCGGCAGATTCCACCAGAATATCATCATGGATGTTATGCGCCAGAATGATGGCTCCATCTACTCTTTTTTCACGCAAAAATCGCACTGCCGTTGAATCCCGTCCACCCATGGAGCTGCACGCAATCAGGTCATACCCGTTCGCGAGGGCTACATCCTGTACACTACGGATCAATTCCGAGTAATATGGGCCCGACAGATCGGTCAAGATCAAAGCTATCGTGTTTGTCCGGCTCCGTTTCAGGTCCATGGCAAAGCCGTTCTTGCGGTAATTCAGTTCTCGTGCTGCCTCAAGCACTTTAGCCTTGGTCTTGGCACTAACCTTGCTATCCCCGCTCAGCGCATAGGAAGCAGTCGAGAGTGCTACACCTGCCAGCTTTGCCACATCCTTAATCGTTGCCATTCCACGTTCGCTCCTTCTAAACTAAAACAAATTCAAGGTTATCTACATTCTATACGATACATGGTTAGAACAACCACTAAATCCTTCATTATCGTTTATTAATCTTTATACATATCATAGCGATGGATGTCAATCGAAACGTTTCGAGGTGTTCTCAAAAAAAATCCTCGTTCCCATCCTTATGGGGCCACGGTTGAATGCGTCCCGTTCCAATCCATACCATTAGTGATGGTCATGACACGTCTTTCAATCTGGCGCTCTATAAACAGTTCGTGCCTAATACAATGAAACTGGCAGTAAACGCCAGATTGAAACGTTTCGACATTTTCATTATAGTCGGTGTTGATAGCGATTTCAACCACTTTATCTATTTTTCAAATAAAAAGTTGATTTGTTCAATCTGTCCATCCACGTCACTCCGTTTATAGTATATACTGCATAATAGTCGAGATCCGAGAATTACGCCAGTACACCAGGGGCATGAGACGAATACTGTCCCTGCTGACTTATGTAAGGAGACAGTTATCAAATGAATATTTCCAAGCCTATTTACCATAAAAAATCGCTGTCCCGTCCCATTTCCTTGCAGAAGATTCAGTCCGTACCTGTTGCCCTCTTCAAGCTGTGCCATCTGGTGCAGCTTCACGACCGCGAGGCATTCTCCCGCATAGATGAGATGTGGAGCACTCTTCATGTGTTATACGTCATTACTGCTGGCCAGGCCAGGCTGATCAGTGCAGAGGGTAAACTGACATTAAATGCAGGCTCTGCAGTCGTTCGACAAGCTGGAACCCTGCTTCAGCACGAGAACAAACGCGGCTCCCTGTCGCCAGTACAGGGCATTGCTATTGCTTTTGATTCCACTGAAAATGAACAGCTGTTCTGGCCGTTCGGGATACCAGTTCCCATTGCGAGTCGTACTCTCACCGACAGGGCAGTAGAGCTGGTTCAAGCCAGTACGGCAGGCCGTGATTCCAGCCCCTTTAGGCCACATATGCTTTTCTATGAGTTACTGGATATTTTGCGGGATCATGTGACTCATTATGCTCATGAAGATCACTCCTGGCTTGATGCCGTGCTTAGACATATCCATCAGATGTATACCCATCCGCTGACCCGCGAACAATTGGCTAGGGATGCAAATGTGAGTCCTGAGCATTTTTCACGGGAGTTCAAGAAACATACAGGTCTTACGTTTGTTGAATATGTGACCCGTCTCAGAATCAGGATGGCTCAAGAACATCTGTTGTTCGCGAACCCTACGCTACAGGAAATTGCACAACTGACAGGCTACAGGGACACCTTCTATCTGAGCCGCAAATTCAAACAGATGGTTGGATCAGCACCAACACACTACCGAAAAATGCCCAAGAAGATTGTATCTTTGACTTACAATTATACAGCCTCACTTCTGGCACTGGGCCATACTCCCCACATGGGCGCCGTCGCCAGCTGGATGGAAGAAAAACTGGGGGAACATGATCATGATGGTCATGAACCATTTGAGCGACATTCCGAATATGAGCTGGTTAGACATACGGATCTGATTGCACACGCTCAGCCTGATGTCATTATCGGGTATGCACCGCATCCCGCTTCCGATGAACTACGTCTGATCGCACCGACCATTCTGATGCCTTTTGAGGAACTCGATTGGCAGGAGCAGCTTCTTCTTTTGGGTCGAATTACCGGGCTTGAGTCCAATGCACAAGCGTTGTTAGATCAATATCATCAACTTGAGCAAGAAGCCAATCATACGTTGGACCAACAGATGGAAGGAACACGAGGGTCCGCCGTTTGCATGTTTATGATTGGAGATGAAGGGGCTTATATCTATGGTCATGGCTGGGGCAGAGCTTCTCATGTACTGTATCAATCGCTGGGCTTCACTCCACCCTCACGTATGGAGCAGGATGGACAGTTACTTACGGGGTACGTTCATGTTCCGTTGTCCGAGATTCACTTGTATGCCGCAGATCACATGTTTGTCGCCTTCCCTGAGGAACCTGCCGAACGAGAAATGCTGGATAACTTGCTAAATCAGGAATCTTGGGGTACCCTCTCCGCCGTTCGTGAAGGACGTGTATACGAGATTGATGCCGACATGTTCTATGGATTTGATCCCTTGTCCGTTATGGAGCAGTTGCAGCATATCATGCGTCATCTCACATCATAATTGTCCATGCAGTAGTGATCATAGTTGTCCATGTACAAATATCACATCTTCCTCTATGTTATTAATGAGAATAATAATCATTATTGATTATACACAGGGGGAACACAAATATGTTTGCTGCAAAAAAACGCTTTTCCGGCTTGCTGCTTATGCTCGCCATCATTATGATTCTGGCTGCATGTAGCAGCAGAACAGGCTCGACTGCCACTGAACAGACATCGGCAGCGGGAACCGAAACAACAACAGCCTCTTCCGAGACGAACACAGACACGTCGTCCGGTTCAGACAATTCAAACGCTACACGGATCTACAAGTCATTAAGCGGGGATGTTGAGATTCCGGCTGAACCGAAACGAATCGTTACCGATATGTACGTAAGTGATCTGCTCGCACTGGGTGTGAAACCCGTTGGTGCTGTTCAATATTATTTGGAAAACCCGTTCTATGCAGATCAGGTGGAGGGCATCGAAAGTATCGGTGATCGAGCGGCGGTATCCATGGAGAAAGTCATTGCCATGAACCCGGATCTGATCATTACCTACTCTGATCAGGCCAGCGAAATTGAGAGTTATCAAAAAATCGCACCTACCGTAGTGATTCCTTATGGTACATTCACCAATGTATATGATGAAATCCGGGGATTCGGGGAGCTGATGAACAAATCCGAAGAAGCCGAAGCATGGCTGAAAACGTACGATGAACGGATTGAAGCCGCTCGCGCTAAGGTGAAAACAGTCATTAAACCGGAGGAAACCTTCTCCATCCTTGAAGTATCCGACAAGAGTTATTATGGATATGGAGACAATTTTGGTCGAGGAGGACAAGCGGTTTACAGTGCTTTGCAACTTGCCCCACTCGAAATCACCAAAAAAGAACTGATGGGTGATACCCAATGGAAAGAAATTTCGCGTGAAGTTGTTGGTGATTATGCAGGGGATCATATCTTCTTAACCGTTGGAGAGAACACTAAAAATTACCAAGGTGATTCCATCTGGCAATCCCTGCCGGCTGTGAAAAACAATCAGGTGTACGAATTGTTGGAAGACCGTTACTGGTACTTCGACCCGATTGCGATTCAAGGTCAGGCTGAGGAATTCGCCGATATGATCGTAGAACGTGCAGAGCAAAACCGCAAATAACATAAGCATGAATACAGGTGTCCGGACAGGCTAATGATCCTGCTCGGGCATTTGTGTGATATCGAGGAGGACTTACATATGCTTCGCCGTTTTATGTCTTATTATCGTCCTTACAAAAGACTCTTTATCTTGGACTTCTCCTGTGCCATCGCTGCCGCTCTGCTGGAGCTGGCCTTTCCACTTGCCGTGAACCGGGTGGTCGATCAACTGCTTCCGGCTGGCAATTGGTCCATGATCTTAGCGGCGTGTGTCGGGTTGCTCGGCATCTACCTGCTCAGTTCCTTTTTCCATTATGCAGTGACCTATTGGGGCCACAAGCTCGGCATTAACATCGAATCCGATATGCGGCGTGAACTGTTCCAGCGTGTTCAGAAGCAGTCCTTCCGCTTCTTCGATAACAATAAGACCGGGCATCTGGTCTCCCGCATGACCAACGATCTGATGGATATTGGTGAGATTGCGCATCATGGACCCGAGGACCTGTTCATTGCCCTCATGACACTCGCCGGAGCTTTCGGGATTATGTTGGGGATCAACTGGCAGCTCGCTGTGATGACGTTCATCATTGTGCCGCTGATGATCTATCTGTCGCTGTATTTCAGTCGCAAAATGTCCAAGGCGTTCAAGCGCATGTTTGCGGATATCGCCGATTATAATGCACGGGTCGAGAACAATGTGAGCGGCATCCGTGTGGTACAAGCTTTTGCCAATGAAAAACATGAAGTAGGACGTTTCGTCGAGAACAACGAACGTTTCAGACTCACTAAACTGATCACCTACCGCATTATGGCTTGGAACTCTTCACTTAGCTTCATTCTGATGAAATTTGTATCCCTGTTTGTACTGGTATGTGGAACCTGGTTTGTCATTCAAGGCAGTATGACCTACGGGGAATTCATCGCTTTTGTGATGTTATCCAATGTATTCCTTGGACCGATCGAGAAGATTAACTCCGTCATCGAGACGTACCCCAAAGGCATCGCCGGATTCAGACGTTACCTGGAGTTGCTTGAGGCCGTACCGGATGTAGAAGATACACCCCAGGCAAAACCGATTCCGGATGTCAAAGGTGATATTGCTTTCCATAACGTTACCTTTTCTTATGGAGAACACAAACCTACGCTGTCTCAGGTTAATCTGGATATTCAAGCAGGCCAGACGGTTGCTTTGGTTGGACCTTCGGGCGGAGGTAAAACGACGTTATGCAGTCTGATCCCACGTTTCTACGATGTGGATGCAGGACATATCTCCATTGATGGCATTCCGGTGAAGGACATGACACTGGAATCACTGCGCTCCCATATTGGGATTGTGCAGCAGGATATTTTCCTGTTTGATGGAACGATTCGAGAAAATATTGCATACGGCAAACTGAATGCTTCCGATGAAGAAATCTGGCAAGCCATTCGCAGGGCCCAACTGGAAGAGCTGGTACAGTCCCAGCCAGATGGACTCGATACCATGATCGGTGAACGTGGCGTGAAATTGTCCGGCGGACAGAAGCAACGTTTATCCATCGCAAGAATGATCCTGAAAAACCCGCCCATTCTCATTCTGGATGAAGCCACTTCTGCCCTTGATACCGAGACGGAAGCTGCCATTCAACTGGCGTTGTCCGAGCTGGCTCAAGGCCGTACGACATTGGTGATTGCCCATCGACTGGCGACCATTAGACACGCCGATCGTATCGTGGTGGTGGAGAACGGCAGTGTCGCTGAACAAGGAAGCCATGAAGAACTGCTCGCACGTAAAGGCTCGTACAGCCGACTACATCAAGCCCAGTTTGGGTAAATACAACGACAAAACAACCTTCCCTCAAAACTAGAGGTGAAGGTTGTTTTATTCATTTCAGGTATCCTTTTGATTTCCAGAATCGCTTCGCAAATGATTCAGCAGCGTACGGCGGCTCCCCATTCAGTAAGTCCTCATTTGCTTGAATGAGCACTTGGCGTCCACGTTCGAGCAATTGAACGGCATGTAGTAATTGAGAGCCGCCTATATAATGAAGTTCAAGCAACACCGATTCTTCTTCCTCATCCTCGTCCTTCTGAGCCGAGTATTCGATCAACACACTTTCCGAGCCGTCCGCATGTTGGTGCAGGGTATAATAGTATTTCTCCACCTGCGTCTCCCCTTGAGCATCCACATACTCTCTTCCAATACGTAGCATAGCTGGCTGGGGAACACCATCAGACATCTGACCTGCTTGTCGAAATGCATAATATAACTCTCCAATCCACAGCCCGTGCCGATCATCATCATAATAATCGTCATATGGCTCCACGACAGGCAGTGCTAATAAATCGTGGATCAGTTGGTGCGAAATTAAGGAACGGGCATACTGATAATTCGATACAGACTGCAACAAGGTGCTCCATCCTTGCTCGCTTAACTGCTGAATATCAGCAGGTGAGTTCTCCGAAAATACGTTCCATTCCGACTTCTCATTGTTTAGATAACGATATGCTCCTGAGATCATCCAGACAGGTTCACCCGGTTGTACGAGATGTTTATCAGGAGAGTTGGAACCTTGATCTGATGGCTCCATCTTAAGCAACAATGCACAATTGTGGTCATCCTGAAAATACAGACTGCGGAAATACCCCTCCGTATACTCATCTCCATAGACCGATACTCGGCAAAATTGCTCGTCCAACCAAAATTCATAGCTGTTCAGTAACTCATCCTCCTCTCTTACAGGCAACAAAGATGGATGAGTAAGACGCTCTATGTTCTCAGCGGTAATTCGATGATCTTCGAACCAATCCGGCACATCTGGCTCTGATTCATCAGCATGAATGTACTTTCGGTTGATTACAGGTTGTCCTTGCTGCAGCCTCTTTAACATTTCTTCTCGCCAAGGAAACGGCTCTGTATCTTCATCAATCACACATTCAGGAACCAATAACGCCAACATGTCAAAGCCCCGCCATGGTCCGAGATCCTCCCATTCTTCAAGCTGACGCTTCACATTACGCTGTCCTTGAACCTGAATCGTATATTGATCGGTACTTACCAGCAATCCACCTTCTACATTCCCTCTCACTGTCAATTCTCCATGGTTATAATCCCCCCAGAACATATCCTCCACATAGAGATTACCTGTAATATATATTTCCTGCCCACCCACGATCATATAGGGCGTTATGAGATTCCCAAGTACAACCAGATTTGAACTGGCCGCGTCGGAACTTGTATTTCCAATATAACGATCCACTGTCAGATTTCCTTCAACCAAGATCAAAAAAGGTCCTTCATCCAACAACAGTTCACTGATATGAAGATCACCAGAATGTAACCATACTTCCTCGGCTTCAAATTCACCGTTGTGCGCTTCATTCTGAGTGTACATCCAGCTCTCCTGAGGCAACTTCGTTTTCATATCGGCAAAAGACACCTTGTGACCTATCTGATGTATGGACATGTCCTGACACTCCTCATCCATTAATATATGGATAGAATCTATCTAATCTACAGATAGGACAACTACCCATTTTCATTATACTAGAGGAAATATACACCATTCCATAACAAAAACCCTCACCCGAGTAGAATGAAGGTTGAGCTTGTGAACGACAACAGCCCCAAGTCCATTAAATACATATATGATCTAGTCCATTCTTATAACTTCCCACCCAGAATGGCGTTCGCCCGCTCACGGAAATCCTTCGCCGCCTGCTCAGGCGTAATTTTGCCAAACAACAAGAGATCGTACAACTCACGTAACACCGCAGTGACCTCTGGCGCACCTACAGGATCAGGCGGGTCCATCTGAGTGCTGTTATCCGCAACCCAATCAATATAGTCAAACACCTGCGCCAGTTCCGGTTCAACCACCAGTTTCATCCGCTCTTTGACACTGGATGAGACAGGCACCCCCCGCTCTCCTTTGAGCAGCAGATTGGCATCCAAATCATTCACAAAAAAGTTGATGAACTTGGCAGCTTCCTCCTTATGCCTGGAATTGCCCGCCATGGAGAAAAACATGCCTGGTTTCAAGTACAACCCATCCTGGCTATTTGGCCCAGGCATCGGGGATATGGTTAAGGGTTTGCCATAACGCTGAGCGGTACTGATAAATTGGTTGGAATACCCCCAGCTAAACAAAGCCTCTCCCAGATAAAACGGGTCGTTGTCGGGTTTGCCAATGTCGGATGTCCAGATATCCGGTGCAAAAATAAGCTTTTTCTCCGCGAGCTGCTGCATCCTGCCAAAGTAATCAATAAACAGTCCATCATCCTCATAACCCAACCTCTCGCCATCCTCGGCGTACAGCTTGGAACCGTACTGTCTCAAGTAATACGCGAAAAACTGTTCCGGCGTGAAATAGGTTCCCAAATAGATGCCTTTCCCCAGCAATTGCTCGCCCATCCGGTCAAAATCCGCCCATGTCCACGTATCCGTTGGCAATTCAATATCATTGGCCTTCAACACTTCCGGATCATAGATACTGAGCATGGCGTTAACCCCCAAACTGAGACCATAGGTTTTTCCATTCAGGCTACCACTCTCCAGCTGTTCCTTCTCAATATATGTCGTGTCGATTAGCCCACTCTGCATGTACGGTGTCATATCCTCCAACAGTTGCAGCGAACTGTACTGGGACAGATAGGAGATGTCCATCTGGATAATGTCGGGCAACGCATTGCCTGCTGCATGTGGGGCAAGTTTTCTCCAGTATTCGTTGAAACTGCTATATTCGTATTCAATGTTTACATGTGGATTCAACTTCTCATACAGGTTAATAACAGCTATCGTTGCATTGTTGCGGAACTCCCCGCCCCACCATGCGATTCGCAGCGTTATCGGCTCTTCGTCCACAATCATGCCTGGCCTTTGATCCAACTGGTTCACGCAGCCAGGAAGAGTCAGCATAAGACAGATCATGCCTATGGTTCGCCATAATCTTCTCATAGCCTCTCCTCCTTACCTGGTGATGGGGGTGGCAGCAGCACCGTTACTCTCGTTCCAAGCCCCGGCTTGCTCTCCAGCAAAACATCATATTCTTCGCCAAAAGCCAGACGTACCCGCTCCCTGATATTCAGCAGACCAATACCTGTACCTCTGGTTTTCACTTCTCCGCGCAGCACTTGTTCCACATATTCAGGTTCCATGCCGGGACCGTGATCCTCCACGATAAGGGCCAGCTTGCCACCTGATATCTCGGCATACACTCGAATCAGACATGATCCAACCTGTGGTTCCAGACCATATTGAATGGCATTCTCCAGTAATGGCTGTAGGGTTAACTTGGGAATGGCACACCCCAGATAAGAAGCAGGCACATCCATACGGAAATCCAGCCGCTGCCGGAAACGGTAGGTTTGAATGGTGATATAATGATTGACGATCTCCAGCTCTTCGGCAATAGTAATGATATTTTGCTTGAAGCTGATGGAGGAACGCAGCAAATACCCAAGTGATAGCACCATACTGGAGATTTGCTCCTGTCTGTTCTTTTTGGCCAGCCAATGGATCGAATCCAGTGCATTATACAAAAAGTGGGGATTGATCTGCGCCTGCAGCGCCTTAAACTCCGTTTCTTTAATGACCAGCTGGCTTGCATAATTTTCTTTGATCAATGTATTAATATGTGTAATCATCAGTCGGTACGTACGTTGTAACAATCCCAGTTCATCCATGTGCTGGTGCGTTGGAATGGACAGATTGGCGTCTATGTTCTCCAGATCCCCATACTGCACTTCCTTCATCTGACTGATGAGCTGCCTAATCGGCCTTGTCAGACTGCGTGCGAACACCATACCAAGCGCGAGAACAACCAGAATGGCGATAAGATAAACGACGATCAGTATATTTTTCAACCATATAATACGCTCAAAAATTTCATCATAAGAGGCCATATTGTAGTAAACCCAGCCGGTGTATGCGGATTTCTTCTGGGAAAGAAATATCTCCCTCCCATCCAGATTCTTGATCTCATATCCCCCACTGCCTGGAAGTGGATTCAGTCCGGCGGACACCGCTTCTGGAAGCTGGCGATAAGGATACACCACATCACTGCCTGCTTTTAAAATAATGTCACTGTCCTGGCTATCGATGCCCGCATACTCCTCAACGAGTCGCTCGATATTAATACGCAGAAACAGTATGCCTACCGGTTCCAGAGTCATCGGTTCGTAGGCTCGCACCTGACGGACCATAACCAGCATCGGGTCATCGTCATCCGGGTATAACCAGCGCACTGCACCATTGGCCTGCTCCGCAGCCGCAATCATCCGATCATATTTTTCCTGGGATACGGTTAGTGTCTCGCCATATTTATTCACTCTTCCCCTGGAATCAATCAGATGAACGGACTGCACATATCGTGCAGCCCCACTGATATGCTCCCATAACCGATCCGTGATCTTTTTTCGTTCAATAAAACTTGAATATGCGCTATTGTCATCCAACAACGACTTCAAAGCTCTTTGAATCTGCGTATCGGAGATCATGTTTAATGATAACGCTTCCAACTTCTGAAGTTCAACATCCACTGTAGACGAAGAAAGGTTCAGAAGTCGGGACGACTTATCAAACAGCTGTTTGTCATACACCGAGTACGTATAGTACAAGGACCCAAACGCCAGGATGATGATAAACGCCATCATGAACATAATCATCAGAAACATTTTCATTTTGATGCTGAGTTTGCGGTAGGCTGTCATGACCAAAGCGCTCCTTTGAACCACGTGATACTACTAGGTATATCACATACAGAAAGGTTTCCCCAAAGTTTTAGCGCTCGATTTCTCACGTATTATTTGGACTGATATCGATCATACGCAGCCTGATGAACCTCAATCGCCCGGTCAATATCCATGCTCTTGATTGTTTCGGCCATCTTGTCAAATTCGGTGATCGGCTTCTGTCCGCTAATAATGGCAGTCATCGTCTCATTCAAATACGTATTCACCTGACTCATGATGGATGTACTTGTGGTCACCTCATCTGTTGACAAACGAATTGGAGGAAGCGTTAATGCTGAGCTTGCTTTCATCCATTCCGCATTTGCCGCACGCTGTCCATCGTCAAATAATAATGCATCCAGATAACGACTATCCTGATTGATTGGACCGTCCATAATGGATAAGGCATAGGAAGCCAGTGCCTGGTCATACGTTAGACCGTTCGGATTATCAATGATGGTATCTGTGAATTTGACACCTTCCCCGTCACGAACATAGCTGTCATTTTCGATACCAAAGTTGAACAGATCACTACCCTCTTCGCTATAGTTGTAGTCCATCCACTGAACAATATATTTCAATTTGTCTTCGTCTGCGGAAGCCGTAATAGCCTCACCATAAGACAACACTTTAGCGTCCAGATTAAATGTCGCATACGAAGTTCCATCCGGAGATACAGGCCATGGTACACCCGTCACGTTAAAGTTCGGATCCGTATCTCTCATCAGATTGAAGTATTTCCCCATGCCGCTGAACACACCACCCTGATATGCGCCTGCCAGATTGCTGGTGACCTTGTAATCGAAAGCTTTACCGTCATTGGTCATGATCTCGGGATCAATCAGCCCTTCTTTGTACCACTTGGCCATGGTCTCCAAGAAATCACGGTAGCCCGGCTGAATCGGTCCAAACTCCACCTTGTCTCCATTCATCTGGAAACCACCAATTACACCAAATGCCGCGGCAAAATCATGGAGCTTGGTCAGGTTACCCGGTCCCCAGTTTCCGGTGAATGGTAGCTCATCTGGCTTGCCGTTGCCGTTAGGGTCCTGTTCCTTAAATGCCTTAAGCACCGTATACCACTCATCGATGTTGGTAGGCACTTGGAGATTTAATTTATCAAGCCAATCCTGGCGCATAATTAAACCGGAAGTGGCATTCAGCTTCAGTGCATCCAGCTTCAGCAGCGGGAACATATAGATCGTGCCATCGTCGAGTGCAATCTGCTTCTTCACATCCGGATCGGATTCAATAATCCGCTTTAAGTTCGGTGCATAACTGTCGATCAGTTCGTTCAATCGAATGATTCGACCATCCTTGATCATTTTTTCCGGTCCGCCAACCGCATCCGCCCAGTTATAATAAATGACGTCCGGAAGCTCCTTCGTGGAGATCAGCAGATTGAACTGGTCACGCTGTTGTCCAAGCGGAGGATGTGTGAACTTCACTTGGATGCCCGTCAGCTTCTCCTTTTCCTTATAAGCCGCCATATCGCCAAAATTGTTCAAGGAAGCTGTCAGTTTGGCATCATTGGCGCGCCAGTAGTTAATGGTAAAGGGCTCACTTGTAATCGGTAGCGGAATCTCGGTCAACGCCTGAACCGCAGGTTCTGTTCCCTCCGCTGGCTCTGCGTTACCTGGTTCGTTATCACCCGTACAACCCGCCAGTAAAGACATGGTAAGTAGCGATGATAACAGGATGGACCCCATTCTTTTTTTCACGTAATTCGCCTCCATAGGATACATTTTTTATTGTTTCACAGCACCGATTAGAGCGCCCTGAACAAAATAACGTTGGATGAACGGATATACCAGCATAATTGGCAGCGTAGAGATAATAATCGTCGCATATTTGATGTTCTCCCCAATGGCGAAGCCTGTATCGGCGCCAGCGCCCATGGCCTCTGTACTGCTGCTGATCAGAATATCACGCATAATAATCTGGATCGGATATAGCTCCTGACTGCGCAGGTAGAGCATCGGTCCGACATAATCATTCCAATGGTCAACCGCATAATACAGCATCATGACCGCCAGGATTGGCTTTGACAAAGGCAGTACAATTCGGAACAGAATCAGAAAGTCATTGGCGCCATCAAGCTTCGCCGATTCGATCAGACTGATGGGAATGCCCTCAAAGTTTGTTTTCATAATGAGGAAATAGAACGTACTGATGGCACCCGGAATAATAAGCGCGAAACGAGTATCCACCATTCCCAGATTCTGAATCAGCAGGAACGTCGGGATCATGCCCCCGCCAAAAAACATCGTGAACGTAATTAATTTCATCAACGTTTTTCTGCCCATCAGATCACTCCGTGATAACCCATAGGCAGCCAGCGAAGTCATGAGCAGATTGATGGCTGTACCCACCACAACATAGAACAAGGTGTTCATATATCCTGTATAGATGCGAGTATCCTGAAATACCGACTTGTACGCTCCCAGCTGGAAGCCTTCAGGAATGAGCATGAGTGACCGGGAACGCAGCATCTGATCCGGATCACTGATTGAAGAATTGAACACGTACAGCATCGGGTAAAAACATAAAATCATGATCACCACGAGTAGCAGTGTATTGAATACATCAAAAAGTCGTTCCCCTATAGACTGTTTCATCGCTTCACCTTCCAATTACCAGAGACTGGTTGAGTTAAGCTTTCTGCTGATCGCGTTCGCGATAATAAGTAGCGCGAAATTAATGACGCCGTTAAATAGTCCGATAGCGGTTGAATACGTATAGTTGCCCTCCAAAATACCGGATCGATAGACAAAGGTGGAGATGACATCCGATGTCTCATAGGTCGGGGCCGTTTGCATCAGCAATATTTTCTGAAAATCAGCGTTCATCACCGCCCCCATACGCAGAATTAACATGATCACAATGGTTGGCATAATGCCCGGTAGTGTAATATGTAACAGCTGTCTCCAGCGGCCTGCACCGTCAATTTTGGAAGCCTCATACAACTGAGGATCAATCCCGCTGAGCGCTGCCAAAAAGATAATCGAGGCCCAGCCTGCGCCCTGCCATATGTTCGACAGGATGTACATCGGACGGAACATATCTTTTTCCGCCAAAAACATAATCGGCTGCAGATCGAAAAAGTCACGAATGACATTAAATAACCCACCGTCCAGAGATGAGAACGTTTTCAACATTCCTACCACGACAACAACCGAGATGAAATGGGGCATGTAACTGATCGTCTGCACCGTGCTTCTGAACCACTTTTTCCGTACTTCATTCAGTAACAGGGCCAGAATAATCGGAGCCGGGAAACCAAACACAATACTGTAAAAACTCAAAATCAGTGTGTTCTTAATCAGGCGCCAGAAATAATAACTTTCAAAAAACATGGTGAAATTGTCAAAACCGACCCATTCGCCTGCCAATATTCCTTTGACCGGGCTGTAGGATTCCTGAAATGCCATCAGCAGCCCGTACATCGGCCCATAGCTGAAGATCAGATAATAGGCTACAACAGGAACGAGCATCAGATACACGTATCTGTTGCGGACAAGCTCCTTTCTCACCGAACTCCATTTGCCAGCTGGCTTCAAACGCCCAGGTTCGATCCCCCGGCTTCGATTCAGCTCCATTCACTCAACCTCCACTCGATGTTCATTACTTAACATGACACTTCTAATGATAGAATCGAGCGCCATTTCTTCCCATGCTCATTTCCGTTAAATGGATGTTCAAAACCGAGTTTCGTCCGACAAAAAAAGACCCTGCTGCCGATGAATGGCGTACAGGGCCCGATCACAGATTAGATGTAGAGGTTGCTATCTATATCAATCGAGCTAAAGAATATTTACACTTGCCACTCCGATGACAGAACAACCCTCTGATCGCTGTTATCCCCAGATTTTTATGATTCCCTTTTCTAAAGGGAAAATCCGGGGATAGCATATGCTTACGATGTAGCTTTCTTTTAGAAAGCTTTTAGGCGAACGCTCCGCTTCTTCGTGTTATTTCTGTCCTCTCCGTTTTCGTGTAAATGTTCAGTTCAATGCTGTAGAAGCGACAGCAGCGCTGTCCTAAGGTACTTTTTTATACTCGGAAGGAGAGAATCCCGTGTATTTCTTGAACATTTTACTGAAATACGGCCAGTTGGAGCCAAACCCTGTCTGTTCGGCAATCGAAGATACGGTGTAGCTCCCATCCTGCTCCAGAAGCTCCAATGCTCTACGGATGCGGTAACTTAACACATAGTTCGTAAATTTCTCTCCAGTTTCTTTTTTGAACATTTTGCCAATGTAATCCGGGTTCATGTATATTTCCCCGGCGATGGACTGAAGTGTCAGTGTTTCGTCCCTGTAGCGCTTCTCCACGATCTGCTTCACACTGCCTACCATCTGCGATTGTCTGGAGCGATGTTGTTCGTAGCGACGCAGCGTGATTTCCTTGGCGACGGCCAGCAGAAACTGTTGAAAAGAATGTAAGGTGCTGGATTCAATCATGCCTGGCAATTGGTCCATATACCTTTTCATCTCGGCAGAGCCGCTGAGCCGAATGATTTCCATAAACATCTGAATAAGATAGGACTTCGTTTGGGATATATCATATCGTAAGCTGGCAAGCAACTGAAACATCCGGTTCAGTTCTGTTCCAACTTCCTGCCAGTGTCCAGCCTTGATTGCAGTAGCTATCCGCTCTGGATCATATTCAAATTCGGGAAGAGTGCGCTCCCCGGGAGAGTAGACATCCCGCTCCATAATGAGACTGCCCTCACCCAGGTAAAAGCGGTAATTGAGATACACCAGCGTCTGCATGTACAATTGTCGTGCCTGTGGAAGATCCCCTGGTTCGCTCAGCGCAATCGTGAGATCATCATGATAATATCGGGTAAATGTGGCGCGAATCTCATCAATATTATGGAACAACTGTGTTTCAGACAACTTGTCCTCCATCATCAGTAACACATGACCTCCAACCGTGGTGCTTAAAATCGGATTATGAAAAATATCCTCGGCAATGTTCTTCACGGCGAACAAGTGCAAATACTCATGATCCCCCTCAATCTCTACCAACAGCAATCGCACACGTTGATCCTGAAATTGTACATCGAACAATTCCTCGAAATATTTCCACTCCTTGGCCCCATACGTTCTGTTGGTCACCAGCTCTTTCAGAAAATATTCCTTGGCATGGGGCAGTACACGCTCCAGATTATATTGGATTGACTGTACAAAACGCTCCTGATCGGTCAAATCCCGCTTCTCACTGACCAATTCACTAATAGCCTGTACAAGATGCTCTTCACTACAGGGTTTGAGCAAATAGTGCTTTACCCCATAATGCATAGCCGTCTTCGCATATTCAAATTCCGTAAAACCCGTGAGCATGATAAACGAGATATCCTGATACTTTTCCGCCACAGCTTCAACCAGCTGTAATCCATCCATGCCCGGCATGCGAATGTCCGAGATGATGATATTCGGACGTTGCCGCTCAATTGAAGCAAGCGCTTCCAACCCATCTTGAGCAATGCCGATCAGTTCTGTTCCTAATCGGGACCAGTTCACGACACTGGAGATCCCGTCCGAGATCATAAATTCATCATCGACCAACAAAACCTTGTACATCGTATGCATCCCCCTGCCTTTAACCAGTTCCATTCTATTATATGGGCATTATGCACAAATAGAGGGAAGAACGTTGAATGACATGGAATTGAAGCATAACAAGTCGGATATCTGAACAGTTGTATCATATGCGAAAATATTGACTACCGAATCATGGTCTATGTTGATCCTTCGTTCTAACCAAACAACCCTCACCCTGACTCAGGATGAAGGTTGTTTGGTTTGCAAATGTGGGCTATATAAGTGACCATACATACCCGGATCGATTTATTTTTTTACCGCGTGAATAAAATGTATCGTTTCAAATGCCCTTAGATGATCGGTTCGATCCTGGAAAAACTGTTCCTGAATCGCCTCTGGAGTCAGATGCTCATAGATCAGCAACCCCGCTTCATCAAGCAAGGCCTCCATCTCCACATATGTGTACCCGGATTTCATCGGCTCACCGCCAGCCGCAGCCATCTGGATCATATGGTCCACTCGATTAGATATGCCCTTTGTATCAAAAAGATGTTCGTCAGCGTAGTCAAAAACAATTGAACTCCCGGAAGGCAGTTTCGTAAACAACACTTGTAACAACCGGGACAAGTCTTCTTTGGTCAAGTAAAAAGAGACGCCAAGTAAACTCACAAAGGATTTCTCGCTGCTTAACTCTTCAGTCACGAGCGTTATAAGGGAATCCTTATCGGTCAAATCCATAGCTACAAAGTGCAGATTGGATGGAATAGGTAGTTTCGCGGACGACAGCCGACTACGTTTGAATTGCTGTGTGGCTGGGATATCCACTTCAATGATGTTCAGTCTATCCTTTAATTCCGGATACCTAAACGCAAACGTATCCAGACCGGCCCCAAGAATTACATATTGTGTGCTACCCAATGCCACTTCATGAAGCAGCACCCGTTCGCAATATGCGGCACGAGCCAAGGGAGTTGGGGAAAGTTGGGTCTGTACAATCCACCTCAGTATTTCATCCGGTTCGTCCTTGATCAGATGAGCCATCTCCGGGTTAAAAAAATGGATGCCTTGAATCATATTCTCACGGATATCCGCAAACTCTTGAGGAGTGATAAGCTCTTTGGCTATATAGTCATCGAAAATAAGAGGTGTGTCGTACTGACAGTGATAGGCTCGACCAAAAGCTGAAATCAAGGATGTGATGCTAGACTCATTTTGCTTCATATTTCATCCTCCCGTACAAACAAAAATAAGATTCTCCCTGGCCAGGAGAACCTTATTATATACAGAATGTTTTTATATGTAAATTATAGCATAAAAAGATTTTTTTGTCAATATAAATCTAAGGGATAATCTGACAGGTTAAAGTAGCTTTCTTTTCTCCTCCACTCTAACCTGTCCTCTCCCTTCATCATACGACTCAGCCCAAAAAGGCTAGGCGTCCATCCCATACTCCTTTACTTCGCGATTACGGTTCAACACTGCGTGCAGTACAAAACCAAGTACCGCAATAGCTGCTGTGCCTGTTGCCAGCCACGCTACAGGAATAAGTCCCTGTTTGTCATACATGACCCCCATCGCATAGGGCCCGATAACCCGTCCAACCGCACCGATTCCACCCGATATCCCGATGTAAAAAGGTGCCGCCCTGCCAGCATGCTCCGATATGAAGGCAGGCGTTGCAGGGGAGATCAACATCTCTCCAAACGTGGCAAGTACCATTGCAAGCACCATGCCTGGATAGCTGTACATGGTAATCATCACAATGTAGGCCATGCCATAGAATACCGCACTCGCCGTCATCTGGGCAGTGGAGGTACGGGCCATGGTCCGTTTCACCCAGCTGGTAAAAGGTTGGCCCACAAAGATCAGCACCCCGTTCAGGGTCCAGAGCAGACCGTACATTCTTTTTTCCATACCCTCAGAAATGATATACGGGGACACACCTGTGTTCCAGATGGAGTTGCCAAATAACAGGAAGAGCACGCCCAAGCTCATAAACAGATATAATCGGGTATTACCCAGCAATGCCCAGACGCCCGGCCCATCGGGAACGGTTTTGCGTTTCGTCAGATGCACTTCCCCCTGATCTGGTTCAACCCGCGATAGATAATACCAGAAGAAAATCGCAAACCCGGCTGAGGTCACTCCGTTCAGTACAAAGCTGAGGTGATAGGAAAAGTCAGCCAGGAAACCACTCAGCGCCGTACCAATCGCCACCCCGATATTGTTCGCCACATAGATAATATTGAATAATTCACCGCGTCGCTCCGCAAACCGGAAGCCAATAAAGGCTTGAATCGCTGGCAGCGACAATGAACTGAACAGCCCAATCCAGCCCATGGCACATATAAATACGACCCAATACGCACTAATCCACGGCAACGCAAACAAACCTAACGCATTAAGCGCCAGTGAACCAATGATCAGCTTCTTCACGCCCACCCGATGGTACAACGAACCACCAAGCAATTGTCCAAAGATGCCACCCAGGGACTGAATGAGGATCACAAAACCGGCGTTGGCCATCGTTCGTTCAAGTTCATCAAACACATACATGGTGGTCAGCGGCCACATCAGTGCACTGCCGGTTGCGTTAACCAGACTTGCTAATAAAAATATTCTCACTTCTTTTGGATAGTTATCCAGCCATCTCATCATCTCTAGTTCATTCTCCTTAGTACCTCTGCACATACAAATAGCCATAAAAAATAGACCTTTGCCCTGACGGCATAACCATAACCAGCCAGAGCGAAGGTTTTATGAAGTGTTACATCTATTGCACTATAATCCTGCTCAAATTCTAGCCTTTGTTCATCTTACCTCAAAAAAATCATGCTGCAAGCACACTCATTGACGCTTCACTTCAACAGTGGTCGAGAAGAAGGTAGCACCGTTACCCATGTCCGACAACCGATTGGACGTCAGTGAATTCGCCCGTTGCTTCTTCCCGTCACCATCCCACCATAAGCCTTGGCTGATGACAGTTCCCGGCAACATGGCTTCACAAAAAAATCATTAAATGACCTTGTATTTAATATTCATGTCAGAAACGTAGATTTGAATTTTAGGCCTAACTCAAACAACGCGCACCGACTGAATATCGATACGCGCTGGAAGCAAAGGTTTTAACTTAAATTCTACTCAACAGGGTATAACTAGTTCATTAAGAAATTTTTTATTATTTTTAACATACATCCCACAGAAATCCCACTAAGGTGCATCATTTTTTTTTAACTTTTTAAACTTTTTGACTTCATGAATTAATCTAATTATAAAAGCAATTTCAAGAGGCATACAAATGATAATTGCCACCACTAAAGAGGCCTCTAACGCCATATAAAATAATATTAAGACACCAATAATATAAACAATGGACATAATGATATCTCTCTTCGCTGCCTCGTATTCGGTTAATTGCTTCATATCATCATTCCTTTATAGCTTCTGGAGTACTACATTATATACCCCGATATCAATTAATTCATCATAAGTTCTTTCATCCCCGCCATCATTCACCTGTGCTGTTTTGCCATTAAACGTAGCTTTTACTATATATCTCTCTGAGGCCAATCCTAGCATACCCTGAGAATAGACTTCCACTTGTGTTAAATATCTAGTTGCATCCATGGCACCAATCATTGAATCAACTGTAACTCCTAGAATCGTGATCCCCATTGCCTTCAAGAAGGTAGTGAACTTACCCTTAGTATAATAAATATCTATTATTGTAATTACCGTTGCTATAGCAGTCCCAGCGGATATATTCAGCTTATAATGCTTATCTTGCAGAACAGATTGCTTTTGATATATAGAACCGTATTGCTTCCAAGCCGTATTATACTTTTGCTTAACAAAGTTAAAACCTGGAGAAGCATTCAAAACAGCGCTTTGTGTTTCTACCGCTCCTGTGATTTGATTATCATATTCATTAGAAAGTGCATTACCATCTGACTCACTAATCATTTCACTTGCTTTTTGTGTAACGACCTCACCATCCGCCGTAGTAGTTACTATTTCGTCAGAACTTATATCGTAAATGGCTTCAGCTACGAGTTTATTGTCTATAAAATGCTTAACAGTACGTATTCCGTTTTCTTCTTTTATATTAAAATCTATTACCTCTCCTGTTTTAGTCTCTTCATAGCTCGCGTCAATATCAATTAACCCGTCCTGATCAGAATAATTATAGTTCAATTCTTTAATTTGATCATCTTCTACCCCACCATTATCAGCGTAAGTGTTAGCAGAAAAGGTTGAAAGTACTAATGTTAACATCAGTGTCAGAGAAGTAATTAAAGCAATTCTTTTCATTATATACCTCCTTATTAAGTTAAATAGATAACAAGAAATAATCCATTTACTGGTTCAAGTATGACATACAGAGGATATAATGGAACCCTTTTTTAGAATATTAATACAAATTAACTACATTATTTCGGGAGATTAGGTCTATTTACTTATATTTAACTTTAGGCACTAATAAATTAATACACCTGACAAAGAACCTATCGCCCTATCGTATACTATTTTTAACACATTTAAAGTACAGCTTCTTATAAAAATAGGCCTTTACTCTGACAGCATAACAGTCAGTGCAAAGGCCATTGGAGTTGTTCATCTTACCTCAAAAAAATCACGCTGCAAGCACACTCATTGACGCTTCACTTCAACAGTGGCCGAGAAGAAGGTAGCACCGTTACCCATGTCCGACAACCGATTGGACGTCAGTGAATTCGCCCGCTGCTTCTTCCCGTCACCATCCCACCATAAGCCTTGGCTGATGACGGTTCCCGGCAACATAGCTTCACTTACCTTGGCGGTAAGTTCGATGCGTCCACGATCATTCCATACGATCACGGCATCGCCGTCTTCCACCTGTCTGCGAGCGGCGTCCTCCGGGTGCATTTGCAATAGAGGCATCTTCTCCAAACGCTGATGTTTGGCTGAATTGCCAAAGGTGGAGTTCAGGAAATTATGGTTTGGCGGCGACAGGAACATCAATGGATACGTATCGGCAGGTCCAGCCGGATGCTCCCCATCATATCCTTCAACCAGAGCACTATAGGTAGGGAGCGGCGGAAGCCCTCTCTGTTCCATCGTCTCGGAATACAATTCAATTTTGCCTGAAGGTGTGGGCAGCTGATCCAGATATGCAGCATATGGCGTCATATCCAGCTTCACGAATCGATGTTCCTTCAGTCCTTCCAACGTGACCCCATTCATGTAGGGGTTGCCTGTGCCCTGAAGTGCGTCCTCAATCATCTGTTCCGGCGTTTCTCCGAAGATTGCAGGATCGTACCCCATAGCCTGCCCAAGCAGTGAGAACAGTTCCACATTGCTCTTGCTCTCCCCAATCGGTGCAATCACCGGCTCTTGCAGATGAACGTACTGATGCCAATAAGAGGTGTACAGGTCCGTCGCTTCAAATGAAGATGTGGCTGGCAAGACGATATCTGCATATTTCGCCGTATCCGTCATGAACAGATCATGCACAACCGTGAATAGATCTTCCCGTGCAAAACCTCGCTCCACCCGCTCGGTATCCGGTGCCACCACCAGTGGATTGCTGCAGTAGACCATCATCGCCCGGATTGGCTGCTCTGCTTCCAGCAACGCTTCACCAATCCGGTTCATGTTCACCACTCGCGGCTCCGGATTCTGCCGCAGCTCCGGACGTTCGAGCGCATCGCTATTTGTGCTCGCGTAGCTGTTGGTGCGAACGGCACCGCCGCCTTGCTTCAGCCATTGCCCTGTAATAGCAGGCAGACATGCAACGCTACGCACGTTCATTCCCCCATTATCATGGTGCTGGAGGCCATTGCCGATGTGAATATGGGCTGCCTGTGCGTTGCCGTATAGTTCGGCCAGCTCCACAATGGTTTCCTCCGGCACGCCCGTAATGCGTGCAACACGTTCAGGGGTGTAACTGCGGACATGATCACGCAGTGCCTCATGACCCACCGTATACTTTTGCATAAACGCTTCATCCGTTAGTCCCCGTTCGAATAGCACATGCATCAAACCCAGCGCCAGTGCGCTGTCCGTGCCCGGATACAGCGGAATAAACCAGTCGCCCCATTGGGCGGTACGATTGCGATGAACGTCGATGACGACAATCTTGGCGCCTTTCTTACGGGCTTTCTCCGCCAAAACGACCTGGTGCATATTTGTACTGACGATATTGCCGCCCCACACCAGGATGAGATCCGCATGCTCCGTATCTTCCGGCACCGTTCCCCGGTTGGCACCCATCGTATATTTCCAGCCCGTATTTCCAGCAGAGTTACAGATCGTCTGCTCCAGTACACTCGCACCAAGCGCATTGAAGAAACGTCGGTCCATGCCGTCTACGCCGAGAATGCCCATGTTACCGTAAAAGCTGTAGGGCAGGATGCTCTCCGGGCCGTAGGTTTCGGACAATGCAGTGAATTTGGTCGTAATCTCACGAATCGCTTCATCCCAACTGATTCGTTCAAACTTGCCTTCACCTTTGGCTCCTACACGTCTCATCGGATATTGTAGACGCTCGGGGTGATACACCCGCTCAGTCATATTTCTAACTTTATTACAGATGGCACCCTTGGTTATGGGATGATCCGGATTGCCTGCCACCTTCACAATTTTGCCGTTCTCTTTATGTAATAACAGACCACAAGTATCCGGACAGTCGAGCGGGCACACCGCCGCAAATATACCATTCTCCTGATCGATCATCGTAAGGCTCCCCTCTTTAAAAGCTATCCCTATATCATATCTTCTTCGAGGTTATCGCGTAAAGAGAACAGTATGTTTTTGCTTCATATTCGCCGCTATAGCGGCTTTAAATTATTTTCAAAAAAATGTTTTTGAGTTTGATTCAACTTCAGAATTCAGGGGTAAATTAAAAATAAGGCATTAGGCTAGTGTTTCCCCACTTCCTCCTCATGCCATATCATGGACCACTCCCGAAATTCGCCATGAACAGGTTTCGTTCCCCCGAACCTTGTCATGGCGAATTTATTTTGCGTTAAACTCCAACAAAGACCCCATACAAAAAAACGATCCCGCCCTGCTCCGTCACAGCATATTCGCCATGATCCGAGCAAGATCAGAATCGTCTTCACTTCTAATATACGTGTATACATGCCTCGCTGTGCCCGCTATGCTTGTTTGCTCAACATCACTCTAGCCTCCGTCTCCATAGGTTCGATCGACGTTGCTACCTCCGGTTTCACTTTTGGCTCAGCTTGGCGCAGGTACACCACCCAATAGGCTGCAGCAACAAACAGAGCACCTCCAGTAAGATTCCCGAGCCATACCGGAATGAAATTCATCACATATTGACCCCATGAATAATGTCCTTCAAAGATTGCCGCCGGGATGAGGAACATATTGGCCACAACGTGCTGGAATCCAATCGCCACAAATGCCATCGTTGGAAACCAAATGCCCAGTACCTTGCCACTCATCGTATCCGAAGCATAAGATAACCACACGGCCAGCGCGACCAGCCAGTTACAGCCGATGCCAGAGATGAAAGCTTGCAGGAAGCCGTCATGCAGCTTATGCCCAGCCATATCCACTACTTTTGCCAGATATACACCCTCTCCGGTCAGACCAAGCACATGTCCAAACGCGTACGCGACAAACAAAGCTCCAACAAAATTACCAATCGTCACTAAGGTTAGATTTTTCAACATACTACCCACAGATAATTTTCGTGCAATCGTTGCAAGTGGAACTGCCATCATGTTGCCCGTCAGCAGCTCGCCACCACCTATGAGTACCAAGATTAATCCAACCGGGAACACTGCTGCTCCAATCAGATTGACCAGACTCCCCCACTCTGCTGGTGCAGAAGCAATTACCCGAATATCCAATAGAAAACCCAGCGCAATAAAAGCCCCTGCCAGAAAACTAAGCACCAGTACAGAAGACACCGGATATTGAGCCTTCTTCTTGCCTGTTTGCGCCGTATATTGTGCAACCTCAAGAGGTGTTTTTGCTGCCATATCATTCATCCTCTCCTTCATTGTTCATCATTGGATAAAACCATCTGAAATTCATTAGTTATGCGTTGAATACCACATCCTAATTGTATCTCGGTCCTAAACATAACTTTGTGCAAATTATCACAATGTTACTTAAAAAGATACTTTAAGAGTGTCTTGGAATAGTTATGACAGCAAGAGTGTAGTAAGCCCTTTTGTAGCTAAAACAAAAAAAAAAGAAGACTGACGATATACTCGCCAGTCTTCTCTTTCCTTTATAATCGTCCGCCTTGTTTCGTAATCTTGGCAGTTATTGTACTCCTCTTATTTACGGACAAGCATGACTTATCTTTGTATGGCGTTTATCATGCCCTCTGTTCAACCATCTATTCTGCTTCCTTACACCATTGCTGGTGCTTTTACTTCTATTGGAGGCAGTGCTTGCAGACCAGCCGTGTTCAGGAAGTTCCATGGTTTGTTGTAATGTGGCTGGAAGAAGAAGTCGATGAAGGCCAGCTCATCTACGGTCATGTTATTTTGGATGCAGACCGAGATCGTATTAATCGATTGGGTCAGATCAACCTGAGACATCACCTGTGCTCCAACGATCCGACGAGTAGCCTGCTCATATACCACTTTAAGCAACAGTTTCTCAGCCGTTGGCATAAACTCCGGACGGTAGCTGTCTTCCAGTACGACAGATTCAACAATCAGGCCTTCGTCAGCCGCAGACATTTCCGTCATCCCTGTACCCGCGATATTTTGCTCATAAATTTTGATACCCGATGTGCCTTGTGTACCCATATACGGTGTTGTAGGACGAACTAGGTTACGGGCTACAAGTGTACCCATCCGCACGGCGTTGGTTGCCAGTGGAATGTACGCTGCTTTGCCTGTTGGGTTGTAATGAATAGCACAGCTGTCACCCGCAGCGAAGACGTCTTTTTGACTCGTTTGCATATATTTATCCACGATGATTGCGCCGTTTGGCAGCATATCCACTTGGCCTTTGAGCAGCTCTGTATTTGGACGGAAACCAATGCACAGAATAACCAGATCGGTTTCGAACTCTCCTTTGGACGTGATCACCTTAGTTACTTTGCCATCTTCACCAGTAAACTTCTGTACCGTTTGACCAAGAGCCAGCTTGATGCCGCGTCCAGTCAACGTATCTTCAATCGCATCCGTGAATTCAGGGTCCAAGTATTTGTTCAAAATACGGTCCACACTGTCGATCAGGGTAACTTCCTTGCCGTTCATCTGGAAAGCCTCAACCAGTTCTACGCCGATATATCCTGCACCTACAACGGTAACACGTTTGGCATCTTTGGCTTTTTCAATAATCGTGTTGGAATGATTGTAGTTTTTGCAAAGTAAAATGTTGTCCATCTCGATGCCTTCAAGCTTCGGAACGACAGGCCATGACCCCGTTGTCACGATCAGTTTGTCAAACGTATCTTCAAATTCTTCCCCGGTTTGCAGGTTTTTAGCCTGAAGGGTATGGCCCTTGGCATCTACTGCTGTTACTTCATGAAGCATCTTGGTTTCAACACCAAGCTCTGCCAGTTGATTAGGCGAAGAATAGAACAAACCGTCAGGGTCTTTCACAACCCCACCTACGTAGAGCGCAATGCCACAAGATAGGAAGGAGATATTGTCATTGCGCTCATACACCGTGATGGTAGCATCCGGGTACAATTTGGCGGTATTTACGATGGCTGCGGTTCCTGCGTGTGTACATCCGATAACTGCGATTTTCATTAAAAGTTCCTCCTCGAAATATATAAATGAGTTTGAATATAAGGTTGTTATGGTTGTGAAACATTTCACTTCTTGTTCGAAACTGTGTATGTGATTTATTTCACTTTATACATTCATTATAATGTGATATTTTTCACATTGCAATAGGTTGAGCAAAAAAAATTTGTCGAAGGAGGTCATTTCCCTGTATTTAAGCCTTTCTTCCCTTCATTGTATTGATTTCATTGTCCCCGGATTTGGGCGGGTTTATGCTATGTAATGGCTTCCGTGATCCCTGTATGAACGCAGTGTGGACGTATAAAGTAGAGGCGTCTCCTGCCTTCATGTTTGACTTATACAAAGAATAAATGGCTTCAATTTTCATTACAGAGTTGATTTCATGGATCCAACTCCTACCTGTGAAGAGAATAAATCTGCGTATATAAAATAATCAAAGAAGCCCATCCTTGCTTATGCAAGGACAGGCTTCTCAAACGTTCTTGTATTAACCGAGCAATTTCTCGATATCTGCAATCATTGTCTCCGGAGATTCTTTCGGTTCAACACGACCTACCACTTCACCTTCACGGTTAACAAGGAACTTGGTGAAGTTCCATTGGATGTCGCTTGTTTCGCCTATGCCTGGTTGTTGCTCCTTCAGGTATTGGAACAGGGGATGAGTGCCCTCACCATTCACATCTACCTTGGCAAACACCGGGAAATTCACACCATAGTTAATCTGGCAAAATGATTCCGCTTCCTCACTTGTACCTGGCTCCTGCCCTCCAAACTGGTTACAAGGGAAACCCAGTACAACCAAGCCTTGATCACGATAACGATCATAAAGCTTTTGCAATTCACCGTATTGCGGGGTCAGCCCACACTTGCTGGCTGTATTGGCAATGACCAATACCTTACCTTGATACAGATCCAGTGAGACTTCTTGGTTCGCGGTGGTTACCGCCTGATATGAATATACGGACATGACTGATTCCTCCCATGACATATGTTGGTTTGGGCTGTTGCGAGCATGTTGGCATAACCAATGAACTCACAGCCTGTCTTATTATTATAGACCTGATCCGATGCGATTACCAAATCCAGGGTCTACCCGTCCCCTTTGCTCCCATGCATTGCAAATCCCCCATGAATGCAAAAGAGCCGCGTGCGATAGCGCACAGCGGCTTCATTCTATAATGTAAGGACCACATATGGTCCATTTCGTTAACTTCCTGTCGCTTGAACACGTGGTTCTGCCCGTCCTCCAGCATGAACCATCGCACTGTTCATGACCAGCTGCTCTGGCGTCTTCGATTGCTGGCGTTCGCCTGCAAGAGCGTAAGGCAAGCAGAGCGGTACACCGGAACGCGGATCAATCACGATATCTGCTTCAATGTTGAATACTTCACGAAGTACATCTGAGTTCATAACTTCCACAGGTGAACCATGAGCGATGGCTTTACCTTTTTTGATACCAATCATGTGATGTGCGTAGCGGGAAGCATGATTCAAGTCATGCACAACCATAACAATGGTACGGTTGGCTGTCGCATTCAGTTGCTCCAGTAATTGCAATACTTCGAGCTGGTGAGCCATATCCAGGAATGTAGTCGGCTCGTCCAGGAAAAGGATATCTGTTTCTTGTGCAAGTGCCATGGCAATCCAGGCACGTTGACGCTGTCCACCGGACAGTTGATCAATCGGACGATCATGGAATTCAGTCATGGCTGTCACTTCGATAGCCCATTCAATCATACGTTTGTCTTCCGCACGCATGGAGCCAAATCCTTTTTGATAAGGAAAGCGACCATACGATACCAATTCAGTAACGGTAAGACCTTCAGGGGCTGTTGGATTCTGTGGCAAAATCGCAAGTTGCTTGGCAACTTCACGCGTGGACTGTTTATGGATGGACTTCCCGTCGAGCAATACATTACCTGCTTTTGGAGCCATAATACGTGCCATCGTTTTCAGGATGGTTGACTTCCCTGAACCATTGGCTCCAACAAGTGCTGTAATTTTTCCTTGGGGAATCTGAATATTCAGATCCTCTACAATTAGTCTTTCCTCATAAGCGATATCCAGCTTGGTCGTCTCCAGACGAAACATGCGATCATCCCTCTCTCATTTATCCCGGTTATGTAATCCGGCTATGACAACAAAAACGAAATTGTAATTCTGTGATTTCCGACGCAAATATCTTCTACACTAAAGATACTGATAATCATTATCATTTGTCAACATAAAAAACCAAATTTTCTTCTCTTTTCGTGCTTTATTTGGTCTTTCTGTAGCAGAAATCCTGCTCTTTTCCCAAGTACACATGAGATCTTTTCTCATTCATTCCGCGCACTTTATCACTTCTGACTGTCTTTCAAACTCTTGAATCGCAAATTTTGTGTCTGAATTGTGAATGTGCGAGTTTTTTTAATGTGTTTGCTATATCCGCCATATCAAATAAAAAAAAGATGACCTTGAAATCTAAAGTTCAAGGTCATCTCACATACGCTCGTTTAATAAGGTATGAAGTCAGCTTTTTTCATTATTGGATCAAAAGACACTTAATGAATCTATGCAACATGCTCATATAAAATAACTTACAGCTTCGGCTGAGGCATCAATTGGATCACCGTCATACTGCCCTGCGTACTCTTCACACTGACAATGCTGTCGGCATCCATATTAGCTGGAAGATCGATCTGCAATCCATACGGATAGAGACGATCTACCTCTCCAATAGACATCTGTGCAGGAGTGTTCGCATCCTGTTCATTGGATACAGATGTGTCAGGCGATGTGGAACCAGTAGCTTGATCGGCATCCGTACCTTGATCCGTGTCTCCACTCCCAGCATTAGACGGTGCATTCGTCCCTGTATCCGTTGTTGTATCAGTAGCAGGATCTGAAGTGGAATCACCCGATGTTGAAGGATCGGCCTGCTGATCGCCATCCTCCGTCTGCTCTATGTTTCCCGCTGAAGAACCATCCGTGCTTCCTTCGGAAGTACTTCCTGAACCACCATCGGAAGGAACTTGGTTATCTGGCTCCTCATTCCGATTAAAGCTCTCCCACTTACCTGTAGCATCCAACTCCTGAGTGCTATCATCCTTCAGCGTCAATTGAAGTTTGCCTTGCTCAAACTCAGTGCTTCCCGTATCATTCCTGAAACGGATCACCAGTTGAGCCTGTGATTGCGTACCCTCCTGGTCACTCGCAGGAATCATATAAGCAATCTGCTCCGCGAGCTGTACCTCAGGTTCAGCCGGTATGACAGGCTCCTGGGTAGATGGAGGGGATGCCGCTGGCGGCTCTACAGAATCTTTCATCCATGCATATGTACCGCCAGCAATACCAAGAACCAGGATCAAGAGGATTAATCCAAACAGATTTTTCCTTTTACCCGTTAGCATCCGCACCAGTGGAGAGGACAATTCCGTCTTCGCACGGTCATAGACCGGCTTCATTGTCTTGCTGGCTCTCACGTAATACGGTTTGAAAGCTGACTTCGACTTGAAAGCTTCACGGTCATGGGCTTTGAAATACGCCACGATGGCATCCGCATATCCTTTATGCGCATTGGAACCCCGGACAAACATCCGATGATCTCCTGACCATTCGAAGAATGGATACAGCCCTTCAGCACGACTTGCATTGGTGCGGATGAATTCAATCAGGCCAGGATAATCCAGTCGGTTACTGCCGCTTCCTCCCCGATAAAAAGCCATCGGCAAAGCTTCATATGCCGCAATCCCCGGATGAGCCTGCAGCTCTCCTCCAAGCCAGCGACGCGTCCAGCGTTGAAGTTCATTGCGTTCTGCCAGGGAAAGTGCCTCCAATGCCTCTTCTTCATTCCCCTCGCCACTAAGCCACACTCTCGCAGCCAGCATCATGTTCGTTCGAGCAGATACATCAGAACCCTGACGTGCCGCCCAATCCCGAACCTCATTGCCATGCTGCAAAATATCAATGCTTAATAGCTGTTCACGGTTAACCCGTTCCAGATCCAGATCCTGAATCATAAACAGGTTAATGACATAAGCAAGCTTGTCTGCAAGGCGGGTTAACTCCTCCTGATATGCCGGATCTTGACTGGCAGACGGAGATCCCCCTTTGTGATTAGGACGGGATGTAGCTTCAGATTGACCAATTCGTGCCGTAATGCCTGTATCATAGGTGACATCAGCGGATACCCGATCCAGTATGTTAACACGCTGGAGGGCTTCATTCGCAGACTGTACCGGATTAGGCGCAGAACATAACCGTTCACGCAGCTCATTGGCTGTCCGCTCCTGCAAGAAGCTGTAGTGGATCGCAGATGGATGGGACGTAACCCATCTTCGGATCACTTCCACAACGTTCGCTGCCGATTCCGTGCGTTTCAGCTGATTGTCCAGATAAGGCTCGAACAACAGCTTAGTGAGCGATTCATTGGCCAGCACTTTATCAAAGAAAGCCCGATTCAGCTGCGGATCCCGATCCAGCACAGCATACAATTCCTGCACAGCACGCATACGCTTCTGGGCGCGGGCATTATTCACACCGTAGATAAAATAGTCCACTATCCGGGATTGCACCACGGGCGCGGCAACACTGAAATATTCGCCAATGCGAGCTGCGACGTCTTCTTCGGGTACGTTCTCACGCTTCACGCTGTCCAGTTCCCTGCTGAGCAAGGTCAGGAACAGCTCGTTCAGACGGGAACGTTGCTGTAATCCACCATCCGGCTTCAAATAGGTCAGCAAGCCACTCAGGACATGACTTTTGTTATCCAGATACAGGTCTTCCATGCCTTGTTCAAGACCGTAGAACACCGCAAGTTCGCCATAGGCTTCAATGGAAAGTTCCCGCCCAGGTTCCATGCCGGACAACATTTCATCCGCAAACGTATAGAACGCATCCGCCGCCGCAGGTTCCTGCAATAAGGCCCAAGCGAACTCTGCATAAGGTAACTTCGCCACAGATGCATCCGCATGTGTCACTCTGCCTGATACGAGATCAAAGGTGAAATCCTTCTCCGTATTCCGGTCTTTCGGACGTAACGTTCCTCGCTCAACAAACTGGACGTGGATGCCCTTCTTGGCCTGTGGCTCCTTGGCAAACGTCATGAATCCCAGCTGCCGCCGGAATGCGTATGGTAAAGCCGTGTACAGCAAACGTAACAATCCTTTGGCCCCTGCGGTCACTTCCTCTGCGGGAAGGTCCAGAGCAATGTATACTTTTCTGCGTGTCGCTACAGACTGCATTACCGCATAGAGCAGGCGCTTGAACAGCACTTCGTTCATCTTCAAGGTGCTCAGCACTTGGGTGGGTGATCCTACGCCAGCATCGGTCACCCCACCCTGTCCGCTCCTAGGTGATATAGGCAATTCAGCAAGTGCTGGCAGAACTGTACCTTGTTCGATGTCATAGGACGTGGCGAACACGGCATCCAGCCAGCCGCCTTGTTTCATCTGCTCTTCCGAGCGTTCGGGAGACAAGACGTAATTATGTGCAAAAAAGGCACTGCGCAGCCCGGTGAAATCCGCAGACTGGTACACATTTTGCCCAAGGATTGTCTCCCCACTCTCCAGATGAAGCAGGTGAATGGCAGCCGGAAACTTCGTCTCGTCCTTCTCGCTACGGCCTGTTAGCTCCGCTGGAGCGTCATAGACACAGTAGGGGTGAAGCACTTTTTTGATAAAAGAAGGGTCTAGTCCCGGCGATGCCGCAACCGTATCAAACCCCTCCGTTGTGCGAAACACCCCGCGCCGCTCTCGGGTATACAACTGTTGTTCAATGGGCGGGGTTACGGAAGAACGCATCATCCCACTCTCCCCTCAATGTACTTCAGCTTGTACAGCAGCCACAGGAAGGGTTCATCCACGCGGATGGGGCTAACCACACCCTGCAATTTCATATCCACCGGATTGCTGCCCAGCGCAGAGACTGCGAAATAGGCTGTATCCTTGAAGTACACATCCATCGTGCCCTTGAACGGACGATCCACCTTCTCGATAAAACGCCGGATCTCTCCATCGATATTCTCGAACTCGGTTAAGTCGAACCAATCGCGGTGCACCATGTTGCGGAAGACATTACTGTTGGATTTGATATAATCGCCCTCTTCATCCTTGAGGGAATGCAGCATGTCGCTTTTGGTGAGCACAACGGCCGTTGGAATATTGGTCTTGGCTTTATCCTGATACGCGATAAAATCTCCAAACATCGTCAGTACCACGTCACGTGGCTCATCGTATCGTGGTGTCCACTCTCCTGGCTCGTTGCCCAGGTTAATGCGGATTTTGTCCCGAATCGAACGAATTTGAAGCGGGTCCACCATAAACAGGATACCTGCCGAGTTCTTGATGTGCTGCCCATGAAGTCCGAGATAGTCCTGCTCCACCATACCTTCACCTGCAACGTCAAAGAAAACTAGAGTCAGCGGCGCTTTATCTTCGTCCTTGAACACAAACTGGAAGATAAACGGCTCCTGCAACTTTTCCTTCTGTGTGGAATCCAGCAGATCGCCCCGTTCGAACAACGGTTCTTCATAATCCGCACGGAACCGGCGGCTAATCTCCGCATTCAATGGCATGCAAGCCGCGTCAAAATGATCCGCTGTATAATGCTGCAATGTATGAATTAATGAAGTCATGTAGACGGATTTCCCCACCTGGGACGCACCAATAATGGAAATGATGTTGCTCGGTGCTTTACCAGCCGTAACAGGTAGCTCGTTATGACATTGCGGACACAACCGGCGGCGTGTAACGACACCGTATCGATCGTTCAGACCCATCACGATGTTATCGGAATAAATACGATGTTCCTCCGGTACATCATGAGGTGCCAATACGGCCTCCATATCAAATACCGTGTCGAGTCCGAACCTTTCACGATACCGATTCAACTTCGCATCTTCCCCGAGTGCGTAGTCCTCATCATCATCGCGGTGATGGGCGGCGCGGAACACCACCTCTTCCGGTGAAAACTTGCTGAAACAATAAGGGCATACAATATCGTAAAACAGCGGACGTTCCTCCGGCTGTTGTCTCTTCAAAAACCGACTAAAAAAGCTCATAGCCACTCCCCTCCCCTGATCAGTCAGACTAAGGTGATTTACACTTGCACTACGATGACAGAGTAACCTCCCAATCGCTAGTCCAACTATCTAGTCTGATATAAGCCGATAGGCGGCTCCATATTTCGGTCCGTCCGTGAAGAATAATCGCACATAATCATCCTTGGCAACTTCAACGGGCGGCATCTCATTTCTTCCGGGAGCAAAATCACTCACAAAAGGGTACACCGTACCATCTTCCTTATTCAGCGGAACCCCGCCCTGTTTGCGAACATAACAGAGGGCTTCCTTTGGAACAGGTACTTCCGCTGTGACGGTGATCAATACACTTTTTCGTTTCTGAAAAAAACCGCTCTTGTAGCGAATGGAAAAGCGGATATCCGCCTTCCCTGCGCTTGCAATCACCATGTTGTCCTCGTCTCGTTGACGGATCAGTACAGGTCCCTCTTCCTCCATCTGACACACATACACGGTGTACTTGATGGCACCAAAACCTGTAATCCGATCCGTGTAACCATTGCTCGCCTTATATTCCTCTCTCGTGTACAGCTTCAGCTTGCCCTGTGCAGGCTCTTCCCCGGTACGATCATCGCTCATCATATCCAGCTCCAGCCGTTCCACATACACAGCTTCTACCCGTTCCGGCCAGAGCCAGCGAAGTGTACAACGCCCTTCGTCCACCGCAAGTGTCAGTTTTCGAATCAAGGGTGTCGAAGGGTCTGCATCCATAAACCGCATTTCCATTGACCTCCCGACGTTAGAATCCTTTGCTGCGTGTATCTCTTGGTCTCTGACCGAATCCTTCAGCTGAAGAAGTTCCGCCACCAGCTTCACGACGACCCCTGCTCTTCCGCGGCGTGTTCTCCTTAATCGGAACAATCCAGGAGAAGAGGGTCAATACGCCAGACAAAATGAGCATCGCACCAAGACGTACGAATGTATCCCCCACGTTCGAACCGTCGAGTCCCCACTCCAGCAGAAGCCCTGCCAGTAGACCCGACACCGCACCGCCTATACCAAAGCTGAGCGCGAGATGACGGTTATCAAACACGAGTCCGAGTGACACACCCAGCGCCACCCCAATCAGTAACACTGCTGCTACACGGAAAATCGCCAGATAAACGCTATGCTCCATCATGCCTGTACGCTCCGTTACCAGCGTCCGTTCATCAATCGTATCGTAGATCTGCTGGAATGCCAGATTCAGACCACCGGAATCCGGTACATCATAGTACATGCCACCCGTTTGCTGGGCAATATTACGTAGCAAATCCGTACCTGATGGGTCCACCAGGCTTAGGCCAACTGTATTAATAGAAATCTGTTCACTGGTATATTGGGACAAAATATCTGCCGTATCCGCTTCACTGAAGCCATCAGATAACAAGATGACCACTGTACCGCGTTTCGTGTCCTGTTTGCCCTGAATCTGTTCCATGCCTTCCCGCAGCACGGCATCAAAATTGGTGCCGCCCGAAGTTGTGACAATGCCATCGATTTTGCTATAAACCTCATTCTTGGCCGCTTCACTATCCAGCGCAATAAACGGCTGTAACAACTGCGGTTGGTCATCAAACGTAATGACAGCTACCTGTTTGTCACTCTCCATTTGGCTGATCAGTGTCTTGGCTGCTTCAAAGCGTCCGTTATCCGGATCTGTCTCGCTCATGCTGCCCGAGTTATCGATCATCAGTACGATGTCCTTCACTTGCTTCACACCGCCCGGATTGATCTGATACAACAATTGCAGGGCGAGTCCAACAACAAATAACAGAGCCAGTGTTGCCGGAACAAGCAATTTCCACGACAGTCCCAGATACCGGAGCTTCCATGAAGCGCCATTCAGCTTGGGTGAGATCATCTCTGCGATCAAACAGAACAATCCAACGCTCAGCGCCAGTACGCCAAAGTATAATCCCATCAGCAACAGACGTGGCATCTCTCCAAGCCATTGACGCAGCATGATTTCTCCTACCGCAAAGCCCACTGCCCCGCCAATCAGGCTGAACAGGACCAGGAGAAGATTGATTTTTCGCTGCATGTCTACATGCATCCTTTCCATACCAGCCGTAAACAGGCTGAGTTAATACAAGATTGGTGCGGGGTGTCAGGACACCGCCGGCGTCTTAACGAATGGGTGACAACTTTTCCACCAGACCAGCAGGGTGAAGTTCATAGCCATTCTCCGTGTACGAGTCATAATATACCTTGCCGTTCCGATACACCATGAGATCCTCCAGATGGAAACCGCCCATCAGATTCAGCTTCTCCACGCCACTACTGCGTTCTTCGTACACCACACCCAACTTGTAGATACGTGACGTCTCTTCGGCATGTGCCGCGTAGTCCATGAAAGCACTATGATGGTCACCAAAGAAATACTTCTCTTCATATCGATGTTCCTGCGTATAATCGAATACCCGGACCCGAACAACCGCCTGATCCTCCAGCGTGTGGTACAACCTGCGGAACAGATCATCGCGGGTTAATACATCTTTATCTCCGTAGGCAATCGTAACGTTAGCACGCTGCAACAGCTCTTCTTCAAATGGCAATTGCAACGGCTCTGCCGTAAGCAGCAACGAGTGACATACCTCCATCAGCCGTTTCAGCAGATGGTCATCCCCTTCCGTGGCAAGCCGGTTCATGTCTCCCATGTAACGGTCCTCAAACCATACATCCCGTCCGCGCTTGGCTTCCAGGTCGATGATTAGCTCTTCCGTCACTTTGCCGTAGTACTCCATCACGTTCTGGCCGATGTATTCATCCGCAGCGGCGATACTTTGGGCAGCTGTCTCTCGCAGTGTGCGTTCCAGCGCTTCAAGTGTTGCTGTGACGTGGCGACTAAAACGATGAAGTTCTTCCATCTCCGTATCGTAGATGCGCAGCAGATGTAATTCATTTTCCAGTCGCAGTAATTCTACCTTTGGTACATACACTCGCTCCAGCATGCAGTCAATCAGATTGCGTACATTCTGTTTATCACGGAACAACGCTCGTTTGAACGACTGATCTTCCACTCGCTCTTGCTGACGTTGCTCCAGCAGAGCACGTGCCGATTCAAGCTGCATCGATTTATCCCGAATCAGTCCGAGCAGCGCTTCACGTACACTACCAGGCTCACTGTCACTCCAGGCCGCCCACTGGAAGTAACCAACCTCTGGATGCTCCGCGCGGGAATGTTCAGCCTGACGGCGCAGGGAACCGTTAGAGCTGCGCTCGCGCACACGCTCTTCGACAAGACGGACAACGTTATCGCGGAAGTACGCTTCAGCTCCTTGTCCAAACAACGCTCTCTCCGCTTCACGTAGGGAGAGCGGCTTCAGATCAGAGAAACTGACGTTATGCGTCATGATGCCACTCATGCCACTAACCAGATCTTCATTGGGCAGCAAGCCTTCGACTTTGCGTTCCACCGAAGCCGCGTCCAGTCCAAAGAAAGCGAGCTTGTCCTTAATGCTCCAATCCGGCTCTTGCCGCATGCGTGCGAGCAGATATCGATACAGGTGATATAACACCGTCAGGGCAATCGGCTTGTTTGGCCGCCTGATCTCGGCAAAACCCGCGCTGGCATAACCATGCTGATCAGAGGTGGTACGAATATTGTTTTTAAAAGATGTATTGTTGTACGTGTTCGCTCCCGTGCTTGAAACGCTACCCGAGTGATCCACATCCTGCTTCCTGTTCTTCAGCAGGCAGATACGGCAGATGATCTCGGCATTTTCGATCCAGCCACCGGGAACGCCGGTTCCACGCTCATTTTTGTCGGACAACAGATATACCAGATCAAACAACGGTGACGCGGGATGTGTAACCGGAATGGAGATCCCATCCTCCGTCACCAACAGTTTACCGCTGAACCTGTAGTCCAAGGACTGCATATAATCCAGTTCCCGCAGAAAAGCGAGGCCTGCTGCGCTGGCATACCCGAAGGAATTCACCTGTTCCATCTCGCTGACCAATACATGCAGATCCGTCTGCACCGACTTGAAGGCTTGGGACAAAATGGTCTCCGTCAGCTTGGTGAGCTCTGGCAACAATACATTCAACGGATCATCCGCTCTGGTTACCACCGTAACGTAAATCCGATCAAATGACGAGTATAACCGTCCATATTCGGCAATTCGGTTACTGACCCGACGAAGCGTACGATTCAGATCGTAGAGCGCCTGATCCGATTCGTGGAAACTGCGGTGTACATCCTTGCGCCGTGTTTTGGACGGTCGCTCCGTCTGCCCAGCGGACAGAGGCAAGCGGTGACAAGTCACCTGCCCATCATCGGACGAGCCAATATTCCTCTTTTCACCTGGATGCTCTTTCTGATCTTCTGTACCAATCTGAACGTAGACCACACCGTCTCCGTTATCCCATTTCAGCCGATTGATCTCCTGCACAGCAGACACTGCAGGTGCAACCAGATCACCCACAAACAGGAACAGCGCCGGGTAATGGATACTGCTGCGTCCATCACCCAGGCTGCCTTGACGCTCCTGCTCTATTGCATACTGCGCTGCATACTTCTCCAGATCACGCTTCAGGGTATTGTTCGAATTGAACTCCATCCCGGCCGCCATCTTACTTCAGCCTTCTGCGAATGTCGTTCAGCTTGGACGACATCGTTCTGTAGAACTGATAGATGTCTTCTCCGTTAGCCAGTTCTACCCGCTCATATTCCAGACGATCACGTGATTCCATGAACAGCGCAGCCAGATCATCCAGCTTTGTCAGCAGTGGGGTGATATCTTCTGAAGCCGTGAGATCGTTATCGCGGCGGGAGGCTTTGCGCAGCAATGTACTGCGATCCTTCTCCGCCAGACCGCGGAAGTTGCCAAACACTTCATACTCGGCAAAGTTACGGCTCTTCATCAGGTTTGCGAACGGCTCCCATGCGTCTTCTTCCGGGTCACGGTCATAGACGTAGAGGGCACCTTTTTTGACGATGGTATCGGTATATAACGCTTCGATGAAGCGGTCATACCATTGCTCTTCGTCCTGGTACTGGGCAAGAATGCCTTCGAGTTCGGCGACTTTTGCCGAGATGGCATTCATCTTTGCCAGTTCCTCACGTACGCGCGCGATCAGCTGCGGAGAGCGTACCAGGTTTTCTTTGGCCATATCTTCATTAATACTGCCGAAAATATCCTTAACTCCCACACGTGGCAACCCTTCGGATTGCAGTCGTTTTAGCTCGATCACCGCCCGCTTCACTTCGCCGAGGTTCGGCGTGGTGGACGTGAGACGCATGTCGTAGGCTCCCAGTTTGGCAGACAAATCAAACGCTTCTGTTGTCACAATCGCATACCGATTGCTTGTATTCTCATCAATCGATTTGGCTGTCACAATGTTGTATCCAAGCGCCTGCTCAAATTCGTTACGCACACGGGCGTTATACTGCTTCACGCGGGCGTTCTCGTACACATCTCCCCATGATTTCTCCGGAATCGGAGACGGCAGATAGGTCCAGTTGTTTTTCTCCGTTTGTACCAAGTGTCGACCAATGCCTTCTTTGTCCAAAATGGTACGTTCATAGCTTTCCTCATATACCTTGAGCGGAGTATACACAAAGAGCGGTACCCCGTTGCGGGTATTCAGCCAGAAGATCCGGTTACGCACTTCACTTTCCTTCACGGTAAAATGAGACTTGCCTACGGCATTGTTCTGATAATTGCGAATCCCTTTCAGAATGCCTGGCGCCTGTGCCGGCACCGATACAAATCCCCATGAAGGGAAATGCAGACTGCCCGTACTGTTGCTCAGATTAAACACCGGAACGGCCTCATCATCCAGCTTGCCAGCAATGAAACGTTCCACGAATTTCTCAACCGACTCATCCTGACCATATTTGATTACCAGGAAATCTTCCATGGAACGGGTAATCAGATCACCGAATTTCTCACTCAGGAAGTCGGAGATGGAGCTGACGATATCAATCTCGTTTTCTTTCACCCATTGGCTGGAGTTTTCCAGCAATTCACGAGAGAAGTCACGGATCAGATCATCTGTATCACGCTTATCCAACAGCCCGTCCACCACACTGACGATATCGGGTACACTTACAACGTTCCAGTAATATGTTTTGTTGCCTTTGTGATCGGCTTGTTCTTCGCCACGTGTCAGCAGATCACCGTTCTTGGCGAATATCGAGCTAAGGGCATTCAGCGTTTCGGTAAATACGTTATAAATGCGGCTGTTCTCATGGTTCAGCAACTCATACAGATCTTCATAGAACTCGATCATCTGATCGTTGCGTTCCACGTCGGCGTGTAGCCAGTACTCATGAATTTTTGCTTCAATATAAGCATTCTTTTTCTTCTCTTTGGAGACAAAAGCACTCTTCGCATCGCCCAGTTTCTCTTCGGACTGCTCCTGAGCTGCTTCAATATCACGAGGAATGCGGAAGGCATTCTCACGCAGCGTTTCGATGTACGACTGAATCATCTTCAGTACACAGAAACCTTTTTCCGTATAAATCAGACGAGAGACATAAAACGGACCTTGTTCGGGATGCAAAAACATACGCCGGATCTGTTCGGTGAACTGACCCGCAATCTCACCAGGCAGTTGTTTCTTCGCCTTGATATATTCTTCACGAGCACGAGCCAGGAAGTTCTGCTCCAGCTCGGTATCCATATTCACGACCTGTGATTTCACCACGTTGCCATAGGATAAACGCTCGCTGTTCTGATAACCAGGTAGCGGCTCTGGCACGCGTGCTTCAAAGGACTTGACCACACTTTCGAGATCAATACCCAGCTTGCGGGCAAACTTCTCGGTATCCTCCTGGTTTGGTGCTTTGGAGAACATGGTGTTCATTTTATCGAACATCCGATACGCCAGATAAGTGGTCATCTCTTCAATCGGCAGGACAGCCGAAGATGCACCGATGATGTTGTAATCATAGTTAGCCGGGTACACCTTGTTCATCTGTGCAATGTTTGTGCGAATGTTGCTGATATAGTCATGGATCGCAAACTCCTCACCAGACTGCTTCTCCTCACTTGCCATGAAGTTGGTAATGTTCTCGGCCGTGACGTTCATGCAGTAATCGTAGGCGTTCTCCAGCAGTTTGCCTTCGGTGTTCGTCGCAGAGATCAGATGACACAGGTTAAATGGCGGCAGTGGTGAGTTAACTGTTAAAATATTGCCGTACTTCTGTGTAAATCGCTCACCGCGGCTATCCACGTTCATCCAATAATCCAGCTCTTTGAGCGCAGCATATCCATTCTTGCGAATGTATTCGCGAGTGTGTTCGCTTAAGCTTTTGTTGGACAGGTTCACGTCTGGCGTGAACAGGTATCCAAGTGTATTGACGCGGTCAATCCCGGCAGAGCCGTGATCCCGTTCGATAATACCGCGCACGATATAGGAAATATCGAGGAAACAGCCGCTGCCTGTACCGCCGGACAGACCTGTCAGCAGGAACACCATCAGTTTTTTGTTGGTGCCTACGGATAAGGTTTTGATCTTTTTGTCGATAGCCTGTACGACCTGATTAATCTTGGTGAACAGGAGCAGACGTCCAGCCTGACGCACACCTGCGGCGCCGTTCATGCCGTCCGTAATGCTCAGTTCGGGAGACAGCCAGTCCGTAATATAAGGCTCCAGCACGCTGCGGTTTTGTAGAAGTCCGCCAATCTCGGCATTGGACAGCAAAACGAATTCATTGATCGGATCAAGTCCGATCCCTTTATACTTTTTGGCACGATCCTGTTCGTTTGTCTCAAAAGCCAGAAACTCCACATTGTCCGGCTTGTCCATTTTTTTCTTGGATACCGGGTCCTGTGGCAGCTTGAAACGACGGTTGATCTGATATTTGAGGCGCAGCAGCGCGTCAATTCCCGTTCCTCCCAGACCGATAATCAAAATGGGGTTATCAATCGTATCAACTCTGATCTTCTCACTGACAATACCTCCGCCAAGTGATACATCCAGTTGCTGAATATGTTCTCTAACAATCGGTTTCATTCCATGTCCTCCTTAGATTAACGCACGTATGCTTCAATCTATATAATTCAAACTAAAGAATATTTACACTTGCCACTCCGTTGACAGAACAACCTTCCGATCGCTGTTATACCCAGATTTTTTGATTCTATTTTCCAAAGGTGAACATCTGGGTATAGCGTATGCTTCCGATGTAGCTTTCTTTCAGAAAGCTTTTAGGCGAACGCTTCGCTTCTCCAGCTTTTTTCTGTCCTCTCCGTTCTCGTGTAAACAATTATATCCAACTCAAATTTTCATTCCTTTTAAACCAAACAATCATCTTACACCAGATACTCAATTAAAATGGTCTTGTCCGCCTGTTGCAGCGGGATGCTCAGTCGGTCACCGTTCTTCAGTTCAACGCCTGAGCTTGCATCGACTGCACGACCGGATTTCTCCAGCGTACCGCCTGCGGTGTTACGGATTATAATTCGATCCCCATTGCTGGGCGTAAATACATATTTTTCGGTTTCCTTCAGCTCAGGGTCCAGTTGCAACAACTGATGCAGATGGAATCTGCCCCGGAAGGATACCAACTTTTTATATTGTGGATAGGACTTGTCTCCCGTGTTCTCATCACGAATCTCCACGACCATCTGACCTACAAATCCCCGATTTTTTCGTTTCAGCCAGCCCATCAGGAACCAGGCACCAACACCAACCACAATCAGAGCTATAACACCCAGGATGACAGGCAACCAAGGAAACGGCTTGTCCTGTTCACCGACTGACGTTGTTGGTTGAGATCCACTTCCGGCTGCTCCACTCGCGTTGATCGTGATTGGCTCACTTTCACGGTAGAAGCTGTCTTCTTCCGCACGGAATACTAATTCATAGTTATGATTGTCTGGTACTTCAAACGTTCCGGCAAAACCAGAACCTGTGTTTTCCAGCGGTTGTTCCTCGCTTTTACCTGTATCCACATCTTTCACAACCAGCGTCGCCTTCATATCCTTATACAGGTCATTATCCTGAAGCGGCTGACCTCCATTCTCCAGTTTGGCTGCAAGATCAACCTTATCCCCTTTGGTATAGGACTTGGTCTTAATTGGGTCCACAACGAGCTGAAGATCATAGTTGAACAACAGGTTGATATCGATGCTGTCTTTCGGAGCCCCTTTTACCCGAAGTTTCCAGTCTCCTTCTTGGGGTTTCAACAGCTTCACGAGTGAATAACTCTTCGACGTCGAGAGCTTGGCTGCATCCGAGTTCAGATCCACGGCTTGTCCGGAAGGGTCCGTCAATTGCACTTCCACCGGCTTCGAAGACATGATCGAAATGTTTGCTTCCAATACACTGTCGTTTGGCACGTTCACGGTAACTTCCTGATAACTGCCGTTTCCCGTTACAGAGGGTAGCTTCACGACATTCAGTTTGGCATGATCGGCGAAAATCTCACTCAGAATCTGTGGCAGATCATCCGGCGTATCGGTAATGAATGACTTGCCTCCGGTCTGCTTGGCCAGGTCTGCGAGTGCATCCTTGTTCAGCTTGCCATCGGCGTTAAGTCCAATCGTATATACCGGGATACCCTGATCCTGTGCTTCCTTCACGGATTTCGCCAGATCAGCGTCGGATTGTGCCTGTGTACGGCCTTTGGTTTTGTTAAAGTCATTGTTGCCATCCGCCAGCAGCACGATCATCGGCGAGTGGGATGGGTCTGCACCATGATTCAGTATGTTGACGGCTTCGGCGACACCAACTGAGACATCGGTATATGGCCCCCGGCCGAGCTGATCAATAAAATCTTTCAGGCTGCTCTTGTCCGCATCGGACTGAATCTCCAGCATAGCCTTTTCCCGCTCCACCTGATCGGTATAAGCGACAATCCCTACCTTGTCCCCCTGGACGGGCAGCATATCAATAAACATTTTCATGGCTTCATTACTGATCTTGTCACGGTCACTTGTATTCATCGAATTACTTACATCGGCTACAAGTACCGCATCGATTCCGCTCGTCTGTGCCTGAGCCGCTGCAGCTTGTGGCAGCAACGCTTGAGGTAACAGTAGCGTTAGAATTGCCAGCAGAACCATCGTTCCGCTGAGCCAGCGTATTTTGCGTGTCCGCAGCATTGGGTGTACTCCTTCACGTTTGAGATTAAAATGGGAATAGTTTATTATAGGCGTCAAGCCTTAAGGAAATCTTAACAGTCTACTAACAAATTCTGAAAAGCACCCCTATCTTGAGTTACAGTTTTGTAATGACTGACAAAAATCGACGATTTCATGCCTTGAACTGGCACAAAAGTACCAACTATGGAAATATGATATAGTTATTGCCAGCAAACTGCAATATAACAGCGCTTGTTCACCAAGCCATAGAAGGGAACGGATTATGGTTACATACGGATGCCTCGCCATATTGTTTCTTTTTGTCATTATAAAGGTAACTGCACTCCAGCTTCATCGGCGGAAACCAATCTCCCGCGAAGACATGGATCGTACCCTCTACACTATTCTGAATGGTGAGCGTGATTGAGCATGAGTACTAAACTAGTTGTATCCATAAGACCATTTCATCGAACGACCTATGCCTATGAAAAGTTGCAAGTCTGCTCACGTTGTGGACAGTACACCTGCCTGTGGGAAGAGGAGTGCACGGCCTGTGGCCGGGGTACCTTGAATTCCGTTCAAGCGAAGGCAACTTCCCGTGTAAAACGCCGGATTGCACGCGACTTGTTCATTACGATATTGTTCGGTGTAGCTGCTACCTATTTCGGTGAGACCATAGATCAGACCATGGCGGCAGCCAGCGTTTCCCTGCTGCTTCTGGCCTTACTGATCTTCATGCAGAAACGTTCATTCGAGGTAGAGCAGCAGCGCGAGTTGAAGCGCACGTTACAACAGGATGAGGAACTCATCCGCCAGGGTATTAACCGCAATTGGGCTCTGGTCGCCGAAGCTCGAAAACAGGATGAAGCACTTGCCTATGAGATGCTCCGCGAGATCGGCTCACTCGTCTACAATGACCGGATTCGACTGCAGCAGGTTGCGCTGTTACAATCCTTTGTCCTACGCAGTGATATGGATCTGCAGCTCAAGCCCTTGCTCTTACGCAGCTTCGAGCGGCTGCTGGCTGAATATATTGGTGAGATTGCTCGGCTTAAGCCGGATTTGATCCGTGAAGATGCGATTCGTTATATCGCGACCTATGAAGTGAACATTTTACAGCTCCACAATGGAATTCAGATACTTACAGCCGTAGCTGCTGCTGCCGTGCGCAAGAGCAAATATATTGAGTTATTCCCTAGTCTTATTACCCGCTACGCCCGCTTTATGCCCAAGGATCGCTTCATGAGACTTTATCACACGATTGAACGCTATCCGAGCAAGGCACGAGGGGGATTGGCAGAGTCGGTAGGTCGGGTTTATAACGAGAAATATCGGGATCAATATGCAGATGTTCAGCTGTAGGGATGATATATTGAGAAAGAAAAACGTAGTTTAGTGCAAACTCACTCCCTGTAATATAGACGAATGCAATTTCATCCATCCCTGCATGCGCGTCAGCACCACAGATCGAAGGTTATGCTTCTAATGATATAAGAATTAATCCAAAAACACCCCATCCTTAGGTCTAGGATGAGGTGTTTTGAATTTTATGGCAGTCTGCCACGTGCTAAACGCAGTACACGAAAAAAAGGAAAAACTACATGGGGAATACCTAAATGGCATCTTCCATGGATCAAGTAGGCACGCAAACAGGCACTCACAGATGACAAAAAGAATAAGCGGAAATGAGCATCTGTCCTGGTGAAAAAGGGCCGCGACGTGGTTCCGTCGCGACCCTTGATCTGAGGGTTCGGTACATGTGTACCCGAATCCTCTCATATGTGCCATGCCAAACCCTGTGGCATGGCATGGTGCCTGCGCAAGTGCGGCTGCATCGCCGCTTGCGCCAAGGCTTTACCGTCCGCGACGAGAATCGCGACGGTCGCCCTTCGCCGGTCCGCGTCCTGCGGATTCCGGACGGCGAGAGCCTTCGCTGCTGCGCCCGGAGGTGCGCTTGTCGGCACTACGGCCAGCCCAGCCGCTGCTAGCTGCACCGCGTCCGCCTTGGCCCACTGCACCGCGACTGCTGTCGCTGCTGCGCGCGGAACCACGCCCTGCGCTACGCTCGTCGCCACTGCGACCCGCACCGCGTCCACCTTGGCCTGCTGCACCGCGACTGCTGTCGCTGGTGCGTGCGGAACCACGGCCTGCGCTGCGCTCGTCACCACTGCGGCCACCGCTACGACCACCTTCGCCGCCGCGGGAACCACGTCCGCCATCTCTGCGATCGTTACGGCCTGCACCGCGACGAGCACTGCCAGTTCCGGAAGAGCGTCCACCTGAACGTTCGTCATCCCCTTGACCGTTGATTGAACGTCTAGCTGCTCCAGTTGAAGCAATTGGACCTTCGCTCGTCCACTGGATACGGGACAGCTTCTGGTCGATCCCTTGTTCAATACGTGCAAGTTCCGGTCTGTCGTGCTCTGTTGCAAACGTTACAGCAAGACCTGTACCGCCTGCACGGCCCGTACGACCAATCCGGTGAATATAACTTTCCGCATCATGCGGCATATCGTAGTTAAATACATGCGTAACGCCTTCAACATCAAGTCCACGTGCAGCTACATCTGTAGCAACGAGTACTTGCAGTTTGGCATCGCGGAACGCTTTCATAACGTTCTCACGCTTGGATTGGGACAGATCTCCATGAAGTTCATCACTTGCATAACCTGCTTCACGCAGATCTTGGTTCAGCTTGGATGCACGACGCTTGGTCCGGCAGAAAATAATCGCCAAGTATGGGCGATACGTATCAATCATGCCGCGAAGCGCTTCAAGCTTGCCGCGATCCGTACATTCCAGCACCTGCTGGCGAATCTGTTTGATCGGGATAACAGATTGGGAAGATACCTTCACATCTTCCGGATCTTTCATGTAGGTCTTCGCCAGGTTGCGTATGCCCTTTGGCATCGTTGCTGAGAACAGCATGGTCTGACGTTTGTGTGGCAGCTCACTAAGAATCGTCTCCACATCGTCCAGGAAGCCCATGTGCAACATTTGGTCGGCTTCATCCAGCACCAGTTTTTTCACATTATCCAGCTTCAACGTGCCACGGCGCAGGTGATCCAGCAGACGACCCGGTGTACCAATAACGATCTGGGTACCGTTCTGCAATTTACGCAGTTGTTTATCCACATCCTGCCCACCGTATACGGCAAGCACGTGCAGTTTATCGTCATTTGCCGTGAGCTTCTTCGCTTCTTCCGTAATTTGCAGCGCAAGCTCACGCGTAGGCGCGATAATCAGCGCTTGCGGAGAACGGTCGGATACGTTAATTTTCTGAATAATCGGCAGCAAAAATGCCAGCGTTTTCCCTGTCCCTGTCTGTGCCTCAGCGATAATATCGCGTCCACCCAACAGTACCGGAATCGAACGCTCCTGTACCGGAGTCGGCACGGCGATGCCCTGATGTTTCAGGATCTCGCACCATTCCGGGCGAATGCCCAGTTGTTCAAAGTTTGCCAATCGTTACACCTCTGTATATTCATTTAGATAAGTCCATTTCATAATGACCTTAGTATCAGTATCTGCCATCAAGACTAGTTTTCCTTATATCAATCATGATTATGAAATGAATTTTTTAAAAAGCAATCCACTCGTTGCTCTTCTTCTCCATACCCTGTAGTTTACACGTTAGTCAAGCAAAACAAAAGGGGATACAGCGTTACACCCCCAACTTGTAGCACAAAACCCCAAGATCAGCGTAACTTGTATCGACCAAGTGAGTTTGAGGACGGTTATGAGAGAGTGTGTGAGGTTGGTTTTGAGAGTAACTATAGGAGCCCCTCTGAGAATGATGATGAGTGGAGTAAGCTAAAGCGCTAGCTCGAAGTATGACCCTGACTCTGTAGAATGGGGTTGAGGATTGAACTGCACATGGTCAGGCGGAGGTTATGCGGGCTACAGTGTCTGATGGCGCTCCTTGAGAAAGATGTATTGGATCGTTATGTTCATAATCCTTGGATAGTTTAGAGATTTCGTTGAGATTGAGATAGCTGCTATGATTCTATAAATTGTTGTACAGGATATTCTGAAACAGATCAAAAGGAAGCTATTTTGCAAAAGTTTCAGGAATTGAAAGAGTACCTCACATAACTCCGTACATTGAGATCAAGATCTCTCGCGGTTCGAAAATAGCTCCAACGATCGCCCCCCACTTACCACTAATTCTAACGAATCCAGGACACCCTATTACGCCAATTAAAGCCGTTTGGATTTTTTAACGAACTCCAGTCACCTTATTACTCGGAAATACCGGGGAAACGGCATCAGTATAGGTGGAATCAGCAAAATAAGATGTCTAAGATTCGTTAGAATAACGAAAACATGAAATAGTTCCATATAAGACGCGCCAGGTTCGTTAGAGTTTACACATAGGGAGGACACAAGCATCAACACAGTAACATCAGCTACAGCAATAACAACATATACTAGAACCAGAACACCAACTACAAATACTAGAACTAGGAACAACAACAACAACAAGCACTACCTATACTTCTACTAGAACTACTACTACAACTTCTACTAGAACTACCACTACCACCATTAGAACTATTTCTTCTTCTTCTTCTTCTTCGTTCTTTTTCTGTTCTCTTCTTCACTGTACACACCACACACTCTAATAAAAACAACGACGCCCTCTCCCCAATTTATTTTAGGAAAAAGTGCGCCGTTGATAGAAAGTATCTTTTTATGTTATCTACTACACAGGGCTGTCACATGTCTGCTCACCACTACTTTAGGACAGTAGCCCTCATAACTTCATTACTTGTTTAGATCCTTAATTCCAGATTTACTAAACCGTTCATTTTTCACCTTGTCCGCGTAACTATAGTCAGACATTGCACCTTTGGACAACAACCTTCGTTGCAACCAAGTTACGAACCGTGCCCTCCAGCTGTAGCAAATCCACTCCGTTCAAGAATACGGGAGCTTTCCTCGTTTAACCCGCGCAGGTGCACGGTTTTGCCTAGCTTCGCGTATTTGAACTTCAATTTGCCGATAGCCACAACCGCAGTGTTATCCCAGATATGTGAACCTCCGAAATCAATCGTGATTTCCTTCGGATCGGCCTCTGCATCGAACTCATCTACAAAGCGGGACGAAGAGCCAAAGAAGAATGGTCCGTGAACCCGATATACTTTCTGCCCTTGTTCCTGGCTCGCCTGTACGCGAATCTTGGTCTGTTTCCAGCCAAAATGCAGCACACTGAGCACAACGCCGACCATAACCCCGATCGACAGATCGTGGGTATAGACCACAATTGCCACCGTCACGATCATGACAAAGGCTTCCGCGCGCGGCACGCGAGTTATATTTTTGATAGAACTCCAGTCGAATGTTCCGATACACACCATAAACATCACACCAACGAGCGCACCCATCGGTACCTGTTTCACCACACCGCTAAACAGCAGCAACAGAATCGCGAGAAACGCACCCGCAGTAAACGTGGATAATCTTCCACGTCCACCAGATTTCACATTAATGACCGACTGCCCAATCATCGCACAGCCGCCCATGCCGCCAAACAAACCGTTAACAAAATTCGCAATACCCTGACCACGCACTTCACGATTCTTGCTGCTCTTGGTCTCGGTCATCTCATCCACGATGGTTGCAGTCAGCAGGGATTCCAGCAAACCAACCAGTGCCATGGTGAATGAATAAGGCAACAGAATAATCAGCGTGTCCCAAGTCCACGCAATATTTGGCAAGTGGAACATCGGCAGAGTGCTCGTTATATTTCCCATATTGCCTACCGTTCTTACGTCCAGATGGAACACCACGGTAATAATCGTCATCACGACGATTGCAATCAGTGGAGCTGGAATGCCTTTGAAAAACCGTGGCAAAATATAAACGATCGCCAGCGTGCCCGCTACCATCGCATACATAATCCAGTTCGCTCCCGTGAAGTGGGTTAACTGCGCCATAAAGATGAGTATAGCCAGTGCGTTAACGAATCCGGTCAGTACCGAATGAGGCACAAACGTAATAAACCGTCCAACCTTAAATATGCCCAGTAGAAACTGGATAATGCCCGTCAAAATCGTCGCCGCAAAAAGATATTCCACGCCATAATCCTTGACGAGTCCAACCATCAGTACCGCCATGGCACCGGTTGCCGCCGAGATCATGCCTGGTCTTCCACCAGCAATCGAGATCACAATCGCAATCGTAATCGAAGCGTATAATCCGACCATCGGATCAACACCCGCAATGATGGAGAACGCAATGGCTTCCGGAATTAACGCCAGCGCTACCGTAATGCCTGCCAGCACGTCTCCGCGAATGTTGCCAAACCATTGTTGTTTTAAAGTATTCATATGTTCTTGCCGTTCCTCCTACGTGTATTCCTTATAATGGACAATCCCGCTGAACAGTAACGGAAGCCGTTCACACTAACCATCTACCCAGGACAGCACAAAACAACGGATTCCTCTCCGCGTCATTCACCTATGCTCATCCCTGAGTTGCATCATTATTTACCATCCATATTGCTTTGAAGGGTTAATATGCACTCATGTCTTTTCCGTTCCAGTGTGTACCGCTGGTGTTCCATTACTGCCTCAGTTGTCTTACTCGTGCGACATCAGGAGCTGATCCTGATGCCAATAGGTTTTCCCCTCTCAGAAAAACCGGGTCCGTTAATGTACTGACCTATTATTATAGTCACAGGACCGGATATGTACTAATACAGTTAAGGCGAAAAAACAGAACCTTTTCTTCTATTATCTTAATCTTTCTATAATTTACTCACCAATTCTCTATTCACAAAAAATAACCCGCAAAGATCCTTTGAAGAAAGTCTCTTTACGGGTATTCTTGTGATGTAATGCCGTTGCTAGAACCTTCCCGATTTGAATATCGAATAGAGCAGGAAAGCCACCATTAGAATCGCCACCAGGAAACCAATCTCAATGACCGGAATATCCCACAGCATCGTGGACTGATGACTGATCGACGAACCGATAATCAGGCCCACCATAATGATACAGAAGGCAAGTAACACAATACTGAAAGACAGCCGATTACTAATCTGATCCATTCTGCGCATGAGTGCATCCAGTTCAGGGACACTAATCTCCAGCCTCAGCTTGCCTTTGCTAATAATGGATGATAATTGCCTTAACTGCCCTGGCAGACCAATGACACTCTCTGCCATATCAGCCGCACTGCGGAACAACCGATTCTTGATTCTTCCTGCGCTAAAACGTTCCTTGATCAGCTTCCGCCCAAAAGGCTCGGCCATATCTACAATGCTCAGGGTAGGATCGAGATGTTCGATTACACCTTCCATCGTTAGCAACGATTTACCGAGCAGCAGAATATCCGCAGGCATGACAACCCGGTGCCTCTGAGCTACGCCGAACAAATCATTCAACGCCTGACCCACACTAATCTTGGAAAAGGGAATATCGTAATATTTGGTACGCAACTTGTCCAAATCCACATGAAGACCACGCAGGTCCATGTCATCTGGCATCATGCCGAGTTTCTCAATCGCCCGGATCATACTGTCGGTATCTTTGCGCATTAACCCAATAATAAGCGAAGCGAGCTGTTGTTTCATCTCATCACTCAGACTGCCCACCATACCGAAGTCTATAAAAGCAAGACGTCCATCCTTTAATACCATCAGATTGCCTGGATGTGGGTCAGCGTGAAAGAAACCCTGAATAAAGATCTGATTCAATAATGAATCCACCAGTCGCTCGGCAATGTTATTCAGATCATGACCGCGTCTGACCAGTTCTTCACGATCATTGAGTTTGATACCTTCGATATACTCCATAGTGAGCACACGGGACGAAGTCTGATCCCAGTAAATTGCCGGGATTTTCACCTTGTTGTCCTGTTGGTACTGCTGTGCAATCTTTTCCGTATTTCGGCCTTCGACCGTATAATCCAGCTCGGCCATCAACGCCTGAGCATATTCTTCGACCATTTGCGGAATCTGATATTGCTTCACCCAGTCCCAGCGCTTCTCGGCCATGGCTGTCAGCTCACGCAAAATATCCAGGTCACGCTGCACAATACGCGATATGCCCGGCCGCTGAATCTTGATGGCTACCAATTCACCGCTTTGAAGTTTGCCCAGATGCACCTGTCCAATGCTGGCCGCAGCTACAGGGGTATCCTCGAACCGGGAAAAGATCTCCTCCAGCGGTGTATCCAATTCCTGTTCCAAAATACCCCGTGCCGTCTCGGAAGAGAACGGCGGGACCTGATCCTGTAACTTCACCAGCTCACGAATGACAGACTCAGGCAACAGATCTGCCCTTGTGCTTGCGAGTTGCCCCAGCTTAACGAAAGCTGGCCCCAGCTCCTGCAGCACAAGCCTAATACGTTCACTCAGCGTTTTGGTGGTGTGTGCTTCACGCGACATCCACCGTCTGGGCAGAGCCAGCAACTGGAACAAACCCAGCTCCTCGACCATATAACCGAAGCCATGACGCACTAGCGCCATGGCAATTTCACGGTATCTGCCGACATGTTTGATTCGCACTGCCATCTACTCGATCTCGTTTCCTTTGAGAGGAGGAGGAACTTCAAGTGGAGCTGGGGATTCATCAGGTTGAAGCTGTGGTGAGTGGCCCAGTTCGGCAAGTTTTTTCTCCAGAACGGCAACGCGCTGTTCCAGACTGGTTACATCACTTTCGGATGCCACACCAGCTTCCTGAAGCACACGCTTGACCTGTTCTTGAATCACTCTCTTGAACTGGCCTTGCTCTTCATCGCCCCGTTCCAGTAGACGTTCAACCAAAGCTTTGGATTCACCGGGCGCAAGTTCCCCGCGCTTGACCAAATCATCCACGGTTTTCTCAATTTTTTCTTTGCTTACGACAGTAAGACCAAGCCCTAACGAGATCGCCTTTTTGAACAAATCGCTCATTTTTGTCATCCTCCTCTTCGTTGATCTCTATATTATACCCCTTATACTCTGCACGCAAAAATGTCAGTCCGATCAGACGTAACGCGCAGCCCATTTGCCTGCTTGCAGAAGTAACTTGCGGTACGTTTCGTGTGCAAAAGACGGCACATGGTGACCCGGCATCAGATAAACAATACGCCCAACACCATATCGATGAGCCCAAACCGCAGGCTTTGGTCCTTCTTCGGATTGATATTCAAGCAATATTTTCGTTTCGGCAAAAGAACCAAATTCGAACTGATAAGGCTCTTCTTCCATTGTGAAATTCGAGATGCCCTCCGTCACGGGATGGCTTTCCGCCGTTACAGTGAATTCAAGCGGTGTATACGCCGGATGATGCAGGAACTTGGCACCGATCATCTGTTTGAGCTCATAACGATTTTGGAGCGAAATGCCGTTATGTATAATGACCAGTCCCCCCCCATTACTTACATAGGACAACAAACCTGCTGTCTGCTGTGGAGAGACTTTACCCTTCCAATCGTCCATGTATGAGATACATACATCAAACCCGGTTATATTTTCTTGCAGCAGCATATTCCGATTCTCACTGCACTGCACAGTCATAGTATCATGGAAAATTCGGCTTATCTCCGCATCCACCCCCTGAAGCGGGTGCCAATCCGGATGTGTATAATCGCCAAGTAGTAATGCTTTTTTACGATGATCCATTCAATTAATCTCCTTTCTTGTTCACCTCACTGTATAAAACCAACTACCAGGGGAGCTTCTCTCCCTTGTAGTCCACATATGCGGGCTGATCTCCTTTAAACTGTTTATGGCGGTCGATAAGTACTGCGATATGCTGTGCAGATTGCTCGGGCGTGAGATCCGCAGCAACATCCAATTCGCCCCTCATATAACTCTGTACCCAACCGGGATGCACAAGCATCACTTGTCCGCCTTCATCCTTCAGACCATTGTGCACAAGACGGGCCTGCATGTTCAAAGCAGCTTTGGACATACAATAGGCATACCACCCATCCCGACTGCATTGCTCTATACTTCCAGCCTCGGAAGAGATATCAACAATCAGCTTGACCTGTCCTTGAAGAAGGAGGGGTAACAGGGAATGAGTCACACGCAGTGAACCTAAGGTGTTCACATTAAATACTTCAGCCATCTCCGCCATATTCAACGGCCCGCGGATATGATCCGTAATACTTCCTAGTATAGCCGCATTATTGATCAGCATATCCAAATGATTCGTATCCAGCTTCAATGTCTCCGTGAACAGAGCTACCGACAGGTCGTCCGCGATATCCAGTTCGATGGCGCGCAGATGGTCAGGATATCCTTCTGCAAGCATACGAATCCCCTCGGAATCTTCCACGTCCAGACCGGCCGCATACACGAGATACCCTCTCTTCAGCATCTGTGCCGTCAAAGCCAATCCCAATCCCCGAGCAGCTCCCGTTACACATACGGTTCTCATCATGATGTCCCTCCCTCGCATAATGATTCTGTCTTTTATTCATTCCACATATTCATCTGAAAACCTTTAATTCAGAATAGGATTGCCAACTTCACGACCAAAGACTCAGGAGGTAAAAGCGAGATTAGAGCCATTTTGCTTATTGAATTCAGCTATCTATTTGAGCTATAAATAGCTGTTATTATCTCTGCATATCTCGCTCCTGCCGATAGGCTAAACAATGTTCCACCCATCTTCGAGCAGCTGCCGGATAAGAGCCCAGATGAACGTGCGTATACCCCGCCACGATGTTGCCTGCGGCATATCCCTCTTGCTTCAAGCCACGCATCCCCTTGGTCTCATACGCATAAGGAATCGTTTCTTCATCACGATAGGTCATTGTCGAATAATGAAATTCATGACCTCGAAGTACTTCACCCTTTTTCAGTAAAAAGGAATCCTGAACGCTACTCGCTTCACGGTAGCCAAGCGCAGCGCGCTTCTTCTGCATCTGCACCTGTGCGGGGATAATGCCCGCCATGTCGAAAGTAACTCCCTCTCGGTCGGTCAACGTTTCTCCAAGCACCATGTAACCACCACACTCGGCAAATAAAGGCATGTTGGATTGTGCTGCGCGTCGAAGTCCTTCCAATAAATCTTGGTTACCGGCAATCTCTGCTGCAAACTCCTCTGGAAACCCGCCACCCAAATAGATGCCATCCACATCTGTTGGAATACTTTCGCCAGCGAGTGGACTGAAGTAATGTAATCGAGCCCCGGCCGCTTCGAGCAATTCCAGATTATCGGGATAATAGAAATTAAATGCCGCATCGCGCGCAACGGCAATGACAGGCTGCATCACATATGATACATGTCGATTATTAACATGGATCACTGAATTGGAAAGTGGATCGTAATTCGAGCCTGATTCAGCATTAGCCGAATCAGCTTGGGCAGTAGTTGCAGGAATCACTTCTTCTTCATTCAAAGGTGGGGCGCTTGTCGCCAGCTCCAGAAGAAGATCCAGATCGGTGCCTTCCATCAGCACATCGGCAGCCCGCTGAAATAATGGTTTCAATTCACCCCGCTCAATGGCAGGTAAAAGTCCAAGATGTCTCTCAGGGATGGACATGTCCTCGTCCCGCTTCAGCCAGCCAACCACCGGAATGCCGCACATCTGCTCAATGGCTTTTTTCACAATGGTATAATGACCCGCACTTCCACAACGGTTGACGATCACTCCGGCAATATGTAATTCAGGCTCCAGCTGTTGAAAACCCAGTACAATCGCGGCCGCACTGCGAGCCATGCTGCGTACGTCCACAACCAGGATCACAGGAGTCTGGGTCACTAGAGCAATCTCTGCAGTTGAGCCTGTATTGCTGAGCGGATCTTTGCCATCGTAGAGGCCCATAACGCCTTCTATAATAGAAATATCATGCCCCGCCGATGCCTTCTCGAACGTATCTCTCACATACTCAGGCGATGTCATCCATGCATCCAGATTACGTGACGGTCTGCCCGTGACGGCGGTATGATATGTCGGATCAATATAGTCCGGGCCGCATTTGAACCCTTGTACACTCAAGCCACGCTGAGCGAGTGCTCTCATTAGCCCTAAGGTTACTGTCGTTTTCCCTGCACCACTTCCGTTGCCTGCAATGATCAGTCGGGGTCTGGCGTTACGGATTGAAATGGTCATCGTCATTTCCACCTTTTCTTCGAGATAACAAAAGCCTCTGATCGAAGCACTATCAAGGATGTACATTCGTGTTTTAGTTGTAACGTATAAATTCTATAATCTAAACAAAACCGCATCATATAGCGATGCGGTTAAGCTTAATGCACACTCTTTATTCATGAAGCGACGCCAAAAGCTTTTGTCGAACTGATCTAAAAGTAGGCCACTAATCTCTAATCTTGGCCGCACGCCCTGCTGCAAAGTAACGTCCAAGCTCAACGATGAGTGCTCCCATCTTCTCTTCCTCCGGAATGACCAGTGCCTCAATGCCTTCTTCACGCATGGAGTTTGCGGTAACTTTACCTACAGACGCAGGAATTACACCTCGTCTGAAGGCTGCAAGCATCGGCTCAAGCTTGTCCTGGGAGGCCGCATATTGCGTCAGAAACCTAACCTGCGGTCCACTTGTGAACGCAACAGCATCTACTTCGAAATTTAGAATTTCATTTAATAACTGTTCCAACTCTGCCTCTTCTGGCGGTACATGGCGGTAAGGAAGCACTTGTCTGACGATGGCACCTTGTTCTTCCAACCATGCAACGAGCTTGGGAGCTGTCTCCCCATGAAGTTGCAACATAACCTTTTTCCCTGCGAGATCATGTGGGGTGAATTCTCGAATGAGCCCGTCCGTGCTACCGTCATCATCTCGTACCAGCGGTGTTAACTTGCGCTTTTTGAGCGCATTCACCGTCTTGTATCCCCTTGCCGCAATTGAGGATTCCGATAATACATCCAGTAATTTTCCCGCCACTTCCATATCCTCAGCCATTTCAAATAATGCATCCAATCCCATACCCGTAGTTAACACCGCCCAGTCTGGCGGGTCTGAGATCCAAGATACCAGCCCATCCCTGATACTCCGATCATCCAGGAATACGGTCCCCTGTGCCGGTCGCACAAGCGGGATTCCACCCATTTTTTCAACCAGTATGGACATTTCTTTCGATTTTCGTGGTCCTGTCAATGCTACACGCACACCTGCCAAATGTTGAGCCATTCATGTTCCCCCCGTTAGTTCAGCCGAATGTTCATCAGTCTGACTACAGTATACAGGGTACTTCTGTGGAGGGAAACTGTACTCTCCCTCTTTTTGCCCGTTCATCTATAAGGATTTTTGATGGGATGTATCAGGAAGGCTGGAGTTCTCCGCCATGAGAATCTTTCCGTCTTTTCTCTCCGTCCTTCTCCGAATCAGCCGATTTTTGTTCCGGCTCATGCTTCTCTTTCTTTGGCTGGTCTCCCGCTCTCTGTTGGGTAGATTCTTTTTTATCCTTTTTGCGAGGACGAAGGAAAAGAAACAGCACGATAGGGAACAGTACTTCAAAAACAATGGCAATCCATGTCCATTCTCGAGTAAAACGATTGAGCTGAATGGCATTTCGGAAGAACCAGAATGCACAGACAAATCCGACAAGGGCAATCGGGCCTGTCAATACCTTCCCCGATACGTTCGGAATGATTCGCTTCAATCCCCAGCAGACAAAGTACAGGTCAAATGCAATCTTCGTAATCATAGTAGGCAAGGTTGCCGCTGCCAGCGCAAGGTCAAACCGATCCAAGAAATCACTGATTTGCAATTGTCTTGCCAGTTCATAGGAGGGATACACCAACCTTGAAGCGATAGGAACTCCAATGGAGGTAATAGTCTCCACAAGGATTAACATCATCAGGAGTGCAGAGAGGATAATACCTGACACAACCGATTTATATCGAAAATCACTGCCCTTGATAACAAAAGGTAATGCAATCATCTCTCCGTAAAACGAAAATATGTACCAACTCCCCTTGCCCACTCCCGTAACATCAACGTGAAAATACGGCATCAAATTATCCATATTGATCTGTTGAATGAGCATGAAAGGCACAATCACGGAGTTTAAGAGAAACAATGTCACATACAACTCCGACATACCGATTAAGGAGCCGAGCCCACCTCTAACGATAAAAACTCCCATAACGATCAGAGATAACACAATGATGGAGATGGGCGTGGTCTCTAACAAAGTTATGCTGATATAATCCCCCGTTAACCGGATATCCCTCGCAAACACAAAGAAAAAAAACAAAATGTACATCAATCCTGCGAGCCTTCCCAAAAAGGGGAATCGCCCAGCAAGGGCTTGAAATAGATCCTGATCCGGAAATCTCCGCTGGACCCGACTTAACATCCACATGGATGCAAGCATCACTACGACTACAGGTATATACGAGAGATAAGCGTGTTGTTCCGCATAGTAGATAGCTTGCGCGTGAGGCTGAATTAACGTTCCTGAAATACTGAGCAGCAGCACGAGCAGGATCATCTGACGGTGTGTCACTCTCTGATTCATGATATACCTCCTTTCCCTCTCGCGATCTCGCAAACTTAATGCATCCTGTCCACAACCTAGGGCAGTGGCAGTAAGCGCTGGATAACGTGGCTTATCCATACCGACACAAATAAGGTTTTGCTTAGATTAGTCACATAGAACCAAATGCCTGTAGCCACTGCTATCAAACTATAGGATAGCCAGCGATTAATGGCAGCTGCCTGTTTTAAATGTCTGAAATCCATCAAAATGACCACGATTACCATGGCCAGGAAGGTAAATAAGAGTGGTTTAATCATGTACAACTTCATCCTCTCCGACGCCAATTGGTTTATTGCTCACCCCAACGTTTTCAATAATGACATGGGGAGTAACCGTCACCTCGACTTCAGGGTATATGTCATCCCAGCGATCCTTCATCGTGTCCCACTTGGCCGGCAGATGTTGATGAATGGATCGACCGATTCCAAGAATGTCCGCATGATATTTTCCCTGAACCAACCGGACACCTTCCTCGATATCCAATTTTATTTTCTCGTGAATGGCTTCATTTATCTTCTGAATCTCATTCTCACGTCGGTCACCATAATTGGATTCGTTATCTACGAGAACTCCCTTGGCATATAATTCAATATTCACGGTGACCTTATCAGCCTTGATACTGGGATGTAGTGAAGCGTTGTTCTCGTTCAACTTGATGAACATATCTCCATCTCCGCCAGGAGCTTTAACCATAATCTCCGGCGCATTGGCTTCGCCCATAGCAAGAATGAGCGCATCAGCTGGAGCTTTGTCAATCATGCCAACCAACTTATCTTTCTTGAAGATGGCCAATCCATCCAGCTTGATGTTTGTTTTGGCGTCCTTCCACCCTTTTGGAACATTGCTCACTTTCGAAGCGACCGGCAGGAATGGATCGACACCTTCACTCAGAATGGCATCTATAAACGTTTTAAGTGAACGTGGATTACGCATATTGAGGAAGCACAGTTCCCGCACCATCTCGGATGGAAACTTCTCTATAGGTGCATCCGTATCCATGACCTCATATGCTGCACCTTTTGTGACCACTGGCAATGCAGAGAATCGGTTCAGCGGATACCGCGTAAACAGATCAAGCATGGAGGCCACGCCATCCCGGGCAAGCTCCTCACCAATAAGCATCGTACGGCGATGCGCATAATAGATTGTTCGTGAGAGTTCCTTTTGACCTTCAATAGACGTACCATGCAATGATTTGGCTGTATTGGATAACATGAACCAGGATTTATCCCCACTCGTGCCGCCTCCGCCTCCCTCACTACCGGAAGAACCGGATTGTCCCGGCAGAGCAATCTGAAGACTGGATCTGTAATTGTCCCCCTCCTTATCGACAGCAATACCAATCACAAAGGCAACATCGTTAATCTCCTTACGATCCCAGCAACCTGAAATAAAAGTGGTACATAACAACAGCGCTATCACTGCCCGGTACTTATATATGAACTGCATGGGTTCACCACCCTTCCTCAGCTTCAGGGGAACCGTTGATCTTTTCGGTCATCCGTTTCTGATCCCGATGTACCGTAGAAGGACGATTGATCATTTTCCACCATGGCACACGAATGAGAATGTCTTTGGTATCTGTTTTACTGTACGGGCTAAGACCGGAGAGATATGGGACACCGAACGAAGTCATCTGTGTCAGATGTACCGAGATCAGAACCAAGCCGATGACGATGCCATATAGTCCAAGCATACCTGCCAGTAACATGATCGGAAATCGGAGTAGACGCACCGTAATCGCGAAGTTAAATCGCGGGATCGTGAAGGAAGCTATTCCTGTCATGGATACGATAATAACCATCGGTGCGGATACAATCCCCGCTTGAACTGCGGCCTGTCCGATCACAAGTGCACCGAGGATACTGACAGCCTGACCCACTGTTTTGGGTAACCTGACCCCCGCTTCCCGGAGAGCTTCGAACGACAGCTCCATAATGAGCGCCTCAACCAAAGCTGGAAAAGGAATGGCTTCCCGGGCACCTGCGATACTTAGAATCAGCGTAGTTGGCAGCATGTCCTGATGAAATGTTGTAATAGAAATATACAAGGCTGGCAGGAACAGAGCGATGGCTACGAATAGGAAGCGAATCCACCGCACCAGATTACTGATGAAGAATCGCTCGTAATAATCCTCGCTGGCTTGCAGCATCTGCCACATCGTGACTGGAGCAATCAGCGAGAATGGGGTTCCATCTACCATAATGGCAAAGCGTCCTTCCAACAGATTGCCTGCAACGGTATCCGGCCGCTCCGAGTAGTGCATCTGAGGAAAAGGGGAATACGGATGATCTTCAATCAATTCCTCGATATAACCCGTCTCCAGGATGCCATCAATATTGATTTTTTCCAGACGTTTCTTAACATCTTGAATCGTTTTTGGATCGGCAATACCTTCCAGGTAGGTCAGCACAATATCTGTCTTGGTGTCTGTTCCAAGGGTCATACTCACCATCTTGAGAGCAGGTGTTTTCAGCTTGAACCGCAATAAGGCCGTATTCACACGGAGCGTTTCCGTAAATCCCTCCCGCGGTCCCCGAATCACGGATTCTGTCTGCGGTTCCTCCACACCACGTCTGACTCCACCTTTGACATTGAACATCCAGGCTTTGTTACTTCCGTCGACCACCAGAAGGGCAGAGGATGCCAGCACCCCTTCTGTCGCAGCAGCCCAGGTATCCACTCGCTTCACCTGTGTTAGCTCAACGGTTGTATCATCCAGTGGAACATCAGGTTCATCTGTTCGCTGCTGCACCAGCCCTCGAATAATCGGTCGCAGCATGTGTTCCTGGATATCAGCCGAATTGACAATACCTTCAATATAGACGAGAAGTCCTTTCACTTCAGGCGTAATCATGACGTTGCGAAAAACCACATCAGAACAATCGGAGAATATCTCCTTTACCGCCTTAATCTGAGTTTCATGTACTGCACTAATTGGCTGCCGAAGAAAAGGCGGGGACGGCAGTCCCAAAGGAATATGTTTTTTTTCTTCTGAAGCTCGTCCCGGTTGTCCGGACTTGTCTTTCCCAGATGTTTTGTCTGCCATATGCCGCCCCTCCGTTCTTGTTTTTATACAAGGTAGCTTGTGCCAGACAGCAGGGAATTATGTGGTCTTTTTTGCAAAATTACGATTAAATTCTCTGAGTTTTTAGACAGCAAAAAGGCCTCTGTATTTAACAGAGACCTCTGAGATGTTCCAAGTTCTATAGGTACTTATAAGTTAATCCGCAAAATAATCTTCAGGCACATAACGAATCTCCGACTTCGCATAGATGCTTAGCGTGTGACTCTCCCTGTCGTATACTACCCGTTCACCATCTACGTAGTACCAGTGTTTCAAAAGGGGCTGATCCTTGCGTTGGACAAAACGGAATACATTCAGTTCCTGTCTAAGCTCCATAATCTGTTCCACAATCTGCTCGTCCAGACCCGTAACGGTAAATATGAAACTTGTACCCTCCTGTTGGAACCGATAGGACAGGGAATCTGTTTTGCTATTAGCTAATCCTCGTCCGGTCACCGCATGTTTAACCATAAACCATTCCTGTTGCGCCATACGTGTATATCCTCCTTCATCTTGGAGTTCATTTCATCAGCCATCTACGGCAAATCAATAATCATATAGAACGTATCTTCGTTTCCTTGCAGTTCGATTGAATCCCGCTGTTCCACACGAGCCGTGTCGCCTTCGTTCAACAGGTACTCTCCATCCAATCCCAGCTTGCCTTCGATGGAGAAAATGTACATTCGGCGGCCTGCATCCTGATTAAAGGTTAACGTTTCGTCTTTGGCTAATCGGCCAAGGTAGATCGTCATATCCTGATGAATGGTCGCAACTCTTGGTCCCCCATCTGGGGATACAATCGGCACGAGTGCTCCTGCCAATGCCGCTGGATCAAATGATGTCGTCTCATAGGAGGGCTCCAACCCTTTTGTCTGTGGCATGAACCAGAGCTGAAGCAAACGTACTTCTTCGGTATCGGATGCATTATGTTCGGTATGAATCATGCCACTGCCTGCTGACATCCGCTGGATACCACCAAAGCCTGTAACGGCTACATTGCCCAGATTATCTTCATGTCGCAACTTGCCGTTCAGTACGATCGATACAATCTCCATATCACTATGCGGGTGAGCTCCAAAACCGCGACCAGGCGCAATCACATCGTCGTTCGCTACCCGCATCGGTCCAAACGCCGTATTCTCCGGGTCTTGGTATTCTCCGAAAGAAAAGCTGTGACTACCACGGAGCCAGCCTCGATCGAAGCTGGAGCGGGCATCGGATGGAATGACGTTAATCATAAAATGCATCCTCCTTATTTTTTCTTAGTAGCATACTTATTCTCATTGTAACAAACCATAGGCATGTCGTCCAAACAAGGTGAAACGGCTGTCGCGTCCTCTAGCGGCTCAGCGTGTTTCATTCCGAAGAAATATAGAGAAGGATGGTGAAATAACATAACTCCCTATATTTCGAAAAAAGTTCTCTACTGATCAGCCCGGTTCGCAAATCAATTCCCGAACCGGCCTGGCCAATAAAGAACCTCGTTACAGGACTCATCCTGCACTTCATTATTTTTTAGCGATCGTTAGTCAATTCAAGCACTCACATTCTGGCGAGCGTTCCCCTGTCTGGAGAACAGATAATCCACGGCCAGGAGGCGGCTTCCTGTGAATAGCAGTGTCAGGGAACCCGCCAGCAGCAGGTAATCTAACTCGGTACCACTCAGGAACGGCTCACCCACTTTGGCTGTAAACAGAACGCCAACCATCACGATGGCAAACAGGGCAGCAAACACACGTGTTCCCAGACCCAGAATCATCGCTGCACCACCTACCAACTCAATGATGGCTACAACGGATGCAAGAAATCCGGGAATACCAATGCTTTCGAAAAAACCTACCGTACCGCTGATTCCACCTTCGAATTTACTCCAGCCGTGCAATACAAAGATCAAACCGATCATAATCCTTGAGAAAAGTAATCCAATCTCTACACTTTTATTATTCATGTTCATCTTCCTTCCTCATTATATTCGACTTCACATGTAGCCCAATTAATCTATCCGATGGACCAAACAAACAAGATAGACAGCAATAGAAAAACAGTAGCCGACATCAGAACAGCATAACGTGGCAACCTCAGCGTCACGTCCTGTTCCGGGTCCAGCAGACGTGAAATTCGGACATTCACCGACGTATCCGCAAATGAGGATTGAACGGTCAGTTCTTTCGCCCCCCAAGGTTCAGGACAAGCACGGAGCAACTTGAGCAAAGCACTGCCAATGCCTGCCACATTGCCTGTACGCTCAATGGCCTCATTGTCTGCCAGAATTTCTCTCACAATATTGTAATGTTTCGAAGTATGCTTCAATACGGGAATGTACGGCATCATGATTGCAAATACCGATAACAGTGTTGTCTTCAGTGGGTCACGGTGCCACAGATGATGGACTTCGTGGTACACAACTGCAGTCTCCTCTTCTGCATCCAGCATCGTCAGAAGTCCCGTGGAGAGTACGATGCAAGGTCTCCATAAACCAATTGTAAATGCAACCGGAGAATGCTTGTCCACCACAATGAATCCCGGCTGTCCGAGATGGTGATACTTGGACTCCAGTTCGCGAGACAATGCACGCACCTCCATGGAGCGAAGCTTACGTACGGCTGCTCTGGTTTTCATCATACGCACCATTAACAACCAACCTGTTCCCGCAAATGTCAGCAATACCAGTGCCAGCAGGAAATGTCCCACGGATAACCATCCCAGTCGACTCATCCAATGATTGCAGAGCCAGAGCAGGTTAAACGGGATATCCCAGCCAAAAATTTTGTACATCGCGTACATGAACATCTGTATGAACACGAGTAACGGAATGCCAAACCCGACGGTAAACAAAAGTTTCGAGCGGGTCTTCCACATCTTAATCGCTATCCTTTTTCCATTGTTTGATCTTCTGTTCCAAGCGTTCAATCAGACCCGCATCTGCTTCGTCCAGCGCATCCAGCATATGATTCAATGCCAAAGCTCCGAATTCATCCACCAACTCATGTGACAGTTCCTTGGATTGGTCGTTCATAAACTCCTCCTTGCTCTGTACCGGTTGGTACAAAGATGTTCTGCCCTTTTGTGACTTTCCGAGAAGTCCCTTGTCTACGAGCCGGTTCATCACGGTCATGACTGTATTAAAATTGACGTCTTTGTCTTGTTCAAGTGCGGTCTGCACTTCACGGATGCTACTGCCAGGATGAGCCCATAAAATGTCCATAATCTTGGCTTCCAGCGGACCGAAAAATCGGTTGAGCCCACGCTCACCCACTTTGAAATTGTGTATTCTCATTTTCTGACACCCCTCACACTACCCATTGTAGTGCCATCAAATGAGAAGTCAACCTCTATGTCAGCTATTTTATGTAAATGATTTGTAAATTTGTTTTCCATTTCAGTAAAAAAGGCCAAAGACCGGGAGTTCCGCACGTTCGCGGCTCTGCCCGGTCTTCAACGAATATTAGTCCGTATGATGTTGTAGAACATGGTCAAACTGTACTTTATTTTCCATCCTGTGACGGCATATGTGCAGAAATATCCACGCCGAGTCCATGAGCCAAACGTCCGCCAAGCTGTCCATCCGCTCGGAAGAAGTGGCACAGGGCACGCATTTGAATATCAACAGATACGCCCTTAAGGTCATTGATCAGATTATCAAGCAAATGTTGTTGCTCTACAGGAGTAAATGAACGGAAAAGCTCCCCTGACTGCGTATAATCATCCGTCTTCTCGATTTTCTCTCTTGTAACATGCCCTTGCAACGGAACCTGACTGTCCCGGTATGCCGGATCTTCTTGCGGGCTGTTTCCTGAACTGTTGGGTTCATAGTTCACCGGAGTTGGGTCCTGATTCACATTCATGAGTCCATCACGCTGATGATTACGAACGGGTGCGTACGGGCAATTCACCGGAATTTGCAAATAGTTCGGTCCAAGCCGGTGACGCTGTGTATCTGGATAGGAGAATAGGCGTCCTTGCAACAATTTGTCTTCGGAAGGCTCAATTCCGGGTACAAGCGCACTAGGAGAAAAGGCCGCCTGCTCCACTTCAGCAAAGAAGTTTTGTGGATTCCGATTCAGGGTCATGGTTCCTACCGTATGGAACGGCAATACATCTTCAGGCCATGTTTTGGTTGGATCGAGAGGATCAAAAGAAAAATCATCCATTTGCTCCGGCTTCAAGAGCTGTACCTGAAGCTTCCACTGCGGGTATTGCCCGTTCTTGATATGTTCATGCAGGTCCCGGGTAGCATGATTAAAGTCCTGTCCTTGTACCTCGGCAGCTTCCTGACGAGAGAAGCCTCGCACGCCTTGTGCAGACTCCCATTTGTATTTCACATAGTGGACCTGTCCCTGTGCATTAATCCATTTGAAAGCATGTACGCTGAAACCATCCATCTCCCGATAACTTGCTGGTGTGCCCAGATCAGAGAACAACCAGGTCATCATATGTGTTGATTCCGGTGAGAGGGTCATAAAGTCCCAATATCGGGCAGGTTCCTGAATGTTTGTATCCGGAGCCGGCTTCAAGGAATGCACCATATCAGGGAACTTCATCGCATCACGAATGAAGAAAACGGGCAGATGATTACCGACAATATCATAGTTGCCTTCCCGTGTGTAAAATTTGACGGAAAATCCACGTGGATCTCGTGCAGTCTCTGGTGATCCCGTACCATGAATAACGGTTGAAAAACGAACCAGCACATCCGTCTCCGTACCTGGATCTTGTAGGAAGTCAGCTGTTGTATAAGCCTTCATACTCTGCTCCAGCGTGAATACACCATGAGCTCCGGCACCTCTCGCATGTACGACTCTTTCGGGAATACGTTCACGGTCAAAGTGGGCTATTTTCTCAATGAGATGGTAGTCTTCAAGCAGTGTCGGCCCTCTTCTGCCTGCTGTGCGGGAATTCTGGTTGTCACCTACAGGTGCTCCCTGATTCGTTGTCATACGTTCTGTCATCATGTCGTCCTCCTCTAATGGGTCTCACGGCTGTTATATATCTACTATTAAAATCATATTCGGCTTCGGTTTAAATATACATTTAGACTTGATCTAACTGTTAAATTGATTCTAACATGTCCCACTCTACTCTTGCATGAGGTTCACATGAGATTAAGATGAGGTTCTTCAACATTCATGAATGAACTATGAACATGTTTTAAGGGAATGATTCTGATCTGCCTCTCTATTAGGTAGTACCCGAAAAAGCATGAAGTGAAAGATAAAATTTGGGCAAAAAAAAGCGGACTAATCCGCCAGGCGGTAGCCCACTCCTCTTACTGTTACAATATATTGCGGCGAAGACGCATTATCGCCCAATTTTTTGCGCAAGCTTTTGATATGAACATCGACCACATTACTTCCACCCGTAAAGTCCGTCTCCCAGATATCGCTGAGCATTTCCTCACGGGAAATGACTGCACCTTTGGCATCAATCAGCTTGAGTAACAGATCATATTCGGTCTTGGTTAGATGAATCCGGTTATTATCGCGCTGTACACTCATCCGTTCACGATCGAGCCACAGATCTTTGAATCCGATACGGTGCCCTTCCTCAGGCAAAAAACCACGGTTGGGCAGAGCAGGGCTGTTGCCAATCATGCGCTGCACTCGGTAAAGTGCTTCCTGCGGGCGTGCAGGCCACACCAGCAATTCCTCCTGAAGCATCGGTCCACTTGCACTGCCAATCATCTTCTCACCAACCAGATACAAACAAGGGGTTGTATGCTCAGCCTCACGATTCAATCGGCTGCTAATGCCGGCAAATGCATCGATAGTTCCAGCAACAGACAGATCATAGATCAACAGATCAAAGACAAGACGCTCATGCAGATCCGGTTCCCAGCGATGGAAGACCAGTACATCAAAGCAGCTATCCGTTAAGGCCTTTACCAGTTCATGAACCTGCCCCGGCATCGGGCTGATCAGAATAACACGCCGTGTAACCGGACAATTGTCCACAAGGGGTGTTGAGTCAGACAAGGCTGGTTTAACCCTTAGGGGTAAACGGCGGCCAGGCAGTTTTATTTTTACTTGATCCGTTTGTTTCTGCATTCCCCGCAGACACCTCCAAAGACCACATGAGCATGATCGATTGCATATCCGGTTTCTTCAGCTACCTGTTTCATCCATTGTGGAGGAACTTCCGTCATCACCTCGTCCACTTTGCCGCACACTTCACACATAATGTGCTGATGATCATCCATACGGGCATCGTACCGGCTTGCTGTCTCTCCGAGTTTAAGTTCCCGTATCAATTCTTTGTCCGTCAGATAACGAAGAGAATTATACACCGTACCATAAGCAAGATTATATCCTTGTTCCACGAGTCGATTCATGACATCAGCAGCTGTCGGGTGATCCTCTGAATGGCGCACCACATCATATACCGCTTGCCGTTGTATCGTCAGATTTAAAGTTCTCACAACCATTTCTCCTTTATTATTGATCCATTTTATATGAAATCAGACACTGATCTTCTACTTATGATGGTCTTCCCAAAAAGAAGGAATATATTTTGATTTAGATTAAGTATAAATCTCATTGCATATTGAAGTCAATATCACTCTAATATCCTGTATATGCAAATAAAACATCTTTCCCAGCAATCCCCTCATAAATTTGGGATATTATGGTTCGCTACAGCACCACTTTTCAGATAAAATATAGGGATGTGCGTAAAAAGGGGGAATGTCGGTTGTTTAGCACTTTTTTCATTAATATCTGTGTCATGATTACGTTTATGTATGTGTCCGGGATCATCGCAAAGTTCTATAGTATCCGATTGCCTTTTCCCTCGTTACGTGTTCAGTTGATCGGCGGCTTATTATTCGGTATATATGGCACAGTACTCATGAACTATTCTTTCCCTCTGAACGAAACTACGATTGTAGATCTACGGCATCTGGCCATCGTTACCGCAGCGGTATATATGGGAGGATTGGCTTCGGTCGTTACGGGACTCATGATCTCGGTCATTCGTATTCTGATGTTCGGCTTATCATCCTCTGCCATAGATGCAGGTTTTGTCATGACTCTGATCGGACTGTCCGGTGTATACTTCGCCTATGCTCCTTGGTCCAGACTGACCAAAATAATTACAATGAATCTGCTTGGCATGACATTAATCTTTATCATCCTTATGTTGAATACAGACAGCATGAATTCATTAATGAAGATATATCCGTTACAAATGACCATTTCTTTTGCCGGTGGATTATTTATCTATTTCATCGCAGAATTCATTAATAAATCCAATGAAATGTTATTTCTATTGGAAAAAAGAGCTTCTACCGATCATCTTACCAACCTGAGCAATCGACGACAGTTCGAAAAATCACTTCAACTGGAACTCCAGCGTGCGCGGGATTACCAACAGAAGCTTTCCTTGCTTGCCATTGATATTGACCGATTCAAAAAGGTAAACGACACCTATGGTCATTCCGCTGGCGATGCGGTCCTGAAGCAACTTGGACAACTGCTTGTTGAGCATGCACGTTCTGCTGATATCGTGTCACGAAACGGTGGGGAGGAATTCGCCATTCTCTTGCTCGACTGTGGACACCGTCAGGCCGTGGCTACCGCCGAATCTATACGACAGGCTGTAGAGAAATACCATTTTGCTCTGCCTGACGGGCACACGACACGTCTAACCATCTCCATTGGTGTAGCCGTGTACCCCGATCATTGTGATGATCATGACGATGACGATTTCTTCGAACAGGCCGATCGTGCTTTATATGAAGCCAAGAATACAGGGCGTAACCGTGTGTGCGCCTTAACTTTTCGTTCCTTGCCTCTTACGCTTTAAAGTAAGATCTAACCCTTCATTAATCTAACCTTTCAACGCTCCAAAAAAGGGATGTCTCGTTCGCCTATTCAGGCGCACAGGACATCCCTTTCTTTATAGATCATTGCATATCATCTCAGCTTGTTTGCTGACAGGAGATCAAGCAAGGATGCTCTCAATCTCCTCCACAATGGCAGCATCCAGCTTCACGCCAGATGCAGCCGCGTTCTCTTTTACCTGCTCGGGACGACTCGCCCCTACAAGTGCACTGGATACATTGTTCTGGCGCAGAATCCAGGCAAGAGCCAGTTGGCCCACCTTCAGATCCAGCTTGTCCGCCACTTCAATCAGTTGACGAACTTTCCCGATACGATCCACATTGATCTTTCCTTCGTCCCATCCTAGCTTGGCAGCACGGCTATTCTCTGGGATATCGGAAACGGACGTATATTTCCCGGTCAATAGACCTTGAGCAAGCGGGGAGTATACAACTTGTCCGATGCCTTTACGCTCACCGAGCGGAATAATTTCATTTTCGATATAACGGTCAAACATGTTGTACACCGGCTGATTGACCACGATACGATCCAGGAGCAGACGGTCTGCTGTACCCAACGCAGCTTCCATCTGAGCCGCTGTCCACTGGCTGACGCCTACATATAACACTTTGCCTTGGCGTACCAGATCATCGAGAGCACGGAGTGTTTCTTCAATTGGTGTTTCGGTATGATAACGATGGCAATAATAGATATCCACATATTCAACGCCTAGGCGCTTCAAGCTGGCTTCACATTGCTCCTTGATATGTTTGCGAGATAACCCCTGGTCATTCGGACCATCACCCATTTTGCCAAATACTTTGGTTGCAAGTACATAAGAGTCACGGGAATATGCTTTGAGCGTCTGCCCAAGCAGTTCTTCTGCTGCGCCCCGTTCGTATACATTGGCAGTATCAAAAAAGTTAATGCCTTCATCAAATGCAGTTTCAATTGATTTCACCGCATTCTCACGTTCCACATACCCTCCGTACGTCAGCCAGCTTCCCAGGCTAATCTCGCTTACTTTCAGTCCGCTTCCACCTAATCTGCGATAATCCATTGATTGCATATCCTCCTCTATTGGTTATAAAGATGAAGTTCACTTTCTATTGTAACGTAACCAGCTCGGAATAAAAGGGCTTTGGCTCAGAAAATGGAAAACGAAAAAAAGCGCACCTATAAGGTGCGCCGATTAAAGATCTATGATCATGATTTAAGGCAAAGTAATGCTCAATGCATTCAACAGATCAGCCTGTCTGACCGGCTTGGTCAGAACAGCATCAAAGGCCTCTGCTTCATGCAATTCAATGTGCATACCATAAGGAACAAGAACAATGACGGGCAGATTCTCCAGTCGCTGTTTCAGTTCATGTACAAAATCAACCGCGCCACCTTCCATTAATCCCATATCCACAACGGCTACATCCGGCATGAATCCTTCCTTGATCCAATCATGCGCTAATGTCAAACCCGAGGTCATGTGTACATCCATCTCCCACCTACGCATCAGGGAAGAGACACCTTGCAAAATGTCAGGGTCCTTGGCAAGTAACACCTTTTTCCCTTTTAACCGCTGCTGAACACTTGCGAGCTGAGGTAACTCCCAGTATCTGCGTAACGGAAGTGAAATGTTGAATTCCGTCTCATTTTCCTTCACACTGCTCACCTGAATACGGCCATGCATGAGAATGGCAAGATTCTGGCTTACAGCTAAACCCAGATTGCTTCCAATCAGTTTTTGGATATTCAATTTTTCATCTTGGCTGTTAAAGGATGGTTTCTTCTTGTCCGATAACATCTGACCCGTGTACTTCACCTTGAGCTGAAGTGTACCGGTCTCCTCCAATTCTTCTCCGTTCACCACTGCTGTGATCAGAACGGAACCTTCACGCGTTGAATCGAGAGCATATTGAATGACGTGTGCAAGCAACTGTCCAATCTTGACTTCATCACCAACGAACACTTGAGATACATTCAGTTCAAGATTTAATCCCAGCTCAATGTTCTTGCCCGTCGCAATCCCGGCATAGAGATACACGGTATTCTCAATGGTACCTACCAGATCAAACGGATCATCATGTATAACCGTTTTACCTGCTTCATTTATGTTGAAATTCATCATATTATTCAGCAAGGAAAGCAGAATATTGCCGCTTGTCTCAATCATGTTCACATATTCGGACTGCTCCTCAGGCATATCCGGTGTGCGCATCAGATCTGTCAGTCCCAAAATACCGTTCAAAGGATTGCGAATCTCGTGACTCATTAGCTTCAACATCTGTGTTTTGGTCATAGCCTCAGATTCGGCACGTTCTTTCTCTGCCTGGAGCTGTTCTTGCATTTGTTCCGAATCACTCAATTTCTGCTCCTGAACATGCAACGTGCTTTCCAGATCAACAACATAACCCAGGAATACAGCCATCGCCTTCAGTGTCTTCATATCGGTTTCGCTGATCACATAACCAGGATCATCCATCAGACAGATGGTACCAAATGTTTCGCCCGATCTTCTCATAATAGGCACGCCCACGAAGAAGCGATTGCCAAGTCCGCTCGTAACGCCCATGGATCGTGTCATCGGATGTTCACATGTATCCGGGATCGTAAGCACGTTACCGTTGTCTCTTAATACCAGGCTGCAATATGAATCCGTAAATGGAAGTGCACTGCCTTTAACAACTAACTCTTCCGTACGATTAAAGGCCTCCAAAATGACATTGGTCACCCCGTCATTCGTGGCAACAAAGATGGTATTGACCTTCAATATACCGCTTAATACGTCTACGATATGGGCCGCAGCTTCCTTTATATCTTCATAGAAGCCTCTTGTAATGCCTTCTGCCGTCCCCATGATTCACCCCTCTTATCTTAGCTGCACTTTCAAATCTGTATTTCAGAATGTTTAATCACGTACAGGGGTCATCAAAAATCCGAATAGCTGTCACAATCTATACTTATATGATTAACACCGTAGAAGTATAAGAGAATCATACTCCCTGCCTATTGCCCATTTGTGGACAAAAGCAGGTCTTAAACGGATGGTTTAACGACCGCGAATTCATTGCAACTCGCCTTTTCAGCTTGATTAAAGTCCATCTTGTCCGACTTCGGATATTATACTTGCAGAATAACTAGAAATTATACGCTTCCGCTCAGACTTTGGGAACCTTTATCCGTAGCAATTAAAGGAAAGTCCACTTTGTTCAGTAAGCTGTGTGATCATTATCACACCCAAAAAACCACATATAGTTTATAAATGGATAAGACGAATCTACATATAGTATTTAACGTGAATTGAATGATAACCAAAATCATTTTAGGAGGAACCTTACATGAACATGCTTGAGTATGCCACCCCACTGGCATCCGATCTATTATCCGACCTGGGAAGACGAATTATTGGCGCAGAAGACGCCGATACGCTGAGGGAAAATGCGAATCTGAACGGGGATTCCTTCAGTGGTAAGATGAGCAGGCTCGGTTCGGAGACCGCCAAGTGGCATGCTCTGCGTCATGTGTTGCCGGAAGAGCTTGCCCAAGCTGTGGAGAATGGGGATCTGTATGTACACGATCTGGATCAGTATGCACTTGGAACGACCAACTGTATCTTTATCCCGTTTGACCGTCTCCTTGCTGCGGGTTTCAACACAGGTAACGGATCGGTTCGCACACCTCAGACGATCATGTCTGCCATGGCTCTGGTTGCGATCATCTTCCAATCCCAGCAGAACAGTCAATATGGCGGTGTATCGGCCAATAAAATTGACTGGGATCTGGCCCCTTATGTACAGCGATCGTTCCGCAAACACTACCGCAAAGGGCAACGGCTCTTTGGTGAAAATGTTCTGATCGGGGATGAACAGCTTCATCTGGATAGCATCGAAGCGAAGAATCAATGTCCGCGGGCATATGCCTTCGCCTATGAAGAGACTGAATTGGAGACAGGACAAGCTGCTGAATCACTGATTCATAACCTGAATACGATGAGCAGCCGGGCGGGTGGTCAGATTCCATTTACTTCACTGAACTATGGATTATGTACTTCTGCGGAAGGACGGTTGGTATCACGCTCGTTGCTGGAAGCAACCATTCGTGGCCTGGGCAACGGGGAGACTCCCGTGTTCCCTCAACATATTTTCCAATGTAAACAGGGGATCAATCAGGCTCAAGGAGAGCCGAACTATGATCTGTTCCGGCTCGCAGTCACCTGTTCATCCCGGCGGATGTATCCTAACTTTGTCAATGTGGATGCCTCTTTCAATCTGCCTTTCTATCATCCGGAAGATCCGGATACGATCATTGCAACTATGGGATGCCGCACACGTACACTGGCTGACCGGTTTGGTCGCAATCGTCAAAGTGGTAAAGGTAATCTGTCCTTCAACACCATTAACCTCGTGAAGCTCGGCATCCGGTTTGGCATCTGCCAAGGTGCAAGAGCTGTCGCTGACCGAGCCGGATTCTATACTGCTTTGGAGTCAGTTATGCATAATGCCGCTTCCGGCCTGTTGCACCGCTACCGAATTCAGACATTGCAGCCTGCCAAGGCATCGGACTTCATGATGCGGGAGGGTGTATGGGAAGGTGGAGAACAGCTTGGCCCGAACGAGCCGGTTGCCGAGCTTTTAAAGCATGGAACATTATCTCTTGGTTTTATCGGACTCGCGGAATGTATGACAGCTCTCTATGGGCGCCATCATGGGCAGGACCCTCATGTACATCGCGAAGCGCTCAACATTATTCGGACCATGAGAGAGTTCTGTGACCGGATGAGCGAGCAGCATAACTTGAATATCACCCTGTTTGCCACACCTGCTGAAGGGTTGTCCGGCAAATTCACGAAGATCGACAGAGAGCGTTATGGCATTATTCCCGGAGTGAATGATCGGGAGTATTATACGAATTCATTCCATATCCCGGTCTACCACACGCTTCCAGCATATCGGAAGATTGAACTGGAGGCACCGTTCCATACGTTATGTAACGCGGGTGCAATCTCCTATGTGGAGCTTGACGGAAACGTTCGGGCCAACACCGCAGCTTTCCTGCGAATTGTACAGTATGCACTGGCGCAGGATATCGGTTATTTCTCCATTAATCATCCAATTGATCGCTGCCCTGCATGTGGTTATGAAGGCGTCATTGGGGATGTATGCCCAAGCTGTGAAGCCCATGAGAACCATGTACACTTCCAGCGGTTACGCCGCGTAACTGGCTATCTGACCGGAGATTACAAAGTACGCTTCAATGCTGCTAAGCAAGCCGAAGTGCGGGATCGGGTGAAACACCGGTGAATCTATATGGTTACATCCCGGAATCGGTGAATGAAGGAATCGGCCTGCGTGCCGTGTTGTTCATCAGCGGATGCCGTCACGCCTGTCCGGGCTGCTTCAGTCCGGATTCATGGAGCTTTCGAGCGGGGGAGCCCTTTACAGAGGAGCGGCAGCAGCAGATTCTGCATGAAGTGACGACCCATCCATTGCTGGATGGCGTTACGTTGTGTGGTGGTGATCCCTTTTTCTCGGTAGCAGAATGTACGTCTTGGGTCCAGCAGCTCCGCGCTGCACGTCCTGATTTGACGGTATGGGCCTACACGGGATTCGAATATGAAGAACTGATTACCGACCCTGCAAGAGCGGAGCTTGCCCGGTTGTGCGATGTGATTATTGACGGTCGATACGTTGAAGCGGAGCGTGATGTTTCCCTTCCCTTCCGCGGCAGCCGGAATCAGCGTTTGATTGATGTCAGTGCAACACTAGCCACTCGAACCATCGTTACAATGCAGCTCAGTATGCTGTAACATTGGTTTTATTCCCCTCACCAACTAACAAGGCACGGGTCCCCAGCGGACTCGTGTCTTGTTGGCGTATAGCGGTCTTCTTTAAGAAATAGGTTTTATCCATTCTCTCTATTTTCTTCTCTATTGCATGACGATATATAATATAGGTAGTTATTAAGTTAGCATTTAAAATTTAACCGTTTACATAAGGTAACCAGGGAGGAATCATCTTTTATATGGATATTGTTCAAGCATTAATTACATGTATGCCTTTCTTTCGAGATACGATTCGTCAGGATGTAACCCTCTCCGTGATTGATCATGAGAAATTCCTATATTTCTCAGCAGGGGAATCGTTAAAGCAACTGAATTATCAACCCGGCGACCCTCTATTGGATGGAAATCGAAATTTTGCTGATCTCAACGGCGGTACAGTCAAACGATTCGATCACTACCCTAAAGATTTATTCGGTGTTCCTTTTGACGTGGCTTTTATCCCCATTAAAAATGAAAAAGGTGAAGTCATCGCCCTGTTTAACCTGCTCTACAGTATGGATGACCAGGATCAGCTGCAACAGCTCATGGATGCTACCGAAAATCTGACCAACCAGTTAATTGACAGTGTACAGCATGTAGCTGCACACTCCGAGGAACTCAGTGCCACAACCGAAGAGATCCGGAACAATTCCAAACAAGCCGTACAGAAATCAGGCAATGTCACTCAGGTCGCCAGTTTCATTCGTGAAATCTCCGAGCAAACCAATCTGCTTGGCTTGAATGCAGCTATAGAAGCTGCCCGTGTAGGGGAAGCTGGTGCAGGTTTTGGCGTTGTTGCCAAAGAAATTCGCAAACTGTCTGTCGATACCAAAGAAGCAACGGCCCGTATTGAAGATTCTCTTCTCTCGGTTCGGCAATCCATTCAAGGCATGGAGAATGAACTTGGTGAGATCACTGCAAGCTCCCAAGAGCAGGCTGAACTCGTAAACAATTTCATGAGCACAATTGAGCAACTGAATGAAACCAACAAACAATTGAAGCAATTTGTGCAAAAAATGATTACGTTTGACGGTAAATAAAAATACGTGCGATGGCAAAGCATTTTGTATAATTCTAGTGTTACCGCTCAGGATAAAAGAGTTGGACAGGAAGAAGCATCCCGATCCAACCAGCGTATAGACCAACAAAAGCCTCCGAATGCATTCGGAGGCTTTTTCATGAGCTATTTGACTTAACGAATCTCAAAGTGACTGATGCGCACACCCGCAGACAACACAATGTATACATCCTGCGCACCTGATGCACCTGTGAGTTCCGCCTTCACGGTAGACCACTGCTGGGCTTCACCTTGTGCCAGTTCCACACGTCCTGCGAGCGTACCGTCTGGTGAACCGAGTCGAACTTCCAACACAGCGCCTGCTTTTTCCGCGGATACACGAGCTTCAATTGCTGCTGCCCCACTACCCAGATCGGCATCCTTAAAGGCAATCCATCCTTGCTCACCAACTACACGGACAGCACTTCCGCCCTCTTTGCTTTCATCCAGATCAACACCCAGGTAAGCATCATAATTCTCGGCACGAGTAGCCACACCCAGATTACGGGCAGGGATCGTCTCTCCTTCTACCGTCAGGTCTGCAACCAGCTGAACATCGGAGGATGACTTGGCAACCATAATAGAGTAAGTTCCACTTTCCACGACATACCGATCACGAGTTACATCCCAGATTGCCAGTTCCTGAACAGGCAAAGTAAAGCTGACCTTCGCTGTAGCTCCCGCTTCGATATGAAGACGACGGAATCCTTTTAACGTTTTGAGTGGACGTTTCACCCGGGATTTGCCTGCACGAACGTACAACTGTACAACCTCGTCGCTGGCAATTGAACCCGTATTGGTTACATCTACAGTTACCGTAACGTTGCCCTCTGTACCCACTTGAGCTGGGCTAAGTTCCAAATTGCTGTATTTAAATGTTGCATACGTCAGACCATGTCCAAACGGATACAATACATTGCCTTCAAAATATTGATATGTCCGACCAGATTGAATGATATCGTAATCCTTGATGTCGGTCAGTTGATTTGCCGATTGTACCCATGTCATATTCAGACGGCCTGCTGGTGCATAGTCGCCATACAAGACGTCAGCTACTGCGTTACCCAGTTCCTGTCCTGCGTGTGAAGTATACAATACCGCCGGGATGTTCTCCTGAACCCAGTTGGATGTGAACGGATAACTACCCACGATGACAACTACCGTGTTCGGGTTCGCGGCATAGACCGCCTCAACCAGACGTTGCTGGGATTCGGCGAGATCCAGACTTGGACGGTCAATCTCTTCTTTACCATTTACAAGGGGATTATTACCAACAAAGACAATCGCCGTTTCCGCAGCCTTAGCCGCTGCTACCGCTTCTTCAAGTCCGTTCACAACCACATCCTGCTTGAACGTCTCTGTGGCACCAAAGGTTTTCAGTTCCTCGGACACTACGAATGCATCGTTTCCACCATTAGGTGCAGTCACCGTTTTGCCATTCCAAGTAGTCAGACCTACACTGCCATCCTCTTGTGGCAACAGGTGGAATACTTCCTTCACGAACCAGCCGTACACTTCATCAGCGGAAGCCGTAACGGTCTCTTCATCTGTGGTCAGATATTTGCCGTTGCTTTCGGCCTGCAAGGTATAACTTCCGAAGCCCCAGTCGGAAACCATGAACGTCTCCGCTTCTCCCGAAGCAATCACAGGTGATTTTTCACCTTCTGCCAGTCCAATTTTCTTCCCACTGGCTACGGAAGTTAACGTAATACGGTCATTACCATCCTTAAACGATACTTTATCGTTGCCTACTTTGCCACGGATCGCTTCAAGCGGGGATACGTTATAAGGCATGGTGCCTGCATACCAGTCACGATACACGGTTCCGCCCAATTGACCAATCACAGCCACTTTACCAGCTTTTGTTTTGTCCAACGGGAGCGTGCCTTTGTCGTTTTTGAGCAATACTACTTGTTCTCTGGCAGCTCTGAGCGACAGTTCTTTTGCTTTCTCTGTCATCATGGACTCTTCACCAATAGCAGCATACGGGTTGCCTTCTTCCGGATCGAACTCGCCTAGACGGAAACGCACACGGAACGTATTAAACAACGCTTTGTCGATGTCATCCATCGTAAGTGTACCTTGTTCCAATCCTTCACGCAGTGCCTGTTTGGACAGCTCAGCATCATCGGTGATGCTATCAATTCCAGCTTTAACAGACTCTACCGTACCTGGTGTGTGGGAATCATAGTATTTATGATCATTCATGATGCCCATTACGTCACCTGCATCACTGACAATGAAACCATCCATGCCCCATTCACCTTTGACAATCTCGTTCACAAAAGGATGCAACAACGCTGGCGTACCATTAATAGAGTTGTACGCCGTCATCATGGACTGTGCGCCGCCTTCCTTAAATGGCTTCTCAAACGCCTTCAGATAATATTCACGCATGTTGCGCGGATCAATGCTGGACGAACCGCTTCCGCGATCCACTTCGTTATTATTGGCGAGGAAATGCTTCAAGGTAGCGACCGCTTTGTAATACTTTGGATGGTCACCCTGAATTCCTTTGACCAATGCTGTTGTCAGCTCGGCTGTCAGTTCCGGATCTTCACCATACGCCTCTTCATTCCGTCCCCAGCGCGGGTCACGTTCCATATCCACTGTAGGTGCCCACAGCGTAAGACCGTTCACTGCCGGATTTCGTTTATAAAATACACGTGCCTCGTCTCCGAGTACAGAGCCAATCTCTTTCATCAGATCCGTATCCCATGTGCATGCAAGCCCCACCGGTTGTGGGAAAGATGTTGCTTCTCCAAGCCAGGCCAAGCCGTGGGCCGCTTCTGTTCCATGTTTGTATGCAGGCACACCCAAGCGATCTACTGCTGGCTGATATTGCAGCATGGATTCAATTTTTTCATCTTCCGTCAAGCGGGATACAAGGTCCTTCACACGGGTGTCTAACTCTAGTGCTGTATCTTGAAACGGATATTTCGTTTGGTTGGTCGTCATATGGAATCTCCTTTGGTTATCGGTAGTTAATAAAAATGATAGCGAATACATATCTCATAAAAAATCGGGGGTTAATTCGGATAAAATCTTTCTTCCGATGGATCAATTAATCCTTTTATAATCAACGTTTATAGGTGTAAATCTTGATCTCTTTTTCAAAACCTAAAACGATTTCGGTAATCTTATCATATAGCATGTTTAACAAAAAAAACAGAGGTTCTGCGCAGGAAATTGTGAACATCCCCTCTGCAAAATCTAAACAACACCGTTTTTTCCTGGCATAGTCTGGCAATCATGAATAAGAGTACAACGATGTGCGCTGAACAACACCCCATGCGATAGATTGAAGATAATCAAGGAGGAAAAAAAATGAGCGACAATCAGCAGCCCAAGACGGGTCTGCCCCCGGTCCCCGAATCGCTGTGGCGTGCTACGCATCAATTCGATGCCTATCCAAAACTGACCGAAGATATCACCGCTGATGTAGCGATTATTGGTGCCGGTATTGCCGGCATTACTACAGCCTATTTGCTGGCGCAGACGGGTATGCGTGTAGTCGTGCTAGAGGCTGGAAAAGTATTGGATGGCACGACCGGTCATACCACTGCCAAGGTATCTGCACAGCACGGCGTCATATTTGATGAAATTATGCATCACTTCGGACAAGAACAGGCTCGGATGTACTATGAAGGCAATGCCGATGCCGCGAAGTGGATGCGTAATCTCGTGAAGGAAAAACAGATTGATTGCCAGTGGGCAGAGGAAGATGCCTACGTCTACATTCAATCGGAAGAAAACATCAAAAAACTGGAAATCGAGCTGACCGCCTATGGCAAACTCAATATCCCTGGTGAGTGGGTAGACCCACTCCCTATTCCAGTTCCCGCAAGGGCAGGTATTCGCATGCCGGGTCAGGCACGGTTTGATCCGTTGGCCTACCTGCACTACTTGCTCGATTCCGCTGTGAAACAAGGGGTTCGTATCTATGAGCATACCACCGTAACCGATGTGGAGGAGGATGCTTCCCTGCATGTCAGAACCTATGGAGATGGCCCATCCGTAACAGCGGAACATATTGTCGTGGCTTCTCATTTTCCCGTCTATGATCCCGGATTTTATTTCACACGATTACACGCCGAACGATCCTACGCTGTATTAGTCGAACCGGAGAAAGCCTATGCGGGTGGCATGTACATCTCGGACGATACACCGTACCGCTCCTTGCGTACCGTCTTACATGATGGTAAGGAACTTATCCTCTTTGGCGGTGAAAATCATAAAACTGGACAAGGCATCTGTACCTTTGGTCATTATGAACGCCTAGAGCAGCTCGCAGCGGAGACATTTGGCATTCGCAACATTCCTTTTCGCTGGTCAGCCCAGGATCTGATCTCCATTGACAAGGTGCCTTACATCGGACCGATTACCGGAAGACATGAACGAGTCTATGTGGCGACCGGGTTTGCCAAATGGGGAATGACAACTGGCACGATGGCAGGACACCTTCTTGCGGATCGCATCACTGGACGTGACAACCCTCATGCTGCCATATTCGATCCGGCAAGATTCAAGGCCGATCCTGGTATGAAACACTTTATTGTGGAAAATGTGAATGTAGCCAAGGAATTAATCTCCGGTAAAGTAGGCATTGTGCACAAAAAGGTTAGCGATATTGGTGAAGACGAAGGAGCCGTCGTTCGTCATAATGGCAAACGTGCTGGCGCCTACAAGGACACCAGTGGCAAGCTGTTTCTGGTGGATACCACCTGCACCCATCTGGGTTGCGAAGTCGAATGGAACGAGGGCGAACGTTCGTGGGATTGCCCATGCCATGGTTCCCGCTTTGATTATGCAGGCCATGTCATTGAGGGCCCTGCTGTGGAAGACCTTAAAGTCCTGGATGCACAAGAATAACCGACATTTAGCGATTAACCTGTAACCAAAGAAACAAAAGTTCATCTCACAGACCGGATCGGAATCCGCCTCCAGACGGAAGTAACCGATCCGGTTTTTGCGTATGCTGAATTATAGCTAAACAGACAGCTTCAGCTGATCATCAGTATTAAACGAACTTATTATCGATCAATCGTGATACGGAACTATTTTAAAGTCACTACCTTGCATTAAACAGTACTGGATGCTATGATGAATTCACCACTACTGAACAATATACAATAGCGATAAATGAAGCTACTAAGGAGGAACCTGTGTGAATGTGAACATCCAGTTCAAAAAAGGAGTATTAGAGCTGTGCGTCCTGGTATTAATTAACCGCCAGGATCGGTATGGCTACGAACTGGCTCAGGCGGTCTCCAAACATATCGAAGTTGCTGAAGGTGCACTGTATCCCTTGCTTCGCCGGCTTGTGAATGACGGTTACTGCACCACCTATCTTCAAGAATCAACTGAAGGCCCGCCGCGCAAGTATTACCGACTATCCGATACAGGTCGCGACTACATGACGGCACTGACGACAGAATGGAATGAATTTGTGCGCAATGTCGCAAATCTGATTGAGGAAGGAATCCCCAATGAATAGACAACAATTTATGAAAGCCATGGAAATTCATCTACGGCCGATGGACCCATTCGAACGGGCTGAGTTGCTCGCCGACTATGATCAACATTTCGAGCTTGGACTACGAGAAGGCAGGCTGGAAGAAGAGATCGCTCGGGAACTCGGACAGCCGGAAGAAATCGCCAAGGAAGCGCTTGGTGATCGTTATGACATTCATACGCCGGGTTCAGATGCGTTCTATGCACCGACGTATCGCGAAATGCGGTCACCCAGAAACAGCACCAGCGCCACTCGCAAATTTTTCACAGCCATCGGCCTGTTATTCCTGAATCTGATTCTTGGCATTCCTCTTGGTCTCACGCTATGGTCAGTATGGCTTACGCTCGCCAGCCTGTCCTTACTGGTATTGGCTCCTGTGGCAGCAGTTGTGGACTTTGTATTCCTGGGCCAACTCGATAAACCGGAAATTTTCGTTGCGATTGGCGCTTTCGGTGTCGGCATTTTGTTTGCCATCGCATCGAAGTATGTTTTTAGAGCCTTCAAAAACACTACTCTTCAATACATTCAATGGAATAAAAATATGATGAAAGGAGATGTTTCCGCATGAGTACCAAAAAATGGATTGCGCTTGCCGTGATATGTATCGGAATAGGTTTGCTCGGGACATCCATCTATGGCGTTCAGTTCGGGGATGAACGGGAGCATTATTCTAAACGATGGGATTTCAAAGCAGATGAATTGCAGAACATTATCATGAATGCTAATTTCAGTGCAGATATTGAATTTGTCATAAGCCCCGATTCGAATGGTTATATCGAAGTGGATGGTAAATGGGACCCTACCGTAGTCAAAAGCTTCGAACAAGCCACTTTATCCAAAGGCACATTCCAACTGTCTCAGACAGCACGTGAACGATTGCAATTTTTCACCTTGTACTGGAATGATCAAGACTCCACAATAACGGTTGCTCTGCCTGAAGGACACCAATTAAATGAGGTTAAGCTGGACTCCTCTTCAAGTGACTGGGATCTGACAGGTCTGAATGCCAACCAGCTTGAGCTGAACAATACCTCAGGTTCCATACGTCTGGAAAATATTAAGGCGCCCAATATTGAATTGGTTCTAACTTCTGGTGACATTAACGCTTCCATGATTGATGGAGACATGACCGTGAAACAGACATCCGGAAGCTTCACTGCTGATCAGATAGTCGGTCAAGTCAACAGTGAGATTAAATCAGGAGATATTGAGATCACTGAATTGAATGGTGCGGCCGATGTTAAATTCACCTCGGGTAGCATTCATATTGAACAGTCCCATGCTGCGCCAATCAATGCATCCGGAACATCTGGAGATATTTTCATTCAAGCTGCACCTGATTTTGACGGAATCTATGATGCTAAGGCTACTTCCGGAAGTGTCGATGTACCTGAATCGCCAATGGTGAGCCGCGAAGTGATCAAGGCCCGTACTTCTTCTGGTAGCATCGAGATTACCAGATAGTGATGAAGCCAATTTCCGAACTGTGGGTAATAATAGTATAATTGAATGCTAGTCCATTTCTAAGGAGGAATTACCCACATGGAACTTAAAAATAAAACAGCGATCATCACAGGTGCCGGAAAAGGTATCGGCCGTGCGATCGCTGAAGCTCTTGCCAAAGAAGGAGTGCACCTCGGCCTTATTGCACGTACCGCTTCCGATCTTCAGGCTCTGCAACAGTCTCTGAGTCAAGAATACGGTGTGAAAGTAACCAGTGCAGTAGCAGATATCTCGGATCGCACGCAGGCCGAAGCCGCTGTAGCAGCCATCGAGATGGAACTCGGTGCGGTGGATATCCTTATCAATAATGCGGGGATCGGAAAGTTCGGAACGTTCATGGAGATGGAGCCGGAAGAGTGGGAGCGCATCCTGCATGTTAACGTTATGGGTACATATTACGTTACACGCGCTGTCCTTCCGAGCATGATCAAGGAAAGTAGCGGCAGCATTATCAATATTGCTTCCACTGCAGGTGAGCGCGGATTCGCTACAGGTTCGGCATACTGCGCGTCCAAGTTTGCATTGCTTGGCATGACCGAATCTCTGATGCAGGAAGTGCGCAAGTCCAACATTCGTGTAACGGCACTGACTCCAAGCACCGTTAATACGGAGCTTGCGACCAATGCCGGACTGAAAATTGGCGACGAAGATCGCATGATGCAAGCGGAAGATGTAGCTGAACTTGCACTCGCAACGCTCAAGCTGTCCGACCGTGTCTTCGTTAAAACAGCAGGCATCTGGACAACTAATCCACAATAGACAGGTGCTTCTGACCTTTCTAAGGAATCTCTCGCACCTTATTGTACTCTTTTGCAGGAAATGAGAAACGTAACGAATCACTGCGAGGTTATCTCGCCAGAATTCTGTGGAATGTAGCCAAATTACACACACAAGAGTGAAATAAAGCGTCTGAGATTCGTTACATCTCGATATCTGCTTAAAATCATCTAATAGGGCTCACTCAGTTCGTTAGAAATATAAAAGGACGTTTCCCATTGTACATGTATGCAGGTTCGCATGTTCATGACTTGGGAGCGTCCTTTTTTATTTTATAAATGATCCAGACCCAATTCTTTGGACACCGCAATGAGCACCACCGCAGGTTCCTCTCCGATATTGGTCACTTCATGGGGCACGATCGCATTCCAGGTAAACGAATCACCCACTTCAAGAACTTCCACATCTTCGCTTTGCTCCGCACGAATCTTGCCCTGCAACACCAGATGGCTTTCCTCTCCGGCATGTTTGCTAACCCCGGTCGATGCACCTGGCGGTAACTCCACAATGGACATACGCATCGCACCTTTGGCTGTAAGCTGCTGCACTTTGATCTGTCCGCTTCCTGCTGTCGTCTCCTTACGCTCGTTCTTACGTACCACGTTCATCCGTTGCTCCGGTGTCAGCAGCAAATAGGGCAGTGGCACTTCCAGATAATCCGCAATACTTTCAAGCGTAGCAATGGAAGGTGACGTTTTGTTATTTTCCACGTTGCTGATAAAACCTTTGGACAACCCCGTGCCCTCGCACATCTGCATGATCGTAATCTGTTTCTGTTTGCGGATCGTACGAATAGCCAAGCCAATATCCATATCGCGTCCCTCCCCTTCTCTATATAAGACACCAGACGTAAGCTTAGCTACTTCAGGTTATCTATTCGGCCCTTGTCTCAACAAATATAATTCGATTGCCAAACGGATCCGTCACAGTCATTTCTCTTGATTGCCAAGGGGTCTCCTCTATACCGGGTCTCGCATTTTTGTACTCTTTCTGACGAAGTGCACCATGGAATGTATCCAAGTTATCTGTTTCCACGCGCAAGGCAGCTCCAGGTGTACAATCTCCATGATGTTCGGACAGATGAATCACGATGGAATCGAGTGAAATCTGCATATATAAGGGCATATCTTGCTCAAATCGATGTTCCCAATCCAATTGGAAACCCAGGTATTCAAGGTAGAACTCTCTAGCTTTATTTTCATCAAATATTCTCAGAATAGGCACGATACGCTTTAACATCCTGATCACGTCCTTGGAAATAAGATATGAACCATGCGCAACGACACTTCTTTTAAATCCATTCAAGGTTTCTTATAAACAACATATATTCATCATACAAAAAAAGTATTGACCCTACAATGAAACCATGATAAATTTTGTTCATAAATAAGAATATTTATTTCATATTGGTGAACTTTATCGTCAAATCGATATATTAACTCAATCCTAATCAGGTGGTGTTTTCAATGAATTCTCCTTATATACATGAAATCCGATTACCGTCTCATTACAATCCAGATCAGCGTTATCCCGTGATTTTCGCCTTACATGGGATGGGATCAGATGAACAGGATATGCTTCGTTTAATGGAGCCTATGCAGTCTGATTTTATTATTGTTGCCATCCGTGGGCCTATCGTTCAGGGTAGTGGTTATGCTTATTTTCAGATTAAAAGCATTGGCAACCCCATCCGTGAATTGTATGATGCCTCCGTGCTGGGACTGCAACAGTTGATTGTTGATCTGTCCGCCAAATATGCTATTGATCCCAAGCGGCGTTATATCGCCGGATTCAGCCAGGGCGCCATTATGGCGATGACTTTATCGCTGGTGATTGGAGATGCAATTAAAGGCATTGTAGCGATGAGTGGGTACATCCCGCAATTTGTGAAAGACGAGTACATGCTACACCCCGATTCGGAGCTGTCTGTGTTCATCTCGCATGGAGATCAAGATCATCTATTCCCGCTGCAACTGGGCGAAGATAACGCCAATTTCTTCCGTCAACACACCAATCACGTCACATATGTACCTTACAACGGTGGACACCAGGTGACCCCCGAACTATATCAACAATTCCAACACTGGCTTCGGACGGATGCAAATCTGACTACCGAAGACCCGAAAGGACTGAATTCATAATGATGCCATCTCTGTTTATTGCTCACGGTGCCCCATCACTGGCACTGGAGGAGAATGTGTACACCGAATTTTTGCAAAAACTTGGACAGGAACTGCCGAAACCCAAAGCAATTGTGTTATTCTCTGCTCACTGGGAATCCACAACTCAGCTTGTATCCTCGGTAGCCAACTATGAGACCATTTATGATTTCGGCGGTTTCCAGCCCGAGCTGTATCAGATCAAGTACCCGGCTCAAGGACAGGCAGAGACCACAGCCGAGGTGGAACGTTTATTCACAGAAGCCGGGATTCCGGTACAGACCGATGACGTTCGTGGACTGGATCACGGCGCTTGGGTCGTTCTACGCCTGCTCTACCCAGATGCGGATATTCCTGTAATTGCCTTGTCCGTGAATCGCTATCTGACAGGTGAGCAGCAATATCAGGTCGGACAAGCGCTCGCTTCCTTGCGTGAGCAAGACATTCTTGTCATTGGCAGTGGAGGAACCGTCCACAATCTACGTCGATTGAACTGGGAAAGTAACGGCGTTGACCCGTGGGCATCAGAGTTCGACAACTGGCTGCATGACAAGCTGGTGAGCTGGGATACGGAGTCTCTCTTCTCCTATGATAAACTGGCACCTTCAGCTCAAGCCGCCGTGCCTACGCCGGAGCATTTTGTACCGCTGTTACTCGCCATGGGTGCGGGAGATCAGAACAAACGTGCATCGCTCCTGTTCAAAGCCTATCAGTATGGCAATCTGAGCTTGTCCTGTTGGAAGTTTGATTAAAGAGGACTATGTAAAACGAACTAAAGTATTTACACTCGCTACTCCGATGACAGAACAACCTTCCGATCGCTGTTATCCCCAGATTTTTTTATTTACTTTATATAAAGGTGAAAATCTGGTGATAAGCGTATGCTTCCGATGTAGCTTTCTTGCAGAAAGCTTTTAGGCGAACACTTCGCTTCTTCAGGTTATTTCTGCCCTCTACGTTTTCGTGTAAAAGATTAGTTTCATTTATAAAGCAGATTAAAAATGTAGCGTGGGTTACAGGGATCATTCCTGTTGCTCACGCTTTATTTGTTGTTAAGAGTGACTGCCATGATGGATGTACATAATCGATTGTGATGGAGCTAAGTGTGCTGATATGCAACAACCGTCCTTGAATAATGAGACCATTGTAGTATGAAAGCAAGGACTCCGGTTTCTTGTGTGCTTTTCCGGATTATAACTATAATATGAGGTGAAATTAGAATCAGTTTGCGCGCATATCACTCACCATATTATCTGAATAGTTCATACGGAGGGAATTAGATGCCAGAACAGCGTATATATGAATTGATGGAAGAACTGGATATGTTGCTGGAGGAGAAGGTACAAGATGAGGAGAACCGGGAGCTCTTGGAGGCATATCGCGAGTTTGAAGGCGTGACGGATGAGCAGCTCGACGCATTCGAGCGTGAACAAGGTATTCGATTACCTGCTGATTTTCGTGCGTTTTATAAACGTAAAAATGGGAGTGGTTATGGCTTTCACGTCTTGTACCCAAGCCTTGAGGAAGGACGGGAATCCGAGCCATTTTACCTGTTATCCCTGGAAAAAATCCAAAAGGAGCAGTACACGCTGGTGGAGAACCGCATGGATGATTATTTTACCGAAGAAGAGATCCGTGAGCTTGATCCCCGAATCAAACCCTACCTTTTTCAAAAGAAATGGATCACGTTTGGCATGCTTGGAGGTGGTTCGCTGTATCTGATGTTCGACTTTGATCCGACAGAGCAAGGAACGGTTGGACAGATTATTATGTACGTGCATGACCCAGATTTTGTATATTATGTCGCTGGGACGTTTACGGAACTATTGGAACAATCCAACCGCAATTTACGTGCCTTGGAAGCCATTGAGTACTGAAATGCGCATAATGATATGACCTTTTTTGCATAATGCTGGGATATGTCAAAGCGGTTATAATAACATTTAGTGGAAATGCACATGCTGTATAGATAAGACTGCCTTTTCTACACCTAATACATTGATCTGGGAGGAACATACGAAGTGGCTGAACAACCGAAGTCTGAGAGCTTTATGTCTCTCATCAAAAAAGGAAACACATCCTCCGCCGTAGCGATGGCAGGTAATGCTGTTCTTGCTGTGTGCAAAGGGGGAGCCTTCCTATTCAGTGGCAGTGGTGCCATGTTCGCTTCGGCGATGCATTCACTCGCTGATGCCATTAACCAAGGGTTTGTCTTTGTCGGAAGTGTGTTGTCCGAGAAAAAACCTACACGCCGCTTCCCGACCGGATTCGGACGGGTCATTAACATTTTCTGTATGATCGCCGTTATTGTTGTTACCATTATGGCGTATGAAACGATCCATGAAGGCATCCATCTTTTGCAGCATCCTGTTGGTCATACCGGTGGTCTCTGGATTAACATCGGAGTGCTTGTTCTGAACATTGTCATTGACGGGGCCATCCTGATCAAAGCCATGAAGGAAATTCTAAAAGAAGCACGCGCACCCAAAGCCGCCGGATTTGCCTTGGTCCCTGCTGCCATTAAAAATGTAGGCCGTGCTGCGCCACCAACCCGTCTCGTATTCTACGAAGATGTTGTAGCAGTACTCGGTGCTCTGCTTGCATTGATCTCTGTCGTAGTAATTGCATTGACCAACTTTGCATTGCTCGATGGCATTGTGACAACGATTATTGGATGTCTGATGATCGCTGTAGCCTTCCGTGTCGGTTACGATAATATGATCGGATTGATCGGTGTTGCGGCTCCGCAGGATATTGAGGACAAAGTGTCCCAGACTATTCTCGCAGACACACACGTTGCTGACATTCAGATGATGCGTATCATTCAGGAAGGCCGTTATTATCATGTCGAAGGTCTGATTGAGTTGACCAAAGGACTCAGTCTTGCCGATGCGGATGACATCAAGTTCCGTATTCAGGAGAAACTGATGACAAACCCCGACATCGCCGACGCTGCCATCTCCATTATTGAGGATGACGGTGTGAACAGCTGGGGCAAGAAACATTCGGATGTGGTGAAATAACAAGCTTCGTTTTGGATGACTCAGCTTTACCATTCAGTAGTTGCTCAATTTAAGTTTAACTGTTGAATAAACAATCAACGAATCGTATATTCTTAATAACAGATCTCGCCCGCACCTCTGCTTATGCATGTGGAACAGGGCGAGACATTTTTGCGTTATGGGGGTATTTTCCTTGCCAGATGATGTTCAGCTACGTGAAATGAAAGCGCATACTACATATGAAGAACAGCTCGAAAAGTTTAAAAACCGAAAAATGACAATTGAAAATGATGTAGAAGCAATTACAATCCTGAAACGCATTCACTATTACAGGTTTACTGCATATGCCTTAACTTTTAAACAGGATACCTCGGACAACTACATTGAAGGAACGACTTTCAACAAAGTGTATAAGCATCATTTGTTTGATGCAGCCCTTAGAAATCACTTTATGAAGATTGTCGAGTACATCGAGATTGCCTTAAGATCACAAATTCCATACAAGCTCGCCCACAAGTATGGTGCTCTTGGATATACGAATGCCGCTAATTTTTCTAAAATTCAATTTCACCAACGCTTTATGGAGGATTTGCAAAAATGCATTCAAAAACAGCACAAAGAAGTGCTTATTGCTCATCATAGAGAGAATTACCAAGATAGATATCCTATCTGGGCGGCCTTTGAAGTTAGTACAATTTCTATGATGTCCTCACTCTATAAAAATTTAAAAACGTCTGACAAAAAATCTATTGATCGAGAATACTACCCTTCTCGAAACATAAGTTATAGGGAACTTGAGAACTGGTTCCACGTCTTAACTGTTTTTAGGAATAGATGTGCTCACTACAGCAGACTTTTTAATTATAGAATCCCTGTTACCATAAGATACACACGAAATGATGAATTATTAGGCTTAGACAAAGCCTTTCTTTTTGGAGCTATCTACAATGCGAAGTACCTGATAAAGGATAGAACAATCTGGGATAGTTGGGTGACTGAGCTATCCTCATTAATCGAAGCTTACACTATAGTTGATATATCCCTTTTGGGATTCCCTACAAACTGGGAGCATCTGCTACGAAAGCAATGATAATTCTCTCTTGCAACATGCAAGCCTAAATCACATTTTTCTGTGTAACTTGTTCACCACCGTTTGGCACAGATTGTTTGCATGAAAAAACGACTGAGTATCTTTCGAACCTAGACTTTGGTCTAGGTTCATTTTAACTCCAAAGACGGAGGATAGAGTTTTCCAGTTCATGGTATGCTGTGAATAACGAAAGTAATTGCTCTACATACAACCGTTCGGAAAATTGATCTTGTATTAAGAAGGAGAGATATTATGGCTAAACGTACGATCCTTGCGCCTGTTCTCATTTTGCTGGGCGTGTACCTGATTCTGAACCAGGGAGGTTCACTCGGTCCGGGTACAATCTTCGCTACATTCTGGCCCACGTTATTCGTGATCCCACTCGGGCTGTTCTTCCACTGGCTCTACTTCTCCATGATTGGCAGAGGTGTTGGACTACTGGTTCCTGGTGGCTTGTTGCTCACGGTTGGTATCGTCTGTCAGATCGCTATGCTGTTTAACAACTGGGGTACGATGTGGCCGGGCTTTATCCTGGCTGTTGCTGTTGGTTTGTTCGAATTGTATTGGTTTGGTGGTCGGAACAAATGGTTGCTGATCCCCATCAACATTCTAACAGTTATATCGCTGCTGTTCTTCGCTGTGATGTCGATTGGCTCGATGCTGAGCAGCTTGAGCTTTATCCAACCGTTCGTGGCAATTGTGTTGATTATGGGTGGGGCATGGATCATGGTGGGTCGCAAAAAACGCATGTAGTGGCAATTATATAAGATGAATGGGGTGCGATTAACTGAGTCACTGCGGTGACAGCACAACTTCGGATCGCTGTTATCCCCGGATTTTTTTGAATCCCATCTAGCAATGGGAAAATCCGTTGATAAAGGCGACCGCTTCGCTTCCTTCGTTTGTTCTGTCCCCTCCGTTAACGTGTGATCTTAAATGTTCATCTTATATGGCACTTCAAGCGCTATTGCTCTGAAGTAAGTAATAAAAAAGGGGTGCTGCTCGTCATTCAAATGAAATGACGAGCAGCACCCCTTTTTGTCTTTTTTGCAATCTAACGAAATGTGCACACGTTATTGGCGGTTATTTGCTGTGCATTTTAAACTCCAGGAACAGGTCGTTATAATGTGAGAGCATTTTTTTACCCAGATTATCGTAGACCTCCAGCTTACCTGTCAGTGTCTCGTCTGGATAGAACCGTTCATCCTCGGAGACGTCCTCTGGTAGCAGCTTAAGTGCCTCGGCGTTTGGTGTGGAATATCCGACATACTCCGCATTGCGAGCGGCATGATCCGGGTCCAACATGAAGTTGATAAACTGGTGTGCCCCTTCAATATTACTCGCTGTTTTGGGAATAACCATGTTATCGAACCAGAGGTTCGAGCCTTCTTCCGGCACCATGTAATCCAGCTTGTCGTTCTCATCCATAATCTCGGACGCATCTCCGGACCACACGAGTCCAACCGCAGCTTCCTCGTTCGCAAGCAGCATCTTGATCTCGTCTCCGACAATTGCTCTGACGTTTGGTGTCAATGTAGACAGCTTCTTCAGCGCTTCTTGCAGATGATTTTCGTTGGTATCGTTCAAGGAATACCCGAGACTGTTCAATCCCATACCAATGACTTCGCGTGCACCGTCAAGGAGCAGGATTTGATTTTTCAAGCGCGGGTCCCACAGGTCATTCCAGCTATCAAACGTTAATCCATCCACCAGTTCGGGATTGTACACAACCCCCACCGTTCCCCAGAAATAAGGGATCGAGTACTTGTTGCCTTCGTCAAAGGACAAGTCCAAGAACCGCGGATCGATGTTGCTCAGGTTAGTCAATTTGCTGTGATCAATTGGAACGAGCAGGTCTTCCTCTTTCATTTTGCTAATCGCATATTCAGAAGGAATCGCCACATCAAACGTGGTTCCCCCTTGCTCAATCTTGGTCAGCATCGCTTCATTGGAATCAAACGTCTGATAGATAACCTTAATGCCTGTCTCGTCCTCAAACTCCTTGAGCAGATCAGGGTCGATATAATCGCCCCAGTTATAGATGGTCAGCGTGTTGCCGCCAGAATACCCCTGACTCTTATTCAGATACGAAGCCAGGATCATCAGGGCAAACGCGGCCACAAAAACAATCGCAAATGTCCGTACCAGTTGCTTCATGGACGCAGCCCCTTTCCTCCGGGTGGTATCCGTGTTGCACGGCGGTTAATGAAGTAATATCCAACCACCAGCAGCACCGTGAGCAGGAACAAGAGGGTTGATAGCGCGTTGATTGACAACGATACACCCTGCCTTGCTCTGGAGTATATTTCTACAGAGAGTGTGGAGTATCCATTACCCGTGACGAAGAATGTTACTGCAAAATCATCGAGCGAGTACGTCAAAGCCATGAAGAATCCGGCAAAAATACCCGGTTTCACGTATGGCAACACCACACGCGTCAGAATCTGCCATGATCCAGCGCCCAGATCCCGTGCCGCATCCATCAGTGTCGGACTCATCTCCTGTAGCTTCGGCAGTACCATGATGACAACAATCGGCACACTGAACGCAATATGAGACAACAGAACCGAAGTAAAGCCCAGTTTGATGCCAATCATGGTGAACAGGATCAGGAATGACGCACCAATGATGACATCCGGACTAACGATGAGCACGTTATTGAGTGACAGTAGCGTGTTCTTGGTCCGTTTGCGACGCACATGGTAGATCGCCAGTGCTCCTGCTACACCAAGGATCGTCGAGATCGCTGATGACAGGAGCGCAATGATAAATGTATTCAGCACAATGATGAGCAGCCGAGTATCAGCGAACACCTCTTTGTACCATTCAAGCGTGAATCCTTCGAAGCTGCGCATGTGGCCGCCACTATTGAAGGAATAGAAGATCAGATACGCAATCGGTGCGTACAATATGGCGAATACAACGGCTAGATAGACGTTAGACAGCTTTCCGTTTCTTCCCATTACGCACCTCCTTCTTGCCTGATCCAGTCAGGAACATAATAATCGCCATCGCAATAATCAAAAAGACGGCAATCGTTGAACCCATCCCCCAGTCCTGGGTGACGAGAAAATGCTGTTCAATCGCTGTTCCCAGCGTAATTACACGGTTCCCCGCAATGAGGCGGGTAATCATGAACAGAGACAGCGCAGGAATAAATACAGCCTGACAGCCTGATTTTACTCCACTAATCGTCAGTGGAAAGATAACCCGGCGGAATGTCAGCCACGATGAGGCTCCCAGATCACGCGCCGCATAGATCAACGATGGATTCATCTCTTCCAGCGCATTGAAGATCGGCAGAATCATGAATGGAATGAAGATGTACACCGAGACAAAAATAAAGCTGAAATCGGTGAACAAAATCTGCTGTGTACCAATACCCACCACTTCAAGCAGGGAGTTGGTCAGACCGTACGTTCCGAACAGGCCGATGAAGGCGTACGCTTTTAGCAAAAGATTGATCCAGCTTGGCAGAATGATCAGCAGCAACCATAGTTGCTTGTGCTTCGTCCGGGTCAGCATATACGCCGTCGGGTAGGAGATAAGCAGTGAGAACGCCGTAATCAGAAATGCATACCAGAACGAACTGAGCGTCATCTGCAAGTACACCGGCGTGAAGAACCGGGCGTAGTTGCCAAACGTAAAGTTACCCTCCACATCGAAGAACGAATAATAGATGACCAGCAGAACCGGCGCCACAACAAACAACACCATCCATAATACATATGGAATCAGATACGCATTGCGTGTACTGGCCTTAGTCTGCATGAGCGGCCTCTTGGTAGGCTTCGAGTCGTTTGTCGAACTCTTCTTCGGTCTCGTTAAAGCGCATGACGTGTACCGCTTCCGGATCAAAATACAGTCCAATCCGTGCGCCGACAACGGCTTTCTTGGTTGAATGAACAAGCCACTCATTGCCCGCATCATCGTACGTGGATATCTCGTAATGCACCCCGCGGAATAACTGGGAGTCCACATTAACCTTGAGCTTGCCTTGGTCTTCGGTTGTAATCTCCAGATCCTCTGGGCGAATGACAATCTCTACCGGCTCGTCCCGCTGGAGACCCTGGTCGACACACTCGTGCTGTGCGCCAGCGAATTCCACCACAAAGTCCTGCTTCATTTTGCCTGATACAATGTTCGATTCCCCGATAAAGTCTGCCACAAAGCGGTTAATTGGCTCATCATAGATATCATTCGGTGTACCGCTCTGTTGAATCACACCGCCATTCAGGACAAAGATCTCGTCCGACATTGCCAAGGCCTCTTCCTGATCATGTGTAACAAAAATAAACGTAATACCCAGTCGCTGTTGCAACTCGCGCAGCTCGTACTGCATTTCGGTCCGCAGCTTCAGATCAAGTGCCGAAAGCGGCTCGTCCAGTAGCAGAATTTCAGGTTCGTTCACAATGGCGCGTGCAATCGCGACACGTTGTCGTTGTCCGCCGGACATTTCGCCAATTTCCCGGTTTTCATACCCGGATAGATTGACGAATTTGAGGGCTTCCAACACTTTGCTGCGAATTTCAGCCGTTTTCATCTTTTTGATCCGCAAACCAAAAGCCACGTTCTCAAATACATTCAAATGTGGAAATAACGCGTAATCCTGAAATACGGTATTCACCTGCCGTTGGTGGGCAGGCACTCGGTTGATGAGCGCACCGTTAAAATAAATACTGCCCTGTGTCGGCTCCGCAAAACCGGCAATCAGCCGCAATATCGTTGTTTTCCCGCAGCCCGATGGGCCGAGAAGCGTATAAAATTTACCCCGCTCAATCTCAAAGCTGACCGCCTTCAATACGGCTTCATCCTGATCGTATTGCTGAGTCACCGCTTCGAAGCGGATAATCGGTTGTTGTTCTGACATGCTTCACATCGCCCCCTTATACTTGAGGTACCTCTTAAGTCTGTACACTTTTCGTTCATGCATCCTTATAGATAACCCATCTATTATATATGATTCAGGTATATCCGCAATGGTTTTGATGTAAACGCCGCGTGTCATTTCTTCTTATTTTCAAAAATTCTGCATACATTACGGGTAATGTCGATAATACGTACCCATATGGAGTAAATGAAGGATTTTAGGATTCCATTTTATGTGTGAGAGGAGTCTTGGCTCTTGGATATTCGTCGTAACCTGCCTTTGCTGATGACCATTTGTTTCTTAAGTCAGATGGGCGGATTCATGATCCTGCCCCTATTTCCTTTGTTTATTGAAGAATTCGGCCTGTCCGGCTGGATGATGGGGGTTATTTTTGCACTCTTTTATGTGGGGAAAGTAATTGGTGGCGTTCCAGCAGCGGCAATTTATAAGAAACTAGGTGGTAAAAAGGCTCTCATCCTGATGCTAATCCTGCTGGCTGTCTGTATGGGCGGTTTCGCGCTGTCTACTGCTGCGGTGTTATTCGGCCTGCTCCGACTTCTACAGGGGCTCGCTTCCACGGGCCTTACCGTGGTCGTACGTTCCATCATCGGAGATGAGGGTAATGTAGACAACCGCGGCCTGTACAATGGATATATCAGCAGTAGTGAGGGCGGCGGCATGGTGCTCGGTCCGGTCATAAGTGGCTGGCTCGCGCTGCACTGGCCATTGTCGGTGCCTTTTTTACTCGTTACCGTATGTTGTCTGATGGCCGTGGTCGCTGCGATGGGGATGAAGACAACGGCACAAGCTAGAGCTAATCATGAGTCTGGGGATACGCTAAGTGATCCTCTGATGGAAGAGCCTTCAGCTGGCGTAAAGCAAGAACCTCTGGACAACTTAACACATTCACTTATCTCCACGGATGAAGTTGTTGTAGATTCCACCACAAGTGACTCCCACCCTGATACTACTGTATCAACTGCGCCTCCTTTATCTTCATCACCGTCTGATGCAAAGCATACTCAGGAGGTGCATACAGAGCTTACCCAGCGTCAACAGCTGATCGGCTACGGCACGGTACATTTTCTGGAGATGAGCGCCTATGCGGTGTTTCTCACCTATTTTGCACTGTATGCAGCTCACATCATGCATTGGGACCCGTTTGCAACCAGTCTCGCCTTCACCGTCTCAGGGATTTCTACGCTTGCCGCTGCTCCCTTTGTCGGTTATCTCTCTGACCGGTTAGGCGATCGTCTGTTGCTTTGCATGCTCGGCATGTTCCTAATTGGAATCGAAGTTGCTGTATTTCTAAGCACGTCCTCCCATCTATGGGTCTACGTCGGCATGTTGATTGGCGGGGTGGGCGGAGCATGTTACATGGATTCGTTCTTTGCTCATATTGGTGATCATGTCCCGGACGAGAATCGAAGTTCTGTCATAGGCAAAATTGTCTCTGCCGCTGAGATCGGCTCCATCTTGTCTCCACTGGTTGCTGCGTTGCTTACGGAAGTTGGATCGCTGTACTCCGTGTTTGTGTTCAATCTGGTGCTGATTGCTGCTGCCATTGTAGTTCAGGCCGTGATGCGCAGTCGATATCGATTGAAAGAGGGGTAGTTCTTCGTTTGATAAAAAAGGATCACAAAAAATAACCCGCCTGCACAATTTAATGTGCAAACGGGCATTTCATTGGTGCATCTCCGGCCTGCGGCTGGTGATTCTCTACCTGTGCATTCTGCTGCTCACTGCTTCGCAGTTCTGCGGCAGATGCCACGCCATCTTTCAGGGTATACGCCTGATCCTGATGGAAAAAGTTCGGCTTCACGATCTCATTACGATAGGAGCTGTGGAAAATATGTGTTGTCGCCGGGGACACTGGCGGAATCAGCCACACCCAATCTCCGGTCAGTTCACGCCCAGCCTTCTCTTCCCGCTGTTCAAATAAATCGAACTGCGTTGCCGCCGTGTGGTGATCTACAATGCTCACACCTGCTTTTTTGAACGAATGCAGCACAGCCACATTCAGCTCTACTAACGCACGATCCTTCCACAATGTCGTTTCACTCGACGTATTCAATCCAAACGCTTCCGCCACCGCAGGCAGCTTGTTATACCGGAACGTGTCCGCCAGATTACGGGCGCCGATCTCGGTACCCATATACCAACCATTAAACGGCGCTGCCGGATAAGATATGCCACCAATCTCAAGACGCATATCGGCGATCATCGGAACGCCGTACCAACGCATACCCAGCTCAGCAATCTCCTTCTGCTCCGGGTGCTCAATTATCACTTCCACAATCTCTTCTTCAGGTACAACATACCACTCTGGGGCTTGTCCTTGTGCCTGAATAATGAGCGGTAACACATCATAGGGGCTACCTGCCCCTTGCCAGCCAAGTGACATCGCCGCCTTGGTCAGCTCCACCGAAGCAGGATCTCCGATAATACCTTGCTCTGTCTCATATCCCGCATAACGAATAAGCTGATGATTCCAGAGGCGTACCGGAGTTCCATTCGGCCCATCCGCTGGAAGGATGGTAATCATCGGGATTACTTTGCCAGCGTTGGATGCCACATGGATATGATTCAGCACAGCTTCTGCTGCCGTTCCTGCCGTATCAGCGTGACGGGCGTCCACGATCCGCAATTTATCCCAAAACAGACGCCCGATGCAGCGGTTGCTGTTCCGCCATGCCATTTTACAACCCTGCTCCAATTCCTCTGTGGTATGCACATAAGTACCAGTTACTTCGATCTCTCCCATAACGGCAACAAGCCGGGCCTCTGCGTCTTCACGCGAATGGCCCAGCTCTTCATAACATGTATATATAAACCGTTCAGCTTCTTCCTGCAATTGTTCCAGGTCTGACCGCATCGTTCATTCCACCATTCTGTACATCTTGAATGCCATCATTATACGGCAAGCACACCGGATTTGTAAGCGAACGGACACTTTGTTCACGGACTCTACATATCGTTGTCAGGATGTAGGGTGACTTTGCTTATTTGCCCAGAAATGCGGTTAACATCCAGACCTCTTTATCCAGCGCAGCGGTGAATCCAATCAGCATATCTTCCGTTGCGTTATCTTCCGCTTCTCCTGCTTCGTGAATGCCTTGACGAATCACTTCCACCATCGTGTGCAAATCAGCAACCACCGACTCTACCATACGTTCAGCAGACAACCGGCCTTGTGCCTCTTCAATCGGAGAGAGACGTAGCTGTTCAGTCATCGTAGCTACCGGACGTCCACCAATAGCAAGCAAACGTTCTGCAACTTCGTCCATATTTGCCGTAGCCAAGTTATACAGTTCTTCGAATTTGGCATGTAGTGTGAAGAAATGAGGCCCTTGGACATACCAGTGGAAGTTATGCAGTTTCGTGTACAATACGGACCAACCTGCGATCTGACGGTTCAGGACCTCTTGAAGTGCGGTGGCATTGTTAGCAAAAGTGTTGTTTCTAGTTTGGATTGTGCTCATGAAATTTATCCCCTCTCGAATATAAAAATAGAATTTGAATTTTATAATGGATTGCTTTGATTCGCTTCTTTTTAATTTAGACTTAATCTAAATCTTGTTTTAATTATAACACCGCATATCCTGTTTGGGAAGGCTCTGAACTACTCTTTCAAATGAAGATTTCATGAAGCACAGCTTCATAGAAACATTGGCGCAGGCTAATAAAAAAGATGATTTTAAGCAAACTCTCCCCAACCTATTGGAGTTATGATAGACTCATCTGATCGGATTATCCATAAATTAGTGAAATAGGATGATACCCATCATAAAGATAGTTACCATTATAGGAAGTTAACTTAGTCACTATTGCGGAGGTAAACATGAGGATATTTCAATTTAAACAAGAGTCAGGGAAAAAGATTACCAAATTCGATTCTAATTTCGTAATGTCACGTATAACGCAGACCAAAAAAGCAGCTCATATCGGATGTATGCATTTAGCTGAGGGTGGGGTCATAGGTTATCACCAAGCTGTAGTTCCTCAACTCCTTTTAATAGTAAGTGGAGAGGGTTGGGTTAGAGGGGAAGCAAATGAATACATCAAAGTTCGTTGTGGCGAAGCGGTTCACTGGGATAAACATGAATGGCACGAAACCAAAACAGAAGCTGGACTCATGGCAATTGTAATTGAAAGCGAAGAGTTAGACACCTCATTAATGATGCCTTTATAGAAGGTATAATATAAAAAAGCAGACCTGCACCTAAGACGGTAACAAGACTGCTCCTTTAAACATAAATCTCCTTAAGCTTGAACACACTCAAAAGTCAGAATACGACTGATCTCTTCATAGCTTGATGCAACAAAATGAGGTTGATGATCGGACTCCGGCAGCGCCTCCCGATGGTTGAACCAGATGACTGTCCATCCTGCATCCACTGCACCTACCACATCATTACGCCACGAGTCTCCGATGTAATAGCTGGAACGGGCATCTGTCCCGGACTGCTTATTCACATATTCGAACAACCTGCGATCCGGCTTCGCATAACCAGTCATACCGGAGATGAAAATCAGATGCTTGTCCACGAAACTGAGCACATCCAGTGCTTCAAGCTTGCGGCGCTGATGCTCTCCTTCTCCATTGGTGATTAGACCAACAGTATGGCCTTCTGCCTGAAGCCTTCTGATCAGCTCATACGCTCCTTCAAAAGGTACAATCTCAAACTGTCTGCTCAGATACTGTGCTTGTAGTTCTTCAGCCTGTCCCGATTGTAGGGGGAGTCCGAACTCTTCCATCGTCAACTCAAACCTCCGACGGCGCATTCGCTCTACTGCATCCGCTTCTGGTACAGCGGACAGATCTTCTTGTGCAGACAGCCAGTCACTATAATAACGAAAACGATGATAGGCCTCAGCATAAGGGAACTCATCGGGCAGGCCGAGAACGTCCTGCAACGTGCCACGAAGTGGCTGCAAGTGATCATATAACGTATCATCTACGTCGAAAAATATGGTTTTAGCATTATTTATTTCACTCATAATGGTTGTCTATCCTCCTGCTTTTGCGTCCAAACACTCTTTTCTTACTACTATATATGTATTCCTATCCCTCGTCCAAAAGGGATTTGTTGCGTGATCATCTCTACTCAGAACAGTACCCATAATAACGCTTAGACCAGAATTGATCGGACGGCTTTATATGTTAAAATAAGGGTGATTAAATCTGAGGTGATGACGATGTTCAACCCAAAATTCTTCTTCTATTAGTTGTGCTCAAGGCACTGGCTACTCAAGCCAAAATCTAGCCCGGTACAACGGGGATGAAGATGTTCACACAGGAAGAGATTCAATCATGGGAAAATGAAACAGCTTTTGCACAGAGACACAACAAGAAGTTCATTGATCCAAGAAAAGAAAAGCTGAAAGATCACCGTAAAGGAATCAAGAGCACGCATTACAACAAAGAAAGTAAACCCGATCGTAAACATGATTATCGTCTGTATAGAACCAAAATGAAGCGTCTCATGCACCACGAGCAATACGATCTTCTGCACAACTATAAACGAACGAGCGGTTGGCTAACTTGGTAAACTGGAGTTAGAAGAGTAGTCCTTACATAACATTACTGCGCTACATCAAAATCAGTAGCCTTTTAAGTTAAGAAGGACTTCTTTTTTCAATCAATTACATACCGTTTCATTCGTTACTGACAGTTAGAATATATCGAGGAGGCCTTTATTCATGTGGAAAGAGCATCTTCATAGCATTTCGAAGGAGTATACGTTCAGTCCCCCTGCATCTGGTGATGACATTGCAAAGGTGGAAGACTCCTTACAGGTTACGCTCCCTCGTGAATTAAAAGAAATATTGCTCGAAACCAATGGAGTCAGAGCTATTTACGATTTGGGACTTATCTGGTCAGAAGATCGAATTAAGAATGAAAACAGACATTATCGGGATGACCACTCCCAAGATTACTACATGCCCTTTGATCACCTGCTCTTCTTCGGGGAAAGTGGGATTGGGGATTTATTTGCTTTTCCTGTGACAGGGGATGGAACGTGTAGAGATGACGTGTTTGTGTGGAATCATGAAAATGACAGCCGAAAATGGGTCGCACCTTCAGTGTCCAAATATTTGGAGTGGACTTTAGAAGGCAAAATAAAAATTTAGGTTACACGGACTAACGGACCCTAATCTACGATGGATAATTAGATAATTTTGTATTTCCATTTAATGAATATTATATTAATGAACACATTACAAATGAATAAAAGGTGGAATGAACTTATGAGTATATCAGAAAAGAAATGTCATGATTGCGGAGGAACATCTTTCGTAGAAGCATCGGATTACATCAACCTTCGTCCATTGGATAAAAAAATGACTCTCGGTGTGGAAAAAATGTACACGGTTTGTCTTGATTGCGGCGAAGTAGTTTCCATTAAAGTGAAGAACCCAGAGAAGTTGCTAAAATAATAATTCCAACAAGCACAGACAAAAACACCCTAGCTCACAATTGTGATATAGGGTGTTTTTTCACGACATATGTGTCTTCAAACTATACAATCAACGATACAACCTTACCTGCATTCACATCAATCAGGCCATAGTCCGTAATCTTCAGCGCGGGACTTACCGCAAGGGAGTGCGTGCTAATCGACATGATCGGATTGTAATGCACGTACCCAAGAGACAACATCGCTGCTCTCAGTTCCTTCACTTGATGAGACACTACTGCGAGTGGTTCTTCCGTCAAAATGCCACCTACGGGAAGTTCCAGATGGGACAGCACCTTGCCATCTTCCACTACACAGAAGCCGCCCTGGCTCGAAATTACCGTGTTAGCTGCCAATATCATATCTTCACGATTACGTCCTACAACCAGCAGGTTGTGATTGTCGTGTGAATATGTCGTTGCAATAGCACCACGTTTGATAGTGTCTCCACCGATCAGACCATGTGCACGATTGCCGTTCACACCATAACGTTCAAAGGTCGCGATCTGCGCATATCCGCTTTCTTCCCAGCGTAATTCACCATCCGCAGACTGAATCGGTGCAATATGTTCTTCCACAAAAGTAGAACCATCCTTCACCATCATGACACGGCATTGGTACTCACCTTCACCAGCGAGATCAACACCTGATCCACTGACTTTTGGGTCTGACAACTGAATTGCAAAATCTGCTACGCCCAACTTCTCCAACTGTACACTCTTATAGAAGTGAGGTGGAAACTGCCCGGTTATGCGTTCCTGCTTATACGGTTCGTAATCGTCATAAGCTTTGCGGCCGTTTTTGTACACCTGATCAATAGAGAGATCCTCCAGGTTAGATAACAACACATAATCGGCCACTTTGCCTGGGGCAATGCTCCCACGATCGGTCATTTTCATCCGGGAAGCAGGGGTTGATGTGGCTGCATAAATCGCGTCTTCCGGACGCATCCCCATCTGAATTGCCTTGCGTACGATATGATCCAGATGACCACGCTCCACCAGTGAATCCGGCATTACATCATCTGTTACAAAGCAGAAGTGCTGCGCCACATCATGTTGAATCAGGTACTCCATGACTTCCGAGGTCATTGATTTCTCTTGAATTTCAATAAACATACCTGCCGCAATCCGCGCCTGTAATCCCTCAATGCTCTGATGAGTGTGGTCGGAATCGATGCCAGCGTAGATCAGTCGATGCAGATCAAGTCCAAGCAGTTTCGGTGTATGACCTTCGATCACCAGGTCGGGATAGTTTTTGCGAATATGCTGTAAAATCTGGTTTGTCTTGCACTCCGGATCACGGATGACATCGACATAGTTCATGATCTCGCCCAGACAGATGATCTCTCCAGTCGCGAGCAACACGTCCATATCTTCAATCTCAATCGAACCGCCTGTTGTCTCCATCGGGGTTGCCGGAACGGAACTCGGGATCGCATAGAACATATCTACTGTCGTCTCCCGACTCACAGCCATCATCTCCTGCACACCCTCCAGCCCGAACACATTCGCCATCTCATGCGGTTCTGCGACAATGGACGTTACCCCGCAGCCAATCAGACCATGGGAAAAGGTTTCCGGTGTCACCATCGTACTTTCGATATGCAGATGGATATCGATCAAGCCAGGAATCATGTATCTTCCCCGCGCATCAATGACTTCGTCTGCCTGAATCATCTCAGGTCCGCCGGGTCCAACATATAGAAATCTGCCGTCCAATACAGCGACGTTGTTCATTTCAAACCGTTTATAATAACTGTTATACACATGTACATTCACAATCAGTTGATCTGCACGCATGGGGCATAATCTCCTTCTTCACAAGCATTTCACCACGATGCGAACCGGACAATGAACCTGCACTTTAATCTGCTGTACTGCACATGACTGCGCACCACTGCCATCGTCCGGAAATCATCGCATGAATTGCCTTCTTTACTGCTCTTATTTCTTAAAGCTACTCGCTACATTCACGACTACTCTACCAATACAAGCTTGTCCTGTGGGAAGATCAGGCTAACACGTTGCCCGCTAAGGTATGGTGTTTCCATCTCCTGATTTGCTGTAAAATCACCGAGTTCCGTCTCGATCACATACTGATAACTGCGTCCCAGATACGTGCTGACCTTGATAATCCCCGGCAAAGCATTCACCACATCCGCAGAAGTATCTCCACTAACGATCAGATCATCCGGGCGAATCGCACCTTTGCGTGCACCAGGACGTGCTGTTCCAGGATGTGCGGTTGCTGTAAATGTGCGTCCACCTGCACTCAGTGTGATTAATTCACCTGCATCACTGCGCTCCGCGAATTCAATGAAATTATGGAACCCGATGAATCGTGCTACAAACTCCGTTGCCGGATATTTGAAAATGGTTTCCGGGCGGTCGAGCTGCTCAACCACGCCTTTGTTCATAATCGCTACCTGATCCGAGATCGAGAAACACTCTTCCTGGTCATGAGAGACATACAGCGTTGTGATGCCCAACTCTTGCTGAATACGGCGAATCTCCACCCGCATGTTAAGGCGCAGGTTGGCATCCAGGTTACTGAGTGGTTCGTCGAACAAGAGCAGGTCAGGTTCAATGACCAATGCACGAGCAATGGCTACACGCTGACGCTGTCCACCGGACAGTTCTTGTGGAAAACGTTTCTCAAATCCATTCAGGTTAACGACTTCCAGGATTCGCATCACACGGGAAGAGATATCCTTGTCTTTCACCTTGCGCATCCGCAGGCCAAAGGCCACGTTGTCATAGACAGACAGATGCGGGAATAACGCATAACTCTGAAATACAAATCCAAAGTTCCGCTTGTTCGCCGGAACCTTCGTATAATCCTTGCCGCCGAACATAAACTTGCCCTGTGATGCTTCCAGAAATCCGGCGATGAGGCGCAGCGTAGTTGTTTTGCCGCAACCGCTCGGTCCGAGCAGGGAGAGCAGTTTACCTTTTTCCAGCTCCAACTGAAAATCCTTCAGGATTGTCTGCTTATCGTATGCCACGGATACGTGGTCTAATGTCAGCAATGCCATAGCGTTCTGCGCCTCCAATTAACGTTTAGTAAAGTATGAAAATCCGCCCATGATCCGTTCGATCACGAACATTAATAGTCCGGTCAGTACCATCAACAGCACGGAAATCGCTGCAATCGTTGGGTCAAAATAATTCTCCACATACGTCAGCATCTGGATCGGTAATGTGCTTACCCCTGGTCCGGTCATGAACACCGAGATGTCCACGTTGTTGAAGGACTCCAGGAAAGCAATCAGCACGGCAGCGATAATTCCTGAGCGGATATTAGGCAGCACGATCGTGAAGAACGTTCTTACCCGTCCCGCACCAAGACTCAGCGCAGCTTCTTCCACTGCAAAGTCAAAGCTCGACAGACTCGACGCGATAACCCGAATGATAAATGGAAGCATGATAATCGTATGACCGATCAGCAATCCGAGGTACATCGGCAGATGGTAGATTACGATCAGGTATTTCATCAATGTAAAACCAAGCACGATTCCCGGGATCAGTACCGGGGACAGGAACAGTGCGTTCAGCACGGACTTGCCTTTGAAATCGTAACGACTAAGTGCATACGCAGCCGGAACTCCGAGCACCAGTGCCAACAAGTTTCCCAGTAAGGAAATGATGATGGACGTCTGGAATGTGCGGAGGAAACCGCCTGTGTTGAAAATATTCTCATACCAGCGGAAGGAGAACCCTTCCGGCGGAAATTTGAGTACCGTTCCCGGTTCAAACGAAGTGACCGATATGATCAGAAGCGGGCCCAGCAGAAAGATAAAGACCAGCAGACTGAACAGGCCCAGCCCGATATGTTTCTCCCGCATATGTCTACCCCTTCGGATTTAAAGTTTTGGCCATTTTGTTCATGACACCAACCACGACAAATGTAATCACAATCATAATCGCGGCAACAACCGAGGCCAGATACCAGTCGTTGAGGGTCATGGCGTTTTGATACAGGAACGTAGCAATTACACGCTGTTTTCCTCCAAGGAGGGCAGGTGTGGTATACGCCGTCAGGCTTCCGACAAAGACAAGCACGGCTCCGATCACAAGTCCTGGCACAGCCAGCGGGAACACGACCCGGCGGAATGCCGTAATGCGCGATGCACCCAGACTTTGTGCTGCTTTGAGCAGGTCACCGTCAATGTTCTCCAGCACGCCCACCAGAGAGATAATCATCAGTGGCAGGAACAGATGCGTCAGACCAATCATCATCGCTGCTGGTGTATACAGAATATCCAGCGGCTTGTCCACGATACCCAGACCAACAAGGGTGTTATTGATCAACCCTTTGCGTCCAAGAATGATCATCCAGCTAAACGAGCGCACGACCGGGCTCGTCAGCAGTGGGAAGATCGCCAGTGCCAGCAAAATACCTTTGCGACGCGGCGCTTTCTGCGAAATATAATAAGCTGTCGGGAATCCGAGCACCACACAGACGATGGTGGTGACCACGCTGACTTGCAGCGTCGTAAGCAATATTTTCAAAAAGTATGGGTCTCTGAAAAAATGCATGTATCCTTCAAACGTGAAGGAGTTTTCTTGGAAAAACGTCGACCCGATCGTCAGGACAATCGGAATGATCATAAATGCCGCCAAAAACACGAATCCCGGCAGCAATAGCCAGTAGATTACTGATTTCTTCATCGCGATACTCCTGACTTGTAAATTTAATTCGAGATTGATACTTGAATACTCCGATTGCAGTACCGTCCTTCGATCCCTGTTATCCCCCGATTTATTGATTCACTTTCATAGGTAAAAATCGGGGGATAAAGGGGAACGCTTCGCTTCTCCAGATCGGTTCTGCACTCTCCGCAATCGTATAAATATCTAATTGGGGCAGAGCAACTACGCGTTTAACGCGTTGATAAACAGTTCAAGGAATGCTTCCGCATCTACGGTTTCGCAGACGAGGGTGTTGGGCTGCTCACCCAAACGGTTTTGGAAGTCGCATACCATCTGGCCATCGCACAGGCGGCTGGCAGTTTCGACATCGACGTAATACGATTTGCGTCCTACCAGTTCCGGGGCAAGGGCTACGCCCACAGCTAGTGGATCATGTAAAGCGCAAGCGCGGACGCCGTTCATTTGTTCATATCGGTTGATATAAATCTCTGTGCTTTGAGCGACATACGCGCGAAGTGCAGGATCAGTGAGACGCTCAATCGTTGCTTCATTCAGCAATGTTTGACGCGTCACATCCAATCCGACTTGGGTAAGCTTCTCGATGCCTGCGTGCAGTACGATGCGTGCGGCCTCTGGATCAGCGTAGGTGTTGTACTCGGCGGTTGGTGTAATGTTGCCATGTCCACGAACTACGCCACCCATGAAGATGACTTCCTTCAATAAAGAAGGTAATTCAGGACACTTCATCAGCGCGAGTGCCAGGTTAGTTAAGGGTGCGGTCATGATTAATGTCAGTTCGCCCGGATATTGCTTGGCTTGTTCCACGATAAAGTCTGGCGCAAAACCTTCCTCGGCTTTCTTAGACACGGCCGGATCAGGCAGCGCACCGCCCAATCCGTCCTGTCCATGTACCCGGTGTTCATAATGAGACTTGCGAGTGAGTGGTCCAGCTGCTCCGGCAATGGCCGGGATCGTTGGTGCACCCGCGAGTTCAAGAATTTTGCACGTATTCTCTGTTGCCTGCTGGAGTGATACGTTCCCACAGACTGTGGTGATGCCGAGAATGTCCAACTTCCGACTTTTGACGGCCAGCAAAATCGCCAGTGCATCGTCAATCCCCGTGTCCACGTCCAGAATGATGCGATTTTGCGCTTCACTCATCCGTTCTCAACTCCTATGCGGTGATATGGTTGCTTGCTGCAAATGATATAAGTTAAACATGTTGACCAAAGATAACTTTTAAGTCAGTCGGTACTTGTTTATTGTGCAATCTCACGGTTCCAGCGATCTGTCCAGCCTTTAACCTGTTGATTCACGAATTCCATATCCAGCTTGTTCAGCTTCTCAACAACTTCAGCGCCGTATGTTACGCCTTCTGCTTCTTCAGCAGTCAGTTCAACCTTTGTGTTAACCGGGGAATCGACTTTGGCTTTGGCAGATTTCGCTTGTACATCCTGGCTCAGCTGCCAGTTGATGAACTCTTCAGCGAGCTCTTTGTTTTTGCTACCCTTCACGACATTGATTGTGTTCATCACGGCATATGCACCTTCGCTAGGTGTAACAAACTTTGCATTAGGCACCGCTGCTTTCAGATCTTTGAAATACATTTCCATGATCGGTCCGCCCGCAATTTCTTCTTGGGAGAACATGTTCACGAACTCGGACGTTTGGCTATAGAATTTCACCACATTGCCGCTCAGTTTTTTCAGTTCAGCAAATGCCGCATCTTCATTAAACGTATCGTTACCGGCTACACGGGAAGCTGCATCCACAACCATTGGGCCTGCTGTTGCCGTAATATTCGGGATGGTCAGGTTACCTTCGAACGCCGGGTCCCACAGGTCACTCCATGAAGTCACTTCTTTGGATACGAGATCCGGGTTATAAGCGATACCGAGCTGTCCAACCGTGTAGGCCGGGCCATAATCCTCACCAAGTGGTGCTTTGGCAATATCATAAATGTCATTTACATTTGGAATTTTGGAGCGGTCAATTTTCTCAAACAGACCTTCATCGATACCTTGTTGTGCATAGTAATCAGACAGGTAGATAACATCGACATTTGATGTTCCTTGACGAATTTTATTCAGACGTTCAGCATTATTGCCGACTTCGAGCACGATGTCTACATTATGTTCTTTTTCGAATGGACCAAATACTTCTTCATTGAAGAAATCTTCAGAGAAGCCCCAAGTGGAGATAACCAATTTGTTCGCTGCGGTTCCCCCACTGCCTGATCCGCCTGTTGCATCATCCGTGCTGCTGCCACAACCTGCAAGTAATACTGATGTCATTGCCACTGCTGCCAAACCGCTAATCCACTTTTTCATCATGATCCTGATTCCCCCTGATATATGTGATGTGTATGAAAAAACAAAAAGAAAAGTGCTCTTGTATAAACAAGAACACTTTTCTTCGTAAACAAAGGAAAGCGACACCCGCTGCCGGTACATCATCGGTTTCTGCTTCAGAATCAATCCAAAGACAGACGCCATCATATGAAATTTGTACGGAACCTAATCCTGAATCCGGGCCATAACCTCTGCATACATCAACAAGAATCAATCCTGCCGATCCATCCTTAGGCCTGTTCCAGAATCACATTTGTGATTGCCCACTGAGTGGACGCATCATAATCCCGCAATATAGCTTCAATTGGCATACCCATGTGTTGCTCGAGCTTCTCCCGGAATTTCTTCTTATATAAGACAGACATGCGGAAGTCCACTTCCAGCTTTAAGCCGGGGGCCTCCCCTTCCAGGGCGTCAGAGCGCGGTGAACGTCGGTGCTTTGCGTAGAAGGTCACAATATTCTGGTCAATGGTCACTCTCAGGAGAGTGGTGCCAAATCCGAACAGTTCCTTCGAAATTTCGTTATAATACTGGCACATCTTCTTCTTGCTCTCATTGCTGTCCAGTAGTTCCATGAACTCACCCACATCTCTTACTACCGTACATTCGACGTGTTAACACGATTGATTATACATAAATATACGATCATAGGCAACCCAAAAGATATAGTTAACATGATAATAACACATAAAAGCGAACGATGAGACATTAACAACTAAAAACAATTCGTCTTAAACCACAGTGAATTTACATTAATATGCCTGCATGTCATTCCTATACTATTGTTGCTTCTATACTCCGTTTTCATACACAGGATTCGAGGCTTTGTTTCAACTTTCCCTAAATGGGTACTAATTCCTGCGAAACATAGACAAACTTCGTCATTAACCGTTAAAATGAGACACAATGTTGACATGTTTTTATTTTCTAGAAATTGGAGGCTTATACCATGAAATGTCCAGTATGTAATCACGAAAATGGAGATGCCCATTTTTGCGAGAGGTGCGGCTCTAATCTAACGCAAACAACCTCATCACCAACTCCTGTACCGAACTCGGAATCTGCTGCTTCCGAACCCGAATATACCCGTTGGTCCAGCACGCAGGCTACCTCTTCCCAGGCATCCGTTCCACCCAACACACCATCCGTCTCCATTCACAAGGAACAGGCGAGAGAATCAACAGGTACCAATGACCATGCTTCTGCAGGAGACAATAGCTCCAATCAGTGGAATAATATTGTGCAGAATGAGAAAGTTCAGCAAGCCAAAGAAGTAAGCAAACAGTATCTATCCTATTTCCTCAGTGTATTGGCCCGTCCTTATCAGACGATGAAAACCGTTGGTGACCAGCATTCCCTAAACGGATGGCTAACGATGGCGCTAATTGCAGTTCTATCTTCTACATACTTCTTAATTACCTTTAGTCGCATAGGCATGGACGGCTTGTTCATTGGTGGATTTTTAAGACCGTTGTTGTTCACCGTCATTATCCTGATTGCCTCTATTGCACTGATGTACGCTATTCTGAAGATTGAAAAAATAACCTTCCGTCCCAAAACACTGGTTGCCCAGTTTGGTACATTGCTTGTTCCTGCTGTCGTATCCCTTGTTCTGGCGAATCTGTTTATTATCATCTCGTATTCCATCGCGATCTCATTACTTGCTGTCTCGTATATTATTATCTTTGTTGCGCTGAACGCGGTGCTGTTCCAATATCCACTGAATCGTACCCAAGCAGCCATCGACAGCATGTACAGCGTGCTGATCGCCAATGTGGTCGTATTCTTTATTCTGTATCGATTGTTGGGTGAGATTGTTATTGGGCTGATCCGCTTGATGCTTTCGCCGTTTGGACGTCTGTAAACTATATCAGTTGGAATAAAGCTGTTTACACTCGTTACTTCGATGACAGAACAACTTCCGATCGCTGTTATCTCATTAGATTTGTATTAAGGCCTTCCTTGCTCATGCCGGGAAGGCCTTTTTTAGGTTTTCTATGGCAGCGTTGCGCCGAGCATGTATCATACACTATAATGTGTAGTGCAACAGGTATGTTCTTATTTACGTAACAAACACGGAACTAGCAACTCCCGTTACGTAATGAGTGGATTCACCACTGCCACCAACACTACATTATGTAGTGTATTAATCACTCATTTTACAAAGAAAGCAGAGGAACTCTCTATGGACATGACTCATATGAATCATATGCAAATGGAGCACGAGGCAGGTACATCCTACCTGTGGCTCATCGTAGGTGTAATTGTATTGCTGTTCTCCATCGCCACCTATATCTGGGCATCACGCACACAGGGAAAAATCCTGGGCCACATGAAAAAGAAAGAGCGGGCGGACATCCAAAAAAAAGTCGATCCCTTCGGCTGGCTGCACATGTAATGATGGCTGTATCGATTATTACGTTTGGTCTGTTCTTCATGCAAGGGGCAGGTAAAACATATAATGTAGCCGATCTGAAGTCCAACGCGACAATCGACGTGACGGACGATAAATATTACGGGGCAAACCATACGGAGGACCCCATTCAGTATGAGATGACAATTCCAACATCGGGACCGCATAATCCGCATGATATCAAGTTTGGATTTTACACCGACTTCCCGGGCTATAATTATCTGGTACACAATCTGGAGCACGGGGACATCATCATCTATTATCGTGAGAACGCCAGCGAGGATTTGAAGGAACATCTGAAATACCTCGCCAAATTCCGCGAAGCCGGAGCAGGTATTCTGGCTGTACCCAACAAGGATATTCCCGAAGGCAGTGAAGTCGTGGTGACGGCATGGACCAAAACGATGAAGCTCGACCAATTCGACGATGCCAAAGTAGGTACTTTTATCAATAAATATATTAATCAGGGACCTGAAAAGATTCCTGCCTCTGTTCGCCAGGGCGGCGGAACGATGTAATGACGTAATCACCCAGTCATGTGAAGCCCCTCTATGTAGTGACAATGAGGTTTGTTCCAATGATGAGCATGGTCAATATAGGATTGAAACAAAACCAGCTCCCGGATCAAATTGACTCGGGAGCTAATTCTTTATGGACCGGATGCCGATATTTCAAGTAGAAAACTGTATATTTGATATACAATACATACGAACCAAAGAAAAACGACAAACACCAAGTAAAGAGACAAAGAGAAGATTGATTCAACAGATCAAGGGGGAACACTTTTACCAATGAACAGTTTGTTTATGAGGATCTTTTTATTTTTTTCCTGTCTGATGCTAGCCGCGGGTGCGGTTCTTGGCATTACCATGTACCGTTCATCGGCCCAACTGGTCGAGCAATCCATGGGGATGCAGGCACAGGCTGTGGGTGAACGGGCAGCTGCATTAATTGACACCTCTCTGTATGCACCACTCAGTACCGGACAGGACGAGACAGCGTATTACGGCATATTGCGTGAGCAGCTCAGTCAGTTGCGCGAGGCCAATGGACTCAAGTATCTGTATACCCTTGGTACACGCGAAGAAAATGGAACAAATACATATTTCTACGTTGTGGATGGGGCAGCTGCCGATGTGGCAGAGGATGACTTCTCCCCTTACGGTTCCGCAGAAGAGACCCATTATGAAGGAATGCTACAAGCTTTTGAACAGAATGAGCCTATTCGGGGCGAACTCACACAGGATGAATATGGCGCTACCATTACAGCATATGTGCCGATCCATGGGGCTGACGGGAAAGTACTAGGATTGGTCGGTGCGGATCTGGATTCCACTGCGGTCTATGAACTGATGTCCCGCAACCGTATGACCATGATCTGGACAGCCTTGGCTATTGTTCTGCTGAGTGTCTTGCTGGTGTATGGATTCGCCCATTACTTGACCCGACCATTGGTGAAGTTGAAGAAGTTAATTACCCAGGTAGGAAAAGGCGATCTGACCGTCAACGTTGAACTTAGTCGCAAGGACGAGGTGGGACAGCTCGCTTCCGAGTTCAAACATCTGGTTACAGGTACCCGTGATGTCATAACGGGCATCCGTCAAAGCTCCGACTCTCTGCTACAAGCTGCAGAAGGAGTATCCAAACATTCGCAGGCAACTGCCGAAGCCAGCCAGCGCATTGCCGAGCATACCAATCATACGGCCAGTGGAGCTGCTGAACAGGTGGCTCGTGCTGGCGAAGTTACGGTAGCCATGGAAGAGATCACACGCAGCATGCAGCATATTGCGAATTCTTCTTCTATAGTCGCGGATGTATCACAGGAAACGACCAATAACGCGGTGCAAGGTCAGGCCAACATCAACACGGCGATGGACAGTATGGACAAAATTCATCAAGCGAATGTGCAGATGGTGGCCTCCACCTCTCAGCTGGAGCAGTACTCAGGTAAAATTGAGTCGGTGGCACATCTGATGAAAGGTATCGCTTCACAGACCAATCTGCTCGCACTTAATGCAAGTATTGAAGCAGCTCGTGCAGGAGAGTATGGCAGCGGGTTTGCAGTGGTTGCCTCAGAGGTTCGCAAGCTTGCGGGGGAATCAGAGCAATCGTCCCAGCATGTAACCGAACTGATCGCCGAGATGACACGCCAGACTGCCCTGTTGTCAGAACATATGTCTGCCAGCACATCAGCAGTCCAATCCGGTCTCGTTGTTGTTCAGGAGGCAGGCCGTTCATTCACATCCATTCATACCGGGATTGAGACGATGAATGAACGTCTGCACGAAGTATCCGCAGCATCTGAGCAGCTGTCTGCCAGTGCAGAAGAAGTGTCCGCTTCCGTGGAGGACATGGAGCATATCTCGCGTGAATCCTCTTCAAGTATCCAGAAGGTATCGCACGCTACCGGTAGCCAGCTGCAATCCATGGATGAGATGAGTGCATCCGCCGAATCTCTGCGGGTATTGTCCAGTGAGCTGAACGGATTGATTGGTCGATTTAAAATATAGCGGGCAGCTAGATTACTATATAAATCAGCACAAAACAAAAAGCCGCACGGCAGGGAAGGGATCATGGGGTTCAACCCCATACCCAGACCACTGCCTGCGGCTTTATTTTTGTTGTACCTTTAATGTTGGCAAGCCTTACGGCTGCCTGAATTAGTAGCGCTGCGGAGCAGCTTTTTTACCCAAATCCGTCATATACGTAAAGAACGCTTCCGGATCGGTATCATACACCAGTTGTACTGGACGTCCGTCTGCTTGCTCCACCGTGCGGCCTTGGCTAGGACCATCCGGGATGACAATACAGTTTACGGTTTTTTTCTTCACGATGTCCTCGCGTCCAACGGAAGCCGTTGTCAGCACATCCCACAGATAGTATGTGGAATTCGTCTCACTGTACACCAGTGGCGGACAACCTGCGTAACAGTTACCCAAGAAGTCAACGCCTTCGAAGCGACGCTCTGCTGCCCAGCGGTTACGAACGGCTGGAGTCAGAGGTACTTTGTTCGTGCTTTCCAGTGCAACCAGATCGATCTGGATACCACTCTGCCATACACGGTAAGCCGCTTCCGGGTCCCAGAATACGTTCCACTCTGCTGTGCCATCATGCTCAGGTTCTTCTACGTTACCACGCTCAAATGTACCGCCCATCCATACCAGCTTGTCGATTTTCTCTTCAATGTCTGGTGCTTCGTCCAGTGCACGCGCAAGGTCAGTCAGTGGGCCTGTGAACAGGAGCAACGTTTTGCCTTCGGTATTGCGCACTTTCTCGATTAGATGCTGGTGTGCAGGAACGGCAGAAAGTGGTGCTTCCATTTTGCCGGACTCGTTCAGTACAGGAAGTGCATCTACATAGAAGGAATGCAGTCTCCACGCCGCAGGAAATGGATTTTTCCCTCTGGAGTTGGATTTGGATACCTCTACGGAATATGTACCGAAACGATCGATAATTTTACGGCTGGCATCTGTTGCTGGCTCCAGATATCCGTCTGCCGGAATAACCGATACGCCGGTTACATGTACATTGTCCATTTGCAGAAGCATGAACAGCGATACGAGGTCATCCACGCCGCCGTCATGGTTAAAATACACATTAAGTTGGTTCGTCATGCTTGCTTTCATCCTTCCCCTGGTTGTCCCATTGATGTTGATCATCCGTCTGCCCAAGGCCGACGCTCTCTCTATTATGTCCCATAACCCTTGGTTACGTAAACCTTCCCCATACAAAGAAAACAAGGATCACGCCTCATCCTGCGGATATTTTACAGTTCCACCATTCCATCTCAGGAGGACAACTGGTAGAGGTCATCATCGTTCGGAAAACAAAGAAATGGACAGCAGGCTTGAAGCCCCGCCGTCCATCTCACCCATTCCATGCATTACATGGACTGGTTCTGTTTCTCTTTCTCTTCATTCTTCTCTGCAATTGGCACATACTTTCCTGGCCAGAAGGCCCATTTACCCAGCAATGCGGTGATCGCCGGTACCATGAACGGACGAACCAGGAAGGTATCCAACATCACACCAACGGCTGTGATTATACCAAACTGCACCAACACCTGAATTGGCAATGTAGCAAGTACCGCAAACGTTCCTGCCAAGATCAGACCTGCAGATGTAATAACAGAGCTTGTCTCGCCAACACCTTCTCTGATCGCTTGACGAAGCGGCATCGTTTTGCGTTTCTGCCAGATGCTAGAGATCATGAAGATGTTGTAGTCTTCACCCAGTGCCACGAGGAATACAAAGGAATACAGCGGAATCGCTCCCTGAATGGCATCTGCGCCAAGTCCGTAGTGAATGATGATCCAACCCAAACCCAGTGCAGAGAAATACGACAGAACAACCGTTGCAATCAGATACGCCGTAGCTACAACTGAACGCAGGTATAATAGTAATAACAAAGTAATCATGCCGATGACCACGGGAATAATGATCTTGGCATCCCGTTCTCCGGTTACTTCAATGTCATACTGTTCAGCCGTCTGACCATCGATCCAGACCTGACTGTCCACATTAGCTACACCAGCGTCTTGAAGCGCGTGTTCCGCAGTAGCTCGCAGATCTGGAATATGCTGCATCGCCTCCATGGAATATGGATTCAGATTAAATTCCACATCAAAGGCGGTAATGTTGGCATTCTCGGCACCCTGCTGAGCATCGCCTACTTTGCTAATGTAATCCAGCGATTCGAGACGTTGCTTCAGATCAGTTTCTTTGCCTTCGGCATCAACGATCACTTTGACTGGAGCCAGCTCACCTTGGGAGAATTGTTCACCGATGACGGTGAAACCTTCGCGGGAAGGCACATCCTCCGGGAAGGAAGACAACAGATCATACGTGAATTTAACCTGAGTAGAGAATGCCGCCAGTCCTCCCAGCAATACCAACGTAATTGCAAGAACGGTCCATGGCTTTGTTACTACAACACGGCCAATCCAGCTTTCCTTCACTTTGCGCGGGGCAGGAGCCGGTTTGCCTTTTTTCTTCGCACGCTCCACTTCCATCTCATGTGTACGTGGTACGAACGGATAGAATGAACCCCGACCGAAGATCGCCAGAAGCGCCGGAACCAGTGTCAGACTTGCAATAAACATGATAAAGATGGACAGACTGAATGGTACGGCAAAGCGATGATATGCACCGTATTCAGCCAGCAACAGTACCAGTAGTGCTGCAACGACCGTGAATCCACTCATGGCAATGGCGCCAGATGATCCGGTAATTGCCTGGAAAATGGCTTTCTTTTTGTCCGGCTCATGATAGAGAATCTGGCGGTATCTGGAGATCATGAACAGGCAGTAATCCGTTCCTGCTCCAAATAACAATACGGTCATGATCGAGATCGATTGTGCGTCCACCGTGATCCAGCCCTGATCTGCCATGAATCCGAGTATGGGGCTTGTCACCATATACGCGAATCCAACCGCAATAATCGGGATAATTGCCAGTACAGGCGAGCGGTAGATCAACAGCAACAGTACTAATACCAGTACAACCGTAGCGATCAGCAAGGATACATCGGCGGAGGAGAATAGCCCGCTCGCATCAATGGATATCCCTACTGGCCCTGTCACACGGGCAATCAGTGTATTGGTATCATCTATGGCTACATCGAACGGATTTGCCCCGAAGATGTCTTGTGTTTTTTGCTCAAGTGCTTCAATAGCTTCCTTCAATTGTTCTGAATCGGCACCTTCATTGAAGAAAAGTGGCATAACCAAAGTACTTCCGTCTTCCGAAAGCTGGCCTTTCAATGCCTGTGGTGGCAATTGATAGAGTGGCACAACGGACTGTTGTTGTTCTACCGGATCTTGATCCAGTCGCTCCGTTAATGCCTGAATGTTCTCAATCTGCTCATCCGTTAGACCGCCGGCTTGACGCCATACGATCAGCGCGGGCAATCCTTCACCACCAGGGAATTCCTTCTCGGCAAGTGCAGCTGCCTGAACCGATGGTTTAGATTCACTCAGATCCTGTGCGTTATTGGTTTCACGATCACCTACAGCAGGCCATACCATGCCAAGCACAACGGCGATAATGATCCATACCAACAGCGTAATCCATTTGCTTCGTTTGCCGGCAACCCAGCGGCCGTAACCCGAACCTTCCTGCATTGTCTCTTCATCTCCCTATTCTGTTTCTATGAAGCCCTAATATATATGATGGTGTAGTAATGAACCACGGGTCATAGTATAATCGAGTTAATTATATATACCGGAAGGTTAATTTTTCAATGCCTAATTTTGTGAACACTTCTAACAAGCAATTAAATACGTAAAGAGGTATGTACTTATGAGCAAAAAAACAAACATTCCCCGTTCACCGGGTAGACCCAAAACTGGTGTGGATCAAGCATCTGTGCAATCAAACATATTGATGACCGCGTCACGTCTGTTTATGGAATACGGGTATGAACCCGTCTCTCTCCAGCAGATCGCTTCGTTATGTAATGTGACCAAAGCATCAATCTATTATCATTTCACCAGCAAAGCCGACCTGTTCACCGTTGCCATCACCCGCATGATGGCGATGGGCATGCAGCAGACTTCGCTCCGTCTGGATGAACCTGGTACGTTGCAAGAACGACTGGTTAAGGTTGCCGAAGCCAAGATGCAGCATTCCCATATTGAAACGGAGACCATGATGCGAGAAGCCGAGAAACATCTGGACACGGAGCAGCTCGCTCAGATTCGGGAAGCAGAGGTTCGCATATTCGAAGTACTAGCTACCCATTTTCAGAAGGAGATGGATAATGGTTATTTGCGGGTCGGGAACCCTATGCTGCTTGCCCATGCATTTACGTCACTGCTGATGCTCGCGAACCGCGAAGATGTACGCAACATGAATGGCGGCAGCATCGAGGAACTTGCGCAGGAACTGGTGGCGCTGTTTCTGGATGGAGCGGTTAAACGGAACTGATGCTAGCTCCAGATTCTAGCCAATGCGGCAATACCCGGGTCAATGCGTTCCAGCTCTATTCCGGCAAAACCGATAATGAACTCTCTTTTGCCGTCTGCTGGTCTGCTCCCGTTCGCCCACAAATATTCCGTTGAACTGATCTGTATCCCTGCCTCTATCGCTGCGGTTACCAATTCTGTGGCTGACTGTTTGGTTACCATTCGCAATACCAGATGGAATCCGGAATGTTGACCCCTTATTTCAACCCGATCTCCAAAATGCATCTGAATGGCCTGAACGATCAGGTCATGCTTTCGTTTGTAGACATTACGCATTTTACGGATATGCTTGCCCAGTTCTCCTTCACGCATGAACATCTCCAATGTTCGCTGATGGAGTCGGGAGGCTGATTGCTCGAATAGAACATTCTTATACATTTCGCGAAAATCATCCATTAATTCTCTCGGAAGCACCATGTAATGGATACAAAGAGCAGGTGCGAGCACCTGCGAGAAACCACCCATATAGAATACGCGACTTCTCTCGCGTAGCCCCTGCATTGATGGGATTGGTCTTCCATGATACCGGAACTCTCCATCGTAATCATCCTCGATAATGTATGCCTTTGTTCGTTCCGCCCATTCGAGCAACGCCAATCTGCGAGTGATCGGCATGGTCATACCTAGTGGAAATTGGTGAGAGGGTGACACACCCGCCAATTTTACCCCGGCCTGTTCCAGCTCCGTTAAGTTTATGCCATCAGGATCCAGAGAGATCGGGACAACCCGATAACCATAATTGTGGAATGTACCAGGTAACAGTCGGTATCCAGGATTCTCTACACCGATGGAATGCGTTGATTCTCCTTTGTGAAGAAGGGTCTGTGCTAATAGAGACATTAGCAGATGCTGTTCAGCACCCACAACAATCTGCTCTGGAGAACAGCTGACTCCCCTGAACTGCGCAAGATAGACAGCAATCTCACATCGTAGTCCCCATTCTCCCTGAGGGTCTCCATAGAACAACAACTCCTTCGCTTCTTCCCGCCAGATTCGATTAACATATTGGTGCCACTTGGCAATTGGAAACAGGCTGAAATCATTGCGTGACATATGAAAATCATATTGAACTGCTCGGGCAGGGCGTATTGCCTGATGGTCTGACCACGTCTTTTGGGCCACGGGAGCTTGTCCGGCTGTCTGTTTATCTGTTTGCCCAATCTGCATGGCATGATCGCTGTCCACCATGGCACGAACATGATAGCCACGACGTGGCTGACTGTATATATATCCTTCGGCGATCAATTGCTGATAGGCCCATTCCACCGGAGTAGTGCTTATTCCAAGCATCTCGGCAAGTTTTCGCACCGAAGGCAATCGGCTATGTTCAGCCCAATCCCCGTGAATGATTTCCCTTTTGATATGATCCGAGAGCTGTACATAGATTGGCGCACTATCGTTCTCGTCTAGCTTCGGTAATGTAATCATCATGATGCACCTCATCTGTCCTGCAAAATTAATTAAAACTGTATATTTGGAAGTATACAGTATTGGGATATACTCATGTCATCATCAATGTGTAACGCCAACTTTAAGAGGCAGGGCCATCTCGATCAGTCCCGCCTTGAACCTATAGGAGGAACAACTAATGTCACATTCAAAACCTTCCCCACGTATCCCACGTCTGCTAGAAACGTCGCGCATATATCTGCGTCCCTTCGAGATTACAGATGTGGATGCATACTTCCCCGGTCTGTTTGACGCCGAGATGCGTAGGCTGACGGGAACACAGAACAGTTTCACACGCGCTCAGGTCGAACGTTATGTTGAGAGCGCTGCACAAGATGACACCAGACTCATGCTACTTATTGCTTTACAGGAAAATGACCAGATCATCGGAGATGTCGTCCTGATGGACATGCATGCCAAGAATCGCAGTGCACATATCCGGGTTGCCATCGATCAGTCGGAACATCAAGGAAAAGGTTACGGTAGCGAGGCGTTGCTACTTATGCTGGACTACGGCTTCGGAATCTGTAACCTGCATCGAATCGAGCTTGAGGTGTACGCCTTCAACGAGCGAGCCATTCGCACGTATGAGAAGCTTGGATTCCAGCGCGAGGGTGTGAAGCGGGATGTCTTGTTCTACAATCATCAATACCATGATGCCATTCAGATGAGCATGCTTGAGGATGAGTTCAGGCAACGTGATATGAGAGATCAGCCAGGGAATGTTTAAGTTTTCGATCAACTAAAATCAAACTAAAAAACCGGGGGATCTAATAAACCTCCCCGGTTAGAAACTTCAGATGACCCGTCAGCACCGACAGCTCGGCGGGTGTCTCCATATACAATTCGCCGTCCGTGTCAGCTGACATCGGCGCATCCGTCTTCACTTTTAACGTAGATGCCTTGAAGTATGAAATACTCTCACTCTGAGGTTGCCATTCTCCCTCTGGCTTGTGCGACAGAATCTCTCGTAGCAGCGGAATGCCTGTCTCATGAATAATGAGCACGTCCAGTTCGCCATCCTGCAACGCATCCGGTGCAAAGGGCAATGCATTTGTTCCCAGAAAACGGCCATTGGCTGCATAGATCATCACCGCTTCGCCTTCCATCTCTTTCCCATCCGCCTCCAGTTGGTAACGAAACGGCTCTGTATGACTAATTGTCTGTAAAGTGCTGATAAAATAACTGAGCTTCCCCAGCGCGCCTTTCAGATTCTCGTTAATATTCTGCGATGCATCACTGATCAAGCCAATGCCAAAAAAGTTCGTGAACACCCGATCATTAGCTCGTCCAACATCAATAGATACCACCCGACCTGCCAGCATTTCTTGTGCCGCAATCTCTGCATCCGGTGAAATCCCGAGCGAACGCGCAAAGTCATTACAGGTGCCTCCAGGCAATATACCAATCAACGGAGGATGTTGCAGATCAGCCAGTCCATTCACGCATTCATGCACCGTGCCATCCCCACCCAGGATGAAGACCACATCGAATTGCTCCCCGCGTTCACGACACAGCATCTCTCCCTCACCCGGTTCATCCGTGCGTACAATGACGAGTTCATGAACAGCAGGAGCCAGCACACCAGCCACAAGGCCCACTGTATTCTCACGATTGGCCTTGCCCGAATGATGATGATGAATTAACAACGCTTTGTTAAACTCCATCCCTCTTCCTCCATTCCAATGCTTGTAAACCTTTACCCACAAAGGTTGAAGCCGTAAACAAGCCCTTCGCTAAGTACACATCATGATTCCAAATAGGTTTCCCAATCAGGTATGCATCCTAATCCTCATTCATTCGTAATAGCTAGATGGCCCGTTTATCCATAAACCATTTCCTTGTTTAACCAGATGTATGCATGAGAAAAAGGGTTTCTCGGCACCTTAATGTCATAAGGTTGCAAATTTTGCTGGTGAGAACCCATTCAAATTGAGTCAAAACGGTTATATCTATACCATATACGAATGGAGGGATTCCCTATGATTCCGGCAACGTTGGAACAATTGGAGCAAGTTCGCAAGGAATGCCGTACCATGGTTCGCAAAAGAGCTACCGCTTCTGCCGGTACAACACTCGTTCCGCTGCCCGGTACAGACGTACTGGCTGATGTGGGGATGCTGATGCAGCTGTTGCCTGCCATTAACAATAAATTCGGATTATCACAAAAACAGTTGGACGGCATGGACCCCGAGACCAAATCCATGATCTATGGATTCGTGATGTCCATCGGAAGCAAAGTCATTGGTCGTATGATCACCAAGGAATTGGTGGTACAGGTTCTGAAAAGAGTCGGCGTACGCGTAGCCACCAAATCCGTCGCCAAATTTGTCCCCTTTGCAGGACAGGGATTGGCTGCCGCACTCAGCTTCACAGCCATGCGCTATGTGGGTAACAAACATGTGGATGACTGTTATGAGGTTGTGAAACGCATGATTGAGCAGCGCGAATTAATCCCGGGTGAACCCGCTCCGTCTGCGCTGGAGGAAGCCAACAGCGACGACGTGAAGGCAGAAGTAAGGTCGGTCTCTAGCAATGACACTGATGAACCTGCGAACGATTCTAAGGATCAGTAAAATGCGGGTCATGCCCTGTTCAAACAGAGGCATACAAAGTATCTCATGACTAATCTGGATGTCCCACTCGGTGAGCTTATGCTCGTATGCTTGTATCTAGATTGATGTACAATGAATTCAAAATATAAATAAACGGGACAAAGCAGTGTAGTTACACCGCTTCGTCCCGTTTTTATTTTTGCACGCATGGCATATGTAAGACAATTATGACTAAGGTTTATTAGAATATTTTAACGAACTCAGCACACTCTAATAGGCACAATTCCACAATACCGGCGTTCTAACGAATCATAGACACTTTATTTCCGCATTCTGCAGTTTCTTTTACCGCTTTGTGTTGCTTATCAGAGAAATAACATGTCTCAAGTTCGTTAGAATTGGGAGTGCTTGATAATCCTCCATATAAGGTGTCTACGATTCGTTAGCATGGACGAAGGATGAACCCTCATCCTGTCTGCATCTCACGCAAACAACTGAAAGGCTGACGAGCACCACAACCCCAATTACTATGCCAACGTTCCTTCATATCTTATAGATCCATCGTATCCAAACGGATCCAATCTGCTCCACATTAGAATCGACTCCTCTGGATACACGACAAATAGCCGGAAGCACCCCTAAGAGTGCTCCCGGCTATTCTAGTTAGTTACAGTGTAATCAGATCGCCTGCGGTTGTTGCTCCGCAAACTGACTATTGTACAGATCGGCGTAGAAGCCCTGACTTGCCATCAATTCATCATGATTACCCTGTTCAATCACGTTACCATGATCCATAACCAGGATCAGATCGGCGCCGCGAATGGTAGACAAACGGTGTGCAATGACAAAGCTCGTGCGATCCTTCATCAGATCATTCATTGCTTTCTGGATAAATACTTCGGTCCGTGTATCCACGCTACTCGTCGCTTCATCCAGAATGAGGATGGCCGGGTTCGCCAGAATCGCTCTTGCAATGGTCAGCAACTGTTTCTGCCCTTGAGAGATGTTCGACGCCTCTTCATTCAGCACCGTATCATAACCATCAGGCAGTGTACGGATAAAGTGATCCGCATGTGCCGCAACGGCTGCCTTGATTACATCCTCTTCCGTAGAACCTTCTCGACCATAGGCGATGTTGTCCCGAATCGTTCCGTTGAACAACCAGGTATCCTGAAGCACCATGCCGAACAGACTGCGCAACTTACCACGCTCCATGTCCTTAATGTCTGCACCGTCAATCGTAATCCGACCATCCTGAATTTCGTAGAAACGCATTAACAGGTTGATCAGGGTTGTTTTACCGGCTCCCGTTGGTCCAACAATGGCTACCGTCTGTCCCGGTTTTACATCAATATTCATGTTATGAATGAGCAGTTCATTTTCTTTATATCCAAAATTAACACCTTGGAATGCAACCGCACCTTTAGGCTGCTGTAATTGCACGGGTTGTTTGGACTCCGGAACTTCTTCCTCTTCATCCAACAACTCGAATACACGTTCCGCCGAAGCAATCGTTGATTGAATAATATTCGAGATATTCGCAATCTGGTTAATCGGTTGTGTAAATTGACGGGAATATTGTGTGAAGGCCAGAATATCCCCGATGGAGATAGAACCACGTGTAACGAAGATCCCACCGACCACACAGATCAGTACATAACCCAAGTTACCCACAAAACTCATGAGCGGCATAATAATACCGGAGATAAACTGGGCTTTCCAGCCAGATTCATACAATTCTTCATTGACCTTCTCAAATTGCTGTACGGATTGTTCTTCGCGTCCAAATGCTTTGACGACCTTGTGTCCCGTGTACATCTCTTCGACATGACCATTCAGTTCCCCAAGGGATTTCTGTTGACCGGCAAAGTGTTTTTGCGAACGGGAAGCGACCAGCATGACAACAACTACACTGAGTGGCAACGTCAAAATCGTGATCAGCGTCATCCATGGACTAATCGTCAGCATCATGATAATTACGCCGACAATTGTGACGATGGACGTAATGAACTGTGCCAAACTTTGCTGAAGTGTATTACTGATATTGTCCACGTCATTCGTGGCACGGCTAAGTGTCTCCCCAGTTGTGCGGGAGTCAAAATATTTCAAAGGAAGACGTCCAACCTTCGCACTGATCTGCTCACGCATGTCATACACAACACGTTGGGCCACACCGGCCATCAGGTATTGCTGAACATACATAAATGCAGCACTGAATAGATAGAGTCCGCCAAGCAGGTATAACACTTTCATCAATGCAGGAAAATCAATCCCGGCTCCCTGTACACCCTGAAGGATGGCAATGGCACCTTTACTGAGAATATCCGTTCCTTCGGCCATAACTTTTGGACTGATGATGCTGAATACGGTACTCAAAATGGCTGCAACCAGCACACCTAGCAGACGAGAACTATGGGGCTGGAGATAACGAATCAAGCGACGCAGTGTGCCTTTGAAATCTTTTGCTTTCTCAGCGGGAGGTCGCATGCCCATTCCGGGACCTGGACCCGGCCCACCATGGGGACGAGGCGACTTACGTTCTGTACGTTCACTCATGCGATCTCCTCCTCTGTCAGCTGGGAGGATACAATCTCGCGATACACTTCATTGTGCTCCAGCAGCTCTTTATGTGTTCCTGAACCGACAATTCGGCCCTCATCCATAACCAGAATGCGATCAGCATCCATTACTGTACTTACGCGTTGCGCAACAATCAGCACAGCCGCTTCTGTCGTTTCGGACTTCAGCGCAGCACGAAGTTTAGCATCCGTTTTGAAATCGAGAGCAGAGAAACTGTCATCAAAGATATAAACTTCCGGACGGCGAACAAGTGCGCGAGCGATGGACAGACGTTGCTTTTGTCCACCAGATACGTTGTTACCACCTTGAGCGATAAGGCTGTCATATCCCTCTTTCATCTCGGTAATGAAGTTCTCCGCCTGAGCTGTACGGGCCGCATGAACAACTTCATCCATTGTGGCATCGTCTTTCCCGTGACGGATATTCTCCGTAATCGTACCCGTAAAGAGGACTGCCTTTTGTGGTACAAAGCCAATTTTGGCACGCAGATCTTCCTGCCGAATTTCACGCACATCCGTACCATTGACCCGAACACTGCCTTCGGTCACATCATAGAATCGTGGAATAAGACTGAGCAATGTCGATTTCCCAGAACCCGTACCGCCAATGATGGCTGTTGTCTCACCTGAGCGAGCTGTGAAGGAGATATCGGACAAAGCTGGATTCTCTGCTCCCGGATAACGGAAAGTTACATTGTCAAACTCAATCATACCCTGCATGGATTTCATACCACGAGGCTGCTCGGGATTGCTAAGATCCGGCTGCATATCAAGTACTTCGTTGATCCGTTCTGCCGATGCTGAAGCTCTTGGAATCATGACAAAGATCATCGAAACCATAATAAGTGAGAACATGATCTGCATTGCATATTGGATGAAGGCAATCAATGCACCGATGTTCATATTACCAGTGTCGATCCGCATTCCACCAAAATAAAGGATGGCAATCATCGAAAAGTTCATAACCAGCATCATCACAGGCATGATGGTCGCCATGAGCACATTAACTTTGATCGATGAATCTCTCAGTTCTGTATTGGCCCCGTTAAAGCGCACCTTCTCATGCTCCCCACGGTTAAAGGAACGAACAACCCGAATCCCTGTTAACTGCTCACGCAGCACCAGGTTGAGTCGGTCCAGCTTTTTCTGAATGGTTTTGAACAAAGGTAAACCCTTGGCACCAATCAGCGCAATAGCTCCACCGAGTACCGGAAGCACGACCAGGAAAATCGTAGATAATTTGGCGTCCTGAGATACCGCCATGAAGATACCCCCGATACACATGAGCGGAGCCATAATCATCATGCGCAGCATCATTGTAAGTACATTCTGTACCTGCGTGATGTCATTCGTCGTACGCGTAATCAATGAAGCAGTACCCATCTTATCGAACTCCTGGAGCGAGAAGTTCTCCACATGGCGGAATACTCTGCTACGCAGTTGTTTGGCAAATCCACCCGCTGTTCGAGATGAGAGGTAACTGGCGATCACCGAACACGCTGTTCCGCCAATCGCGATGACCAACATCCATCCACCAATCTGCCAGATATACGGGATATCCCCTTTAATGATGCCGTAATTCACAATATCTGCCATTAACGTGGGCAAGTACAATTCAGCAAGCGACTGAAACAGTACCAAAACCAGAATAAAAATAATCGGAATTCGGTATGGCTTCAGCATGCTAAACAGTTTCATCATGGCTTATCATCTCCTCTTGTCGAATCATCCTTTTGCAAGGAAGTTAATGTATCAAAAAAGGTGTATACCTTTGTCAACAACTCAGCCAGCTGAGTACTGTCTTGCTCACCCAAATGCTCAACTAACTTATTGAATATTTCCATGCGTTCTTGGTGAGCAGCCCGAATAATTTCACGACCTGCTTCAGTAATCGTGATGCGGACAGCACGGCGATCCTCCGGGTCCATCGTCCGTTTGACCAGCCCCTCATCTTCAAGGCCACGAATAACAGGTGTAATGGTCGGTGACTTCACTCGTAGCAATGCGCTGATTTCCGAGACTTTCATCCCGGGGTGATTGGATTCGATCGTGTCATTGAAATCAGGCGGATTGTCCTGCCAGTTCAATTGTTCTCCCGGATGCATCCCGTGGAGTAAACAACCCAGCACCATAATTTCATTGTGATTGCGCCCATGAGGTTTATGTTGCCTCCATTTGCCTTTATTAAACTGCATAATGGAGTACAAAAGCTTCTGAGCGACCGGATCTATACCAGTCATAATGGGTCCCTCCTTCTTTCTTTATCATTCCATAGACATCCAACATCATAGGACATCTATTAAATAGCAATACAATTAAATAGATGCACAATTAATTAGGTGTACTAAGTATATTATCGCAAGAAGCCATTGTCAAACATCTAAAAATAACCAACATAAACCCATAACCAAGAGCATACACGCGCTTGATTATGGGTTTTGTCATATGGCCTCCATTGGAGCCCACTATAGTTATTATGTACAATTCCATGAATTCAACTTATAAAGAAACTCCCGTTCATTACTCCGGTGGATGATGGCCCGGAGGTAAGGAAGGGGAGCATTTTATTACGATTGAAAAGTAGACACAAAAGAATCTTCTTATTGCATAAATTGCATGATTAGGTGCGTTTGTTACTCATCAGGACTGTGAAGCAGAGACTGTTTTAGGCACTGAGGCAAACGGGAAATACTCTTTTGCATTGTTGTAGGCAATACCCTGTACGATCTGACCGAGCAACTCCATATCCTGCGGTGCCTCCCCTTGTTCGGCCCATTCACCGATGAGGTTGCAGACGAGACGACGGAAATACTCATGCCGGGTGTAGGACAGGAAGCTGCGTGAATCGGTTAGCATGCCGACAAATCGGCTGAGCAGACCTACATTCGCCAGGGCTTTCATCTGGGCTAACATGCCATCCTTCGTATCGTTAAACCACCAGGCTGCACCAAGCTGGATTTTGCCCGGAATACCCCCGCCCTGGAAGCTGCCGATGATCGCCGCGAGCACTTCGTTGTCCCTTGGATTCAGAGAATACAGAATCGTTTTGGGCAGTGCTTGTTGTTGCTCCAAAGCGTCGAGCAATCCAATCATCGCTGCGGAAAGCGGCGTATCATTCACGGCATCGTAACCAGTATCCGGCCCAAGTTTGGCAAACATCCGTGTGTTGTTGTTACGGGCTGCATTAATGTGGAACTGCATCACCCAGCCCCGATCTGCATACAGTTTGCCAAGGAACGTCAGCGTTACCGTCTTGTACTTGTCCTCTTCCTCACGAGTTACCTTCTGACCCGCAAGTACCTTTGCAAAGATGGCAGCTGCTTCTTCGCGTGTAGCCACGCCGTAAGGAACATAATCAAGTGCATGGTCAGAGACTCTGCCGCCGACGGAATGGAAAAATTCCACACGTGACTCCAGCGCAGCAAGGAAGGATTCATAATCTGAAATGGCAGTGCCAGATGCCTGCGACAGCTTGCCCACCCATTCCACGAAGGTATCCCGGTTCAATTCCAAGCCTTTATCCGGGCGGAAAGAAGGTAATACCGCCGTATCAAAGCCTTCGATTTCCTGAATTTTCAGATGATACTCCAGAGAATCCGTTGGATCATCGGTTGTGCACACAACAGTGACATTGGATTTGGTAATCAGATCGCGTGCACCGAATCCGTCACTGTTCAGTTTGGCATTTACTTTTTCCCAGATGGCCGGTGCGCTTGTCTCATTCAATACTTCGTAGACGCCGAAATATCGCTGTAATTCCAGATGAGACCAGGCGTACAGCGGATTACCAATCATCATCGGTACCGTTTTGGCATAAGCCATGAAACGATCGTAATCGGTTACTCCCTCGCCGCCGGTCACATATTGCTCTTCAATTCCGTTTGCGCGCATGAGCCGCCACTTATAGTGATCACCGTATAACCAAGCCTCTGTAAGATTGCCAAAGGTTTTGTTCTCGTAGATCTCCTGAGGACTGAGGTGGCAATGATAATCAATAATCGGCATGTCTTTGGCATAATCCTCATATAACTTGATCGCCGTTTCATTGTGCAGCAAAAATTGTTCATCCAGAAAAGATTTCATTCGCCTCGCACGCTCCCTTTAGGTGAGTTTACGTTCATATGGGTTCACTTCCCATCTTTACGCTACACTGTTTATCATCAAAGTTCAATATAAAATGATAGCGTTATCAAAAAAGGTTGATTTAGGCATATATTCGGGAACAAGGTATACTGGATTTAACGCAAGGATGCTGATCTGAAGATCACACAAGGAGATGAAATGAATTGAAAATCACTTTTCTCGGCACTGGAGATATGTTCAGCGTGGAGCAGCACCACAATAGTATGTTGGCTGAATTCGGAGACACGCATCTGGTCATTGATTTTCCAGAATCAAATGCTAAAGCACTCAAGGAATATGGATTCGCCATGACCGATATCCACAACGTGTTCATTACGCATCTACATGAAGATCATATTAATGGTGTACAGATGCTGGGTTATTACGCACAGATCGTAGGCGACCGCAAACCCCGTCTGTTCATACACGAACAATTGGTAGATCCGCTCTGGAACATTCTATCCCCCGGCATGCGCTACACAACGGATGGTGAACGTACCATGAGCGATTACTACGATGTCGTTCCCCTGCCAGATGGAGGCACATTCGAACTGGGCGGCGTGACGTTTGAGACGTTTCGGACACAGCATGTTCCCGGTATGGTCAGCAATGGGCTACTCGCCAAGCCTTACTTCTATTACAGTGCTGACAGTACACTCGACCAGGAACGTGTGGAGCAAGTTGCCGCTGATGTGCAGCTGATTTTCCATGAATGCCATATGCACGATCTGGTCATCAAATCCCATACTTCATTGAAAGATCTGGAGCAGTTACCCGCGGAAGTGAGACAGAAAACCGTACTGATGCATTATCATGATGAGTACGCGGATGCGGACAGACGGGATCAGTTCAACCGCGAGCATAATCTGCGGATGGTTGGCACGTTGGAATCATTTGAACTGGAGTAGGTACGGAGAGAGGGCATCGGATATTATCGTATTTGGACCTATATTCTAATGGAGGTCATTGCTATGGAATATCGAATTGAACAAGGTTACTTTCTGATATATTCTCCTGCAAGAAGCACCAGTAGTGGAGACATCATGGTGGTTAAATTACTGGAAAGACCCTTTAAGGACAGAATTGAATTCCTCATTAACAGCAAAAACTATGAGTGTACTACACACCATGAATACTTAAACTTTGAGCCAACTTCTCATCATAAACCTGAGAAGCCTGGAGCATTTTCAATGGAACGAAGTGAGTTCAATCGAATGTGGGATACGATGAATCAGTATTTTGAAAAGTAATAACCTTACTATCTCAAATAGATAACCGGCAGCGTCTACTCAGATTCCTCATACGGAACTGGTGGGCGTTGCTTTTTCCTATTTTTCTTTCTCCCATGACTTCATATGCTCAATTGTCCTCGGAGAGGGCTCGGCATGGATGTGAAAATAATCTTCCGTTCGCTGATCATTTGGGCCATAGGAAATTTTGATATACATATCTGCATAACACTGGAGGATATTGCTGTCGATCTCCGCCTTGGGCTTCAAGACGTAACTTCTGCTCAAACTCAATCCAAGCGGTTCCTTGTCAGACTCTAAACTAATCTCGTGTGTATTGCTCACATTGGAATGAAATAATTCTCCAGCATCTATTCGATTTATCATGTTGGGATCGAGGGTGAAGGACTGAATGACATTAACCATGGGCACCCGAGCCTCATTCACCAAAATCTCATAAGTAATCCGATCAACTCCGGATTCATGACTCACATCCACCGTTGCTGTCAAATTATAATCATCTGGCGAGTTCGTCTGAAAAGACTCAAGGTTCTTCGTAACCCGCTCATTCAAATCTCTTCGCTCCGAATTCAACGTATACTCATCGGTTCGCTTCGGTTCACCCGCTGGCCCCTGGTTTGGTCCCAAACTGCAAGCCCCCAGACACACGGCTATTACACATAGGTACATGACCAACGGGAAGAAACGGTTCATCTCTCTTTTGGGGCTCATGCCATCCCTCCTCTTCTCCATCTTCTGCAAAAAATATCGCTTATTACGTTCTCTCATTATGTTTTCTAATACTCCATATTTGGATTATTGTACCATGTATTAAGATGTGGGACCGAAGTGTTTCTTTCTCATTTCATGTTTTTACTTGTAGCAGTCATTCGTTTGCCTATGGCGGCGAGCCTCAACCCGCGTTAAGCTAACGAATCTGAGAAGCCTTATTCGGCTGAAATCCGAGTTACCAGTATTCTAACGAATCTCAGACGCGTTAATCTGGTGATGTTGCTCCAATTGGCGCTATTTCAATCGTTTTTGAGAGTAATAAGGTTACTGAGATTCGTTAGAATTCCAATAACGCTAATTCAGTGCAAATAAGGTGCCCTCGGTTCGTTAGGATGGAGTTTTAGTTGTACCTAGATAAATGCAAAAAACCACCTGGACACAGGTATACTCGCTCTCCTGTTCAGATGGTTTAACGATCTATCTATTTACTGTTTTTATGCGGTCGGTGTACCTTTTCTTATCCTGCCTGGCACATGCCGTTACTCAGCGTCAGCGCAGTCCTCATTCTGTTCAGGAAGAACCCATACCGAGACGCCTCCACCGCACACATGGAAGGTGGCCCAGCCGTCTTCCTCAATGGTAATCTGATCATCACAGCTCTTCGTCAGATCCACCCAGACTTCACCAGCACGATGCTCTCCGATGAACATCCTCTTCTCACCGTCATCCCCGTTGGAGATGACCACTGCACAACCGGAACCTTCGATTTCCTCTACGCCACGACGTACCCAGCCAATCGTATTGGCGTGATCGAAGTAATCTTCCTGCTCTCCATACGCTTTGTTGCAACGGGCAGACAGCAGAATGTCCAGAATTTCTTTTTTGCCATCCACAGGTTCAGGACCACCAATGCCATAATAATCCCCGTAAAATACAACCGGATAACCATCGCGACGTAATAGCGTCAACGCATAGGCGCTTGGCTTAAACCAGTCTCCAATCCATGATTCCAACGCTTCATGAGGTTGGGAGTCATGGTTATCTACAAAAGTTACCGCATGGGTAGGATGTGTCTGAACCAAGGTATCATCAAAAATTTTGGAGAGATCAAAGTCTCTGCCTGCAAGCGAAGCCTCATGCAACTTGTAGTGAAGAGACACGTCAAACAGGTCGATCTGATAGTCTACCGTATCGAGGAATTCACGACATGCATCCAGGTTTGAATTCCAGAACTCGCCTACGATGTAGAAATCCTGACCGCGTTTGCGGATCATCTCTGCTGCGAATTCCTTAATGAATTCATGGTTGATATGCTTAATCGCATCCAGCCGGAACCCACCACACTGGAGGGTATCGATCAGCCATTTCCCCCAATCAATCATCTCGCGCCGAACATCCGGGTGGTTATAATCTATATTGGCGAACATCAGATAGTCATAGTTACCAAACTCATCATCGACATTCTCATTCCATTTTTTATTCTCTCCTGCGATGCGGAATACACCTGTTCGTTCTCCCTTGGCATCAAAGTCCGTGCCGTTGAAGTGTTCAGAGTTCCATTTAAAAGAGGAGTATTGATCCCCGCGACCCGGGAATGTGAATTTGGTCCAGCCCTCAATCTCAAACGGCTCAGAAATTTCCTTCGTTCGATCATTGGGATCAACCTCAATCACTTTAAAAACTTCCGTCTCATCTGCTCCGGCCTTGTGATTCATGACCAGATCCACATAGACGGCGATTCCGTTCTTCTGACACTCGGCAATGGCCTCCACCAGTTCCTGCTTGGTGCCATATTTGGTCCGTACGGTACCCTTTTGATCAAATTCGCCCAGATCGTACAGATCATATACACCATAACCTGTATCTTCTGCTGACACTGCCTTGGTTACGGGTGGCACCCATACCGAGTCAATGCCTTTGGCTTTAAGTTCCGGGGCCATTTCAGCCAGTCGCTTCCAATGATCTCCGTCTGCAGCCAGGTGCCATTCAAAAAACTGCATCATGGTATGATTTCTCTTCATTATAACCGACCTCCTTGATTGCTATCGAAGCGGACCGCGGAACGGATAGGGTAATCGCCGTTGTTCGTTCGTTGCTAACCAAGTTATAACCCTTTCACCCTACCCTTCAATCATATAAAGGAAAGAAAATCGAAAAATATATGCTGTATAAGCTGAACAAAGATTATTTACACTGACACTACAATGACAGAATAACCTTCCAATCGCTGTTATCCCCAGATTTTTTGATTCCCTTTTTTCGAAGGGGAAAATCCGAGGATAGCGTATGCTTCCGATGTAGCTTTCTTTCAGAAAGCTTTTAGGCGAACGCTTCGCTTTTTCAGGTTTTTTCTGTCCTCTCCGTTATCGTGTAAATGATTAGTTCAACTTATATACATGCATCATTTCATTCATAGTTCTTTCATCAAATTCGTTTATAGTCCCGCCACTCCTCTGGCAGCAGGGAACGATAAGGTTCCTGGATAAACCGATCGTCGACCAGCACCAACACACCCCTGTCTTCCTCCGTCCGAATCAGCCGTCCACCCGCCTGCAGCACCTTATTCATACCGGGGAAAATATAGGCATAATTGAACCCGTTGCGGCCTGTACGGTCATAATAATCACGAAGCACATTGTTCTCCAGACCAATCTGCGGCAGCCCCGCACCTACCACAACGACGCCATTCAAACGGTCTCCCGGCAGATCGACACCCTCCGAGAATACGCCACCCATGACGGCAAATACCAATCGTGTTCGTTCAGGATTGGGTTGGAAACCATCCAAAAACTGCTCCCGTTCCAGTTCGTTCATGCCTTGCTTTTGTATAACAGTATCCGCTTCACTTGGAAGCTGTGCATAGGTCTCATATATCTCGCGCATATAAGGGTAGGAAGGGAAGAAGACCATCAGATTGCTGCGCGGCCATTCACTTACCAGCTGTTGCAGCATCTCTGCAATGGGGCGCCGGGATTGCTCCCGGTCCTTATATCGCACAGATAAGGGCAGAAGCCTTACATCCAGTTGTTCACGCTGAAATGGCGATGGAATCTGCAATGTATAATCCTCTTCCTCTGCACCCAGCATATCCCGAAAATAGCGAAGGGGTGACAATGTAGCTGAGAAATGAATGAGCGAGCGGAATCCTTTGGCCGTCTGACGAAGCAGTACCGAAGGATCGAGACAAAATAACTTTACTCTCACTTCACTTCGAACACACTCTGCATACGTAATAAAACGTTCATCATACAGCTTGGCAATACGCAGGAAATTCTGTGCCGTGAAGTAGGCATCCAACAGCAGCTGATCCGTCTCGGCATTCCCCGAGCCACCTTCAACAAGGCATTGCTCCGCGACCATGACAAAAGGCTCCAGCCGTTCAATCAGTTCCTCCGGTGCTTCCTGCTGGATGATCTTTCCTTCTTCTCCACCGTTTTTCCGAAGGGTAATCAGATACTTATCAATGGCCCCGGTGTAGTCAACAATGGCTTTGGCAGCAGGCACACTGCTGTCCAGCGACTGGAACTCTCTTTTCACATCCAGAAATACTGCCTTCTCCAGCTCAGCGGAAAACATCATTCGGCCACGATCGACCAGATTATGAGCCTCGTCCACCAGTAACACCGTCTTGCGTTTCTGCTCCTCCAACATTCTTTTCAGAGAGATACGCGGATCGAAAATATAGTTATAATCGCAGATCACCGCATCGGCTGCATACGCTGCATCCAGTGAAAACTCAAACGGGCACACCCGATGTTTGCGCGCATACTGCTCGATGACCGGACGTGTCATCAACGTCTCATGTTCCAGCATGTCCAGCACGGCCCCGTTAATACGGTCATAATATCCTTCACACATGCCGCATTGCCCCGTATCACAAGCTTCCTCTTCTTTAAAACAAATCTTGTCCTTCGCGGTCAGACTGATCACATGCATCTTCAATCCTTCCGATTGCATCCGGGCAAAAGCTTCTTCTGCCGCCACCCGTGTCGTTGTCCTCGCGGTCAGATAGAACAATCGGCTTGCTTCGCCTTCACCAATCGCTTTGACCGTGGGAAACAGCACGGACATCGTTTTACCAATGCCTGTTGGTGCTTTGGCCATCAATCCCTGGCCTTCACGAATGGTCTTGTACACGGCTCCTGCCAGCTTCCGCTGTCCCTCCCGGTATTTGCGAAAAGGAAACGGCAGCTCTTTCACACTGATATCACGCTTTTCTTCATATGCAGCGATCATCTCTGCATATGGCGCATAACCGGCAATTACTTCTGCCGCAAACTGCTCCAGTTCCTCTCGTTCTGCCATTCGGCGGAATCGTCTTTCTTCATGAGTTACCGAATGCACGTACGTCAGCTGCACTTGCATGCGTGGTTCATCTTGCTGAACGGCGTACATGTAGGCATACATCATGGCCTGCGCCCAATGCACGGGAAGCCCCTCACCCAGATCATCCAGATTGCCCGCAGTTGATTTGATCTCATCCACCGTCAACTGACCCTCCAACCGGATCAGGCCATCACATCGTCCCTCCACCACATAGGTCAGATCCCCATGTTGAATCTCAGCTTCGAGCACAATCTCTTTCAGATCCTCTTCGGTGTACTCCTTCTGTACCCGCTGATGAATTCGAGTTCCCTCCTGCATCGAGGCATTGGTCCGGAACCCTGGACGTATGCTGCCGCTGCGGTACACATACTCCACCAAAGGTCTAACCGATATCCGAATTGTTGTTGTCATACGATCACCCGTTCTGTTTGTAGTGATTATACTTTATCATGAAATATGCTTTTGGACACAGCATCACCTCGAAGAAGTGGAAAATATTATAAAGAGAGATTGACAATCCATCGTCGCATAAGTAAAGTTAACTTTACGTAAAGCGAACTTTACTTATGGGAGGATATACTTGCAAAATCTAATCAGAGACAAACGAATACATATGCACATCACACAGGAAGAACTGTCTCAACGGCTAAAGGTCTCCAGGCAGACCATCATATCGTTGGAATCCGGAAAGTACAAACCTTCTCTTGTGCTTGCTCACAAGCTTGCCCAATTATTTGGCTGTCAGATCGAGGAATTATTTATTTTTGAAGGAGATGAGAATATTGAGTTCTGAATTACTGAATCGGATGATCGGGATCGGTGGAATTGTAGCTGGTTTGTTATTTGCAATACTCATTATTTTTTTCACAAGGTTGATTGCAAAAAAGCAAAACGGACTGGATGAGCGGTACCTCTATTGTATCACGAGAGCAAAAGCCTTCTCCTGGAATGCGACCACTATCAGTCTTGCTCTGGCTTGGATCCTCGTAGTTATGCTAGACGGGATATCGCTTTCCTTTTTCATTATTACTGCAGTGTTTGTCATTCATTGTTTATCTTCTATTGCGGCAAACCTATACTACTCAGCTCGGAATTAGTCCACCTGTCCGATACATGTGAACCGATTGGACTCGCACAATCCCATATGCTATCTTGAAATAGAATGTACTTAATAAGGAGGCAGCTTCTATGTATATCTATTTGGTTCCTTCACCGATTCCGGATGCACTTGCTGCATACCCGCATCTGACTTTGCGAAGCGAAGAGCACGTGCGTCTGGCTATTGAATCCGCAGAACGCCTGATGAATATTGAGTCTGATGATAAAGTAGCCGCATATGAAGCTTTTGATGCCGCAGGCTCCTGGACTGGCGGTGGTTACGCTGTTCTCAACAATATCCCTGTCACAGAGGATGGTCGTAACGATTTCGAAGAACGGTTTAAGAACCGTGCCCGCAAGGTAGAAGACGAGCCTGGCTTTGTTGGTATTCGTGTGCTTCGTCCTCTGAAGGATGACACATATGTCGTACTTACACTCTGGCAGTCGGAGGAACATTTCAAAGGCTGGCAGGAATCCCAAGCTTATAGTCACGCTCACCGTAACCGCAGTACTAGCGAAGGGCTGACCGCACAGAAGCCTACCATGTTCCCCAGACCTTCTTACGTCACAACGTACACTATAGAATAACGAAATTGGGTCGCATCTGGCTTTTATCGCAGTAGCCCATGTTTTTTTCAAACCTCTTCCTGCATGGAAGAGGTTTTTTGCCGTCAATTGTAAAAGGCTCTCATTTTTGACACAGCCATGCTGAGAAAGGATAATACTTGTTAAATGAAACTTCGGAAGGGAAGGCGGTACCTTGTCACGCAGTTCACTCACCCGATTTCTAAGCGGACCGTTTATATTCTTTACCATTATCATGATGATCAAAAGTTCACTGGCCTGGATTGTTATCTTTGATGACATCCCTGTCTGGAAACCACTGCTGACCGAATTGCCGCTCATCTGGATCGGCTTCTGTCTAATTGAGTGGTTTGCTGCCAATCGGCGAATGTGGATATACCTTGCCATGAATTTGCTGCTCTCAGGGATTTTCTTTGCTGCCATCATGTACTACAAATATTATGGTGTAATCGTTAACTATCACGCGCTGGCACAGGTGAATCAGGTGACCTCGGTCAAGAGCAGCATGTTTTCTTTGCTTGACCCCTATTATTTGTTTATTTTTGCAGACGTTCTGATTATCGGGGGGATACTCATTCGTCGTCGGATCAAGCTCGGGAGTACAGAACGTCCGAACCGCATTCCGCTTGAACGACGTGCCAGAAGAAGGGTTGCCTCGGTCATTCTGACCTTGTCCATGATCCTGTGCATGCTTAACATCTATCCCAATCGGGCCAGCATGAGTGAGCTTACACAAGCAGAACAGATGGGCATCCTCGGTTACGAGGCGTATACCATCCTGGATCGACCTGATAAACCTGTGCCCATCGCTCACATTGATCAGACTGACATCGACCAACTGAAACAAACGACCGAACTTCCTGCGATTGTGGAGATGGGTGCCGCGAGCGGACGCAACGTGATTATGCTCCAGTTGGAATCGTTCCAGAACTTTCTGATTGGATTAGAGGTAGATGGACAGGAAATTACGCCTAATCTGAATCAATTGGCTAGACAGAGCCTGCATTTTCCGAACTTTTATCAGCAAGTGGGACAGGGAAATACATCGGATGCAGAATTTGTTGTGAACACATCGTTCTACACCCCGCCGAACGGGGCAGCAACAACTGTATATGCGGATAAAGCTCTGCCGAGTCTACCCAAGTTGATGTCAGCAAACGGATATCAGACAGCCACATTCCATACAAATGATGTTCGTTTCTGGAATCGGGATCAGTTATACAAGGCACTTGGATTCGACCAGTATTATGATATTAATTATTTCGGCACACAGGACTCTATCGCCTTTTCGGCCTCGGATGAAGTACTGTATTCCAAAACACTGGATAAGCTGGAATCCATGCAGTCTTCGGGCGATCCCTTCTATGCCCATATCATCTCCATGTCAGCCCACCACCCGTACACTTTGCCTAAAAACAAGGTGAAGCTGACGCTGCCAGAGCGTTACAAGGATACATTGCCCGGTGATTATTTGATATCACAGCATTATGCGGATCAGGCGGTTGGACAGTTGATTGCTGGATTGAAAGAACGGGGATTATGGGAAAATAGCTTGTTTGTCTTGTACGGGGATCACCTGGGACTTCCCATTTACTCACTGGATCGGGATGACAAAGTCCTTATGAAAGAATTGTATGGTCGGGAATACACATCAGCAGATATGATTAATATTCCACTCATTATCTCGGCCCCGGGCGTTACCCCCGGTGTACAACTGGAACAGATCGGAGGCCAGGTGGACATTCTGCCAACGATTGCGGGACTCACCGGTGTATCGCTGAAGGACCAATTACACTTCGGACAGGATTTGTTACACGAAGGTGGAAATCTGCTACCCGAACGTTATTACCTTCCCTCCGGGTCGGTGCTAAACGATGCTTCTCTCTTCATTCCGGCGAAAGGATACGGGGACGGAACACATTATTCCCTAGCTGATGCGGGCAGACAAGATGCCGAGCAACAGCAGACGGGTGTTCCTTCAGAAGAGATATCGAAGATTTCGGGAGATGAGGAATCTCCAGCTATAGCCACACCCAATTGGCAGTCTTCTTCACGGTTTATAACGAAGGAACAATATGATCGAGCATTGGATCTTGCACACTTGTCCAACAGTTATTTGAGCCAACTACCGGATCGAAAGGACGCGAACTGATTTTATTTTTCTAATATTCTAAAAAGAGCTTCATAGTGAATCACCAAATACTGAAGTTTCTTCAAGATTACACATCTATAACGTACATGATCAATCCTGCAAGGATGAACATGTGCGTTATTTGAATTACACACAATCGGTATTCAACCCTTTTCCATTTCAGAAGGCTACAAGAGCTGATGAATCAATATTCTTTAAAATATTTCAGTAGTTCCGATTGGAAACTTTCAGCAGTAAAACTACGCTCTCGATTTTTATGAACAATCAGACCATGCGTAAAGCTTATTTTAGAAGTAAAAGGAAGAATTTTTAATCTACCCATCTTTAGTTCGTTTTTGATCGCTATTTTAGGGACCAAGGCAAAACCTTTTCCACAGCATACAAGTTCCTTGATCATCTCAAGACTTGAAAGCTCTAACGCATCCTTAACCACAATCCCTTCATTCTTTAGAACATCTACAGCAGTCGTATGATACAAACAAGATGTGCCGTTACTGATAAACACCTCGTCATTTAGAATCTGCGCCCCTACACTTTCCACTTTCCGAACCAAATCCTCAGATGCAACAAAAACAATAGTCTCTTCCATAATCGGATAAAAGAGAATGTCATGTCGCTCAGGGTTTTGAGGAACAATGCCAAAATCCAGGGCATAATCCAGCACACTTTTTAGAATATCTTGATGCGCCCCTTGTTTAACACGTAAATTTACGCTTGGAAAGTTTCTCGTATATTCCTGTACAAATGGAAGCATGCGTGTAAGAAAAAAGGATTCCTGTAGTCTAATATTTATTGTTCCGCACGGCTGATTCATATCATTCATACTTTCTTTAAGGGATTCACTTAAGTGGACATACTGATAAGCATATTTGGAAAATACTTTTCCGGCTTCCGTAGGTTCCACCCCTCGTGGAAATCGATGAAACAACTTCTGTCCGCAGATCTTCTCCAGCTGTTGAATATGAGTTGTTACTGTGGACTGGACATAACCTAAGCGCTCCCCAGCTCGGCTGAAACTCTTCTCTTCAAGCAAAGCAATAAATGCCTGAAAATAACGACCCTCTAAGGAATTTATCATATCTTTCACCCTTTTGTATTTTGATTTGAAATAGCTAGTATTCAATCTATTCGTTATTCAAATGAATAGTTTAATTATACAATAAAAACACGTCATCACCAGTTCTACAAGTAAGTAAGAGAAATAATATTGGACTTCTTAATGAATCCAGAAGGAGATGTAAAAAATGAAGATTAGTTATCAGCACCAGAAAGTTGGAGATGTCGAAGTTTTTTATCGTGAAGCCGGGCCTAAGGATGGCCAAGTTATTTTACTATTACACGGGTTTCCATCCTCTAGTCATATGTTTCGCGACCTTATTCCCAAACTGGCAGAACAATACCGTGTCATTGCCCCTGATCTTGCTGGGTTTGGTCGTACAACAACTCCACCCCGTAGTCAGTTTGACTTCACATTTGACAGCCTGTTTCGAGTTATTGAAGGTTTCACTGAAGCATTAGCTCTTAAGAAATATGTAATGTATGTGTTTGATTATGGGGCACCTGTCGGTTATCGCTTGGCAGTGGCTCACCCGGAACAAGTTCAAGCCATTATTAGTCAGAATGGCAACGCATATGTCGAAGGGTTTAGTGACGCATGGGGACCTTGGGAGATGTATTGGCACTCTCCAACACCTGAAAATCGTGAAGCATGTCGTGATTCCTTAACCCCCGAAACTATCCGTAACTTTCAGTATCTTCATGGAACTGATGCTAGCCTTGTTTCACCAGACGGATATTCACTGGATATTGCCTACATGTCACGCCCGGAAGCTGAAGAAATCCAACTGGATTTAATCCTCGATTATAGAACAAACGTGGATCTTTATCCTGAATTTCAGGCTTATTTCCGCAATTATCAACCTCCTCTTCTAGCTGTATGGGGTAAAAATGATCCTGCTTTTCTTCCTGCTGGAGCTTTAGCTTATAAGCGTGATATCCCATCTGCAGAAGTGCATTTACTTGATACTGGGCATTTTGCTCTCGAAACACATGTGACAGAGATCCATGAGCTCATTCACCACTTCTTAAAGAAAATATTTTAAAACCAACTTACATTGGCTCAATCTCAACCTCGAACTAAATAGAAAAAACCCGTAGAAAGCAGGTCCAATAATGGCCTGTTCTACGGGCTTTTTGCATCTGTCATCATTCTTCAAGGTACTTGCAACGCCACTATGATTTAATGTTCTATCCCGTCCAGTTTACAACGGCAGTAGCGCAACCGACTTGCGAGCAGTCAATTGCTCTACCATGGCAAGCCATTCCTGCGGTTTGTTAGGAAGCACAGCATAATATCGATTCAGGAAATCAGCCACCAGACTGGCTGGCAGTTCATCAAGCGACTCATCGCCTGGCATGAAACACAGATCCAATCCGCCAACTGCTTCACCGTCACCTTGCCAGGATGGATGAACATACGGGAAGTCCAGACGCTGATATCCCAGATGGGACAGCACTTCGCGACGCACATACGGGTCCATCGGCTTGATGCCGCCAAACTCATGATCCTGACTCAGATAAGGGTTATAGATTTCGGCAAACATACCGAACAATTCTTTCCCGTTTGCTGCAGCCAGCTTTTGCAGATCACGCTTGCGGTGATTCGCCAGGAAACTGCCGATCCCCAGACCTTCACGCCCAATAATCGTGAAGTCCGTCATGGCTACGTTCCAATCCTCGTAATAACGGTACTCTGTCGCTCCAACAACCTGTCCCTCATGCACAGCCACGAACACCCGAATACCCGGATCTTCCAGCGGTTCTTCCCACAGGGGGAAGTCAAGCACTTCTTCCCGCGGGAAAATCTCCTGCATCAACTTGTGCATTTGGGCAAACAATGGATCTTTAATGGATGTAATACGCGTGAATTCCATGAATAAATACCCCCTCGATTGATGATGTATTTCGTTTAACATTTCTTTATCTGAACGGATTCCGCCACTCCATCAGGGCTGCATAATTGCAGGATTCCTCATCGTCCAGATAGTCCGCTGTCACACCAACTGGCATGCGCCCACAACGAAGCAGGAACGATATCACCGGATCACGTCTTTCTCCCGCTGCCACCTGGTTCAGATATTCCTGCGCAGACAGTTGGTCTGCAACCAAATGATAACCGGGCATTCTACCAGCACCCAGTAACCGATCCATCCCCTGAGCGATGACAAGGTGGTACATCGCCTGCATCATAAGCTGAGCCAGTCCCCATTTGCGGTACTTTGGACGAACACAGAGATCAACAATATACAGCGTGTTGCCATCCGGCTGGTGGTTACGAATATAACCGTCATCCGTTACTTGGGCCCAGGTATGACTTGCTGGATGTGCAGGGTCCCACTGCATCCGTAGCGAGGTCATTGATCCGGCCAACTCTCCATCGACTTCAATACAGATGGCACCCTCCGGGTAATGCTGTACATGACTGGTGAGCTGCTCGTGACTCCAGAGCAGTTCTTCCGGATAAGGAGGAGGGAAACTCTCCGCCTGAATGCGAATGAGTTCCTCAAAGTCGGCAGTAACATAATTGCGAACGACTGCTTTTACCCTTTTGCCACTTCGCTCCGGGTCGGTAATCAGCATTTCTTTGGTATACATGTTGCCGGTTCACCCCTTTCCACTGACAAAATGAATTCCCTACTCTGTTTCGCTTCGGTTTTAATTATGTGTTCAAAAAGGTCGGTTTTCAGTACCGAGAAGATGGGATGAAGCTAGAAATGGAGTAGCGGAGCGTAGGGAAGACTACGTGAGCAACGGACATTTCGGCTGAATTCCATATTCGATGCTGATGATGCCACTAGGCATCCTTCGTAATCAAAAGCGGGCTTTTTGAACAACCTCTATAAGGTTGCCTACTCCCAATCGGTATACAGATCAGTACGGCGGTCACGCCAGGTCGTTACCGATCCACGTTCACGTACCTCATACAACAAGTCCAGATCCAGATCGGCGGTCACGATCATATCGTTGTTAATCTCACCCTCGGCCAGAATGCCACGTGGCGGGAACGGAATATCATTCGGCGTAATAATTGCAGCCTGTCCATAGTTGGCACGCATGAAATCAACGGTCGGCAGGTTACCCACTGTTCCGGTTAACACAACATACACCTGATTCTCTACCGCGCGGGCATGACTCGTATAACGCACACGGTAGAATCCGTGACGATCGTCCGTACAGGAAGGACAGAAAATTACGTCTGCGCCTTTGGCTTTGGCCATCCGTACAATTTCCGGAAATTCAATATCGTAACAAGTCAGCATCGCAATACGGCCTTTGTCCGTGTCGAACACCTCAAGTCCCTCTCCGGGAGCCATGTTCCATTCCTGGACTTCGGTTGGTGTAATGTGAATCTTGTCCTGCCGCGCGATGCGACCATCCGGGTAGAACATGTGGGCTGTATTATACAGCTTCCCTTCACGGCGAATGACGTGGGTTCCCCCGATGACGTGCATGCCGTACTTGGCAGCGAGTGACGTGAACAGTTGTTCATATTGCTCCGTAAAGTTTGGCAGATCCTCAATTGTCAGAGCATTGCCTTGTTTGTCCCCAATGGACATTAATTGCGTTGTGAAAAATTCAGGGAACAGCACAAATTCAGTTCCGTATTCGCTCGCTGTCCGTATGTAATGCTCAGCCTGAGCGGCGAACTGCTCAAACGAGCTGATTGTGTGCAATTGGTATTGTACAGCGGATACCCGCAGTTTCATGTTCGTACACCTCCATCAAGATTATGCTTCCATTGTAACAACGATCCGGGGTCAACAAAAGAGTATTTACACTGGGCACTACAATGACAGAATAACCTTCCGATCGCTTCCCTTACTCACCCAGCATCGACTGTGTGAATCCGATCCACTCTCTTGTGGCAAAAGACAGATAGCGGTCCTTCCGCCAGATCATGCCGAGTTGCCATGGAATCACCGGTTCCACCACGGGTATAATGCGCACGCGCATGTTGTCTACCTCACGACAGATCGTCTCCGGTAGCAAGGCTACTCCCAGATTGGCGGCAACCATCGCGCTGAGCAGATCCCACTGGGAGCTCTCATATACCACACGGGGCTGGAACCCAGCATGCTGACAGGCCACAATAATCCGGTCATGCAATGCAAAATCCTCCCGAAACAGCACAAAGGCGTCGTTTTCCAGTTCATGCAGGGCAACCGACTCTTTCCCTGCAAGTGGATGTGAAGGGTGTACAAGCAGGTTCAGCTTCTCTTTCACAAACACAAAATGATCCAACAGTTCATCCACGGTTGGCAGTACGGCAACGCCAATATCCAGTGCACCACTGATCACATCGGCCTCCACTTTTTTGGCACCATCCTCAAACAGCTGAATGGTCACCTGCGGGTAGGCTTTGTGAAATTCACCAATGATCATGGGGAAAAAGCTTGATCCTACCATTGGCGGCAAGCCGATCCGCAGATGGCCTTTCTTCAAATTCATCAGGTCGTCCAATTCGGACGACAGACTGCGGAATGATTTTTCAATCTCAAGTGCCTGCCGAAAAAACACATGACCTGCATCGGTTAGTTCAACTTTCTTCCCATAACGGTCCAGTAAAGTGATACCCAATTCCTCTTCAAGACTCTTGACCGTCTTGCTGATCGTAGGCTGGGTGATATACAGAACTTCGGCGGCTTTTGTGAAGCTCTGCTGCCGGGCAACTTCCAGAAAATATTGCAAATGGCGGATATCCATCGGTTGATTCCCACCTCTCATAGATAAATGGAATAGTAAACATTCTTAATATGCATTTTACTCATGAAAGAATGCAATGTAAAATTTGTGATATCAAATGAATCATTTTCATAATACCTTTGGCTGCTTCAATCAGGGCTAGATATAGATCAAAACGATTCAATTTGTCTATATCTAGTTACATAAATTCACTTTTAGTGAGTTATGAAATTGATTCAAGTAACGTTTCCATTCATTTTCATAATAACTCAAAGGATTACGTTGATTATACAAGGAGGGATTGAAGTGAAAAAATGGGGCCTTGGTATTGCACAAGTTGCGCTCTTAATGGTTTTTTCACTGCTCATGGACCTGCTGGCCCGTACTCTCCATCTTCCTGTACCCGGTTCAATACTCGGTATGGTTGTGTTATTCATTCTGCTTCAGACTCGTGTCGTGAAGCTGCGCTGGATTGAAGTTGGAGCTGCCTGGCTGCTCGGTGAACTATTGTTATTTTTTATCCCGTCAGCCGTTGGCATTATGAACTATATGCCCATGCTGGAGCATGACGGATTGCAAATTTTATTCATCGTACTACTTAGTACATTCCTGGTCATGTCCTGCACAGGCCTGGTGGCTACACGAATTGCCAAACGAAAGGAGCGTCACACCGGATGATTGGATTCCTCTGCCTATTGTTAACCGTCGGTATCTATTGGGTTACCAAACGAATGTATAGCAATCTGCCTAAAGTATATCTGTCTCCGTTGCTCATTACACCGCTTCTTGTTGTTGGCATATTGCTTGCAACCGGAACGGATTATGCCACGTATAGCAGTGGTGGCAAATGGCTGAGTCTGCTTCTTCAACCGGCCACGGTGGCTTTTGCCGTACCGCTCTATACCTTTTTCCATGTACTCAAAAAACATATTTCCGAGATTGTCTTCAGTGTCATGACCGGTTCGGTCGTTGCCGTACTTTCTTCTGCCCTGCTCGCCAAATGGTTGCGCCTGGATTCCGGTCTCATTCATAGTCTGATCCCAAGATCGATCACCACCCCAATTGCCATGAACGTATCCGCCACTATCGGTGGCATACCCGCAGTGACAGCTGTTTTTGTTATTATGACTGGTCTGCTCGGAGTAATTATGGGCCCTTCCATCGTCAAAATGCTGCGCATCGATGGGGAAATTGCACGAGGCACACTGTTTGGAACCGGTGCCCATGGCACAGGGACATCCAAGGCGTTTGAACTGAGTTCCCTGACCGGTACCATCTCCAGCATCTCCATGGTGCTCGCTGCATTGTTCACTTTAGCGGTTGCACCCGTGCTTTCTAAACTTATTTTCCCATAATGGATGGAATTATCCACTTTTTTGAAATATTATTGTTGTATTAAAGCCCTTTCTTCCTTACAATAAGGACAGGTTTTTAATTGTGAATATTGCGGGGGAGATGCGATGAAAAGAACCGGAATGAAGAGATCTCTGGACCGTCTTGGACGAATTGTCCTTCCCAAAGAAATGCGGGATACGATGGAAATCCATATCGGCGATCCGCTTGAGTTTTTCATTGAAGGAAAAGAGTTGATTTTAAGAAAGTACAAATCAACATTATGTATTTTTTGCGGTGATGTAGATACGGAAATGTATTTCAAAGAACAATTCATCTGCCGGACTTGTGCAATTCAATTAAAACACCCGGATGACTCTCCCAACTGGTTCGTACCTCAGAACAAACAGGCTCCTGCACCCGTGGAGCGTCCTGCTTCCAAATCCGCCCCAGTCTCATCTCCCGCTAGGGAAGAAGGGACCACAGCTGACAACCAAGAATACCCGGACCTCCGGCCAAAGACGGCACGTATGCTGCAACAGATGAAAGAAATTGTTGAACAGAATCCCGGTTTGGCTCAACAGCAAATTGCGGAAAAGCTTGGCATCAGCCAAGGACGCGTCTCTCAATTAAAAAAGTTACTATAATCAAAATGGCATTTGATCATTTATAGTCAGAAGACCTTCCGATCAGGAAGTCCCGCTGCAAGAGAACCCGTTGTTTTTCGTGGGTTCTTCTTTTTTTTATATTCATATTGTAATGGAAAGGAGTTCTATGGATAAAATTCTGTATTTATCACAATTCGACCTCATGTCCTCCTTATCCGAGGCAGACCTGATTGAAATGGATGGGATGACTTCTATTACGACCATACCTAAAAACAGACAGATCCAGACACCCGATACGTTTACAGAAGGTTTCTATTTTGTAAAACGGGGAAAGGTTCGTTTATATACATTAAATCCGGAGGGCAAGCAGTTCACTCTCGATATTTTGACGGAAGGTAACGTGTTTGGAGAAATGAACGGAATCTCACTCGGAACACGCGCCGTTTATATCGAAACGATGGAGGAGTGTGATATTTGCCTGATGAACAAACAACGTTTTGAACAGTTTCTGATTGAACATCCAGAATTTATGATGAGACTGATGAACGTACTAAGCGAGCGGATCAAACGAATGAGCGAGTTGACACAGACGCTCGCACTCGGAAACCTGCATGAAAAGGTGTTACATAATCTCTTCCGGCTGGCTGAACAGATGGGATGGATCGAAGAAGATGAATACTGCCGGATTCAACTCGGGCTTACCCATCAGGAGATTGCCTGGATGGCGGGAGCCACACGGGAATCGGTTACGATTGTCATGCAAGACTTGGTAAAATCTGGCCGTATTCGTACCGGATTCAAATCAGTCTCCCTTCATCGTGACGAAATCGCTAACCTCCGGAAAATCACTGACCACTTGTAAGATGCCTTACATCCCTGTTCTCCAGCAAGTTGTACTGTATAACTCATGATGTTATACAACCAAGGAGGAGTATACCGTTGGATGCTAAGCCAGATCTATTTATCCCTGAAGACATTTTTCTTCGCAAAGGTGCCCGTAAAGCAACGGAAATTCCTGAGCATATCCGCAATTGGCTACAAGCAGGACATATCGAATCGGTCAATCTGACCGAATGGCTGGCTGTAGATCATGTTTCTCTTTTTCAGAAGGTTACCCATGAATGGGGAATGGATGCCGAAACCAGAGCAATTACAGAGCAGTTAACACAGATGGATGAGCAGCGGATCATGAAAATCATCCCGGCCATAGCCATGCAATGGCTTGATCTGTTGAAACGTCCATCAGTCAATGAAAAAACGAATCTCTTTTGTTCCATTGCAGAGCATCGTTCAGACAGTGTTCGCTGCTGGGCGGCTTATATCATTGGGCTGGATTCCGGTCTGAACCTGACTGAAAAGTTGGAGCATATTCGGCCCTTTGCAGCAGATCATCACTTTGGTGTAAGAGAAATCGCCTGGATGGCTGTACGGGAGTCCATCTCTGCCGAATTATCCTTAGCCTTGCAGCAGTTAATCCCATGGAGCGTTGACTCTGATCCACTGATCCGTCGCTTTGCCATAGAATCAATCAGACCTCGTGGCGTCTGGGCCAAGCATATTCAGGAGTTAAAAGAAAATCCGGCCATGGCCCTTCCCTTGCTTGACGCAGTAAAATCCGATGCCCATAAGTATGTACAGGATTCGGTAAGTAACTGGCTGAACGACGCCAGCAAGACCAATCCAGAGTGGGTGCGGCAGGTCTGTGCCACTTGGACTCAGCAGTCGGATACCAAACATACGCGGCGAATCGTTACACGTGCCACGCGAAGTCTTACATAAAAAAAGATGACCACCGCTTACTGGCAGTGGTCATCTTCTGCATAGGCATCCGCGTTTACATTCCTTTTGACAGGAATACCTTTTCCACGTTGAACAGCCCAATTACGTTCCCTCTTATCTTTAACTTACGCCTGAATCGCGTCCATCTGGCCTTCTTCTTCCGCTTCCAATCTGCGCATGCCCACAACCAAAACAATAATGTTAGCTACCAACAACACAGCCGGGAACGGAACAGCAGCGTATTGTGCATAGATCAGATGACTTCCCACGGCCCCAATCAGAATGAAGGTCAGTATGCCAGAAGCCAGGATGCGAGTCCGTGGAATCAGCAGTCCTACAGCACTAAGCAACTCCGCAGCGCCCAGCAGATACATCGTCCATGTCGGATAAGAGAAACTTTCGAATGTCTGAATCATCATATCTGCCCCACTAATCTTGTTAAACCCCGTCATGACGAAGACACCTGCTAACACAACCAGAAAAACGTAACCCAAAATCTTGTTCATATGTAGATCCTCCTGTAACAAATTATATGTTCCTACTATGTAATGATTATTTTTGCTGCACATTGTAAAAAAAGAATCTATGTGAAAGTTCCCAAAGGTCACTCTGTTTTCAAGCGTTCAGCCCAGTTCAATTTTCAGAATAGTACGCGTTCATATTATACGTATTATTTATCACCAACTTACTTTTGTGAAGTTAGTATATAATAATAATATAATTTCTTCAAGTAATTTTTCGCTGTATGATGTATAATACATACAAAAGGTATGTTACAGTATATTTTGTAGTAACCCTCATTTACTTGGATGTCCTATATTCTTAAAGCGGCAGAAATCATGTCCTTTCATATACAACTTTGAAGAAAATAATTATGAATCGAGGTGAACACGTTGAAGCTGAAAAAAGTAAAATCACCAAGTCCCTGTATGATCACTCAAGCAATAGACATCATAGGCAAGAAGTGGGTACTGTTAATCATGTACCAACTGTTGTCCGGACCCAAGCGGTTTACGGAGCTTGAAGCAGAGATGGCGATCAGTGGACGACTTTTATCGGAGCGATTGAAGGAAATGGAGACGGAAGGTATCGTAACCCGACACATGTTTCCCGAGATACCTCCCCGTGTAGAGTATGAATTAACACCTAAAGGCAGAGCCATTGAACCTGTCATTGATCAGATCTACAGTTGGTCATCTGACTGGTTGAAACAACAAAAATCCGAGTAGTTGAATTGCTGCTCAATAATCTCTACTCAACACAAATACGCCTGAATCAGGCTGATCTGCGGATCATTCCCTGATTCAGGCGTATTTATATTAACTTCAACCTTTTAATGAGAGAGATGTTTAGAAGGCTGAAGCTGTACAGGCAGACCGGAATCTGCTGATGCCAACGCCGCCGTCGTAATCTCCTGTGTACGGCAGGCATCCGCATAATCGGACAGAATTCGTGAACGGTCTCCCGTACGCAGGGCGTGAATGAACGCTTCATTCTCACGCTCGTATGGATTATGTCCTACCGGAATCTCCAGACCTGCCATCGCATGTTTTGCGGCACTTGGCAGAAGCAAACGTTCTGGCGTCCAATCCCACACACCTGCATCCGTGTAGAACTGGAGTCCTGCGCCACCCTCTCCGTCTGGCAACAGACATGTATTGGCGATACTAGCAATCGCTCCACTTTCCAACTTAAGCGTCACATTTGCCACATCGGCTACGGTCACATGCTCATGCTTCTCATGCATGCTTCGCTGAGCTGCTACAGCATATACCTCCGTAACTTCTCCTGCACAATACCGAAGCAAGTCTACAATATGTGTAGTCTGCTCTACGAATTGCCCTCCTGAACCGTCCTGACGCCGCCACCAGGCGACCCCTGGCATTCCGCCCATCCAGCGGCCAAGAGCCATGCCGACCGTCTGTTCTTTCATCGCTTGCCGCAGGACCTGCGCAGCCTCCTGATAACGGAAATGGTATCCTACAGAGGTTAACAATCCACTCTTTTGCACCTGATCCAACACCTGACGTGGAACGTCCATTCCAGTACTCAGCGGTTTCTCCACCAGGAATGGAATACCGCGGCGGATTAATTCGGACTCAATTGATCCGTGAGACATCGGAGGCACACAGATATACACCGCATCCAGCTTCTCACCATCCAGCATATGTTCAAGTTCCCCGTAACCAACAGCATCATAAACGAAGGCCATAGCCTCTGCCTTTTCGAGCGAAGTTCCACAGACACTCGCAACACGAACACCTTCCATCCGTGCGAGAATATCCGCGTGTACCTTACTGAACCAGCCTGTTCCAATGATTCCGATCTGTAATGTCATGGATGTAATCCCCTCTCTATGTTACACGCTTACATGTTCCATTCGACTCTCGATCTTGAAATCCTGCCTCAGATTTTTCCGGATGCTTCCAGCAACAGCTGATCCAGTTCCTGTGTATGTTTAACCACTTCCTCTTCAGACCAGTCCAAACGACCTGCCATATACGAGATAACTGCTGCTTTATAGCGACGAACTTCATCAATACGGAAGAATAAATCACCTGTTCTTCGTACCAAAAAGTCAGATGGGGTTGCAGCCATCTCTTCATCAATCGCGTAACGCAGCATCAGCAATAGCTCCTGTGGCATGCCATGAAGCTCGGACTTGGTGCGTGGATCGGGCATTCGCTCATATAGTGCCTCCACATTGGAACCATACGTGCGAACCAGCCGCTCAGCAGCAGGTCGAGCAAGTCCTAAGGCAACACCATCCTTGATCTTGCGCTCCGCATACGATACAAATCCAGCCGATCCCCCTACATCACCGCCGGAAATCGGCATCTTCTTCGTTACACAAGGGCCTATGGAATGCCCACTCTCCTGCTCCATCTGGCGTGCGACCAGATCAACAACCATCTCGGCCATTTTACGGTATCCGGTTAACTTGCCCCCGGCAATCGTAATCAGATTGGATTCGGATACCCAGACTTCATCTTTACGTGATATTTCGGAAGGATTCTTGCCTTCCTCATGAATTAGTGGACGTACACCCGCCCATCCGGATTCCACGTCCTTGGTACCAATGTGTACATCTGGAAACATGCCATTAACTGCATCAATCACATAATCGCGATCCGAGTCGGAAATTTGCGGGTGTGCAGGATCATCCTGATATACGGTGTCGGTTGTACCTACATAGGTTTTGCCATCACGCGGGACAGCAAACACCATTCGACCATCTGGTGTATCAAAATAGACAGCCTGCCTCAATGGGAATCGTTCACCATCAAAGACCAAATGAATACCTTTGGTCATCTGTAGCGTTTTCCCCTGGCGTGAACCATCCAATTCCCGCAGACCGTCCACCCATGGACCGGAAGCGTTGATCACCTTGCTTGCTTTTAGCGTATAGGTCTGCCCATCGATCTGATCCAGAGCTTCAATACCTGTAATCTTGCCATTCTCCTTTAGGAAACCTTTCGCCTTAACGTAGTTCACTGCCTGTGCCCCACGTTTGACAGCTTCTTTCATGACTTCTATGGTAAGTCTAGCATCATCAGTCCGGTACTCCACATAGAGTCCACCACCCAACAACCCCTGTTTGCGTAACAGAGGTTCACTGTCTGACACCGCTCCAGCATTCAACATTTGGCGCCGTTCACTGCGCTTCACCCCGGCGAGCCGGTCATACACCATCAGTCCAATGGATGTGCTGAAGCGGCCGAACGTGCCAGCCGTATAGATCGGTAACAACATCGGTTCCGGTGTGGTCACATGTGGCCCATTCTCATAAACTACAGCCCGCTCCCGTCCTACCTCAGCAACCATCTTCACTTCATAATGCTTCAAATAACGTAATCCGCCATGGACAAGTTTGGTCGAACGACTGGATGTACCTGCTGCAAAATCCTGCATTTCTACAAGCGCCGTCTTCAACCCACGCGAAGCCGCATCCAATGCAATCCCTGCGCCTGTAATCCCGCCGCCAATAATCAATACGTCAAAATGTGCATTCGCCATATTTTGCAAATATTCGGTCCGTTGTGCTGACGAGAACGTTTCTGTCATTCTTGAACCTCCCATTGATTTTCTCAATTTTTCCGTAAAAAAACAAAAAAAGGACCACGTCATTCGCTCAGCAATTGCTGAGCGGCACGTGGTCCCTCCCGATCTCCAGACATCATTTTTTTAACTTGTGCCTTTATCCTATCACAGATTTTTGACGGCGTGAAGTCCTGAAATGACACATTATTCAAAAAAAATTCAAAAAGTTGTTCTGCCAAAGGATGGAATTTCAAATGAATCCACTAACCTTGTTTTTTTCCTTATAGTGGATATATATTTTGCCTTCTCCAGGAAGAACAACCCTGTAAATCATGCATCATTTTCCACCAGTAAATATCATTTATAACATATGTTTAGTTAAAAAGTACAAATACCCACACCAAGAAATATTCATTTCATTTCTTTTATTTAAAAGCCATTGCTGCGTTCACTGCACGCTTCCAACCTGCATACAATTCTGTTCGTTGTTCCTCAGCCATAACAGGCTGGAAGACATGCTCCGTATTTTCATGATCCGTCAATTCATCCGCACTCGTCCAATATCCTACCGCCAATCCTGCCAGATAAGCCGCACCCAATGCAGTCGTTTCATTCACCGTTGGGCGTTCGACAGGAATGCCCAGAATATCACTCTGGAACTGCATGAGAAAATCATTGGCCGCCGCCCCGCCATCCACACGCAGAGCATGCACGGGAATACCCGAGTCGGATTCCATTGCCTCCAGTACATCTTTGGTCTGATACGCCAACGCCTCAAGCGTAGCACGGATAAAGTGTTCCTTTGTCGTGCCTCGTGTCAGGCCAAACACCGCACCCTTAACCTCACTATCCCAATACGGACTGCCCAATCCCACAAATGCAGGTACCATATAAACGCCGTCTGTCGAAGGCACACGTGAGGCGTAATCCTCGCTATCTTTTGAAGAGCGAAGCATCCTTAATCCGTCACGCAGCCACTGAACCGCTGAACCTGCAACAAAAATGCTGCCTTCGAGCGCATATTCAACCTTGCCATTCATCCCCCAGGCAATCGTTGTAATCAGTCCGTGATTGGATTGTACCGGGTTCTCTCCCGTGTTCATAAGCATGAAACAACCGGTACCATATGTATTTTTCATACTACCCTTGGTGTAACAGCCCTGACCAAACATCGCTGCCTGTTGATCTCCTGCCGCTCCCGCAATCGGAATCCGATGACCGAAGAAATGATAGTCTGTTGTGTGTGCATACACCTCGGATGAACCTCGCACTTCTGGTAGCATAGCCTTGGGAATGTCGAGGATATCCAACAATTCGTCATCCCATTGCAGATCATAGATGTTATAGATCAGAGTACGTGAGGCATTGGATATATCCGTGACATGTGTACCCCCGCTCAGTTTCCAGATCAGCCAGCTATCAATCGTGCCAAACAGCAATTCACCCTTCTCTGCCCGCTCCCGGGCACCAGGGACATGATCCAGAATCCACTTCACCTTTGTTCCCGAGAAGTAGGGATCGATCAGTAATCCTGTTTTACGGCGGAAAAGGTCCCCGAGACCCTGCGTCTTCAATTCTTCACAGATATCTGCGGTCTGTCTGGATTGCCATACCACTGCATTATAGATGGGTCTGCCTGTTTCTTTGTCCCATACAACAACGGTCTCACGTTGATTCGTAATTCCAATTCCGGCAATCTGAACAGGTTTAATTCCGCTCTCTGCCAGACATGAAGCCATCACGGCAAGAATGGAACTCCAGATTTCGTTGGCATTCTGCTCTACCCAGCCCGGTTTGGGGAAATATTGAGGGAATTCCTGCTGTGCAATGTGCACAATCTCCCCGCCACGGTTAAATAGAATAGCTCGGGAGCTTGTTGTTCCCTGATCCAGAGCCAATATATATTTTTCCATACAACCAACCTCCTGTTGTGGGTTCTTTTTACGGTGTAAGCGATTTCTGGAAGTGTCGGATCAGATCTGTGTTGGATGTGGTCACTGCCGTAGCCCCGACGCCAAGCGCAAGTTCAACCTCTTCCGGTGAACGGATCAATCCCCCTGCAATAATGGGTATCCCTGTACGCACAGATACTTCCGCAATAATATGCGGAATGACGCCAGGTAATACTTCAATATAATCCGGTTGGGTTTTGGCCAGCAGCAGATAACTTTTCTCCAGCGCATGGGTATCGAGCAGAAAAATACGTTGAATCGCTGTAATGCCTTTCTGCTTTGCCTTCTGAATGACACTCGCTCGCGTAGAGATCAGTCCTGCCGGGCGAATGTGCTGACACAGATACTCTGCCGCATACTCATCGTTTTTCAATCCCTGTACCAGATCTGCATGCAAAAGTATCTTTTTGTCATACCGCCGCGCCTCGTCCATTACACTCTGAAGCTGTGCAATATGCGTTTCCAGCATCACCCCATAGGTATAAGGGCCTTCAATCATCGCTTCAAACTGCTTCATGCTCTTTGCAGCCGGCAATATACGTTGTCCCTCAAATGGCACCTTGGTTCCTCCCGCATTCATCAGATGCCTATATTGTATAATCCGTACTGTACGAACGGCAAGCCTTCCGTGAATCAGGAAAATCTGAGCGCTATGCTAGTATCCATACAAAAAAGCCGCTGCTGTACTTCTCCATAACGGAGAGTACTACAACGACTAATCCACTAATCGATTACGTCTATTAATAATGATTAACCCTGCGCATGCGGAAGCAGCGTCTCTGCCCCAGCCCAACCATCACTTTCTGCCAAATGACCGGAACGGTTCACTTTCGTTTGCAGATACTTCTCGTTAAAAGCAGAGCGATCTCCCCATAGTGGCACACGTCCACCCACATTTAATCCCGCTTCCTGCAAAGCAGCCAGCTTCCGTGGATTGTTGGTGATCAATGTAACCGGTGCGGAGCGAAGTGCACGCAGCACAGCAATCGCATCGTCATAATTACGAGCATCGTCCGTGAATCCGAGCTGTAAGTTCGCATCTACCGTATCCAGACCTTCTTCTTGCAAAATGTACGCCATGGCTTTGCTGAACAGACCAATGCCACGTCCCTCATGGTTCGCAAGATAGAACAGTGCACCCGCTCCATGAGCAGCGATCATTTTCATGGATTGCTCCAATTGGAAGCCGCAATCACAGCGTTTGCTGCCAAAGATGTCGCCTGTATGACAGATACTATGCATCCGGATCAGCGCTTCTTGTGCTTCAGCAAAGTCACCGTACACCAGAACACTGGATTGTTGACGCTCTGCCAGTTCAGCCTCAGCAAGGGATTCGATTAACTCGCCGCTCTCCATCGCTTTGTCCGATTTCATCCAGCTATACCACTGGAATGTCTTGGTCTCCCCATCGAGGTTAACCGGAAGCTTGATTGGTCCCACCAGGTATATGAACTCTTTTCCACTCGGAAAAGTCTGAATTTTGGGGGCAAGCAGTTGAATAATATGTGAATTGATCATTGTCGTTCCTCCTGTTTAGGCCAACTTGTATGTTGATTGATTCGCATCCAGCGTGAAATTGGATCACTTGGATGTTATATAGTACGTATCTATATTATTCTCATCATCATTAGTTACTTTATGTAAGTTAGTTTAGAATAAAAATTATAATGTGTCAAGTAACTTTTATTTTTAAAGTAACTACCCAATTTATGTTACGCAATCGACACAAATATGTGTTTCATTTTAGGAATATTGGGTATGAGTTTATAAACTGCTCATACACTAATGTTGTAGTCCAAAGCACTTCATGCCTCGAACTTAATGATGAGGGGGTAATACACATGATCCGCCGGAAAAGAACATGCTGGACAGCCATACTGATGGTCTGCGTCCTGCTCATAAGCGGATGCTCCATCTGGCCCGGACAGGACGATTCAGCGAACAACAAAAAGGTAGCGCTTACATTATGGTACTGGAATCGTTCCATCGATGATAAGTTGATTGCCAGGGCTAAGGAAAAGTTCCCCAATATCGAACTGACAGCTCAGAAAATCGGCGGTGATTTCAAAGCAAAACTCAAAACAACACTCGCTGCACGCTCAGGTGAACCAGACATTGTGGCATTGAACGACTGGATCATGGAGCTATTCCCCAGTGAGGACCGTTTCTATAATCTGTATGATCTCGGTGCAGGAGATATTGAAGACCAATATCTGCCGTGGAAATGGAAGCAAGGCGTTACGCCAAGCGGACAGATGATCGGTTTCCCGATGGATACGGGCCCAACAGCCCTCTTCTACCGAGAAGATCTGTTCAAGGAGGCCGGATTGCCATCTGATCCCGAAGACGTTACACGCCAGATCAACAGCTGGGATGCATATGCTGCTGCCGGAGAACAGCTCAAGGAAAAATTCGGAGGCAAGGTTTTTCTAACCGACAATATTGCAACCGTTTACAATCAAGTCATATCGCAGTCTGCGGAGCGTTATTTCCGGCCGGACGGGTCCTTTATCGGCATGGATTCCCCTATTGTGGGCAAGAGCTGGGATACGGCCGTTGCTTTCAAAGAGAAGGGACTGCTAGCCAATGCAGATGGCTGGACTCCAAGCTGGAACGCCGCGATGAATAATGGCGAAATCGCCTCTTTTGTAGGTGCCGTCTGGATGAAACAAGTGCTTCAGGAAGCCGCTCCGGATACCTCCGGGAAATGGCGGGTCGCTCGGGCACCAGGGGGAGATGGCAACAACGGGGGATCATTCCTGTCCATCCTGAAGTCGAGTGAACATCCTCAGGAAGCCTTTGAACTGGTTCGCTGGCTGCAAAGTCCCGAAAATCAACTGGAGCAATATCAGACACTGAACCTGTTCCCTTCTGCACCAGGTGTGTTTAATGATCCTGCCATGAAAGAAAAAGAACCTTTCTTCGGTGGACAGGCGACAGGGCCTGTATTTGCCGAATCGGCACAGGATGTGCCGGATGCTTTCTTTGGCGAACGATATCCATCCGTACACAACATTATCACCCGGCGGCTGAATGATGTCGCGAAGCAAAATGCCGATCCACAGCAGGTCTGGACAGATACAGTACACCGCGTCGAGCGGGAATTGCAGCGTTAACCTGAAGAACGTGTGGTTTCGTTATCCGCAAAGGAGGAATTCATATGGCTGTAACTGAACCTCGTCTTACTCCCGATCCCGGAAATGCAAGACCTGATCTGGATCGGCAGAAGTCACTATGGGCGAGAATGTGGGAACATCGTGCACTTTATGTTGCGATATCGCCGTTTTATATTCTGTTTGCGGTGTTTGGCCTGTTCCCGATCGGATTCTCACTCTATCTGGCTTTTCATAAATGGGATGGCATCGGTGTCATGACGTTTAACGGACTCAACAATTTCAAATACATGCTGACCGATGCCGAGTTCTGGCAAGCCGTGGGCAACACGTTCATGATCTGGATCTATTCGACGATTCCGATGCTCTTCTTTGCCCTGATTATTGCCTTTTTGCTGCATGCACCATTTGTGAAGTTCCGTACCCTGTTTCGGGTCGGTTATTTTCTGCCAAACGTCACATCCATTGTAGCGGTAGCCATTATCTTCGGTGCTTTATTTGCCAACAATTATGGCTTTCTCAATTATCTGTTGCAGTCGGTCGGGCTACCGGTTGTGGAGTGGCTTAATGCACCATGGGGCATTAAAGTCGCAATCTCCTCCATGGTGGTCTGGCGCTGGACCGGATATAACGCCGTCATCTATCTGGCCGGACTTCAGAGTATTCCGCAGACATTATACGAAGCGGCCAAGATTGATGGCGCATCAGCGATACAGTCCTTTTTCCGAATTACAATTCCGATGCTGCGTCCTGTGATCCTGTTTACGGTCATTACATCAACGATTGGCGGTATGCAACTGTTCACCGAGCCACAAGTATTGGTAGGCAATGACGGTGGCGCAGGTGCAGCAGGCATGACGATTGTACTGTACCTCTACCGTGAATCCTTCATTAACAATTACTTCGGATATGGCGCTGCCGTTGGTTGGGGCATGTTCCTCATTATCGCCCTGTTCTCGATTGTGAACTGGAAGCTTGTTCAAGGCAAATCATCCTGATGTGATAAGGGGGAGCGCACATGGCGACCAAACACCTCAAATCGCTGGTGTTGTATACCGGTCTTATCGGGGGCATGCTCATATCCATGTTCCCGTTCTATTGGCTGATTGTAATGTCTACCCGGACAACGTCCGATATCTACAAGTTTCCACCCCAGCTCTGGTTCGGGGGCGAATTGTGGAATAATATTACGCGGGTGTTACAGCAGATTGACTTCTGGGGAGCTTTTCTGAATACGTTGTTTGTGTCGGGCCTCGTGACCATACTTGTACTGTTTTTTGACTCACTGGCGGGGTTTGCGTTTGCGAAGTTTGAATTTCCTGGCAAAAAGTGGCTCTTCATCTTGCTGCTCGCAACCATGATGGTACCTTCCCAGCTGTCGCTGGTGCCTTCCTTCGTACTCATGGCTACGTTCGGTTGGGTCGGTTCCTTCAAAGCTCTCATTATTCCGGGCATGGTGAACGCCTTCGGCATCTTCTGGATTCGCCAGTATGCAACAGAGTCCATTCCCAACGATCTGCTGGATGCGGGCCGCATCGACGGCTGTAATTTCTTCCGACTCTATTGGAACGTGGCGCTGCCAATTCTGCGACCTGCCTTTGCTTTCCTCGGCGCGTTCACCTTTATCGGCGTATGGAATGATTATCTGTGGCCTTTGATCGTCCTGACGGATGAACGCAAATACACGTTGCAGATTGCGTTGTCTCAATTGAACGGACTGTACAACACAGACTATGCAATGGTCATCGCAGGCACGTTGCTTGCCGTCATCCCACTCATCGTGATGTTCCTGTTCATCAGCCGCCAGTTTATTTCGGATATTGCCGCAGGGGCGGTGAAGGACTAAGATTGTGGCATTTTGATCCATCCCTCAAGTCTGATATTCTTATCTATAGATGAAATAACAGATGCCATATAAGTTGGATGAATAGCACCAAGTGCACGAAGGGACAGAAAGGGCCTGAAGAAATGGAATGTTCGCATTTATAACCAAATTTCTCCCTTTGAAGAGGGAATCGAGAAATTTGGGGATAACGGCGATCGGAAGGCTTTCTGTACCCGAAGTGTTAACGTTTAACAGCATTCATTCACTTATATATTTAAGAAAGAGGGATGACAAAATGGCTTCTTCACCCTATATGATCGGCGTAGATATCGGCACGACCTCCACCAAGGCCGTCTTGTTCGAACAGAACGGAACCATTGTGGCTCAAGGCAGTGCCGATTATCCGCTACACACCCCCACACCTGCGATTGCGGAGCAGGATGCGGAAGATATTTTCAAAGCAGTCATCGAGTCCGTTAAACAGGCCACTTCCAAAGCGGGAGTGAAGCCAGAGGACATCCTGTTTGTATCCTTCAGTTCGGCCATGCACAGCATTCTGCCAGTCGATCAACAGGGCACACCGCTGATGCGGGCCATGACTTGGGCAGATAATCGCAGTGCAGAGTGGACGGAAATACTCAAATCGGAGATGAATGGTCACGAAATCTATCTGAGAACAGGTACGCCGATTCATCCGATGTCCCCTCTCACCAAGATCATGTGGCTCACCCGGGATCAGCCTGAATTGTTCAGACAGACGCACAAATTCATATCCATGAAAGAATATGTTTTCTATAAATTATTTTCTGAATACGTCATTGATCACTCCATGGCCTCCGCAACCGGACTCATGAATCTGGAGAAACTCGACTGGGATGCTGAAGCGCTGCATGTAGCGGGCATTACGCCGGAACACTTGTCCCGATTGGTCCCAACCACACATGTGCTGAAACATGGGTTGCACCCGGAGTACGCCAAGGAGATGGGCATTGCGGTCACCACACCATTTGTTATCGGTGCAAGTGATGGTGTGCTCTCCAATCTGGGCGTGAACGCCATTGATCCGGGCGTCGTGGCCGTGACCATTGGTACCAGTGGAGCGATTCGTACAGTCGTAGATAAACCGGTGACCGATCCCAAAGGACGCTTCTTCTGTTATGCACTCACGGAAGATGCTTGGGTCATTGGCGGACCGGTGAACAATGGTGGTGTTATTTTCCGCTGGATTCGGGACGAGTTTGCAGCTTCCGAGGTGGAGACTGCGAAACGACTTGGCATCGATCCATATGAAGTGCTCACTCGTGTCGCAGAAAACGTACCTCCGGGTTCGGAAGGTCTCTTGTTCCATCCGTATATGACGGGTGAGCGGGCTCCACTCTGGAATCCGAACGCACGCGGCTCATTTTTCGGTCTGACGCTGCATCATAAGAAAGAACATATGATTCGCGCTGCGCTCGAAGGTGTGTTGTTTAACCTGTACACGGTCATGCTGGCGATCGAAGAAAAGATTGGCCGTCCGAAAAAAATTCAGGCGACAGGCGGCTTCGCCCGCTCTGAGTTGTGGCGACAGATGATGGCCGATATTTTCGATCAGGATGTCATCATCCCCGAAAGTATTGAAAGCTCCTGTCTCGGCGCTGCTGTACTGGGCTTGTACGCTCTTGGCCGCATCGATTCACTGAGTGCCGTCTCCGGCATGATCGGATCAACGCATCGGCACCAACCAGACCCGGACAGTGTCCGCGTCTACCGGGAACTGCTGCCGATCTTCATCCGCATTTCCCGCAAATTCGAAGAAGAGTATGCGGATATCGCTGCTTTTCAGAATAAGACGATGCAGGGATAAGGGCGGCAGTAGATTGCATGTAGGATGACCGGAGAACGGGACGATGTGAGGGCTAGAAGGTTAAAAGCCTAGGATGTTGCAACACGTTGGACGGTCAAAAGTTGAGATGGAATAGCTAACGAATCGTAGACATCTTATATGAGGTTTATAGCATGTTTTCAAAATCTAACGAACCTGAGCCACCTTATATCGGCTTACATGGGCACAAAACTGCTCTAGAACCTAATATGTAGCCAATTAACGTGTCTGTGGTTCGTTAGAAATTTATTTTCTCCAAATATCCTCCAATAGCGCGTCACAGGTTCGTTAGAATTAATACGAGATATCGTAAGTTAAAGAGACCCACCCCGCCATGGTTATGTCCATATGGGAATGGGCTTTTTTTCATGCACAGACTATATAAACTCTATTTAGATTGGATCAAATTTATCTCTCATCATACTTGGAGCTTCCCTTTATGTTCTATTAAAGTATCCAGGGGCCGCCACAGCAACCGTCCTAAAATAGAAAAACCTCTTTTCCAGTTCCTGATTCTCTGGCGTAAACTCGGTCAGAAACTCAACTGAATTCATCATTTCTTCGGTCATCACGCTAGGTCTCCACAAAGCCAATTGGATGTCTTTGAAAATAAAAGAAAATCCCAACTCCGCATCGATGTCTCGAGTATATGGTGTCTTACTATCTATTAGCTTAACGAGATCATCAGCCTTTGTTCGAAAAACATCAATATTATCATATGTAAGGACAACATCAGATTCATCAGGTGGATAATCGTGTGGATTAGTTACTTCAATGAAATAGAGTTTATGTCCCGAATCATACTCCATTTGGTTGTAGAGCTGACTAATCTCTGGGGTGATGCACTCAATGATCTCTTCTACCTCTGATTTACTCATTCCCAACTTAAATGGTCCAATACCGACCATCGGTATGACCTCTAAAGGTTCCATGGCGTTTCGGTTCCCAACTTCGTTCATGTAGTTCACTCCTCTTTATTCCAACAAATAAGAATTATAACGTTCATCCCTTTATTCTAATCCTACCCTAAAAAGAATGATTGAGCATTTTGGGTATAACAAAACCCCACAGCATGAAAAAGCGGTGGAGTTAAGGTTTCCTATCTTTTATTGATTCAGATTTCTAACAACTATAGAACTGAAATCCTAGATTTTAATTACTGATTATACTTGCTGAACGCATTCTGGTCGGCCTGTACATTCTCCAGATACACAATCTGTCCCGCATCATTTACACGTGCGATATCGATGCCTGCTTTGGCATATACCGTTCCGTCTGCCGCTTGTCCGCATACCGCCCAGTTCGTTTGGTAACTGCCGTCAGGCTGTTGCACCCACCCGTCCCACATATGTTTTACATCCTTATTGTATTCGTAGAAAGCTTTCATGAAACCATCAAACCCTGATCTGCTGGTGCCGTTAAGCACAATCTCTGCGTCCGGTGTAAACAGGGACAATAAGTCCTGCATGGCGCGCTCGTCTGTGCGTGAAGCATCAAATAAACGGAAATAGTTGTTCAACATCGTAGTTGTATTTGTGACACTCATTTATATTCCTCCTAGAATAAAAAGCCGTTTTCCAATCTTTCAGTTCGAATATTTTCGAACTATCGAAAAGAAATGTATCATACTTCTTATACTGCCTGCAAGAAATATATAAGTTGAGACCGACTTTTACACTAACACGGAGAGTGCAGAACCAATCTGAATAAGCGAAGCGTGCGCTTAAAGCTTTCTGAAAGAAAGCTACATCGGAAGCATACACTATCACCGGATTTTTCCCTTGGACCAAGGGAATAAGAAAATCTGGGGATAAGAGCGATCGAAAGATGGTACTGCAATCGGAGTAAACAAGTGTAATAGTTAAAAGTTCAACTTCTATAGTTCGAAATATTTCAAACATTGAAAGAGAAAGCCGATTATGCTAACGTCATAGATATGAGAACTTCAACGATACCTATGGCTTCGGAACTGAAGCTGACTACGGTCTGCAATGCATTGGGTGATCCGATCCGCATGAAAATTGCACACTGTCTGGCCAGTTCTGGCGAGAAAAACTGTTCCGCCTTCGAAGTAGACCATATTTCCAAATCCACGTTGTCCCATCACATCAAAATTTTACGTGAAGCTGGCGTGATACAGCCACGCATTGAAGGTAAACAGCACTTTTATTCCCTACGAAAGGAAGAGCTAAACACACGTTTTCCAGGCCTCGTCGAGATGATTCTGAATACAACCGAGGAATACGTAGACTAAAGTAAGCAGGTTTGAAATTGAAGAACTACTTTCATCATAATCGCAATTCCCATAAAGGAGGCTAACCATATGGACAAAAAGGCAGCAAAGATACTGCTGAGCACCTTCTGGGGAGGTGGTGGCTGGAAAACAACCTCTCCACCCTTCTCTGGAGATGAATTTGAATATGCCAAAAGCAAAGGTGTCATGTTTGATCCACTCACGATCACGCATGACGAGATTGTCCAGCGTCTATACGACATGCATCAGGATGACTCGTTTAAGGAACGGGTGATTTCGGCATTTCTACATAGTCTGTCCACCAAAAAAGTCTATCTGCGCAGCGCATTATCCAGCTGGGCTTTAACATCGAACATGCCTTTACACACCTATGCGGAACGCCCTGCCCTTCACCCTAACACCAGTGCCTGTGGAGATTGTAACTTCCTGCGTTTGCAGTCAGACAAGGAATATTCCAATGTAGACTTAAACGTCCTTAATTTTGAACGGATTAAGTGGGGCGGCGTGCGTCACGGCTGGCTTATCTATTGCCTGATGGATCTGGAATTACTGCTTCAGGACAACGATGCAAACTATGAAGTAACCCCTGAAGACCAAGCCATCCTGGTCAACCTGCTTGAAGCAGCTCAGACGGAAGACCCCAAGGACAGTGCTCGCTCACTTGAGAAAAAGTGGAAGGATCTCTTCCCTTCCAGCAAACAGGAGCGGGATGCCCTGCTGGAAATCTGGGCTGCAGCCGGCATACTGGTTCCTGGAGATAAACCGAGAAAACGCAAAGGTGGTTCCAGCGATTTTGTCTTTGCAGCAACCTGGCAAGGTGATGATGGATATCATACAGAAGCCGTAAAACATTATTTCGGCTCCTATCTTCCTCAAATACAATAAAACCTGAACTTTTGCTCACCTTTGCGTACGTCTGGTTACAATAATGACATCGACAGATTTCCTGTTTAACTCGTATAATAAGGGGAAATTGGTAGATGGGAGTGAAACAAGCGAGTTTATGGTATACATACTGGCTTTTATAGTGTCTTTTGCTGTCGTGGTTCTGCTTATTCCACCGCTTGGTCGATTGGCTCACCGGCTCGATTTTGTGGACAAGCCTCGGGAAGATGTGGAGCGTAAGCTACACAGGCAACCTATCCCGCTCACGGCGAGTTACGCGATATTTACTGGATTTTTCCTGACATACATTGCTCTTACGAAAGAAATCACATGGGAAACAGCGGCTCTGGTCGCTGGTGGTATGCTTCTGCTAACGATTGGTACCGTCGACGACTGGTACAAAACAAAAGGCAAAGATTTTCCTGCCCTGCCCAAAATGCTCGTACAAGTCTCTGCGGCAGTACTCGTATTTGCTTCTGGCATTGCGTTCACCGGATTTGTGAATCCCTTCAACGCGGAATATGTCATGCTTCCGATCTGGCTGCAATTCATTCTCACGATCCTGTGGATCTTCGGGGTGACAACAGTCATCAACTTCTCGGACGGCATGGACGGACTGGCTGGCGGGTTATCGGCCATCTCGGCAATTACCCTGTTCATCGTGGCGCTTGCCAAAGGTCAAAGTGATTCCGCACTCATGTCGATCATTCTGGTCGGTGTAACGATTGGTTATCTGAAGTACAACAAAGCTCCTGCCAAAGTATTCATGGGTGATGCAGGCGCTACGTTCCTTGGCTTCATTCTGGCGGTTATCGCTCTGGATGGTGCATTCAAACAAGCAACCATGTTGTCCATCTTCATTCCGATTCTGGCGCTGGGTGTACCGATCTTCGACAACATCTTTGTCGTTATCAAACGTTTCATTCAAGGTAAAGCGATCTATCAGGCCGATGCAAGTCAAGCTCATTATCGGTTGCTGCGTGCCGGATTGAATCAAAATCAGGTGGTGGGTGTGCTGTATCTAGTCAGCACATGTCTGTGTCTATCCTCCATTATTTTGATGTTAGTGGAGTTATAAAACCAAAATAACGATGAAAATAATAGAAGCCACCTTCATTGCGTTGAGGGTGGCTTTTTTATGATGTTTTTTTGGGTCGCTTGCCTTTTTTTCTTTTCAGTTAAAGCGGAGTGATTCTAACTTACGATTTAACAGCCCCTGCCATAGCACCTCCAACAATGAAACGTTGCAAAGCAACATACAGGACAACCAGTGGCAAGGTAACAATCAGAATGCCACAGGCGAGCAGCGGCCAGTTGTTCATGTACTGTCCATAAAATGTAAAGAGTCCTTTGGTTACCGGCTGATAATTCGGATCAGATAAATAAATGGTCGGCCCGATAATATCGTTCCATACACCAATCGCGGTAAGAATAATACCTGTTGCCAGGATTGGTTTCATTAACGGAACAAGGATAGTGAACAGATACCTTGTATACCCGCACCCGTCCATGGCAGAGGCCTCATCCAGTTCACGCGATATTGATTTGATATAACCCACAAACATGAGAAAGGCAATGCCCGTACCTGTCGTCTTCAATAAGATGTACCCGATTTGGGTGTTGTAAAGACCCAGATTATTGATCAGGGAAAACTGCGGAATGAGCGGGTTGGGAAGGTACATGGAAATCAGAAAGAAAATATAAATGAGTGTGCTGAATTTAACATATCTGCGTGCGAGCGGGAATGCAGCAAATATAGATAAAATCAACGTCAGCAGGGTGGACATCCCTGTATAGAGCACACTGTTCCACATATACTGAGAGAAGTTCCCTTTGTCCCATGCTTCGGAAAAGTTCTCAAGCCGGATCCCTTCAGTAAGAGCTACAGGATCGAGCAGATACTCTGTCTGTGTCTTCATGGATACATTGAACAGATAGAATAGAGGGAAAACGTACAACGCAAGCATGAGCAGAACGATAACGTAGCTGACCATTCTGGACGTTTGGCTCTGTTTCATTACGCTTCCACCTCTCTTCTGCGGAGATAAAATAAAGCAACCATCGATATGGTAAATACAAAGAGGAACTGAATCATCGCCACAGCAGAAGCCAAACCGTAATCAGCCGTTCCTGTGCCAAATGCCGTAGCATAAACATCAAACGCAAGCGTCGTTGTATTGAACTTGCCGCCTGTAAGTACATAGATAATATCAAAGGTTTGCAATGCCCCTATGATAGACAAGAGCATGTTAACGGTGAATGCAGGAGCAATCATGGGGAATGTAATGTTTGTAAATGCTTTCCACCCCGAAGCACCATCCATGTAACCCGCCTCATACAGATCACTCGGAATAGACTGCAGACCTGCAAGAAAAATCGTCATGGAGTAACCCATGTACATCCAGATTTGAACAAAAATAATCAATTCGAAGGCAATATTATAATCGCCAAAAAAGTTGGAACTGGTACCCAAGAAATTCAGAAAGGACTGGGCTGGTCCGCCCAGCGGATTTGCAACGAGTTGCCAAATGAGTCCAGACACAGTAACCCCCAGCACCACTGGCAAAAAGAATACCGCGCGATATAATTTATCGCCTCTAAGCTTTTTATTGATCAAAATCGCTATAAACAAACCCACTGCATTTTGTATGATCACAACAGCAAACGCAAAGTATAAGGATCGCCCAATAGCATCCATTCGGTCTCCAGCATTGGATGCACCAAAAAATGTTTTATAGTTTTCAAAGCCGATAAAGCTCCATTCCTGGCCCCGAACACCAGTAGCATCTGTAAACGAAAACAGTATCGTCACAAGTGATGGACCGAAGCCAAACACGACATAAAGTAACAACGGAATGCTCAAATACAGATAAGGAATAAGTCTTGCCTTACCTTTCCCAAACGGATACATCGTCCTCACACCTTTCATGGGGTAAAACTAAGACATAAGAAAACCGGAATAACAGCCTTGTCTGGCCTGAAGGCTCAGACCCGAGCGCTATTCCGGCGCATGCGGCCAACTTGTGCCATGAATATGAATGATTATGAATTACTTTGGAGCAGCAGCATCCCAATCTGCTTGGGATTTACCTGCAAGCTCTTCCGGTGTTGCAATCGGTCCGGCTGGCTTGAGCATCTCTGCGTGAACGCTGGCCTCCGAAATGTACTGTCCTACATTCTGACGGTTAATGAACAACTGATCCCAAGAAAGTTTAAAGTCCTCCAGGTAAGGCTGAATGCCTTGGATAAACTCACTTGTCATCTCCACATCAGGCTGTGTAGGCAGGAAGCCGGCTGCATTCACAAATTCCGTGTAGTTCTCTTTCTCCGATAACATATCAAGCCATTTCATTGCGTAATCCTTGTTCGGTGAGTTATCCACCACCATCCAGGTCATATCGTATTTACCCGCCAGATTTTTGTTCTTGGCTGCATCATTGCTACCTGGAATTGGGAAATATCCAAACTTCAGATCAGGGTTGGCCGTTTGAATTGTTGTTGCATCCCAAGTGCCGTCAGCAATCATAGCCACCTTGCCTGTAGCGAACAAACTGGGCAATGTTCCGTAGTCAATACCCATGAAACCAGGCATTGCATTGTTCATCAGATCCTGAGATTTCTGCAAGACTTCAAGTTGAACCGGATCAGTCAGCTTGGTTTCACCAGTCCATAGACCTTTGATATAAGCAAGCTGATCTTCATGAATAGAGGCCTGAAGCCCTTGCACCGCAAGACCTATTGGCCATACATCTTTACCCGCCAGACCCAGCGCTTCGACACCATTGTCTTTGAACACTTTGATAACATGTTGCAATTCATCCCAGGTTGTAGGGATTTCCAGATTATATTTTGCGAAGAGTTCCTTATTGTAGAACAGTCCTGCGAATGCCACCTTGCCCATGTTTACACCGTACACCTTATCGTTATACGTCATTGCGTTCTGTACATCCGCTTCATTGTAGTTTTTGATAAAAGATTGATCAGACAGATCACTGATTAACCCGGCATCGATCCATTGCTTCCACATCGGATCAGCAGCACCACTGGACCATTCCTGCGGAGCGCCTACAAAGCTTGATTTGAGTGGAATGATATCTACGTCCCCATTACTTCCGGCGTTCATCCGTGTTTGCATCAACTGATCGTATGTCGCGTCTGCCGGAACCGTAGTATATTCCACCTTTACGTCCGGATATTTCGCTTCAAATTTCGTATTAAACTCTTTGATGTAGTTGTTAATATTCTCTTGCTGCCAGTGAATGATCTTCAAGGTAACTTTTTTGCTGCTGTCTGTAGCCTGAGTTCCTTCTGATTCCGAAGAGCTGTTACTACAAGCGGCGAGCACACATAATAAAGCGGTTACAAGTACAATGGTTAAAGTCATTTTCTTCATTTTCGTTGTCCCCCAAATTTTTGAATTAAATCTACGAAATCAGTTTCGTTAATTCCACCCTTATTATGACTTCAGATCTTTATTTTGTAAATAGTCATTTTGTTTTTTTGATTTCCATGCTTTAACACGCTTGATAAAAGCTTTATTTATTGCTGTATACGTTGAAATCAAGGTACCCTTTACGATAGTCACGAAAGCTACGAAACACAGCACATGACATAATTTCATTTAAGCCCCAGACAACCCGGCATTCCTTTAAATGGACTCAAAATCTGTAAAATAATTAAGATTACGAGCTAAAATTCGTCCTTATTTTCGCGACAAACCTCCTTGATCACTTCAAACCTATGAATGCATATCATTTCAAGTGTGAAACCCTCTCTCTGCTGTTGACTCTCCGGTCTATGTAGCATAGAATACTTGCAAGAAAGCGAAAAAACCGATACAGCCCCAGTTTACGAAACCAGTTTAGGAATCCGAGGGATGTTTATGAATATCAAAACGATAGCGAGTTTAGCCGGCGTGTCTGTAGCCACGGTGTCCAAGATTATCAATAACTATCCAGATATTAGCGAGGAAACGCGCCAGCGTGTGCTTAAAATTATGGAAGAGACAGGCTATCGTCCATCTTCTTCAGCCAAAACACTGGCAACCAAAAAATCCAGCCTCGTTGGCGTTGTGTTTGCAGGGAAGCTGAACGTGGATTTCAGTCACCCTTTCTTCGTACAGGTTATCAATGCGTTTAAGAAACAAATTGGCTTGCTTGGATACGATCTACTCTTCTTCTCGAATGAGAAGTTTCTGGATCAGGGTGAGGACTACTTGGCGAGATCCAAGTATTTTCAAGTGGATGGCTGTATTATTATTGCGGGGGATGAGGTCGAGAGCAGCATATTCGACCTGGATGCCAGCCTGATTCCTTGTATCGGAATAGATATCGAGCTAACAGGACAAAGCTCCTGTTACATCATGTCCGATAACGATAAGATCTCAACCAAAGTTGTAGAACAATTTTATATGAACGGTTATCGAGATGTTGGTTTTATCGGGCTGGAGTGCGCCTCTCTTGTGATGCAACAGAGAGAGATGGCTTTCAAACGTTCACTAAATCAGTTTAGTCTTGATGAAAAGCCCGAGTGGGTTGTATACAGCAAAGATTATGCCGCAGCGGATGGATACGAAGCGGCCAAGAAAATGCTCGCCTGCAAAACTCTTCCACGTGCCGTGTTTGCAGCCACAGATCTACTTGCCTTTGGAGCTATTCGCGCCTTTAAGGAAGTGGGGTTACGCATTCCAGAAGATATAGCTGTGGCAGGTTGTGACGACATCGAAGCCTGCCGTTATACCGATCCACCACTAACAACCGTCAAGCAGGATACGGACAAAATTGGACGCCTTGCTGCCATGATTCTGTTTGATCTGATGAACAAACAAATGGATAATCGTTGCATTAAAGTTGAGCCGGAACTGGTTGTGCGTCAATCCTGTGGCACAGCCATGCTGCTGGCACAGGAAATCTGAGCGTTAAGTCTTTGGGACTGGCTGCTTCAGATCAGCTCACATCCTGGGCATAGCGAATTTTTCATACTATATAAATTGAACTAAACATTTACACGAGAACGTAGAGGACAGAAATAACCTGAAGAAGCGGAGCTAAAAGCTTTCTGAAAAGAAAGCTGCATCGGAAGCATACGCTTCGCCTTTATCAACAGATTTTCTCCTTTGTAAAGCCGAATATAAAAAATCTGGGGATAACAGCGATCAGAAGGTTGTTCTGTCATCGGAGTGGCAAGTGTAAATATTCTTTAGTTCAATTTATATAGTCCACACCAAGAAGCAAAAAGGGGATGTCCCATAAGTCATGAATATGACAGGGGACATCCCTTGTTTGTGTTATTTTGTTTTAATGAACCTGAGACACGCTATTCGCTTCCATTTGCCGAGAAAGTTCCTGCTATCTGGAAGCGGCAGTAGGCAGCTTGCCCTCTACTGTCTGCAAGTCAGACCACCCCGGCCGATCAAGTTCAATGAGACGGCGGTATCGCTCTTCCCCAGCCAGCAATTGTTCGTGAGAACCCTGCATGGCAATCTTTCCATTTTCCATAAAAATAAGTTCATCCATCTGTTCCGCACCAATCAGGTGATGGGTCACCCAGATCATCGTTTTGCCTTGCAAGCTACCCAGGATAGTACGCATCAACTCTCGTTCCGTCACCGGATCAAGCCCTACGGTTGGTTCATCCAATATAATAACGGGTGTCTCCCGGAGCAGTACCCGGGCCAGAGCGATCCGTTGCCTTTCCCCACCAGAGAAACGCAGGCCCGTCTCCAGCATCGGTGTATCATATCCCTGCGGCAAGGATTCGATCAGACCGGATAAACCTACTTGCGCGGCCACCTGACGAATCTCCTCATCCGTTGCATGTGGACGACCAATCCGCAGATTATTAGCTACCGTGGTGTCGAACAAGTGAGGACTCTGATTCAGCACTGCGATGACATCAGTGACACTCTCATCCAAGGTCTGCACAGACATATTATTGATCAGAACTTTCCCCGCAGATGGAAGCAATGCCCCCTGAATCAGTTTCAACAAGGTTGATTTCCCGCCGCCGCTTCGTCCAAGAATAGCTAATCGTTTGCCTTGTGGCAGATGAAGGGATACGTCCTGTACGGCGTAGGAATCATCCGTTGCATAACGATAACTTACGAGATTAATCTCGATGTCTGCTCTGAGTTTGGGTGGAATGCGAAGACGAATTCGTCTGTCCGGGATAACATTCGCAGCTGGCAAGGACTCCGATGTCTGTCCAGCCATCACGTTGCCGTTTTTTACTACAGAGATCGATTCGCCCGTTCCATCCGCATCACCAACTCCATTCTGCAACGGAAGATACCCTTTCCCTTCGAGCTGTTTCAAGCGATCCAGCGATTCACGGTACTGTGGAAGATGCTCCACCGCATCCCCTACAGGCAGAAGTGATTCCGTAAGTGGAAATAAAACCAGCACAAAAGCAGCAATCATCACGGCAGGCAATTGTCCGACAGAAGCGGCGTTTCCGGCCCATAACGTAACCGATACCACCAGCAGGCCAATGACAGACTGAGCCATCAGATCACGCCAGCGTGTCCAGCGCCGCAACTTGCGACGAATCGCGTCGACCTGTTCCTCCGCTTCTTCCTGCTGCTGAACAAATTCGGCCGCTCGTCCACTTGCAAGCCAATCTCCCAGTCCAAGTACACCGTCGGTCAGACGGGTATACAACCTGCTGTTTTCCTTTTTCAGCCGTACACGCCATTTCCACGTCACTTTCAGGGAGATCGCAGGTAACACGGCAACGAGAAATAACATATACAAACCCATCCACACCGCAAATCCCAGATCAACACTGCCAAAGGCAATCATAGCCCCACCGTACATCACGAGCGCGGTAACGGCGGGGAAGACTGTACGCAGATAGATATCCTGCAGCCGCTCCACATCATCGGCGAGTGCTCCAAGTACATCCCCGGTCTGCATACGAGAACGCAGGAACAGGGCCTGCGGCTCCAGAATGCGATATAACTTCACCCGCTGATCGGCCAATACCCGCAGTACGGCATCATGTCCTGCCAATCGCTCGATATATCGAAACACGGCGCGGAATATCCCAAATGCACGTACACCAACAATAGGTACATAGACCATCAGAATATTTTCAGGACGCAGCGCAGACTTGGAGATCAGAAATCCGGAGGTGAACAGTAGCAGTACCGCACACAAGGCAGCACATGTACCCAGCGCAATAACTGCGATGAATCTCCAGCGGTACTGTGCCACATACGGAGCAATCCAGCTATTTTTTTCTTTTCCGTTACGGACGGTCTCCATATGCTCATATCCGGACTTCATTTTATATCGCCTCCATCTGGGCCTGAATCATCTGATAATATACGCCTTGTCGTGCCAGTAACTCCTGATGTGTTCCCGTCTCTGCCACTGTGCCGCCATCCATGACAATAATCCGATCCATATGCGGCATCCAATGCAGACGATGGGTAGCCAAAAATACAAGTTTTCCTTCAAATAGCGGCAGCATCGTCTGTTTCAGTTCATACTCTGTCTCTACATCGAGATGAGCTGTCGGTTCATCAAGCAACAGGATGTTTCGTTTACTAAGCAAGGCCCTTGCCAGCGCCACGCGTTGCTCCTGCCCACCACTGAGCTGTCTGCCGCCAGCCCCAATAGGCTCATGCAGCCCACCAGATAATGAAGACAGTAGTTTGGTTAATCCAGCTGCGCTAATAGCCTTGGCCACTTCCGCATCCGAAGCCTCCGGCATGTAGAAACGAACGTTATCCGCCAGACTTCCGCTGAAGATATACGGATGCTGCGGGATAGCTGCCGTCTGTCTTCGCCAGGATTCAAGCATATCCTGTGTCACAGGCTGCCCGTTGGCTAATACTTGGCCTGAAGTAGGAAGCTGAAATCCAGCCAATACATCAATCAACGTGGACTTGCCTGCTCCGCTGGCGCCAATAATACCGATTTTGCCAAGACCTGTGATCTGAAATGTGACATCCTTTAGCGAATAAGGACCTTCATCATCGTGTCGTACCTGTACATCCGTTAGAGCCAATCTACTATTCTCATTCCAAGAGAACACTGAGGAAGAGGAAGAAACAAGCTCAGGAGTAGTAGAAACAGAAACAGGATCAGGAGCAAGATGCCCCGCAGCCGTTTTATCGTTCAACACGACACGTATAGTCGAAGTGCCTGCTTTCCTTTTACCCGAAGATAACGATGATGCAGATCCCGTCCCATCCTCTGCCATGTCCGCATGCGCAACAACATTTGCATAGGCTTCTTTCTGTTTTTGTTCAGCGGCTTTCCCTCGTTCAATCACCTGATTAATGGCTGCTCCGGCTTCCTTGCCATCCAATGTGGCATGATAATCAGCGCCGAGCATACGTACAGGCAGGAAATATTCAGGTGCCAGAATCAGTACTGTCAGCGCAGGTCCGAGCAGCATATGTCCCTCCGTCAGACGTAATCCCAGACCAACCGCCACCGAAGCAACGGACAACATCGTAAAGAAATCGAGTGCAAACGAAGAAAGAAAAGCCATGCGCAGAGTAGACATCGTTGCTTTCCGATACCGCTGACTGACCCGCAAAATGGACCCTTCATGTGTTTTGCTCTGTCCCAATGTTTTTAGCGTTTCTAGTCCACGCAAGGTATCAACAAAATGGTTAGCGAGTGCTTTGTAAGATCTGAATTGTCCGTCTATCTTACGCTGAGCTACGAGGCCAATCAGAATCATGAATACGATCAGGATTGGGAGTGTCAGCATCAGAATAACCCCGGACATCAAATCCAGCTTGAACATATACAGCAAAATGACGATGGGTGTGAATCCTATGCCCAGCATGCGAGGAATAAATAGTTCCAGATACGTCTTGTATTGAGCTGTTCCCTCACGTGCCAGTGTGACCAGATGGCCTGTGCCCTCTGTCTTGGCATAACGCGGCCCGAGCCTGAACCACTGCTCCACCATCTGTCTGCGCAGATCAGTCCCTGTCCTCTCCGCATATCGTGAGGTCACGAGTTGTAACCAGAAGGATAGGGCGTAGCGGGCGGCAAAAGCAGCCAGGAACAGCAGCAGTACAGGGTACTGCTCCGTTACGGATGAACCTTCAAATAATGCCGTTATGGCCTGTGCTAGCCATTTAGCCTGCATAATGATCGTCATCGCCTGTAGCATCACCAGCGCTGAGGCCAGCGCAAGTACCGGCCGGATGCCCGGCAGCTTCATCAGCCCCCGTCCCATATCAGTACTCCAGGTGGTGCTGCTCGTTCAGGCGTTTACGGAAGATATAATAACTCCAGATCTGATAGCCAAGAACAAACGGCAGCAATGTGCAAGCTACAATGGTCATTACTTTCAATGAATACGCACCCGATGCGGCATTGTATACAGTCAGGTCATACGCCGCCCCAAAGGAACTCACCATCACTCTTGGGAAAAGTCCGATAAAGACCGAGGAAAAGGCAATTGCAATCACTGCTCCAGTCATACCGAAAGCCCAGCCTTCACGCTTCTGACGAACAAAGTATGCCGCAAGTGCAAGCGAAACTGCGCCAAGTACAACCATGATCCAAAGAGCCCAGCCGCGTACGGCGAACACATCGGTCATGAAATACGTCATTAACGCGTAAACAGCGAGTAGTGCAGCCAGCGGCAGCATCAATTTTTGCGCTGTCTTCAAGGCACGCTCTCTGAGATCACCTACTGTCCGTAGTGAGGCAAACAGCAATCCATGCACCAGACATAACAGGGTTACGCTCAAGCCACCAATCACGGTGTACGGATTAACAATATCGAGGAATCCTGCACGCAATTGCATCTCCCCATCAATGGGCAGACCTTTCATCAACGTGGCAAAGACCACGCCGAACAGGAAAGGCAAGAGCGCGCTGGAGACCACAATGATGATGTCCCATGTTTTGCGCCAGCGTTGCTGTTTCATTTTACTGCGGAATTCGAAAGCAACTCCGCGGCCAATCAAGGCAAGCAACACCACCACAAGTGGCAGGTAAAAACCACTGAACAACGTGGCATACCAGTGCGGGAAGGCAGCAAACATTGCTCCCCCCGCCGTAATCAGCCATACTTCATTACCATCCCAGAACGGACCGATTGAGTTAATCAGGGTCCGGCGTTCACGATCTGTTTTGGCAATAATGCCTGTAGACATCCCCACACCAAAATCAAAACCTTCCAAAAAGAAGAAACCGACAAACAATACGGCAATCAGCAAAAACCACAACTCACTTAGTGACAACGGAATAACCTCCATCCACGCCGAACGGATCGGCCGATTCATCGTGATCTTCCGGCTTATCGACCGCAAACGGTCCTGCTTTGATCTCACGTACGAACAGGTATACCATCACGATTCCGAGAACCGTATACGCAGCGGTAAAAGCGATGGTCGAGAACAGGATCGTTCCTGCGGATACGTTCGGCGAGACCCCAGCTTCGGTTGTCATATAGCCAAATACTGTCCATGGCTGTCTTCCTACCTCGGTCATAATCCAACCTGACGTATTGGCGATAAACGGCAGGGAGATGGCGAACACCATCAGACGCATAAACCACTTTCCAGCGACCTCTAGCTTCTTACGCATGGCTAGAAATGTACCGTATAGCGCCAATGCAATCATTAAACCACCCGCTGCGATCATAATGCGGAAACTCCAGAATGTTGTCCGTACCGGCGGGATGTAGTCCCCCGGTCCATACGTCTGTTCATACTCAGCTTGAAGCTCCTTCATACCTTTGACACTACCGGAGAACTTGCTGTAGGACAGATAACTGAGCAATCCAGGGATTTTGATCTCACCCGTACTCTCCTGTTTATCCGGGTCAATAAAAGCGACCACCGTCCATGGTGCCGGATCTTCTGTCGTTGTCCATGTGCCCTCACTGGCTGCCATCTTCATCGGCTGTGTCTCCACCAGATATTGCGCCTGGAAGTGTCCGGAGAAAGCTACACCAAATGAAGAAACAAGAGCGATAATGATCGCGATATTAAACGATTTGCGGAAGATCTCCACATCCTGCTTTTTCATCAATTTGTAGGCACTGATCCCGGTTACAACGAAGGCTCCTGTCATCAATGCCCCAAAGATTGTATGTGGGAACTCGACGAGCAACTGACCATTCGTGATGAGTGCAAAGAAATCATTCATCTCGGCTCGGCCGTTGTTAATCTCAAACCCAACAGGATGTTGCATAAATGAATTGGCTGCCAGAATCCACAGCGCGGACAGGAATGTGCCGACAAACACCAGCCAGATGCAGGCTAGATGCACTTTTTTGGACAAACGATCCCATCCGAATATCCACAATCCAATAAATGTAGACTCCATAAAAAACGCCAGTAGCGCTTCAATAGCCAGTGGCGCACCGAATACGTCCCCGACAAATCGGGAGTACTCGGACCAGTTCATACCAAACTGGAACTCTTGCAAAATACCTGTGACTACCCCGACGGCAAAGTTAATCAGGAACAGCTTGCCCCAGAACTTGGCCATCGTTTTGTAGATCTCCTTACCCTTAACAACGTACAACGTCTCCATGATTGCAACCAACAGTACAAGACCGATGGATAGCGGGACAAAAAAGAAATGGAAAATCGTTGTAAGTGCATATTGGATACGCGATAACATAATCGGATCCATACCGTTACCCCTTCTTTCTGTTCACTTCGCAGTATGCGTATTTGGCATTGAAGCTGCACCTTCGCTGTCTGTCCGCCAAATACGTTGATGAACGTATTGTGCCAGATTACCTATTTTACACATGTGATAATTATCACAATCTTCGTCTCTAGCGCAAAAAAAAGTGATCCTGGTCACACAAAAGATAAAATTCAGCCTATTATCACAGCATGCCAACTGCATCTATTCATGGAAGATACTCATGTTTGGGACGGAATGCCCATATGTTAGTCTCAGGCATATCATGCGAAGTACCGTGAGGGCTTTACATATGAAGTGAAAGCATGAAGCACATGCAGAGCGAAGACGCTCCATATTACAGTCAAGGTGAGGTGAACTATTCATGGAAAAACCTGCACCACTACCAGGTGAAGACGCCGAAACCAGCCTGGATAAGGCCAGTACAACACAGCCCCCTGTCCGGTATGTTCTCTTCCCTCGCAAAGGAGGCTGGTCATCCTTTCCCTATCCCGATATTGCTGCACTGCTGTCGATCGAGGGAGAGGTCTACTATGTCAGCAGCCTGACGCAAACAGAAGATGTACCTCCGGTCATTACCATCATCTCCCTCCCTAAAGCCGAACAGCTATTGCTGGAACCTCGCACCGTAGCCGTAGTCGCCCATCCCTACTGGCTAATGGCTACAGCTTCGCTGGAGCCTGAGCTATGTATTGCCCTGCTCCCTGAGCCTGCTGGAAACGAAGCAGAATCTCCCCTATGGGAGAGCAGTATTTCCAAACTGGTCGGCATCGCCGATCTGGTAGGCACATCCTCCGAAACACGTTATATGAAGCTGTTATTCCAAGGCGTACGTGCTATCTGGCTGGGCGGAGAAGACCCTGCACCTGCGGGTACGATGCAAAAGGATGATTTCGAAGTCCCTCTCCGGGACTACGAACTGCTCTTCCTGCATGCGCTGCGGCAGATCCTGTCAGGCACTCCAGATAGCGTCACCCTGCTTCAATGCAGTGTACGTGCCGACTTCTACCGTCAGCTCCGTGCCAAAGCAGGTGCACATGAGACGATATCCTTTTTGCTGGCAGCCTATGAGTACTTGCTTGAAGATCCGCGGGCCGTGCATTCGTTGCAAGAGGCCTTCACCCATGCGGTCATGAATGGTCGCAGTGATTGTGTGGTCTCCCATTATCGATTCCTGTCTGCCATCCATGCCCGGGCTGGACAGTTGGAGGACGCCCTGCGGGTATATGGAATTAGTGCAGCAGACGAACAAGAACGGCATCATTATGAACAGCTCTGTCGCTGGTTTGAGGCAGGAGAAGATCAACTTGTACGAGCGGAATTACTGCGTATGAACGATGACTACGGAACCGCGCTGCGCATCCTGGACGAACTTGGCGGAGAAACGGCGCGACATTGGAAATTCCGCATTTACCAGGAGACTGGACGTGTGGAAGAAGCACTAGCTCTGGTGCATGCAGTCGATATTCAGGATGATGCCAGTCGCCGGGATTATCAGCAATTATCCGGCAGTGCGCTGGCACTGCGAGGGGAACGACACGGGGCAGTCCGACATTTCCTTGAGACAGCACTGGAGGATGAAGATGCGCTGGCCCGGATTGTGGAGCTGGAGCTGTTGGATCATGCTGTACAGCAATTGCTTGGGGAGGTGCCATGATGCTGGACCCGAAGAAGCGTAGACAACAGTTGAATGGGCCAATGGTGCACAGGGATATCCGAACCGAAACCACTTACACGCCAACCGAAACAGTCGATCGAACACATACAGATGCATTGGAAAATGGAGATCACACCCCGGATCATGCACAACCAACGCAGGACATCCGAAGCCAAGTGCATCACTGGAATGATTCACAAGGTCAGGCAGAACAGAATGCTGCTGTAACACAAGAGGAAACAAGTGTATTCAAAGAACCCTTTTCCATTCGTCGGGTTCGCAAAAGCAAAGGCAACAAGCTGACCGCCATGCTCCAGGTTCGCAATGAACGTGGCCGATACCTTGAAGAAGTATTGCATGATCTGAGTGAATTCGTGGATGAGATCGTCATTGTGGACGATGCCAGCACAGACGGAACACCGGACATATGCAAAGCCTATCCAAAGGTGGTCCGTCTGGAGGTATTGGAGAAACCACTGTTCGCGGAGGAATGGCGGCTTCGCAACACCTTATGGCAAGCGGCTGCGGGAACATGTCCCGACTGGTTGCTCTCAGTTGATGCGGATGAGCTGTACAGCTCAGAGGCCAAGAAAGCCATACGCACTCTGATTAATCAGGAGTATGCGGACTGGTTTGCATTCCGATTCTACGATATGTGGGGTGGCCGGACCCACTACCGGGAAGATGATCTCTGGTGTCTGCATAAACGGCATACTGCTTCACTTGTACGGTATATGCCTGGATATCCTTATTTTTATCCACAACAGAATCATCATGTTCCCCGCCTTCCCTTGTCCTGCACGGTATTGCCTGGGGTCAGCACGGAATTGAAGGTTCAGCATCTCGGATGGGCAGGCAGCCTGGAGGATCGGGTTCGTAAATATTTGCGTTACAAGCGCATTGATCCTAGCGGTGAGTGGGGCAATCTTGCACATTACGAGTCTATTCTCGATCCGGAACCTCGGCTGATTCCCTGGAAGGAGGGACCGTGAGATGGGCGTGGTGAGTATTCTGACGCATAGTTTCACCGACGGGTACAACCGGGAATTCGGCCGGGTATTTGGTGGTGGACTGGAACGCTACATTCTGGATCTGTGCAGTGTCATCCGAGGGCTCGGACATATTCCCGAAGTTCATCAGCTCTCTTATTTTGAAGCATTCCAGACTCGGACGGAGCAGATTGACGTATTTGGTTATTCGTACGACATGGATAATGTACCGGAAGCCTTTGACCGGATGGCAGCCGCAGCGCGCGGCCCAGTGATCTATGCCAGCTGTCTGTGGCAACCCATCACCTACAAACCCGGCAGTCTTGGCATCTGTCACGGCATTAACTGGGATCGTCCCGGACTGCCACTGGAGACCAAACAACAAGTCGCGGAACATATTCAACTGGCTCTGGATGGACTCGTGCGCATTGTATCCGTGGATTCCCATTTCCAGACCTTTTGCCGGGCTGCGTGCACCTATACCGATCCAAGGCAGGTTGTCCTGATTCCCAATGCAGTAGATACATCCTATTTCACACCTGCCCCGCCAACGCGGACCTTCGAGCAGAAACAGGAAGACGAATGGCTTGTCGCATGGAAGAATGATCTGGCGAGTCATGAAGAAAATGTTGGTGCAGTTATATCAGGGGTGCAGGCTGTAGAAGACAAGGGTGGAACGAGTGGTGCTGGAGCGAACAGCGGTAAGGCTAACAGAGATGGAGGTGGAGATACAGATAGCGATCAAGAACGAGAGGGAAAAAAAACGGTAGATCTCCATTTACAGTTATCGAAACGGGAAGAAGTCGAGGCAGATGGCGAAACGTATAGGTTTGCTCATAACCACCGGAATTCAAAGGATTGGGCTACGGAGATTCTGGTAGAAGCAGATGCTGAGTATCAGGTTAATGTTCCGATTCAGGGACAGGTTGAAAAGAAAACTGTGGATGCCCGTATAACCTCTCCCCGCCCAATTCGCATTATCTATCCACGCCGCATCAGCATGGAACGGGGTATTATTCCAATGATGCTGTCAGCGGATAAACTGCTTGGAGCCTTTCCAGATCTGGAGATTGAATTTGCCGGGGAACTGGTCGAAGGCAGCACGGTCGGGAGAGTCTTTCGTTACTGGCATCGTACTCATCCACATGCGGAGCGAATTAACCAGCGCACGTATGATTTCCGGGATATTCGAGAGGCCTACCATCAGGCAGATATCGCCGTAATTCCCACCGTGTTCTCGGAAGGCACCTCCTATGCCTGTCTGGAAGCGATGAGCTGTGGACTTCCGGTAATTGCCTCCAATGTTGGCGGATTGAATGATCTGATTCAGGATGGTTTTAATGGGCTACTGGTACCTCCTGGTGAGCAGGAACTAACCGCTGCACTGGTACGTCTTGTACAGGATCGGGCCGAGCGAGAACGACTGGGAATCTATGCGCGCGAGACTGCACTGTCCTATGATCTTGCCAGGTGGCGGAGCCGGTGGAGCACGGTGTTGGAATCTTTTTTGGCAGAGACAGGATTAAAGGAGGGAATTCGGGGATGATGGATACGCCCAAGGCAACGGAATTCATGGAATCAAGATACATTCGGCAAAGTGACCCTAAAACGGACACATTGGTCTTCCCGCTGCATCCGGCATGGTGGAGCCGTCCCTACGAATATGAATGGGCCCGGCGGTTTGCACGTCCAGATGATGTCGTCCTTGATGCAGCCTGCGGCATCTCCCATCCGTTCAAATTCTGGCTTGCCGAACACTGCCGCGAGGTTCACGCTTGTGACTGGGATGAACGTATTTTGTCTGAAGAGGCGATAAGACTGGATATTGTTTCTGATTTTGGCGAGCAGGCCGCTCAGGATCTGCCGGAATCAACTCTCGACCGATTGCACCGTGCAAAGGCTAATCTGGCCCAGCTTCCGTACGAGTCGGGTAAGTTTGATCGGGTGTTCTGTATCTCTGTACTGGAGCATCTGGATACAGGCACGATGCTGCGAGCTTTTCGTGAATTCGCTCGGGTGCTGAAACCAAACGGACAGTTGATCGCCACCTTCGATGTACCCGAGATGCGGCCGGATCTGCTGGAGACAATCATGGCTGTCACCGGATTAACCATTGAAGATAAACTGAATGTGAAAGAGCCGGACGATGCCATCTGGTCTGACATGTACGGCACGCCGATCCGCTGTTTTCGAGCGGTGATATGCAAAGGTTGAGACGAATTGGGTTACGTTGAGTTAAGTGCAGAGTGGAAAATTGAGGGCTTAAGGGCTCGACCCATTAGCAACGGAACAATACACGGTTCGGGCAATGCTCCGATTACCTGTAGCTCCGTTGCTTTTGCAATTTCAATTGGAGATCAATTGAGAAACAGTTCGGGATTAAAGGGATTGGGGGTTGGGGGCTAGAGACTAGCAATCATTAATCATTAATCATTAAAGATTAAAGATTAATGATTAAAGATTAAAGATTAAAGATTAAAGATTAAAGATTAAAGATTAAAGGAAATTATAGGTGTACCAGTAGCATATTGCACTGGTTGGAGTGTTCGCCAGCAGAGGCTGCGCCGGGTGCTGTCAGGCGCAGCAGGGTTTGCAGGCCCGGCGTGATTGTCGTCGCCGGGCGACCTGTGGCGGCAGGTTGCCGCGCAGTGAGTTGGGCCGATTTCGCCCATTCACGCGCCAGGCTCTGCCGCCCGGCGAGCAGCGCGAGCGTGCCCGCGAGGACTGCGTGAGCGGTGCGCTCCGAGGCGGGCACTTCGTCCGCGTGGGGCTGCTGCGTGCCGTCAGGCGTGCCGCATAGCGCAAGCAGCCCTTCGCGGACGCTAGCGGGTGCGCGCAGCAACCCGCAGCGTGCCGCAGGCGGAAGCGCTGCGAGCAACGCCAGCGCGCCGCGAGGCGGCAGGGCTTGCAGCAGGCGCAGCCATGCGGCCCAGGCGCCTACGCCGGCGAGCGCTTGCGCAGCCGCGAGCACGCCGCCCGGCGCAGGCGCGGCCGGGCCGGGCGTTGCGCCGCGGCGCGGGTTGCACGCCAGGCCGCTGCTGCGGGCCGTGGCCCCGCGCAGCAGCAGCGCCTCGGCGGCGTGGGCCGCGGCGGGCATCGCTGCCTGCTGGCGAGCCGCCGC